>NZ_CP075189.1:0-600000 GCF_020510565.1 Ferribacterium limneticum
ATGGCCGGTTTCTGGGAATCCTGTTTGCAGCGCTTCGAGCAGGAATTGCCCGCGCAGCAATTCAACACCTGGATCAGGCCCTTGCGGCTCGAAGGCGAAACCACGGCTCTGGACGACGGCTTGCGCCTTATCGCACCGAACACTTTCATCTTGAAGTGGGTCCGTGACCGCTACCTGACCCGGATTGAAGAATACAGCCGCAGCTTTTTCTCCGGCCCGGTCAGCATCGCGCTGGTCATTGGCAGTGGAAAAACAGCCAGCCGGGTTGAAACCGGCGGCGAGGTGGGTGAAAAACCAGTCACCAAAACAGCAGCTAGCGGTGAAAAGAAGGCCCCGGCGCCGGAAAAACCGCGCACCAAGAGCGGCAATTACGAAAAATCCCGGCTGTTTCAGTCCTTCACCTTCGACAATCTGGTGGTCGGCAAGGCGAATGACCTGGCACGTGCGGCGGCCGTCCAGGTGGCCAACAACCCTGGTGGCGCCTACAACCCGCTGTTCATCTACGGCGGTGCCGGCCTCGGCAAGACCCACCTGATTCACGCTATCGGTAACGCCATCGTCGCTGAAAACCCGGAAAAAATTGTTCGTTACGTTCATGCCGAGGATTACTACTCGGACGTGGTGCGCGCCTATCAGCAAAAATCCTTCGACAGTTTCAAGCGCACCTATCGTTCACTCGATGTGCTGTTGCTCGATGATGTCCAGTTCTTCAACGGCAAAAACCGTTCGCAGGAAGAGTTTTTCTTCCTGTTCAATGCGCTGATTGAAGCGCGCAAGCAGATAATCATCACCTGCGATACCTATCCGAAAGATATCAACGGGTTGGATGATCGTCTGGTCACCCGCTTCGACTGGGGCCTGACTGTCCAGATCGAGCCGCCGGAACTGGAAATGCGCGTTGCCATTCTGAAGAAGAAGGCAGAAGCGGAAGGCATCCATCTCGATGACGAGGTGCCATTCTTCATTGCCAAGCATTTGCGTTCCAATGTGCGCGAACTCGAAGGTGCCCTGAAAAAGGTTCTGGCCTACTCGTCCTTCCATGGTCGTGCCATCGCGCTGGATCTGACCAAGGAGGCGCTCAAGGACGTCATCGGTTCGGCCCGAAATGTCGGCATCGACAACATCCAGAAGACCGTTGCCGATTATTACAAGATGAAGGTTGCCGAGCTGTTCTCGAAAAAGCGTACCCGCGCTATTGCCCGGCCGCGTCAGGTCGCCATGTGGCTTTGCCGGGAAGTGACTTCACACAGTTTTCCGGAAATCGGCGATGCCTTTGGCGGTCGCGATCACACGACGGTCATTCATGCCGTCAAGACCATCGATGCCCTGCGCATCAAGGAAAATGAACTCAACCACGACCTGCATGTGTTGCTGCAGGTGTTGAAAGGATGAGGCTGTCGATAAGTCTGTGGAAAAGCTGTGTGTCAATTGTGGATCATATGGAATTACCCACTTTGTGGGAAAATTGTCCGGATTTCACCCACAGGCAATTCAGTCGTTTGCGCAGACCGTAAAATTTGATTCAATCATCTGAAATTAAACGTATTTTTTCAGTTATTCACAGAATTGTTCCCGATATAGTCTACTTAGGAATTTAATTTATGGTTCTTATCAAAACCCAAAGAGACACGCTTCTGGCCCCGCTGCAGTCGGTATCGGGAATTGTCGAGCGTCGTCACACGCTGCCTATCCTGTCCAACGTATTGCTGGAAAAGAAGGGTGATCGCCTGACCTTGCTAGCCACCGACATCGAAATCCAGATCACGACGAGTACCGAAGGTGCTGGCGGTGATGGTGATGGTGCGGTGACAGTGGGTGCCCGCAAGCTGCAGGAAATCCTGCGTTCCCTGCCGGATACCACCGAAGTCAGCCTGGTTCTCGAAGACAAGCGCCTGCTGGTTCGTGGCGGCAAGAGCCGGTTCAGCCTGCAGACCCTGCCGGCCGACGATTTCCCGCGCATGACGGTCAATGACGGCGAAACCAAGCAGTTTTCTATGTCGCAGAAGGCTTTCCGCCAGCTGATCAGCAAGACCCAGTACTCGATGGCAGCGCAGGATGTGCGTTACTACCTGAACGGTCTTTTGTTGTTGGTCGAAGGCAAGGAGCTGCGTGCCGTGGCCACCGACGGTCACCGTCTGGCCTACGCCAGCGTCGAGATCGACACCGACCTGCCGCGTCAGGAAATGATTCTGCCGCGCAAGACCGTGCTTGAACTGAACCGCCTGCTGCTTGACAACGACGATGCGCTGAACATCACGCTGACGCCGAACCAGGTGCGCTTCTCCTTCGGCTCCGTGGTGCTGGTTTCCAAGCTGATCGACGGCAAGTTCCCCGATTACGAGCGCGTCGTTCCGGCCACCCTGAAGAACCACATGAAGGTTGGTCGTCAGACGTTGATGCAGGCCATGCAACGCGCCGCCATTTTGACCAACGAAAAATTCCGTGGTGTTCGCGTCGTTCTGGGTGAAAACAGCCTGAAACTGATCGCTGCCAACGCCGAGCAGGAAGAGGCCGTCGAAGAAATCGAAGTCGACTACACCGGCGATGTTATCGACGTCGGATTCAACGTCGGTTATCTGCTCGACGTGCTCAACAACATCCACACTGAAGAAATTCAGTGGAGTTTCAACGACGCCAATTCCAGCGCGCTGATTACTGTCCCCGGCATCGACCGCTTCAAGTACGTCGTGATGCCGATGCGCATCTGACCGACCAGGCAACAACCCAAGAAGGCCTGCCCAGCCGGGCAGGCCTTTTGCAGTTTCACGTGGAACCAAAACAATGAGTGAAGAGAACGTCCCGCAATCCGAGTCGCCCGCCTACGGCGAAGCCAGTATCCAGATCCTCGAAGGCCTGGAGGCCGTCCGCAAGCGCCCGGGCATGTACATCGGCGATACCTCCGACGGTACCGGCCTGCATCATCTGGTCTTCGAAGTCGTCGACAACTCGATCGACGAAGCGCTGGCTGGGCATTGCGACGACATCATCGTCACCATTCATACCGACAACTCGATTTCCGTCATCGACAACGGCCGGGGCATCCCGACCGGCGTCAAGATGGATGACAAGCACGAGCCGAAGCGCTCGGCAGCTGAAATCGCGCTGACCGAACTGCACGCTGGCGGCAAGTTCAACCAGAATTCCTACAAGGTATCGGGCGGTCTGCACGGCGTTGGCGTGTCCTGCGTCAATGCGCTGTCCAAGTTCCTGCGCCTGACCATCCGCCGCGATGGCAAGAAGCATTTCATGGAATTTTGCCGTGGTGTGCCGGTTGACCGCAGCATCGAGGTCCGCGACGGTTTTGAAGTCTCGCCGCTCAAGGTGATCGGCGATACTGAAAAACGCGGTACCGAAGTGCACTTCCTGGCCGATGACGAAATCTTCGGTCACGTCGAATTCCACTACGAAATCCTCGCCAAGCGCCTGCGCGAACTGTCTTTCCTGAACAACGGCGTATCGATCAAACTGGTCGACCAGCGCGCCGGCAAGGAAGAGCTTTTCGCCTTTGCCGGTGGCGTGCAGAGCTTTGTTGAGTACATCAACCGCACCAAGTCGGTCCTCCATCCAAACATTTTCTATTCGTCCGGCGACGCCAAGGTGGGTCAGGGCGCCGCCGATTCCGCCATCACCATCGGCGTCGAAGTGGCGATGCAGTGGAACGACTCCTACCAGGAACAGGTGCTCTGCTTTACCAACAACATTCCGCAATCGGACGGTGGCACCCACCTGACTGGTTTGCGCGCCGCGATGACCCGCGTCATCAACAAGTACATCGACGAAAACGAGATCGCCAAGAAGGCCAAGGTCGACATCGCCGGTGACGACATGCGCGAAGGCCTGGCCTGCGTGCTGTCGGTCAAGATGCCTGATCCGAAGTTCGCCTCGCAGACCAAGATGAAGCTGGTCTCGTCGGAAGCCCGTGCTGCCGTTGAAGAAGTTGTCGCCCAGAAGCTCGCTGATTTCCTGCTTGAGCGTCCGGTCGATGCCAAGATGATTTGCGGCAAGATCGTCGAAGCCTCGCGGGCCCGTGAGGCCGCTCGTCGCGCCCGTGAAATGACGCGCCGCAAGGGCGTTCTCGACGGCGTTGGCTTGCCCGGCAAGCTCGCTGACTGTCAGGAAAAAGACCCGGCGCTGTGCGAAATCTACATCGTCGAGGGCGACTCCGCTGGCGGCTCCGCCAAGCAGGGCCGCGACCGGAAGTTCCAGGCCATCCTGCCGCTGCGCGGCAAGGTGCTCAACGTCGAGAAGGCGCGTTTCGACAAGCTGATCTCGTCCGAACAGATCGTCACGCTGATCACCGCGCTCGGTACCGGCATCGGCAAGGACGATTTCAACGTCGAGAAGTTGCGCTACCACCGCATCATCATCATGACCGACGCGGACGTCGACGGCGCGCACATCCGCACTCTGCTGCTGACGCTGCTCTATCGCCAGATGCCGGAGCTGATCGACCGCGGCTACGTCTACATCGCCCAGCCGCCGCTCTACAAGGTCAAGCATGGCAAGACCGAGCGTTACCTCAAGGACGATCTCGAATACAACCAGTTCCTGCTCAACATGGCGCTCGACGAAGCTGTCCTGACACCGCGTGTCGGGGCCGAGCCGATTACCGGCCCGGCCCTTGAAGGTCTGGCCCGTTCGTGGCTGGCCACCGAAGCCGTCATCGATCGCCTGTCGCACCTGATCAATCCGGAAGTGCTGCAGTCCATCGTTCGTCACAATCTGGCGGTCGACCTGTCGAGCGAAGAAAAAACGCGGGCCAGTGCCGAACTGATCGCTTCCTTCATCCCGGCTGGCACGCGCATGGTGCCGAAATACGACGACATCCAGGAACGCTGGACCCTGCGCGTCGAACGCATGCACCACGGCAACCTCAAGGTCGGCCTGATCGACGAAGATCTGCTGCTCTCCGGCGATTTCATGCAGTTGCGCCGCACGGCCGAAACGCTGGCTGATATGTTCGGCGCCGGCGCCATCATGGCGCGTGGCGAGAAAAAACAGGTCGTGACCAACTTCGGCGACGCCATGAAGTGGTTGCTCAACGAAGTCGAACGCGGCATCGCCAAGCAGCGCTACAAAGGTCTGGGCGAAATGAACCCGTCGCAGCTTTGGGAAACGACGATGGACCCAAAAGTCCGCCGCCTGCTGCGTGTGCAGATCGACGATGCCATCGCCGCCGACGAAATCTTCACGACCCTCATGGGCGAGGATGTCGAGCCGCGTCGGGCCTTCATCGAAACCAACGCCTTGAGCGCCCGGGTCGATATCTGATCTAAAATTTTTCGGAAAGACGCTCGTTGTTCCGAGGACAGAAAGGCCCCGATTCGGGGCCTTTCCTTTATCTCCGGATTTGCTTCAACGCCGCTTAATTCCGGCGATTATTCAACTGGTTTTTGGCGGCACTGTAGCTGGCGACGCAGTAGGGCACGATGAAATTGAGCGCGACGTGGTGCCAGGAAATTCCAGACCATGAAATGAGTGCCTCGCCCTGATTGATCGCGTTCAGTAGGCTGCCGACGACGAGCGCAATGCGGATGGCGTTGGTGACGATGGGGCGGGAAAGTGCGGTGCTGAGGGTTTCGTTCATCGAGGCGGTGACGCTGGTATTTGCAGGGCTTGGTTCATTTTGACAAGGAATTCGGTATGCGGGTAGTGATTCAACGGGTCAAGGCGGCCAGTGTCACGGTCAACCGGAAAATTTGCGGAAAAATAGAATCGGGCCTGCTCGTGCTGGCCGGGTTTGAAGAGTCCGATACCGCTGCCGATCTGGCCTGGATGGCCGGCAAGATCGTTCGCCTGCGGCTGTTTGCCGACGCCGATGGCGTGATGAATCGCAGCGTCGTCGAGGCTGGCGGGGAGATCCTTGCCGTCTCCCAATTCACGCTTTATGCCTCGGTCAAGAAGGGCAATCGGCCGTCGTGGAGCCGGGCGGCGTGCGGTGATGTATCGCAGCCGCTGTTCGAGCAATTTGTCGTCAGGCTGGCAGCTGAACTCGGCAAGCCGGTGCCGACCGGGGTGTTCGGGGCAGACATGGAGGTCAGCCTGATCAACGACGGCCCGGTGACCCTGACTATCGATTCGAAGGCGCCGGAGTAGGCGGTTCAAGCGCTGGCGACGGCCGCGTGCAGGCGGCTGATGCCGTCGAGGCCGCCGATGGCCAGCCCGATGCCGTTTGCCGGGTCGGGCACTTCCGGTTCGCCGGGATTGATGCGGATGAGTTGGCCGCCGCAGTTCTCGGAAAAATGGCGGACTGTCGGGATGTTCGTCCCGGCGCCGATTTCGATGCAAACCAGACGTTCGACCGTGGTTAGCCATTGTTGCAGGCGCTGGTATTGCAGCTTCGTGCGTCGCTGCACCCAGCCCCAGTCGCCGAACATCAAAATGTTGGGCCGGGCGAGGGCGCCACAGTGCGTGCAATGCGGTAATTCACCGAGCAGGCGGCAGTTGGCGGCATCGATTTCGGGCTGAAAGGCATCGGCCGGCCAGATCTGCTCGCCGCAACCGGCGGCGCATTGCAGGTGGTGGATGCAGCCGTGGATTTCACAGACCTGGTCGGTGGCGAAGCCGGCTTTCTGGAATTGGCCATCGACGTTGCTGGTGAAGGCGAGGATACCGTGCGCCATGTCTTTCGCCAGGTCGAGGAGCATCGCAAAGCCGGCGTGCGGTGCGGTTTTTCGGTAGAGATCAAGGCGATGGCCGTAGAAGCCCCAGGCGAGGCGCGGGTCAGTTTCGAAGGCGGCCGGATTGGCGATCGATTCAAAGGCGATCCTAGCCCTGCCGAGTGCCGGATAGACCGACCAGAAACCGCCCGGCCCGCGAAAGTCGGGCAGCCCGGAATCTATGCCCATGCCGGCCCCAGCGGTGATCAGCAGGCCATCGGCTTGCTGCAACCAGTCGGCTGCCCGGGCGATGTTGGTGGCTGGCTGCCGGTCAGGCACGGCCTTTTTCGCTCATTCCCACGGTCAACCGGAAAAAAGGCCGAAATTTGAAATCATTCCGCCTCAGTCAAGGCCGCCTTCGGTACTCGACAGCACGCCCGGATAGCCCGTCGGATCGTCCTTGTGGTGAAAGATTTCGTTGATCTGGAACTCGAGGTCGGTGAGGGCGCCGTGTTCGTCGGCGTAGATTTCCTTGATGCGCAGGACTTCCGGCAGGGCGCTGCGGAAGGCGTCGATCAGCGTCGGGTCGAAATGCTTGCCGGATTGCTCGTAGAGGTATTGCAACGCTTCCTCGACGGGCACCGCGCCTTTGTACGGGCGAACCGAGACGAGGGCATCGAAAACGTCAGCGATGGCGACAATCCGCCCTTCGAGCGGGATCTCCTCGCCCTTGAGTTGTTGCGGATAGCCGCTGCCATCCCATTTTTCGTGGTGGGTCAGGGCGATGATGCGCGAAGTTTCGAGCAGCTCGTTATCGTGCTTGCCGATGATTTCGGCGCCCATGATCGGGTGCTGGTGCATGACTTCCCATTCCGCGGCATCGAGTTTTCCCGGCTTGAGCAGGATGGCGTCGGGGATGCCAATCTTGCCGATGTCGTGCATTGGCGCCGTGTTGAAGATGATGTTGGCCGCTTCGTCGCCGAGGCCGTGGGCGAGCGCGATGATGCGGGCGTAATGGCTCATGCGCAGGACGTGGTTGCCGGTCTCGTTGTCCTTGAATTCGGCCGCCCGGCCAAGACGGCGGATGATCTGCTGGCGTGTCGTGAGCAGCTCGTGGGTGCGCTGGCGGACCATCCGTTCGAGTTCGCGCGACTGGTCGTAGAGCGCCAGATGGGTGCGCACCCGGGCTTTGACGATGGGCGGGCTGATCGGCTTGGTGATGTAATCGACGGCCCCCGTTTCCAGTCCGCGCTGCTCATCCTCGGTGCTGGTCATGGCGGTGACGAAAATGATCGGAATCCGTCGGCGGTCGGGGTTCGATTTGAGGCGTCGGCAGATTTCCAGACCACTGAGGCCGGGCATCATGATGTCGAGCAGGATGAGGTCGGGCGGCTCGTCGGAATAGACGATCTTGAGCGCCTTCTCGCCTGAGGTGGCGATGCGGATTCGATAGTCGTCACGCAGCACTTCGCTGAGCAGATCGATGTTTTCCGGGCTGTCGTCGACGACCAGGATGCATTGTTTGGGGAGAAGTGGGGACATGAGCTATGGGTTCTCGTCGGATGACTCAAGGGGTGCCCTGGTGCGGGCCGAGCTGTTGCAGGGTGATGGATGCTTCTTCGAAATCATACTGCCCGATCTGGCGAGCCAGTTGCTCGACCCGCTGCGGGTCGCATTGCTGCCCGAGCCAGGCGGAAATTTCTTCGAATTGGTGGACGGCTGCCGCATCGGCATTGTCGAGAAGCTGGCGCAGTGTGGACAGCGCCTTGGCCTGCGCTTCCGGTGGCGGCACCGGTGCCAATGGCCGCGCCGCCGTCGGCAGGGTGGCCGGAATGGCCAGGGCGGTCGGCAGCGTCGCCGCCAGTTTGAGCAGCAGCGCGCCGATCTCCTCGTCGCCGACGGGCGTCCCTTTTCTGAGCTTTTCTTCCAGTTCGCCGGCCAGCCGGGAGAGGGTGACGGCGCCGATATTGCCGGCCAGGCCGCGCAAGGTATGGGCCCGCAGGATCATGGCGGCGCTGTCGCCCTGTTGCCGGTCGGCCAGCAGCCGGTCGACGACATCGCCCTGATTTTCGCGGAAACGGATGACCAGCCGGTCGTACATGCTGTGATTGCCGCCCATCCGCGCCAGGGCGGCGGCGCTATCGATTTCCGGCGCATCCCCGGTGCCGGCGGGAATGACCGGAGTCGGCGCCAGGCTTTCGCCCTCGCGCAGCTTGAGCCAGTGCGCCAGCGTGGCGTAAAGAACGGCAACGTCGATGGGCTTGGGAATATGATCGTTCATGCCGGCCGTCAGACAGCGTTCGCGGTCGCTGGCCAGGGCGTTGGCGGTCATGGCGACGATCGGCAGCTGGCGCATGTGCAGTTCGTCGCGGATCTTGCCGGTCGCCGCGTAGCCGTCCATGACCGGCATCTGGCAATCCATCAGGACCAGATCGTAGGTCGCCTGCTGCACGGCGTCGACGGCCTGCTGGCCATTTTCCGCCGTATCGACGGTCAGTCCGATATTGCGCAACATTTCCTCGGCCAGTTCGCGATTGACCTCGTTGTCCTCGACGAGCAGCACGCGCCGGCCCGAGAAGTGGCGGGACAGATTGGCCGGCGTCACCGTCGGGACGGCGGCGAGGGCCGTTTCACGATGCAACGCGACCATGATGCTGTCGAACAGCGACGACGGCGTCGCCGGCTTGCTCAGGATGGCGCCAACCGTCTGGCTGCCGAGCGCCGCCTGCAACTCTTCGTGGTCGAAGGCGGTGGCCATCACGGTGGCGGCCTTGTCGGCCGGCGCCGACTGGCTGATCCGCTTGATCAGCTCGACGCCATCCATGCCCGGCATCTTCCAGTCGATGATGAGCAGTCCGTAGGGCTGGCCTGCCTGGCCGGCCACCGCCAGTTCGTCCAGCGCCGCGCTGCCGCTGGCCACGGCATGGCTGGAGATACCCAGCGCCGTCAGCATCTGCGTGAAGATCTCGCAGGCCCCGGCGCTGTCATCGACGACCAGGGCGCGCAGGTCGTCGGGCAGTCCGATGCGTCGCTGCCCCGTTTCTTCACCGACAGCGAGCCCGAAGCCAAGGCGGAAGCTGAAGCAACTGCCGGCGCCGAGCTGACTGGTGACGCTGATGCTGCCGCCCTGCAGGTCCACGATGCGCTTGCAGATCGACAGGCCCAACCCGGTGCCGCCGTATTTTCGTGTCGTCGAAGTGTCGGCCTGGGTGAAGGCCGAGAACAGTTGCGCCTGCTGCTCCGGGCTCATGCCGATGCCGGTATCGCGCACCTCGAAGCCGAGCTCGACCTTGTCGTCGTTGCCCGCCAGCCGGTGCACGACCACCGTGATTTCGCCGGCTTCGGTAAATTTGATGGCGTTGCCGACCAGATTGAGCAGGACCTGGCCAAGGCGCAGCGAATCGCCGATCAGGCGGTCTGGTACATCGGGGGCCACGGCGTAGAGAAGCTCCAGCCCGCGTTCGCGGGCTTTCTGGGCGCACAGGTCGCCGAGGTGGCGCAGGCTGGCGTCGAGACTGAATGGCGCCTGCTCGAAATGCATCATGCCGGCCTCGATCTTCGACAGGTCGAGAATGTCGTTGATGATGCCGAGCAGCCCCTTGGCGGCGTTATCGACCTTGCTCAGGTAGTTCTTCTGGCGCGAAGTCAGTTCGGTCTGCAAGGCGAGGTGGGTCATGCCGATGATGGCGTTCATCGGCGTGCGGATTTCGTGGCTCATGTTGGCCAGGAAGTCGGCCTTGGCGGCGGCGGCCGATTCGGCGGCGGCCTGTGCTTTTTCGGCGATGCGATTGGCCTCCTTGAGCGCCGAGATATCGACAATGATGCCGATCAGCCCGCCCGGGGTACCGTCGGGTGAGAGGAAGCCGCTGATCGAGTAGAGGGTGTCACGCAGTTCCCCGTTGGCATTGACCATTTGCACCTCGCGCGTGGTCCAGCCGCACTCGGCAATCACCCTTTCGTCTTCGGCCTGATAGGCCAGCCGCGCTTCTTCTGGCAGGTACTCGAGATCGAGCACTCGCTTGCCGATTAACTGCTGACGGTCTATGCCAAAAAATACCTCGTAGGCCCGGTTGCAGCCGAGGAAACGCGTGTGTTCGCCCTTGTAGAAAATGGCGTTGGGAATGGTGTCGATGAGGGCCTGCATGAAGGCGAACTGGCGGATCAGCTCGCCTTCGATTTCGCGCCGGTCGCTGATATCGAGGACAGTCACCAGCAGCGAGTCGAGCTGGCCATCCTCGTCGCGGATCGGGGCGATCTGGACGTCACCCCAGCAGGTTTTGCCATGCGCATCGACGAACTCGAATTCGTGGCGGACGGCCTTGCTTTGCCCGGAGGCGATCTGGGGCAGGACTTCGTTCATCCGGGCCTGAATCTCGGCCGGGAAAACGATGTCTTCGGGATGCGCCAGCAGCACATCGATCGGCTGACCGACAAAGCGGGCAAAGGCCGGATTGACCAGCGTCGGCTTGCGCGCCGGGCTGAGGCTGACGATGCCGACCGCGGCGTTGTCGAAAATGGCGCGGAAGAAGGCTTCGCGCTTTTGCAGGATGTCCTGGCTCTGGCGCAGCGCCTGCGTGCGTTTGGCGACCTTGAGTTCCAGCTCGATCTGGGCGTCTTCCTGGGCCCGGCGGGCGCTGCGCAAGTGCTCGCGCATGCCTTCGAGGGCGGCGGCGAGCTGGGTGACTTCGCGCCAGGGGGCATCGGTGGTGACCGGCCGGTCGAGCTCGAGGCGACCGATGCGCGTGCTGTCTTCGGCCAGGGCATGCAGCGGCGCGCCAAAGCGCCGGGCGATGTGGATGGCGACGGCCATGCCGAGGGCGAGGGCCGAGAGGGTGATGAGGGCGAGCAGCAGCAGGTCTTCGCGGGAAATCGGGACGAAATCGGTTTCCGGGGCGACGACGCCGAGCAGGATGCCGCTGGCGTTGCCTTCGAGCGGACGGAAGAGGCTGACCCATTGCCCGTCCGGGCGGTCGAATCGGTGCACGCCCTGGGCGGCCGAAGGCATCGCCTGCCATTGGCGGAAAGCATCGGCGAACTCGGGCAGTTCGAGTTCTTCGGAGGTTTTGAGCAGCGCCTGGTTAATGGCGTGGCGGTCGTTGAAACGGGGGTCGCGTGGCGGGGCAATGAGCTTGCCTTCCTTGAGGAAAAGCGCGGCCATGCCCTGCGAGCCGAAGACCATGCGGGTGGTGAATTCGGCAATGTCGATGAGCCGCACGTCGTGGGCGATGACGTAGGTCGAGCCATCGCTGGCCGTCCACCGCATGGCGGCCGTGATGCCGGGTTCCTTGGTGGTGAAGAAGATGTAGGGCTCGGTCCAGTGCACCGCCTGCGCCTCGGTCAGTGCCATGGCGCCCTTGAACCACGGACGTTCCCGGGCGTCGTAGTTGCGTTCGCGCATCTCGACATTTTCGATCTCGCGGTTCTTGTTCCAGGTGATCCAGTAGGTCTGGTTGCCCCATTCGGCCGGGTTGCTGATGCGGTTGAGCCAGCGGCCTTCGTCGGTCATCAGGAGGAGGATTTCGCGGCCTGATTCGTGGGCGAAGATGACCGAGGTGATTTCGCCGTGATTGGCGATGATGGGGAAGAAGAATTCGTTGAAACGCAGCAGTTGCGCCTGATCGATATCACTATTGACGCCCCAGCCGTGGCTGCTGCGCAAGGTGACTTCGACGGTCTTGAACAGCCGCGTGACGCGGGCTTCGAGCTGTTCGGCGGCGAGCCGCATCTGGGATTCGGCCAGCCGGTCTACCGTGGGTCGGCCGATCAGCTGATACAGGGCGAAAGCGAAGACGGCGACAGACAGCAGGATAAGCAGGCCGATACGCAGTACCAGACTGTTGGCGAACCCCGGCTTGTTGAAGAAACCATCCCGCAGCATTCTGTCCCCTGTTTGTGAATGCCAACGTTCCCCTAGCGACGAATTATTATTTTATTTTCAGCACCAATGTTACGAGATATACGCCTCGCGCGTATACATGTCAGCCGAATGATTTTTTTAGGGCAGGACGGTGATTTCGGGCGGCTGGCCGATGAACTCGAGGCGCTGGCGCAGGGCTTCGGTGACGAAAATCCGGTTGTCGCGGTCGACGCGCAAAACGAGGCCGATTTCCATCTTGCGTGCCATGTCACGCCAGCCATCCGGGCCGGCGATGAAGATCGGCTTGGAGGCTGCATCGGACAGCGTGCCAGCCTTCGGTCCGGCCGGAATGAGCACGGTGACGGCCTGCGTGTGGTCGGCCGGGTAGCCGCTACGCGGGTCGAGCAGGTGGGCGTAGCGTTGGCCGTCGACTTCGAAGAAGCGCTGGTAGTCGCCCGAGGTACCGATGGCTTCACCATCGGCCAGCGTCACGGTGGCCAGCGGCCCGGGTTGGCGCGGGTGCTGGATGCCGACGCGCCACGGCTTGCCTTGCTTGCTGCCGAGTGCCATTACGTTGCCGCCGATGTTGATCAGCGCGTTGTTGATGCCTTGCTGGCGCAGGATGGCGGCGGCGCGGTCGAGGGCGACGCCTTTGAGGTAGCCGCCGAAATCGAGGGCGACGTTGCGGTTGCGGCTGCTGATCGTCTGGCCGTCGATGGCGATGTCGGCAATCGACGGCTGGCTGGCCAGCCAGGCCTTGATGTCGGCCGGAGACGGCAGTTCGGCCTTGAATTCATCGGCCTGAAAGCCCCACAGCTTGATGAGCTGGCCAATGCCGGGGTCGAACAGGTAGTCGCCCTGTTTCGAAAGCGCTTGGGCTTCGCGGACGAATTCGGCGAGTTCCGGCGACGATTCCGACGGTCGACCGGAAAAAATGGCCGAATTCAAAATGGTCAGTTCGGACGCCTGCCAGGCGTGATAGCTGCGGTGCAGGCGGTCGAATTCACGCAACACGGCGGCGACGGCCTTGCGGCCCTGTTCGGGATCTTCGCTGACGACCAGCACTTCGACGCGGGTGCCGAAGACGTAGGCCTGCTGTTCCTGCAATGGCGTGCGGCCGCAGGCGGTGAGGAGGAGGGCGCACAGCGCCGTCAGAAAAAGCTTCAGGACAGGTGTCAGCTGAGGCCGCATGCGTGTTCGATGGCGGTGATGAAAGCGCCGGCCGCATCGAACCCCGACTGCTGGCGGATTTCGACCATGCAGGTCGGGCTGGTTACGTTGATTTCGGTCAGGTGGTCGCCGATGACATCGATGCCGACGAGCATGAGCCCGCGCTTGAAAAGGACGGGGCCGAGGGCTTCGGCGATTTCCCGGTCGCGGGCCGAGAGTTCCTGGGCGACGCCGGTGCCGCCGGTGGCGAGGTTGCCGCGCGTTTCGCCGGCCTTGGGGATGCGCGCCAGGCAAAAGGGCACCGGCTTGCCGGCGATGATCAGGATGCGCTTGTCGCCGTGGCTGATCTCGGGCACGTAGCGCTGCGCCATGATCGTCCGCGCGCCTTCGTGGGTCAGCGTTTCGACGATGACGTTGCGGTTTGGGTCGTTGCGATGGACGCGGAAAATCTGGCTGCCGCCCATGCCGTCGAGCGGCTTGAGGATGACGTCGCGCTGCTCGTCGATGAAATGGTGGATTTGCGCCATGTCGCGGCTGATCGCGGTGGTCGGGGCAAAGTGGGCGAACTCCATGAGCGCCAGCTTTTCCGAATGATCGCGCAGCGCCCGCGGCCGGTTGAAAACCTTGACGCCATCCGCCTCGGCCCGTTCGAGCAGCCAGGTTGCGGTGAGGTATTCGAAGTCGAAGGGCGGATCCTTGCGCATGATGACCGCGTCGAAGGCGGTCAGCGGCATCCATTCGCGGCCGGTTTCGCGGTACCAGTCGTGGTCGTCCGGGCGCAGCAGCAGGTGCGTCGCCTCGCCGACCACGCCGCCGGGGTGACCGGCCTCCGGCTTGCGCCAGCCGAGCGTCGCGGCGTCGATGGCATAAACATCGTGGCCGTGGTTTTCGGCGGCGCGCATCATGGCCACCGACGAATCCTTCCACGCCTTGAGATGCTCGAGCGGATCGACGATGAAGGCGATCTTCAGTGACTGTGCACTGCCGCCGAGCAGGTGTTTTTCGAAATGTAGTTGCTGAGCCACGGCGCTCAGTCGTTTTCCGGCGCCGTGCGCTCAAGTTCGATGGCCGCCGCCAGGCAGGCCAGCCGGCCGACGACGCCGTAGGCGTAGAAGCGGTTGGGCGCGGCGTCCGGGTTGTTGCAGCCGTAGTCGGGCATGTTGCAGCCGGTCTCGAAGGCCAGCGGCTCGAAATGCATGCCCGGCGCGTTGAGGTTTTCGTCCTTGCCGCGCCCGGTGTGCACGCGGTAGAAGCCGCCGACGACATAACGGTCGACCATGTAAATGACCGGCTCGGCGACCGCCTCGTTGAGCGTCTCGAACGAATGCACGCCTTCCTGAATGAGCACTTCGGAGACTTCCAAACCTTCCTTGACGACGCTCATCTTGTTGCGCTGCTTGCGGTTGAGGGCGATGACTTCGTCGACATTGCGCACCGTCATGATGCCCATGCCGTAGGTGCCGGCATCGGCCTTGACGACGACGTAGGGCGTCTCTTCGATGTCGTATTCGCGGTACTTTTCCTTGACGATGTCGAGCACGGCCGAGACGTTGGCGGCCAGGCATTCCTCGCCCTGCCGCTCGTGGAAATTGACGCTGCGGCAGACCGAGAAGGCCGGATTGATGCGCCACGGGTCGATGCCGATGGCCTTGGCGAAATCGTTGGCGACCTGGTCGTAGGCGGCGAAGTGGTTGGACTTGCGGCGCACGGCCCAGCCGGCATGCACCGGCGGCAGCACGACCTGCTCGTGGAGGCCCTGCAGGATGGCCGGAATGCCGGCCGACAGGTCGTTGTTGAGCAGGATGGCGCAGGGGTCGAAGCCGTCGAGGCCGAGGCGGTGTTGGGTGCGCACGAGCGGTTCGAGCAGCAGGCTCTGGCCGTTGGGCAATTCGACTGTCGTCGGCTGGGTGATCTCCGGGTTGAGCGAACCAAGGCGCACGTTGAGGCCGGTCTGCTTGAGGATGGCGGCGATCTGGGCGACGTTCTGCAGGTAGAACTGGTTGCGCGTGTGGTTCTCGGGAATGAGCAGCAGGCTGCGCGCTTCCGGGCAGAATTTTTCGATGGCGCTCATCGCCGCCTGCACGCAGAGCGGCAGGAAGGCGGGGTTCAGGTTGTTGAAGCCGCCCGGGAACAAATTGGTGTCGACCGGCGCCAGCTTGAAACCCGAATTGCGTAGATCGACCGATGAGTAGAAGGGCGGCGTGTGCTCCAGCCACTGGCTGCGCAGCCACTGCTCGATCTGCGGGCTGGCCGCGAGGAAGCGACGCTCGAGCTCGAGCAGGGGGCCGGTGAGGGCGGTGGTGAGGTGTGGAACCATGTGCTGTCTCTCAATCCCGGGGTTTTTATTTTGGCTGCAAATCTTACACCGCAGTGCAGCAAATGTGCGCCCTTGCTGCGGTCAACCCCTTGAAAACAGGTAAAATTCACCCCTTCGTTTTGCCGCTTTTTTGAGATAGGAATCGTAGTGCTCGTCGCCGCCAACATCACCATGCAGTTCGGGGTCAAACCCCTGTTCGAGAACGTCAATGTCAAATTCGGCGAGGGCTATCGCTACGGCCTGATCGGCGCCAACGGCGCCGGCAAGTCGACCTTCATGAAGATCCTGTGCGGCGCACTCGAGCCTTCGGCCGGCAATGTCTCGAAAGACAAGCACGAGCGCATGGCCTACCTGAAGCAGGACCAGTTCGCTTACGAAGACATGCGCGTCCTCGACGTCGTGCTCATGGGCCACGAGGAAATGTGGGCCTGCATGAGCGAGCGCGACGCCATCTACGCCAACCCCGAAGCAATCGAAGACGACTACATGAAGGCGGCCGATCTCGAGCATCAGTTCGGCGAATACGACGGTTACACGGCTGAATCGCGCGCCGGCGAACTGCTCCTCGGTGTCGGCATTCCTATCGACCAGCACAACGGCCCGATGAGCCAGGTCGCGCCCGGCTGGAAGCTGCGCGTCCTGCTCTGTCAGGCCCTGTTCGCCAACCCCGACATCCTGTTGCTCGACGAACCGACCAACAACCTCGACATCAACACCATTCGCTGGCTCGAAGACACCCTGAATGCCCGTGATTCGACGATGATCATCATCTCCCACGATCGTCACTTCCTGAATCAGGTCTGTACCCACATGGCCGACCTTGATTACGGCAAGATCACGACCTACGCCGGCAACTACGACGACTTCATGGAAGCCGCCCAGGCCGCCCGCGAGCGCCTGCAGAACGCCAATGCCAAGGCCAAGGAACGCATCGCCGAACTGCAGACCTTCGTCCGCCGCTTCTCGGCCAATGCCTCCAAGGCCAAGCAGGCGACCAGTCGCGTCAAGCTGATCGAAAAACTCAAGCCGGAAGACATGAAGCCGTCGTCCCGCCAGTACCCGTGGATTCGCTTCGACTACGACGAGAAGCAGAAGCTGCACCGTCAGGCGGTCGAGATCGAGAATGTTTCCTTCACCTACGAAGGCGGCGAACGCAAGATCTTCAACAATCTGACGCTGACCATCAACGCCGGTGAACGCATCGCCGTCATCGGTGAAAACGGCGTCGGCAAGACAACTTTCCTCAAGCTACTGATGGGCGAAGTGACGCCGCAGTTCGGCACGATCAAGTGGGCCGAAAAGGCTTTCCCCGGCTACTACGCGCAGGACCACAGCGCCCAGTTCGCCGGCACCGAGAGCCTGACCGAATGGATCGCCGGCTACGCCCGCGCCACCATCGAAGACGGCGGCGACCTCGAAACGCTGATCCGCGGCACGCTCGGTCGCCTGCTGTTCTCCGGCGACGAAGTGAAGAAGTCGGTCAACGTCATTTCCGGCGGCGAGCAGGGCCGCA
This sequence comes from Ferribacterium limneticum, assembly GCF_020510565.1. Taxonomy (NCBI): domain Bacteria; kingdom Pseudomonadati; phylum Pseudomonadota; class Betaproteobacteria; order Rhodocyclales; family Azonexaceae; genus Ferribacterium; species Ferribacterium limneticum. The sequence continues at coordinate 17,457 of NZ_CP075189.1, forward strand.
TGCTGTTCGGCAAGCTCATGCTGTCGAAGCACAACGTGCTGCTCATGGACGAGCCGACCAACCACCTCGACATGGAATCGATCGAATCGCTCAACAGCGGTCTGGAAAAATTCCCCGGTACGCTGGTTTTCGTCTCACACGACCGCGAGTTCGTTTCGTCGCTGTCCACCCGCGTGTTGGAAGTGAAGAACGATGGCCGGATCATCGATTACCTCGGCGGCTATGAGGATTACCTGGCTTCGCAGGGCGTCGAATAAGCCGGAAACAGCCATTTCATTTTTGGCTGTTTTTTCCGGTTGACCGTGGGAATGCCCGGTTTGACCGACAAAGGCCGAAACGCTGTGCGTTTCGGCCTTTTTTTCTATTGAATCTTGCCGCCGGCGGCCAGCGTGCGGATGATGCGCACGCAATCGACGTCGGACTGGTGGTAGGCCGATTTGACGTACTCGATATAGGCCCGTTCCTCGGAATTCGGATCGGTCGCCAGCGTCGTCTGGTAGGCAAAGCGCAAGAACAGGAAGCCTGCTTCGGGCTCCTCGATAGTGATCATCAGACTGCCGCCGGGATGGACCTCGGACGGCTGAATGTCGAAACGCACGGACACCATGTCGACCAGCGTGACGCGGTCATGGATGACGGCCGGGCCGAAATCGAGCTCGCGGAGCAGGGTGTCGGCCTGGCGTTCAAGAATGGTGCAGGATTCCAGTCCGGGCAGGAAAGGAACGGCATTTTCGACGCGATGGAGCAGGCCCTGCCATAGCTGATCGCGGGTCATGGTCTCGACCAGCGGGTTTTCCGGGTCGTTGATTTGTATGAGATGTTCGAAATTCATGGGGCGGATGTTAACATCTCGGCCATGCAACTAGAACGTATCCTCCAAAAACACGGTTTTGGCTCCCGTCGGGAATGCCGGGGCCTTATCCGCCGCGAACGTGTGGCGATCAATGGCCAGGTTTGCGACGATCCTTTCGTCGAACTCGACACCGAAGGTCTGGTTTTCACCGTCGATGGCGTCGATTGGCCCTACGCCGAATTCGCCACGCTGATGCTCAACAAACCAGCCGGCTACGAATGCTCGCGCAAGCCGAAACATCACGCCAGCGTCCTCGAACTGCTGCCGGTGCCCCTGCGCGAACGCGATGTGCAGCCGATCGGCCGTCTCGACGAAGACACGACCGGCCTGCTGCTGATCACCGACGACGGCCAGCTCAATCACCAGCTCTCCTCGGCCAAGCGCAAGGTGCCGAAAGTCTATCTGGCGACGACCAAGCACCCGCTTGATCAGGCGCAGATCGACCAACTGCTGGCCGGCGTTCTGCTCGCCGATGAGTACGAAACGATTGCCGCTGCCGCCGCCGAAATCGTTGGCGAAAAGCTGCTGCGCCTGACCTTGACCGAAGGCAAATACCATCAGGTCAAACGCATGGTCGCTGCCGTCAGTAATCGCGTCGAGGCGTTGCATCGCGAAGCTGTCGGCGAACTGACCCTGCCGCCCGATCTCAAGCCCGGCGAGTGGCGCTGGCTTTCTGCGGTCGACCTGGAAAAACTGGGCTACACGCAATGACCCTGACCGAAATGCGCTACATCGTGGCTCTCGCCCGCGAGCGGCATTTCGGCAAGGCAGCCGACGCCTGCCACGTCAGCCAGCCGACGCTGTCGGTGGCGCTCAAGAAGGTCGAAGGCCAACTCGGCTCGCCGCTTTTCGAACGGGGCGCCAGCGATGTCCGCATCACGCCGCTCGGAGAGCGTATCGTCGCCCAGGCCACACGCGTGCTCGAGGAAGCCGTCAAGCTCGAAGAAATTGCCGAAGCGACCGGCGAACCGCTGAGCGGCCAGCTCCGCGTCGGCATCATCTACACCATTGCGCCCTACTTGCTGCCCCAGTTGATTCCCGCGCTGAGCAAACAGGCGCCGAACATGCCGCTCTTCCTCAAGGAAGACTTCACGGCCAACCTGATTCCCGCGCTCAAGGCCGGCGAACTCGACGTCATCGTCATCGCCTTGCCTTTCTCCGAACCCGGTCTGGTCGCCCAGCCGGTGTACGACGAGCCTTTCCGCGTCGTCGTCCCGGCCAGCCATCCGTGGGCTTCCCGTTCGGACGTCAATGGCAATGAGCTGGATGGCCAGAACCTGCTTCTGCTCGGCCAGGGAAACTGCTTCCGCGATCAGGTCCTCGAGTCCTGTCCCCGCCTCAGTGCGCCGGATGCCCTCGAACATTCGCTCGAAGGCAGCTCGCTCGAAACCATCCGCTACATGGTCGCCAGCGGCGCAGGCGTCGCGGTGATGCCGAGCACGGCGGCTGATCCGCTGATCAGCAAGGAACCGATGGTCAAGGTGCTGCCTTTTGCCGGCATTCAGCCCAAACGCACCGTCGGCCTCGTCTGGCGCATCACCTTCCCCCGGTCGCAAGCCATCGACGCTGTCCGCGCCGCGCTGCTTTCCTGCCAGCTACCGGGAGCCTCGGCTGTTCGCTGAGGTTTCACGTGGAACGCTTGCCCTGGCCAGAGTTCGCGTTATGACATGAGGGCGGTTTGGTTGCCTGTTGCCATACAATGCGCTTTCATGTGCTGACCAAGGGGCTTCGGATGTTTTGCGGTAAATATATCCAACAAATTTCAACACTCGAAAACGAACTCAAGGACGCCAGGGCGGTACAGCGCGCCCTCGACCGCTCGACGGCGGTCATCGAACTAGGCGTCGATGGCCAGGTCATCGCGGTCAACGACAACTTCTGTTCCACCATGGGCTACTCTTCGGCAGAACTGGTCGGCCAGCAGCATCGCCTGCTCTGCGATGAAGGCTTTGCCCGCAGCCCCGAATATTCGGATTTCTGGGTACGTCTGAGGGCCGGGGAGTTTTTCCGCGGCACCATCAAGCGCCGCCACAAAAGCGGTCGCGACATCTGGCTGGAAGCAAGCTACAACCCGGTGCTCGACGAGCGCGGGCAGGTTCGTAAGGTCGTCAAATTTGCCGCGGACGTGACGCAGCAGATCGAGGAAGCCGCAAAAATGCGCGCCATGGTCCAGGCCATCGAGCGTTCGATGGCGGTCATCGAATTCGGCCTCGACGGCATCATCCTGCGCGCCAACGACAATTTCCTGCGGACCATGGGTTATTCGCTCAACGACATTGCCGGCCGTCATCACCGCTTGTTCTGCGCGCCCGAATTGGCTTCCGGGGCCGAGTACGCGAGCTTCTGGGCAACGCTCGGGCGCGGCGAGTTTCTCGCCGGGCAGTTTGCCCGGGTCGACAGGCAGGGCCGCGAAATCTGGCTGGAAGCCAGCTACAACCCCGTTTTCGGGCCGGATGGAAAGGTCCAGAAAATCGTCAAGTTTGCTTCCGATGTCACCGAGCAGGTCCAGCGCCATCACGCCGAAAAGCAGAGTGCCGCCACCGCCTACGAAGTTGCACTCGAAACCCGGGAAATCTCGCAAAAGGGCGAGGGCATCATTCTGGAAACGGTGACCAAGATGCAGTCCATCGCTGCCATCGTCGAGCAGTCGGCCGGTCTGGTCGAGGCTCTGGGCGAACAAACGACGCGCATCACCTCCATCGTCAATACCATCAAGGAAATCGCCGACCAGACCAATCTGCTGGCCCTCAATGCAGCTATCGAAGCAGCGCGGGCCGGCGAAAGCGGGCGCGGCTTTGCCGTTGTGGCCGACGAAGTCCGCAAACTGGCCGAGCGAACGAGCAAATCGACCGGCGAGATTGGCCAGATGATCCAGGGCATTCAGGCCGAAACTGCTTCGGTGAGCAGCAGCATGAGTAGCGGCCTGAGTGCGGTCTCGGAAGGTGTCGAATTGGCCAGCAACGCCGGTGACGCGATCCAGCAGATGCGCAACGGCGCGACCCGAGTGGTCGAGGTGATCCACGAGTTGTCGGAAGCCGTATCGAAATAAACGGCTTGCTTCGACACCAAACAAAAGCCCCTGGTCGTTACGCCAGGGGCTTTTTGTTGTGGGGCAGGATCAGCTTGCTGCTTCGGCCTTTTTCTTGGGCGGTGCCTTGGGTTTGGCTACCTTCTTCTCGAACTCGAAACCGACCTTGCCATCCTTGGCGACCAGATAAGCCGAGAACTTGCGGCGGGTCCGGTTGGAGACGAATTCCTTGAGCAGGTCGGTCTTGCCTTCGGCCAGCAATTTCTTCATCTGGCCGAGATCAATCGGTTGCTGAAGAATGATCTTGCCTGAGCGGAAATCGCAGGTCTTGTCCGGCCCGACCGATTTTTCGCAGACGTAGGAGTTGCCGTGCTCGAAAACGCTGCCGGCGCATTTCGGGCATTTGCCGATGCTTTCCTGCGCCGAGAAGTCGACCGGCTCGGCATCGGCGGCGTCGGCCTTGTCCTGGCCGAAGTCGAATTCCGGCAATTTGTCGTCGTTGAGCTTGATGGCAGCCGCGAAGGTGCGGCCCATCTTGTTGCGGAAGCCGGTCAGCGGGCCGATCATGCCTTCGTTGATCAGGGTGTCGATTTCGGCCGGTTCGAACTGGCGGCCGGCGACGATCTTCCATAGCGAGTAGTCGCAACCACCGCACTGGAATTTCTTGTAGGTTTCGCGAATCTCGCCACCGCAGCGCGGGCATTTCGCGGTCAGCACGCCGAAGTCGCCGGGAATGGTGTCGGCTTCATAGTGCTTGGCGCGCTCGACCATGTGCCGGGTCATTTCGGCAATTTCGCGCATGAATTCTTCACGCGTGAATTCACCTTTTTCGATGCGGCCGAGCTTCCATTCCCAGTCGCCGGTCAGCTCGGGCTGGGTCAATTCGTTGACGCCTAAGCCGTTCAAAAGGGTCATGAGCGAGAAGGCCTTGGCCGTCGGGATCAGTTCGCGGCCTTCGCGGTGCATGTATTGCTCACCGAGCAGGTTTTCGATGATCTGGGCGCGCGTTGCCGGGGTGCCGAGGCCGCGGCCGGCCATCGCGGCCTTGAGTTCTTCGTCGTCGACCATCTTGCCGGCGCCTTCCATGGCGGAGAGCAGCGTAGCTTCAGAGTAGCGCGGCGGCGGCTTGGTGGCGTTGGCCTTGACGGTAACTTCTTCTGCTTTGACCTTTTCCTTGGCATCGACCGCAACGAGATTGCCCTCGTCGCCATCCTGACCTTCCTTGCCATGCACGGCGAGCCAGCCCGGATTGACCAGCACCTTGCCCTCGGTCTTGAAAGGGTGGCCTTCGACGCGGGTGATGCGGGTGGTCACCATGTATTCGGCGGCCGGGAAGAAGACGGACAGGAAGCGGCGGACGACGAAGTCGTAGAGCTTCTGTTCGAGCTCGTTGAGGCTTTTCGGGGCCTGCGGCGTCGGAATGATGGCGAAGTGATCGCTGATCTTGGCGTTGTTGAAGATGCGCTTGTTGGGCAGCACCCAGTTGCGGGCCAGGATCTGGTGGGCAAACGGCGAATAGCGGGCGAGCAGCACCTCGTCGTGACCCTTGCCGGCGCCTTCGCCGGTCAGCACGGCCAGCGTTTCCTTGACGGTAGGCAGGTAGTCTTCCGGCAGGCAGCGCGAGTCGGTCCGCGGGTAGGTCAGGACCTTGTGCTTTTCGTACAGCGCCTGGGCCAGCGACAGCGTGGTCTTGGCCGAGAAGCCGAAACGGCTGTTGGCTTCGCGCTGCAGGGTGGTCAGATCGAAGAGGCCCGGTGACATTCGGGTTTCCGGCTTGGCTTCTTCGGTTACTTCTCCAGGCTTGCCAAGGGTGGCGGCGCGAATCGCGTCCGCTTTGGCTTGCTCCCAGAGTCGGTCGGCGCGGGCGTGTTCGTCTTCGTTCTTGCCCTTGAAACCTTCGTCGAACCACTTGCCTTTGTAACTGCCGGCTTTGGCGGTGAATTCGGCTTCGACTTCCCAGTAATCGCGTGGCTTGAATTCACGGATGCGTTTTTCGCGCTCGACGACGATGGCCAGCGTCGGTGTCTGCACGCGACCGACGGTGGTCAGGTGGAAGCCACCGGTCTTCGAATTGAAGGCGGTCATCGCCCGCGTGCCGTTGATGCCGACTAGCCAGTCCGATTCGGAGCGGCAAACAGCGGCGTCGCCAAGACCCTGCATTTCGTTGCCGTTGCGCAGGCGCGAGAAACCGTCGCGGATCGCACCCTGCGTCATCGATTGCAGCCACAGCCGCTGTACCGGCTTGCCGGACTTGGTGTGCTGGGCGATGTAATTGAAGATCAATTCGCCTTCGCGCCCCGCGTCACAGGCGTTGATCAGGGCGCTGACATCCTTGCGCTTGATCAGCTTGGCCAGCACCTTGAGGCGGGATTCGGTCTTCTCGATCGGCTTCAATGCAAAGTGCGGTGGGATGACCGGGAGATGGGCAAACGACCATTTGCCCCGCTTGACCTCGAATTCCTCGGGGCAGGCGAGTTCCAGCAGGTGACCGACGGCCGAGGAAATGACGTGGGTGTCACTTTCGAAATAGTCGTCGTGCTTGGTGAAGCCCCCCAACGCTTTGGCGATGTCGGCAGCGACGGAAGGTTTCTCGGCAATTATCAGCTTTTTGGTCATGTTGGGGCCTGTGGAGTCCGGGGCATGATAAGTGCCCGGTGCGCGGCTTGGCAAGCCGTCTCTATATATAGGGAGCCTAGCTCAGACGCTGGTAGCGGTTGCCGGGCAGGGGGGCGATTTTGCCCGAGAGTTCGAGCATCAGGAGTTCGGGGAGTAATTGTTCGGCGCTCTGGCCGGTGTAGTCGACGAGGTCGTCGAGACCGCATGGATCGTGGCCGAGGGCGGCGAGTACAGGGTGTTCGTCGTCCGCCGGGGTGATTTCCGCTTGTTGGTCCGGAGAAGTGAAGTTGCCCAGTTCTTCCAGAACATCGTTGGCGGTTTCAACCAGTTTTGCGCCCTGCTTGATCAGTTTGTGGCAACCGCGAGCCACGGGCGAGTGAATGGAGCCGGGGATGGCGAAAACCTCCCGCCCCTGTTCGCCAGCGAGGCGGGCGGTGATCAGCGAGCCGCTTTCCGGCGCGGCTTCAACGACCAGCACCCCGCGCGACAGGCCGGAAATGATGCGGTTGCGCCGCGGGAAGTTGGCGGCAATGGAGGGCGTTCCGAGCGGAAATTCGGAAATGACGGCGCCGTGTTCGACAATGGCCAGCGCCAGTTCCTTGTTGCGGGCCGGGTAGATGCGGTCGGCACCGGTGCCGATGATCGCAATCGTGTCGCCACCCGCCGCTAACGCGCCACGGTGGGCGGCGGCATCGATTCCCAGCGCCAGGCCGCTGATGATGCAGAGGCCTTTGCCGGCCAGTGTCTTGGCAAAGTTCTCAGCCGTTTGCAGGCCCTGCGGTGTCGCATTGCGGCTACCGACCATGGCCAGCCCGCGCTTCTGGAGCAAGGCGGGATTGCCTCGCACGTAAAGCAGGCTGGGCGGGTCGGCGATTTCGAGCAGGGCCTTAGGGTAGGCGTCATCAGAGAGGGTCAGGATATGCTGTCCCGGCTGACTGGCCCACTCGATGCTGCGGTCGACCTCTGCCGCAGGGTCAAAATCAAAAAGCAGGTCGGCCCGGTCGCCAATAACGCTGCGTGCAGCCAGTCTCCCGGCGGCGAAAACAGCCTCGGGTAAACCGAAAGCGGCGAGTAGCTTTCGTTGCGACTCGCCGCCGATACCGGGGATAAGCGTCAGCCGCAACCAAGCGGCCAGGCCTTCGGTGATGATCACGGGTTTCTTGCCGAGTCTCCGATGATGACGGATTTGGAGGAGTCGACGACCAGTGCGTAAGCGACGTTATCGAATACGCGGAAGACGAAGGCGAGGCCATAACGTTCTTCCGGAACCGGCGTCAAGGTGCGGATGCCTTGATCATCAGTGTTGATCGAGACGCGCTTGCGGAACAGGGCAAGGACGTGGCCTACTTCCAGCCCGTCGCGCTTGCCGCGCGTTAGCGAAACGACGGATGTCGTACCGCCTTCCTGCACCCCACCATAGATCGACATGACCTTTGCTGCTACTTCCTGATCGGGGCGATGCGGGACGTAGGAAATGATATCGGGGGGTGGGGCTGGGATGAGTTCGTCACCGCGAGCCATTTCTTCCTTGGCCATTGTGACGCGCAAGGAAGCTGGCTCTCCGGGTTTGAGCAGGCGAGCGTTGCCCAGGAAGAAAGCTTCGTAGGCAATGGTTGCACCCGTTTCCGGATCCTTGAGCGGCTTGCCCCTGCGGAACACGTGCCATTTTTCAACGCTGGCATCGGGAATGCCGCTGGCGTAGAAGGAGTCGCCGCTACCGAGCAGCATGCGGTCCTCTTGGGCGGCAGTGATTTTCACGCCACTGTTACTGTCGCTCGTTTGAGCAATCAGTGGTTGGGAAATAAATGGCTCGATAACGTTGGGCGGGATGCTCGGGATGACTAGCTGCGACGGAGAGCTATGTACCGTCGGCTGGATCCTGCCGTCCTGGCCGGTGACCCGCTTGGCCATTTTGAGGCGCGGCGACCCACTTGATGTGTCAAGCAGAATGATGTCGCCCGGGTAAATCCAGTGCGGGTTCTTGATTTCTTCCTTGTTCATCTGCCAGATTTCCGGCCAGCGCCAAGGTTGCTTGAGGAATTTGCCCGAAATGTCCCACAGGGTGTCGCCTTTGACGACGATGTGCCGGTCGGGAGGGTTGTCGACGAGCGTTAGCGGCTCGGCGGCCGATGCGCAGGCGGCCGTCACGGCCAGGATGAGCGCGGATATAATGCGAACCATAGTCGTAACCTCACGTGCCGGCGGAACGCATTACCGTCGTCGCAGTCTCAATACAGCGGCGATCAATTTGCGTTCCATATCTCGGGAATTGCTTTAGATTCTGCACGTAATAACCTAATCGAGCAAGCTTTTATTCCTATTTTCATATGGCCCTCTTACCCATTTTGCGTTTCCCCGACCCGCGTCTGAAAAAGGTCGCAGCACTTGTTACCAAGGTCGATGACAGCACCCGAAAACTGGTCGCCGATATGGCTGAAACTATGTACGAGGCTCCGGGAATCGGCTTGGCGGCGACGCAGGTCGACGTACACAAGCGCATCGTCGTGATCGATGTGTCCGAAGACAAGAGCGAACTGCAGGTTTTCATCAATCCGACGCTTGGTCGGTGCGAGGGCTCGCAGATCGGCGAGGAGGGCTGCCTGTCGGTGCCTGGCATCTACGACAAGGTCGAGCGTGCCGAACGGGTGTCGGTGACCTATCTCGATCTCGACGGCAAGCAGCACACGCTGGAGGCTGAGGGCTTGCTGGCGGTGTGCATCCAGCACGAAATCGACCATCTCAACGGGACGGTCTTCGTCGACCACCTGTCGCTGCTTAAACAGACACGGATCAAGAACAAGATGGCCAAACAGGCGCGCGTCACGGCATGAAGCTGATTTTCGCAGGGACACCGGAATTTGCCGCGCAGGCTTTGCGGGCCATTGTTGCCGCGGGCCATGATGTGGCGCTGGTGCTGACGCAGCCAGATCGGCCGGCCGGGCGGGGCATGAGTTTGCAGCCTTCGGCGGTCAAGAAGGTGGCACTGGACAATGGCATTGAGGTCTTCCAGCCACTGACGCTCCGGGACGCCGAGGCGCAGGCGAAGATTGCTGCGATTGGCGCCGAGGTCATGGTCGTTGCGGCCTATGGTCTGATCCTGCCGCAGGTCGTGCTCGACATGCCGCGTTTCGGCTGTATCAATATTCATGGCTCGTTGCTGCCGCGTTGGCGTGGTGCGGCGCCGATTCAGCGGGCCTTGCTGGCCGGCGATGCCGAGACGGGTGTTTGCATCATGCAGATGGAGGCCGGTCTGGATACCGGGCCGGTACTGCTGCGCGGTGCTTTTCCCATCGAGGCCAGCGATACCACGGCCACGTTGCATGATCGATTGGCCGAACTGGGCGCGAAGCTGGCCGTCGAGGCGCTGGGTAAGTTGCCGCTGCCTGCCGAGCAGCAACCGGCTGAGGGAGTGACTTACGCGCACAAGATCGAGAAGGTGGAGGCGCTGATCGATTGGTCGAAGAGCGCGGCGGAACTGGATCGCCACATCCGCGCCTTCAACCCCTTTCCCGGTGCGCAGGCCTTGTTTGGCGGCCAGACGGTGAAATTGTGGCAGGCGACGCCGGTCGCCGGTGAGGGTGAAATTGGTACCATTTTGGCGGTCGACCGGGGCAGTGTTGTCGTGGCCTGTGGTGCAGGCGCGCTGGCGGTCAGCGAATTGCAGAAGGCCGGCGGCAAGCGTTTACCGGTGCAACAATTTCTGGCCGGGCACCCGCTGAAGGTTGGCGACCACTTCGATCTTCCGGCCTGATTGCCGCTGAGCGGTGTCAGCCCGTCGCGACGCGGATCGGCTGTTCGCGAGTGGTTGGCGGCAGCGTTCCGACGACCGCCAGACTGGGCCTTTCGCCTGGCTTCTGGTGGCGCAGCGTCAGATAACGCAGGCAGGTGACGCGTAGGAAGGAGGCGAAGTTTTCGACTTCGCCGCGGTAGGCCTCGATTTCATCGTAGAGCTTGGCGATGAGCTGGTTGGTCGTCATGCCTTCGTTGGCAGCCAGTTCGGCCAGGATGTCCCAGAACAGGTTTTCCAACCGGATCTTGGTGACGAAGCCATGAATGCGCAGCGAGCGGGCCCGCGACTCATAGAGCATCGGGTCGGCCTTGACGTAGATTTCACACATGCAGCCTCCTGGTCGGATCGGGCAACGTCGGCGTGACGTTGCCCGGGCCGGCGGTCAAAGGGTGATTTGGGAACCAAGTAGCGGCAGGAATTTGGCCAGCCAGGCCGGGTGCGCGGGCCAGGCCGGGGCGGTGACCAGATTGCCATCAACGTGGGCCTGATCGACCGGAATGTCGGCATATTGTCCGCCGGCCAAACGAACTTCAGGGCCGCAGGCCGGATAGGCGCTGCACGAACGACCATTCAGAACGCCCGCTGCGGCTAGTAATTGTGCCCCGTGGCAGATCGCCGCAATCGGCTTTCCGGTGTCGGCAAAGTGGCGAACCATGGCCAGGACTTCAGGGTTCAGGCGCAGGTATTCGGGGGCGCGACCGCCCGGAACGACCAGTGCATCGTAGTCTTCAGCGCGGATGTCGGCAAAGCTGGCGTTCAGCGTGAAGTTGTGGCCGGGCTTTTCGCTGTAGGTCTGGTCGCCTTCGAAGTCGTGGATGGCGGTGCGTACCGATTCGCCGGCCTTCTTGCCGGGGCATGCGGCATGGACGGTGTGGCCGACCATGAGCAGCGCCTGGAAGGGCACCATGGTTTCGTAATCTTCGGTGTAATCACCGGTCAGCATGAGAATTTTTTTGGCAGCCATGTTTGTCTCCTTTGTCATGCCGCCGGCAAGATGGTCGGCGGGCAGAAACATTGTCGGAGGATTTTCCGGCTGGCGGGTAGCAGCCGGCTGCTACTTTACCGGTGCCAGACGGCCGCGTCCGACGCTCGTGCACTGCCGGCTTTTCGGTGCGAAACGCTCGATGACTTCGTCGAACAGGGCACTAGCCTTGGAGCTGTTGTCGCCACTAAAGTTGCAGACGTAAACATCGAGCGTGACGCTGGCGATCTCGGGCCAGGTGTGCACGGCGAGGTGGGATTCGGCGAGGACGACGGTGCCGGTGACGCCGGCCGGCTGACCGGCGGCGTCGTGGAAGGTATGGAACAGCCGGCCGACGACAGTCAGGCCGTGGCGCTGGCAGGCGTCAACGCAGAACGATTCGAGCCCTGATGCGTCGAGCAGAAAGCACGGGGCGCAGCGGCAGTCGTGGAGGTCAGCGATCAGGTGCAGGCCGTTCATATGACGATTTTATGGCGTTTCACGTGAAACGCGCTGCTCGAAAATGGCTCCGAGCAGACCGCCTAGCCGGTAGCCGGCCTCGACGATGCGACGGTCGACGATTTCCCGGCTGCGCCGGCGGAAATCCTCGGTGATGATCGGCAGCAGGCTACCGCTGGCCTTCGGGTAGGCCTCGGTGAGCAGGCGATGGCTTTCGTTGCGCCACAGCCCGACATTGCCTTGCGCTGGCGGCGGATGGTTTTCCAGCAGGCGCGCTGCGTTTTGTTGCAGGCGCTTGCCGCGCAGCCAGGGCGGGCCGGGCAGATCGTCCCAGTAAACATGCAGGCTGCTGAACGGCAGGCGCTTGTTGTACGGATTTTCGATTTCGACCTCGTTGCCACCTTCGTCGCCATGGCGGCCGACGTGCAGCGGCTGGTGGATGTCGCCTACGAGGTGGATGAGCCAGGGCAGGGCATTTGAAATTTCGGCCTTTTTTCCGGTTGACCGTAGGATTCGGCTCAGGCGCTCGATTTGAGCGTCCAGTTCGCCTGATTTCGTCTGGCCGGCAGCGTTAAGGTCCACGTAGTGCCAGCGTTTGTGACGCGCCGTGTCGGAGAGTCCGGGAAGCGCTGGCGTGGCGGGGTCTCGGTCTTCGTCGTAAAAGCGCGGGTCGTTGCGAATGTCGTCCGGCCAAGTCGAGGCTTCGGCGAAGATATCGACGTCTTTGCTCGAACGCGATTTTTCCATCCACCGCTCGTAGTCGGGGTGGCGGGACAGCGCCTCGGCGATTGCCGCCTGGCTTGGCGTCGATAGTTGCTGCCACGCAATGACCGCGGTCAGCCGGTGGCCGGCCGCATTCCAGGCACTGGCCGGAGCGGCTACGGCAAAGAAAAGCAGGGCGAGGAGGATTTGCCGCATTCGGCCATTATGCCGCGTGCGATAATGCCCGCCTATGTCCAGTTTGCCGCTCAATTCACTCGCTTACGCCCTGTTGCAGGCGTCCCGCATCGATACTGCCGTTTTCGGCGGGCAGAGTCTGGCCGACGGCCTGCTTGGCCGGGTCGAGCCGGAAGCCCGACCGGCCGTGCAGGAACTCGTCTACGGCAGCCTGCGCGCCTATGGGCGCGGCGATTTCTATCTATCCAGGCTGCTCCAAAAGCCGCTGGCCAGCGACGAAGTGCGCGCCCTGTTGCTGGTTGCCATCTATCGCCTCGAAACCCGGCCGGATGCGGCGCACACCGTTGTTGATCAGGCCGTTTCGGCGGCCGCCGAGGTAGCTGGCGGAAATTTCAAAGCGTTGGTTAATGGTGTGTTGCGCAACTTTCTGCGTCAACAAGCGGTATTGACCGCCGAATTTGCCGCCGACCCCGTTGCATCGGCCATGCATCCGGACTGGTGGCTGGCCCAGTTGCAGGCTGCTTACCCTCAGGACTGGCCAGCCATCGTCGCCGCCGGCAATTTGCCGCCGCCGATGGGCCTGCGCGTCAATAATCGTCGCGTTTCGCGCGACGATTACATCATGAAGCTGGCGGCTGAAGGCATTCCCGCCAAACCGGTCGGCGAATGCGGGCTGGCTCTCGACAAGCCGGTGCCGGTCGACGCGTTGCCGGGTTTCGCCGACGGCTTCGTTTCGGTGCAGGACCCCGGAGCACAAATGGCTGCCACGCTGCTCGATCCAGCGCCGGGCAGCCGTGTGCTCGACGCCTGCGCCGCTCCGGGCGGCAAGACCGCGCACCTGCTCGAACGAAGCGAAATCGACCTGCTCGCCCTCGATCTGAAACCCTCCCGTTGCCGGCGCGTCGCCGAAACATTGTCGCGCCTTGGCCTGAGCGCCGAGATTCAGGATGCCGACTGCGCCAAATTGACGAGCTGGTGGGATGGCCGGCCTTTCGACGCGGTACTCGCTGACGTCCCATGCACAGCCAGCGGCGTCGTGCGCCGCAATCCGGACGCCAAGTGGTTGCGCCGCGAGGCCGACATCGCCAGTTTTGCCACAGCGCAGGCGCGAATTCTCGATGCCTTGTGGCAGGTCGTGCGGCCGGGCGGTAAACTGCTCTACGTGACCTGCTCGGTTTTCCCGGCCGAAAACGGCGGGCAGATTTCGCGCTTCCTGGCGCGCCAGCCGCAGGCTCACCGTTGTCACGAAGAACAGCTCTTACCGACCGCTGAACACGATGGCTTTTTCTATTGCTTGCTCGAAAAGCGTGCTTGACCCTCTGCGCCGATGGCTGCTGTTGCTGCTATTGGTGCCCGTGTTGGCGTGGACCGCAGAAATCGACATCAGCAATCCGCAGCTTTCAGCCAGCGAAGACGGTTATGTTCTCTCGGCCGATTTCAAGTTCGAATTAAATCCCCGCCTCGAAGAAGCGGTGACCAAGGGCGTCGTGCTCTATTTCGTCGCCGACTTCGAGCTGAGCAAAGCACGCTGGTACTGGCTCGATGAAAAACTGGTCAGTCGCAGCCAGACCTACCGCCTGTCCTACCACGCGCTGACCCGGCAGTACCGGCTGACCACCGGTGGCCTGCATCAGTCGTTTCAGACCTTGTCCGACGCCATGCTGGTGCTTTCCCGACTGCGCAGCTGGACCGTCATCGACAAGAACGATAAAGCAGTTCGTCCCGGCGAACCCTACGACGCATCGCTGCGCATGCGGCTCGACGTTACCCAGCTGCCGCGCCCCTTCCAGATCAGCGCACTGGGCAACAAGGACTGGAGCCTCAGTTCCGACTGGAAAATCTGGCCTGCCAACGTCCTTCCGGCAGCGCTGCCGGCGGAGGCCAAATGAAGCGTATCGTCGCGGCGGGCGGCGCTTTCGCGGCAGCCATCGGCGGCATCCTGTGGTTCTTGCTGCTGATGTCGACGGCGGCGGACACCGTGCTTTTCTCCCGCAACTATCCGCTGCTCATTGCCCTCAACGTCGCGCTGGCGCTCGGCATGCTCGGCTTGGTCGGCTGGCAGTTGCGCACGCTGTGGCGGGATTATCAGGCCCAGGTTTTCGGTGCTCGCCTCAAGTTGCGCCTGATGCTGATGTTCGGCGTCATTGCCGTGTTGCCCGGGGCGCTCGTCTACGGCGTTTCTGTGCAGTTCGTCACCCGCTCCATCGAAAGCTGGTTCGATGTACGCGTCGAGAAGGCCCTCGAATCCGGCCTGCAACTGGGCCGCTCGGCCCTCGATTCGCTACTGCTCGATCTTGGCGAAAAGGCGCGTAGCGTGGCCGTCGAACTGTCGGACATCCAGGAGTCATCGCGCCGTTCAGCCCTGTTGCGCCTGCGCGAAGAAAAGGGCGTCCAGTCGATAGCCTTGTTCTCGGTCGGTGGCCAATTGCTGTCGAGCGCGACTACTGAGCTGTCCAGCCTGCTCCCCGATTTGCCCAGCCAGGCCCAGTTGAAACAGGCGCGCAGCACGCAGATGGTGAGCACCATCGAAGGTGAAGGCGGCAAACTCTACCTGCGTGTGCTCGTGCCGGTCAGCGCCCGGGAAATGTTCGAGGAGCCGCGCATCCTGCAACTGACGCAGCCCGTGCCACCGGGCCTCGCCCATGATGCCGACGCCGTGCAGGGGGTTTACCGCGACTATCAGGAATTGCATCTGGCGCGTGAAGGCCTGACCCGCATTTATGCCCTGACGCTGACGCTGACCGTGCTCGTGGCGCTCTTCGGCGCCTTTGCCCTGGCCTACGTGATGGCCCGTCGGCTGGCGGCGCCGCTCTACATTCTGGCCGAAGGCACGCAGGCCGTCGCGCAGGGCGACTTTTCTCCCCGTCAGGCCATCTACAGTGGTGACGAACTCGGCGTCCTGACCCAATCCTTTAACAGGATGACCCGCCAGCTCGATGACGCCCGCCGCGAAACCGAGCGTCACCGGGCAGAGCTTGAATCGGCCCGCGGCTATCTCGAATCGATCCTCGCCAATCTGTCGACCGGCGTACTCGTGTTCGATCGCCATTTCGTCCTGCGCACGGTCAACGAGGGTGCCCTGACTATTTTGAACGACGACTTCATGGGCCTGGTTGGTTCTGCTGCCGAGGATTGGCCACGCCAGCAGGCGCTCGGTACTTTCATCCGGGAGCAATTTTCTGCCACCGAGGAAGCCGAATGGCAGGCCCAGCTCGAAATGGAACGGCCGAACGGCATGCCGCAGGTGCTCCTGCTGCGCGGGTCGCGTCTGCCGGAAGCCAGTGGTGGCGGCGATGTCGTCGTATTCGACGATGTGACCCGCCTGATCGCCGCCCAGCGTAGCGCCGCCTGGGGCGAAGTGGCGCGTCGTCTGGCCCATGAAATCAAGAATCCGCTGACACCGATCCAGCTTTCTGCTGAGCGCCTGCAATTCAAGCTCGCCGACAAGCTTTCCAACGGCGACGCCGACATGCTGGCGCGCGGCACGCAGACGATCATCAACCAGGTTCAGGCCATGAAGCGCATGGTTGATGATTTCCGCGATTACGCCCGGATGCCGGCACCGGAAGTGGCCGAACTCGACCTCAACGAACTGATCGGCGAAGTGCTGGGACTCTACGAAAGCTCGTCAGCGACGATCGAAACCAGACTGGCCGCCGATCTGCCGCCCATTCTCGGCGACGCCACCCAGTTGCGACAGATCATTCACAACCTGCTGCGCAATGCCGAAGATGCGCTGGAAGGCCGTGACGGCACGTGCATCCTGATTCAGACTGAAATGGCTGGTCGCCAAGCCCGGCTGACCATCGCCGACAACGGTCCCGGCTTCCCGGTCGAGCTGTTGCCGCGCATCTTCGAACCCTATGTCACCACCAAGGCCCGTGGCACCGGCCTCGGCTTGCCCATCGTCAAAAAAATAGTCGAAGAACACCTCGGTACCATCGAAATAAGCAATGCACCCGAGGGCGGTGCGCGGATCGATATTCGCCTGCCCCTGGTGAAAGCGGAGGAAGCCAAAAATGGCAATCATTCTGGTCGTTGACGACGAAGTTGGTATACGCGAACTGTTGTCGGAAATTCTGATCGACGAAGGCTACGACGTGCGCGTCGCAGAAAACGCGACGGCTGCCCGCCTGATCCGCAACGAAACACGTCCGGACCTTGTGCTGCTCGACATCTGGATGCCCGACACCGACGGCATCACGCTGCTCAAGGAGTGGCACGCGGCCGGGCATCTCAACATGCCGGTCGTCATGATGTCGGGGCATGGCACGATCGATACGGCGGTCGAGGCGACGCGCTTCGGTGCCTTCGATTTCCTCGAAAAGCCCATCGCGCTGCAAAAACTGCTTTCTACGGTTCAGAAAGCCCTCAAGCACGACAAGCCACCGGCGCGTCTGGCGCTGACGCTGGAGGCGTTCAGCCGTATTTCCTTCGTCAAGGAATTCAAGCGGCGTCTCGAGCAGGCGGCGGCCAAGTCGCCCATTTTGCTGATCAAGGGCGCCAACGGCGGGATGGCAGAAATTTGCGCCCGGACCCTGCAACCGCCGCGCGCACCATGGCTCGATCTGTCCGGCGTGAGCAGCGCGTTGACGCAGGAAATGCTCGAAAAGGTGACCGGAGGGATCCTGTTCGTGCCGGATATGGCCGGGCTCGGCAAAATGCAGCAAATGAACATGGCTTTTGCGGTCGACCGTCTGGAAAAGCTCAATTTGCAAATGATCGCCGCCACGGCGAGCAGCGCCAGCGCGCTCAGTGAAGCCGGTTGGGACAGCAAACTGCTGGCCCGCCTTGGTGAAATCTGGGTGGCCGTGCCGTCGCTGGCCGGGCATGGAGATGAGCTGCCGGAAATCGCCAGTCTGTTGCTGACCAATTTCGTCGAGCGCGGCGAGGTGCCGGCCCGTCGCTTGTCGAGCGGGGCGCTCAATGCACTGCGTACCTTGTCCTGGAAAGCCAACCCGGAATCAAGCTGGAACGATCTTTACGCGCTGGTGCGCAATCTGGCGATCACTTCCCTCGAAGAAGAGATCAGCGCCGAGGATGTGGCTCGCGTCATGCCGGCCGACGTCGGTGGCAGCCCGGAAATTCTATCGTTGCTGCCGCTCTTCGATCAGCCCCTGCGCGAGGCGCGCGATGCCTTCGAAAAAATGTACTTCGAACATCACCTGCGTCTTGAAGGTGGCAATATGACGAAATTGGCTGAACGTTCCGGGCTGGAGCGCACCCATCTTTATCGAAAACTGAAGCAACTGGACGTCAAGCTCGGCAAGCGCAACGAAGAATAAGCACCCGGGGGTACGGGTTAAGGGGGAGACATGAAAGTCATCATTCTCGGTGCCGGGCAGGTCGGCGCCAGCGTGGCCGAAGGGCTGGTTTCGGAAGAAAACGACATCACCGTCGTCGATAGCGACGGCGTCCGCCTGATGGCGCTGCAGGACAAGCTGGACCTGCGGACGGTGGTGGGCAATGCCGCCCATCCGTCGATATTGCGTGCGGCGGGCGCAGACGATGCAGATCTGGTCATTGCGGTGACGCAAAGCGACCAAACCAATCTGGTCGCCTGCAAACTGGCGCACAGTATTTTCAACGTGCCGACACGGATCGCCCGCCTGCGCGCGCAGGATTTTCTCGACGATCCGCAGCTGTTAACCGACGAGAATTTCGCGGTCGACCATGCGATTTGCCCGGAAATGGTGATCTCGGAATATATCCAGCGCTTGATCGAGTTTCCTGAGGCGCTACAGGTCATGCAGTTCGCATCGGGGCGAGTCTGTCTCGTAGCGGTTAGGGCTTACGAAGGGGGCTTGCTGGTCGATAAACCGATCTGCGACATGCGCAAGCATTTGCCGCTGGGCATGGATGCACGGATCGCCGCCATTTTCCGTGACGAGCAGCCCATTTCTCCGGAAGGCGATACCCTGATCAGGGCCGGCGACGAAGTTTTCGTGCTGGCGGCGACCGAGAATATTCGGCCGGTTCTGCGCGAGTTGCGGCGCATGATGACCAGGGTGCAGCGAATTGTGATCGGCGGGGCTGGCAATATCGGCTTGCGCGTTGCCCGGGCGCTCGAGTCCCGTTATGAAGTCAAGCTGATCGAGAATCGGCAGGATCGCGCCGAACAGGCAGCCAATTCGCTGAAGGATGCGCTGGTCCTGTTTGGCGACAGTACCGACGAGGATTTGCTGGAGCAGGAAAACATCCAGGACATGGACCTCTTCCTGGCGCTGACCAACGACGACGAAAACAACATCATGTCGGCGTCGCTGGCCAAGCGGATGGGCTGCAAGCGGGTGGTTGCCATCGTCAACCGACGGGCCTATGCCGAGATGATCCAGGGCGGTCCGATCGATATCGCCATTTCGCCGGCCCAGGTATCGATCGGCAGCCTGCTCGCCCATCTGCGCAAGGGCGACGTGGTCGCCGTGCATTCCCTGCGCCGCGGCGCAGCCGAAGCGCTGGAGATTGTCGCCCACGGCGATGCCAAGAATTCCCAGGTAGTCGGCCGACGCATTGACCAGATTGCCTTCCCTCCGGGCGTGACCGTGGCGGCGCTGGTCCGCAATTTCGATCAGGTGGAGATGCTGCAGGTACGCGACGACGGTACCGTCGACCGGCGGGCTGGCCACGTCGTGATCGCCCATGGCGATACCGTCATCGAGGCGGGCGATCATGTCATCGTCTTCTGCCTGTCGAAAAAACTGGTCCGCAAGATCGAAGCGCTGTTCCAGGTCAGTGTCGGGTTTCTCTGAGCGGAGGAAGTCATGAATACCCTGCTGCCCGTACTGCACGTGATGGGGATGATGCTGCTCTTCTTCGCAGCGACCTACGTGATGCCGATTGCCAGTTCGTTGATCTACGCCGACGGCACCACCGGCGAGTTTCTCGATGCCCTGCTGGCCTGCCTGGCCTGCGGCGCCGGGCTGGTTTTTGCTACCCGGCGCTACAAGCGGGAACTGCGGCCGCGCGACGGCTTCCTGCTGGTTACGCTGGCCTGGGTGCTGATGGCGGCCATCGCCACGGTGCCGTTGATGCTGAACATCGAGAATCTGTCGTTTACCGATGCCTTCTTCGAATCGATGTCCGGCCTGACGACAACCGGGGCCACAGTGCTGACCGGTATCGAGAAACTCCCGCCGTCGGTCAATCTGTGGCGCCATGAACTCAACTGGCTGGGCGGCATGGGCATCATCGTGCTGGCCGTGGCCATCCTGCCCTTGCTCGGCGTGGGCGGCATGCAGCTGTACAAGGCGGAAACGCCGGGGCCGATGAAGGATTCGAAATTGACGCCGCGCATTGCCGGGACGGCGAAGGCATTGTGGCTGGTCTATTTCGGCATTACAGCAGCCTGCATCGCAGCGCTCAAGCTGGCCGGGATGAATTGGCTGGACGCAATCTGCCATGCCTTCGCGGCACTTTCCTTGGGTGGCTTTTCGACCTATGACGCCAGCGTCGGGCAGTTCAATTCACCGCTGATCGAAGGCGTGCTGATCTTCTTCATGATGGTCGCCGGCATGAATTTCGCCACCCACTTCCTGGCCTGGCGCGGGCGCTCGCTGCTTTGCTACTGGCGGGATACCGAGGCCAAGGCCTTCGTTGCCCTGATTGCATCGAGCATCCTGGTCTGCTCGCTGTATCTCTGGAAAACCGACGTCTATGACGATCTCGGCGTCGCGCTGCGCCATGTCGCCTTCAATCTGGTATCGATTGCCACCGACTGTGGCTTTGCCAGCGTCGACTACGACAAGTGGCCGATCTTTGTCCCGCTGTGGATGCTGTTCCTGTCCTGCGTCGCGGTCTCGTCCGGGTCCACAGGTGGCGGCATCAAGATGATCCGCACGCTGATCCTTACCCGGCAGGCGACGCGGGAACTGGAAAAATTGATTCATCCGAACGTCGTCAATCCGATGCGCATCGGCGGCAGCGTCATTCCCCCGACCATCGCCAATGCCGTGATGGGATTCATTTTCCTGTATGCCCTGACCGTTGGCGAACTGACTTTCTTCCTGGTCGCCAGTGGCCTCGATTTCATTTCGGCATTCACCGCCATCATCGCCTGCATCAACAACGCCGGGCCCGGGCTGAATGTCGTCGGGCCGGCCCAGAACTATCAGGCGCTGACCGATTTCCAGACCTGGATCTGCGCGCTGGCCATGCTTGCCGGGCGCCTGGAAATTTTCTCGCTGGTCGTGCTGTTCACCCCCGCCTTCTGGCGTAAGTGACCTGAGCCGCGGAAAGGCGGATAATTCCGCCTTTCCGATTTTCTGGCGGAGTCCGACGTGAGCCGACCCAAGAACGATACTTTCCTGCGCGCCCTTCTCAAAGAGCCGACCGAATACACCCCGCTGTGGCTGATGCGCCAGGCCGGACGTTACCTGCCCGAATACTGCGAAACCCGCAAACGGGCCGGCAACTTCCTGAACCTGTGCAAGTCGCCGAGCATGGCCTGCGAGGTCACGCTGCAGCCGTTGGCTCGCTACAACCTCGACGCCGCCATCCTGTTCTCCGACATCCTGACCGTGCCGGACGCCATGGGCCTCGGCCTGTACTTCGCCGAAGGCGAGGGCCCCAAGTTCGAGCGCCCGCTGCGTGAAGAATGGGCTATCAACAACCTGACAGTGACCGATCCCTACGAACACCTCGGCTACGTCATGGATGCCGTTTCGGAAATTCGCCGCGCCCTGGATAACTCGGTGCCGCTCATCGGTTTCTCTGGCAGCCCCTACACGCTGGCTTGTTATATGGTCGAAGGCGAGGGCTCGAGCGATTTCCGCAATATCAAGGGCATGCTCTACAACCGCCCGGACCTGCTGCACCGCATCCTGTCGGTGACGGCAGATTCCGTGATTGCCTACCTGAACGCCCAGATCGATTGTGGCGCCCAGGCCGTGATGATCTTCGACACCTGGGGCGGCTCGCTTTCCAATGCGGCCTACGAAGAGTTTTCCTTGCAATACATGCGTCGCATCGTGGCCGGCCTCAAAAAGGAAAAAGACGGCCAGCGCATTCCGAGCATCGTGTTTACCAAAAACGGCGGCCTGTGGCTGGAAAAGATCGCCGACATCGGTTGCGATGCCGTTGGCCTCGACTGGACTATCGACATCGGCGAAGCCCGCCGTCGCGTTGGCGACAAAGTGGCGCTGCAGGGGAATCTCGATCCGAATGTGCTGTTCGCGCAGCCGGAAATTGTCGCTGCCGAAGCGAAAAAAGTGCTCGACAGCTTCGGCCCGGCCAATACCGGCCACGTTTTCAACTTGGGTCACGGCATTTCCCAATTCACTCCGCCGGATAGCGTTACCGCACTCGTCGAGACGGTGCATTCATACAGCCGCGTATTACGTAAGTAATAGCTATAAATGAGGGGCAAGGCTTGACTTATGCACAGAGTTTTGCCCCTCACTAAAAATAAACTCCGAAAAACCATTGACTCAGCATTGTTTATTTAAATTATTGAATTTAAACGAATAATGATGTTGCTCAATATTTCGGCAGAGTGACGGAATCCTTACCAAACCGTTACCTGGCGCCAAAGTCAAAAAGAAATCCACAAAGTTATCCACAGTTTTTGTGGACAACTCAAAAACCCTGGTTTTGGGTCGCAATAAATCCGAATTTTTGGAGAAATAACGGCTTTGGCCGGTAAATCCATGCCCGTTTTACGCGTCGCCCTCGATTTGCCGTTACATCGCCTTTTTGATTATCTGGCTGAAACGGCGTCGACCGCAGATATCGGCTACAGGGCTCGCGTTCCATTCGGTCGCGGCGAGAAACTCGGCGTTATCGTCGACGTGGTTGGCGAAAGCGACTGGCCGCTGGATCAGCTGAAGCAGGCAGTCGAAATTTTGCGCGACTTGCCGCCACTGCCGGCCGATTTCTTTCGGCTTTGCGAATTCGCAAGTACTTACTATCAGGCTGCATATGGCGAAGTTGTGCTGCAGGCCTTGCCGGTTGGACTCAAACGCCTTGATCCGCCGGACCGACGCAGCGGACGCGCCACGCGAAAGCCGGAGCCGATTCAGCCGCCAGCCCTGACCGACGAACAAGCCACAGCTTTGGCTGCCATCGACCCGGCCGCCGGTTTTTCCGTTCATCTGTTGCATGGCGTGACCGGCAGCGGCAAAACCGAGGTCTATCTGCGCCTGGTCGAGCAAGCCTTGGAGGCTGGACGACAAGCCCTGATTTTGGTCCCGGAAATCAACTTGACGCCACAGCTGGAGGGCCGGGTTCGCGCCCGCTTTCCCGAGGCGGGTGTCGTTTCCCTGCATAGCGAACTGGCTGAGGCAGCGCGTGAGCGCAACTGGCGGGCGGCCTTTGCCGGCGAGGCGAGCATCATTCTTGGCACCCGGCTATCGATCTTCACACCCATGCCCCGGCTTGGCTTGATCGTCATTGATGAAGAGCACGACCCATCATTCAAGCAGCAGGACGGCATGCGTTATTCGGCGCGTGATGTCGGGGTTTTCCGGGCCCACCAGCTGGGCATACCCATTCTGCTCGGCTCGGCGACGCCGTCGCTCGAGTCATGGGCGAATGCGCAGGGCGGGCGATATGGCCTGCTGACGCTGAATCAGCGGGCCAATCCGGAAGCAACGCTGCCGGCTGTGCACATCATCAATACGCGCAAAATGGTCTTGAAGGAGGGTGTCAGCGAGCCGTTGATTGCCGCCATCAAGGAGCGTCTGGCGCGTGGCGAGCAGAGCCTCGTCTTCCTCAACCGCCGTGGTTACGCCCCCGTGCTGGCTTGCCCGGCCTGCGGATGGATTTCACGGTGTACGCGCTGTGCGGCCAACATGGTCTTGCACCTCGCCGACCGTCGTCTGCGCTGCCATCACTGCGGTTGCGAACACCGCGTACCGAAGGCCTGCCCGACCTGCGGCAATCAGGACATCCACCCGTTTGGGCGCGGTACGCAGCGTCTTGAGGCGTGGCTGCAGGAGCAGTTTCCCGAAGCGCGCGTCCTGCGCGTCGACCGTGATTCGGTGAAGAGTCGCAAGCAGTGGGAGGCCATGCTGGATCTCATTCATGGCGGTCTGGCCGACATTCTGGTCGGCACCCAGATGCTGGCCAAGGGCCACGATTTTCCCAAGCTGACACTGGTTGGCACGCTCGGCGCCGATGCCGCCCTCTACGCTGCCGACTGGCGGGCGCCGGAACGCCTGTTCGCCCAGTTGATGCAGGTAGCCGGGCGGGCCGGGCGGGCCGAACTGAAGGGCGAAGTGCTGATCCAGACCGAGTATCCGGATCATCCGCTGTTTGCCGCGCTGGCCGAGCACGACTACCCGGGATTCGCCGCCCAGCAACTCAAGGAGCGCGAGCAGGCCGGCTTCCCGCCCTATGCCTTCCAGGCCGTGTTGCGCGCTGAGGCGCCGGAAATGGCCGATTCCATTGCCTTCCTGAACACGGCTGCCGCCTTGCCGCTGATCGGCGAGCACGAAAACGTCATGATCTATGACCCGGTGCCGATGAAGCTGGCCCGGCTGGCCAATCTGGAGCGTGGCCAGTTGCTCGCCGAATCCTGTTCGCGCCCGGCCTTGCAGAATTTCCTGCCGCGCTGGCGGGAGGCGATCGAAACCATCAAGGCGCCGTCGAAATTGCGCTGGCACATCGAGGTTGATCCCCTAGAGTTTTGACTTCCCGGCGGTCGATGTGTTCGGCACGACCCTTGCACTGGAGTAAGCCCAATCACGCAAGGAGTCGATCATGAAAATTCAGGATTCGAACGTTCAGCTGTCGTCCACTCACGAAGCGAGTCGCAGCCAGGCGCTGGAGGTCTCCAGCGAGCGGCAGTTTCGGCGCATATTCGACGATCTCTCGCTGAGCCCGGCCGAGGCGCGGAAATCCGAGCGGCAGGAAATTCAGAAAATGCTGCAATCCCTGCTCGATGCCATCATGGCGGCAATGGATGGCAAGAAAGTCGGGGAAAAGTTTGCCGCCGGCGAGGCCTTGTCGGCTCAGCCGGCGGTCGCGCGGCGCGGCGCGGAAATCAGCTGGCAGCGCACCATCCGGGAAACGGTCACCGAATCGGAAAAGACGACGGTGTGCGGCAACGGCAAGGTGACGACCTGCGATGGCAAAGTGATTGAATTCGACTACGCGCTGGCCATGGAGCGCAATTACACGAGCGAAAAGGTCGAGGAAGAGAGCGGCACCGTTAAATTGAGCGATCCGTTGATGCTGAGTTTTAACGGCATGGCTTGCGAACTGACCGAGGATTGCATCAGCTTCGATCTGAACGCCGATGGTACTGCCGAGCAGATTCCCGGTATCGGCAAGGGTAGCGGCTATCTGGTTCTCGACCGGAACGGCAATGGCAAGGCCGACGATGGCAGCGAATTGTTCGGCGTGGCCAGTGGCAATGGTTTCGCCGATCTGGCCAAACTCGACGACGACCACAACGGCTGGATCGATGAGGCCGACGCCGCTTTCAGCCAGCTCGGCGTATGGTCGGGCGACGGTTTCGGCTCGCTCAAGCAGCAGGGGGTCGGCGCGTTATGCACTGCCACGGTCAACGCGGAATTTTCGCTAAAAACGAAATCCAACGAATTGCTCGGACAGATTCGGGCGGCCGGTCTTTACCTTTCCGAGGCGGGGGAGGTCGGCCACATGCAGCAGGTCGACCTCATTGTCTCAGATTTGCCGGCGGGGTCTGAGCATCCAGAGCAGGGCGAGAAACTGGCCGCCTAAGAGCGTGAAGAAGGCGGTGCGGAAAGCCGCATCGCCAGCCCAGCCTTGAGCCTGCAGGGCATCGACGAGTATGCCGATGCCCCATTGCAGGCCGAAGGCACCGGCGAAAACCAGCAGATTGAGGGCAGTGTTCGCCCGTCCGGAGAGCGCCGATGGGAAGGCCTGGGCGACCAGCGAATAGGAAACGTTGGAGAGCGAAAAACAGGCGCCGAGGACAGGCCACAGCAGGTTGCCGGCGAAGCCTGGCAGGCAGCTGATCAGGGCGAGCAGGCTGATGGCGACGATCATGGAAGTGCGATAGATGGTGTCGAGCTTGATCCCTCGCCGCACCAGCCCGGTGGCGAAGAAGCCCATGAACAGGAAGCCGGCCAGCATGGCGCCGCTCATCCAGGTCAGGCGGGCGGCAATCGCTGCGCCTTCGAGCCCTTCCATGACCGTCATCCAGCGCGCTACCCACAGGCCCTGCACAGCCATGAAACCGCCGGTGAACCAGAAGCCCATCGGGGCGTAGCGCCAGAAGTGAGGGCTGGAAAAAATGCTTTTTACCCCGGCCATCTGGGCGGCGAAGCCAGTCCCGCCTTCCTCGCCGGGCTTGTCGGGGGCGACGAACCAGAGCGTCGCGGCGACGGCCAGGGTCGCGGCGGCCAGGCCGAAAGCGATTTCCTGCCAGGAGGCAAAGCCGAGCGCCATTTCCAGCGGTTTCGAGGCGGCCAGCGCGCCGAGGCCGCCCGAGGCCATGACCCAGCCGGTCAGCGAGGCCTGCCGTTCGGGCGGGAACCACTGGGCAAAGGCTTTGAACGAAGCCATCAGGCAGGCCGAAACGCCAAGGCCGATCATGGCGCGGCCAATGGCCAGGCCGCCAAGGGCATCGGAGAGTGCGAAGACGGCGGCTCCGGCGGCGGCGATCAGGAGCAGGCCGGCCTCGACGCGACGCGGACCAAAGCGGTCGAGCAGCATGCCGAGCGGCAACTGGGCGGCGCCGAAGGCAAGAAAATAGGTGCTGGTTAGCAGGCCGAGCGCGTTGTCGCCGAGGTTGAGTTCGCGGGCGAGAACCGGCCCGATGACGGCATTGGCCGTCCGGTAGAGGTAGGACAGGAAATAACCGGCGGCAAAGGGCAGGAATAGCCTGATCCACAGGCGGCGAGCGTCCGTATCGTTCATTGGTTCTCGGGTTTCACGTGGAACGCCACCGGCATGGGCGACGTCTTTTCTGGATTTTTTCGGAGCCATTCGACCCGCGAAACGATCTTTTGTTGCCAGTTTTTGGCGATGCCGGGACTGGCGGCGAGTTTTTCAAGGTCGGCGAGGGTGGGGCGGTGGGCCTGCCAGCACTGCATCGCTTCGGCCAGCGTGAAGCTGCCTTCCGCCGCTTGCAGGAGTTCAAGCGTATCGCCCGGCGCCACGAGGCCGGGTTTGACGACCCGCCAGTACCAGCCGGTCAGGCGATGCTCGGCGATGAAGGCGGCCATGCCATCGCTGGCGAAGCGTTCATCAATTTTCCAGCACGGGTTGCGCGGCTGGCAAACCTGCAGCTCGGCGCTGCCCAGGCGCCAGATGTCACCGATCCGGACATCGTTTTCGTCGAGTTCGGCCGTCGAGATGTTTTCGCCGAGGCTGCCGATGACGAGCTGTGGCGCGGCCTCCGGGAAGCGTTCGGCCAGCTTGGCGTAATGGCGTGCCGGGTAGAGATGGACGGCTTTTTCCGGGCCGCCGTGCACGCGTCGGTCGGCCTGCTCGTCGCCGATGAAGCCTTCGCGGCCGAGTTCGAGCGGGCCGCCGGCCGGCTGCTTGTACATGCCGGTCGGCCGACCGGATTCAGGAAGCGGGCGTATGCCGCCGATGAAGAGGGAAACGTGGGCCATGGTCGCCGGATTTTGCCATCAATCCCACAACCATGCTGCGCCGCGTACCCCCGAGGAATCCCCATGTTTCGGCGGCAGGAATTTTGTGCTGAATGCATCCGAAAAAACGTGGGGACGGCAAGTGTCGGTCAGGTTTCGATACAGCCGCTGCATGTTCGACAGCCCACCGCCTATGACGATGACCTGCGGGTCGAGAAGGTTGATGACGCTAGCCAGGGCGCGGCCGAGGCGTTCTTCGTAACGGCGCAGCGAGGCTTCGCAGGCGGCGTCGCCCCTGGCAGCAAGGTGGTCGATCTGGCTCGCGCTCAGGGTTTGTCCGGTGTAGCGGCGATGGTCGGCAGCCAGCGCCGGGCCGGAAAGATAGGCCTCGGTGCAGCCGGCGCGGCCGCAGTAGCAGGGCGGCAAGGGCAGGTCGTCGCCGCTCGGCAGGGGCAGCGGATTGTGTCCCCATTCTCCTGCGATGGCGTTGGCGCCGGTCAGCACCTGGCGGTTGATGACGATGCCGCCACCGACGCCGGTGCCGAGGATGATGCCGAAAACGACCTCTGCATCCTGCCCGCTACCGTCAACCGCTTCGGACAGCGCAAAGCAGTTGGCGTCGTTGGCCAGCCGTATTTCACGCTGGAGCAGGGCCTGCAGGTCACGCTTGAGTGGCTGGCCAATCAGGCAGGTGGAGTTGGCATTCTTGATCAGGCCGGTGGCCAGCGATTCGGCGCCGGGGATGCCAATGCCGACGCTGCCCCGTTGGCCGAGTGTGTTCTCGACACTTTCGACCAGCCCGGCGATGGCCAAGAGCGTTGCCATGTAGTCGCCCTGCGGCGTCGCGATGCGCTGGCGCAGCAATTCGCGGCCGTCGTCGGCCAGTGCGATGATCTCGGTTTTGGTCCCGCCGAGGTCGACACCTAGGCGCATCAGACGCGAACGCCGATGCCCTTGACGTTGCCGTAGGTCGTCGTCAGCGTGCGCAGGACGCTGGCGCCGGCTTCGAGCAGCAGCATGAAGAGATTGCGTTCGGTGTACAGGCAAACCGGATGCTGGATGTCGTATTTGCCGGCGAGCATCGGCGATAGCATGGCAAAACGCTGATCAATGGTCGATTCGCTGGCGGCATAACCTTCGCTGAGTTCGGAATGCAGACCGAGGACGGAGATGTAGAGCTTGCCGCCGATCTTGAGTCTGAGCAGCAGTTGCCGGACCACCCGGCGGGCCTCTTCATAGGGCAGGCTGCATAGGCCGCGGCGGATGACGATGATGTCAAACGGCTCGCCCTGCGAAAACTCCGGGAGCTCGGGCAAGGTGCAGGCGGTATAGCAAACTTCATTCTGCAAACCGGCCGCCAAAATGCGGCCCTCGATGTCGTTCTTGTGATTCGGGCTGTCGGCGACGACAGTTTGAATGCCGAGGCGGGCAAATTTGATGGCCATTTCGCCATGCTTGTCGGGCAGGATCAGGACCGAAACCGAACGATCGACGCGCCGCCGTTTGACGCATTCCTCCAGCGCATAGCGCTCAAGTTCGTCGATCCCTGTCTCCCATGGATTGGCGGTAATATTTGTTGTCATGATCGTTGCCTCCCTCCGGTTCATTGTGCCCAAGGCGGGGCGGCGTGACAACCGGGAATCCATGCAGGGAAAGGAAAAACAATGTTAGTCCGCTTTTATTCCAGTGAAACGGGGGAATTGCTGATGTTCGCCGAGGCGGCCCGACCGTTGCTGCAGGTGCTGGGCAAGGCAACGACGGCGCGGGGAACCTTTACTGTGGCCGAGATGGCGCCGGCCGCGAACACCTTGCGTGAAGCGGTCAAACGGGCCGAGGCACCGCCACCGCCGCCGGATGAGGACGAGCGGGACGAGACGGGGAAAAAGAAGGAGCCGGTCGTCGCGATGAGCCAGCGCGCCTGGCCGTTGATCGATATGCTCGAGCGGACCAGCAAGGGTGGGGCGAAGGCAAATATCGTCTGGGAAGCGTCAGCCGATTTCTGAGAATTGGCTCAGTTGGCCGATTCGATGTCGAAGCCGACCGCTATGCCGTCGATGACCGTGCGCAGATCCTGCTCAAATCTGGCGAACACGACAGCGGATGGAGTCTGGCCATCGCGTAGTGCTTGTTCGAGGTCTTTGGCGGCGTTTTGCAGGTCGAGGGCGCCGATTGTTCCGGCCAGTCCCTTGGCGCTGTGAGCGTGCCTTTCGGCACTCTCGAAATCACCGCTGGCCAGCGTGGTGCGAATGAGTTGCGGTGCATCGATCAGGCGGGCGTGAAAATCGCGCAGGATTTTTTCGTAAAGCGCCGGCTTGTTGAGCATGCGCCTGAGGCCGTCGGCCTTGTCGATGCCGGGCAGGTCCGGTAAGCCGTCATCGGCAGTCATGAGCTTGCTCTTCGGTATCGGCGGTGGCTTCCTGAGCAATCATTTCGGGTATCCGGATATCCTGAGTTCGACATCCTCATGTTAGCGTCATCGCGTGCATCCTTCAATGCGAAAGTGCGTTTTGCTAGAAAAGCTCGATGTCGTCGCTCTTTTCCTTCATTTCGGCCATGAACTTGTCGACGGCTTCCTGCACCGGCATGCCCTGCATGACGGCTTCGAACATGGCGATTTCCTCGCGCGTCGTGTATTTGGTCCGGATCTTGTCCTGCAGCGAAACCCATTCGCTCGGGTTGTACAGACGCCGCCCGTCGGCCACCAGGTCGCTCAGGTCGCCCAGACTGATGCCGACGTGGGCCAGCCGCTGGACCAGCTTGTCGTAGAACTGGAAGGCGATGATGGCCTGATGAACCATGCCGGAGACGTGTTCGGAGACACCGCTTAAATTCTGCTTGGCGACACCGACTTCGCCGTGGTCGGGCAGGGTCTGGATGGTGTCGGAAATCGTCCGCATGTAGCTGGCCATGGTCGTGAAGGAGTCGGTGAGCACCTCGACCGAACTGTCGCTATCCTTCATCGCGGCTTCGATTTGCACGGCGGAGAGTTCAAGCATCAGCACCGTTTCGCGGACCTGACTCCAGTTCAGGTCAGGCATGTGGGCGCTGGTACCGCGCGGATGGAGTGGCTCTTTGTTCATTGTTTTATTCCCCTTGCTGGCCGGAAACTATAGCGCAAATCATGTCGGAGGTTCCACGGTTAGCGCTGCTTTCCCGCCCGGACAGGCGACTTGGCGCGATAATTCGCGCCATGGCGTACAAGAACGTTTTCATTTTTGCCCTGTTTTTCCGGTTGACCGTAGCAATCGCTGCGCCGCCGCTGATCGCCATCGATGTCGGCCATGGCGGGAAAGACGGCGGGGCGACGAGCGCCCGTGGCCTTCCCGAATTCGCTTTCAACCAGGAATTTGCCGGGGTACTCGCCGGGGTCATGCGCGAGCGCGGCCAGGACGTCCGTGAAATAAATTTTGCCGGCGACATCGGCAGCCTGATCGCCCGGCCAGTGGCGGCGGCGGGCAGCGACTTTTTCATCTCCATCCACCACGACTCGATCGGCGAAGCCTGGCTCAAACCGTGGCTCTGGGAAGGAACCGAGCAGACCTACACCGAGGTCAAGCGCGGCTACGGGATCTTCGTCTCGGCCCAGAATCCCGATCCGGAAACCAGTTTGCGTTGTGCATCGAGCATCGGCGCCATGCTGCGTCGGGCCGGATTCGTGCCGTCGACCTGGCATGGTCGCAAGCATCTGGCGGCCGATGCCGAAAACGGCGTCTGGTATTACGACAACCTCGTTGTGCTCTACCGGACGACCCTGCCGGCCGTGCTCTTCGAGGCCGGTGTCATCAAACATCGGGATGAGGAAATCGAACTGGCCGACCCCGAGCGCCAGGCCCGCATGGCCGACGCGTTGGCGACCGGCATCGCCGGCTGCCTGTTCGTTACAGGAAAATCGGCTCCGGAGTGAGGGCCACGCCGAACCTGGCCTGCACATCGGCCTGAACCGCAGCCATCGTGCGTTTCACGTCGTCACCCGTTGCCCCGCCGCGATTGACCAGCACGAGCGCCTGCTTTTCATACATGCCGACCGGGCCGAGGTTTTTCCCTTTCCAGCCAGCCTGTTCGATGAGCCAGCCGGCCGCCAGTTTGACCCGGCCATCGGGCTGCGGGTAGCAGGGCAGGGTTGGGTGACTGGCCTTGAGCGCTTCGGCCTGCGCCGCTTCGACCACCGGATTGTGGAAAAAACTGCCCGTGTTCGGAATCACCACCGGGTCCGGCAACTTGCGCTGGCGCACGGCGACGATGGCCTTGGCGACATCCTGCGCCGTCGGCGTGGTGATGTTTTGTGCCGCCAGTTCCTGATTGACGTCGGCATAACGTAGGTTGGGCGTCCATGCTTTCGGGTGTCGGAAAATGACTGAGGTGATCGCCATTCGCCCGTTCAAATGCCAGCCTTCCTGCTTGAAAACGCTGTCGCGGTAGCCGAAACGGCAGTTGTCACGGTCAACCGGAAAAAACGCCTGTTTTTCAAAGTCCCAGGCCGTCAGCGAATGGAAGCATTCCCCGACTTCCAGCCCGTAGGCGCCGATATTCTGGATCGGTGCCGCGCCGACCGTGCCGGGAATCAGGCTCAGGTTTTCCAGCCCTGGCCAGCCCTGCTGCAAGGTCCATTGCACGAAGTCATGCCAGTTCTCGCCGGCCCCGGCTTCGATGTAGAAAGCCTCGCTGTCTTCCTTCAACAAGCGCTTGCCGGGGATCGCCATGTGCAGGACGAGGCCGGCGAAATCGCCGGTCAGCACGAGGTTGCTGCCACCGCCGAGGATGAAGCGGGTTTGGCCGGCCAGCTCCGGCGCCGTCAATTGTTCGGGGGCGGTGATTTTTCGGTAGGCGGCCGCCTTGCCGGGCAGGGCCAGCGTGTTGAAGGGGGTCAGGTCGACGTTGTGGACGGAATTCATAGGCGGGATTTTCGTCGATTTCGCGCCCCGGTTGAAGTTTGCTTGCCGGCTTGACCCCGACATCTTCCTGAGAGTAAAACAGGATCAACAGATGGGGACCGATTTCCGGCCCGCCTGGACAGACCGCGGCGATCAAAATGAAGCCTCCTGACCGGCATCTCTGGCAACGATTCTGGGCCATAGCCTCGCCTTATTGGCGTCTGGACGAAAAGTTCAAGGCATGGGGTTTGCTCACCCTGCTTGTTCTGCTGCTGCTTGGCCAGACCCGTTTTGCCGTGCTCTTTAACGAGCAGACCGGGGAATTCACCTCGGCGCTGGCGGCGCGCGACGAGGAGCGTTTCTGGACGTCGATCAAGTTTTGTCTGTGGTTGCTGATCGCTGCCGTACCGATCTACGCCCTTTATTATTTCGTTCGCGACACGCTCGGCATCCACTGGCGGCGCTGGCTGACCCACCGCTTTCTCGATAGCTATTTCAGTCACCGGCATTTCTACGAACTGAATGCCAATGCCGGCATCGACAATCCTGATCAGCGCGTCGCCGAAGACATCAACACCTTCACCCAGCGTTCGCTCTATTTCCTGCTCATTTTCATTGGCTCGGTGCTGCAACTGGTCGCCTTCAGCACCGTTCTCTGGTCGATTTCGCGGGAACTGGTCTATTTCCTGGTTTTCTACGCCACGGCCGGCACGCTGGTGACCATTTTCGTCTTCGGCAACCGGCTCATGACTCTGAATTTTCACCAGTTACGCCGCGAGGCCGATTTTCGTTTCAGCCTCGTCCGCATCCGCGAGAACGCCGAATCGATTGCCCTGTATCGCGGCGAGGCGCAGGAGTTGCAACAGGTCAGGCAACGTTTCGCCGCCGCCTTCAAGAATTTCAAGCGCCTGATCCGCAGCCAGCTCGGGCTCAATTTCTTCCAGCACGCCTACGGTTTGCTGACCATCGTTTTGCCCAGCGCCATCATCGCCTCCCGGGTGATTTCGGGCGAGCTCGAAGTCGGCCGGGCTATCCAGGCGGCTGGCGCCTTTGCCGCCGTGCTCGCTGCCTTCTCGCTGATCGTCGAGAATTTCGAAACCCTGAGCCGCTTCGCCGCCGGCATCGACCGGCTCGATGCCCTGGCTCGTTTCCTTCCCGGCCATCCGGCCGGGCACGTCGGCAGTGCCAATACCATCCTGTCGGTCGATGCCGCTCACGTGACCCTCGACAACGTCACCCTGCAGACGCCGAATTACGAGCGAACCTTGATCCGGAATCTGTCCATTGACATCCGGCCCGGGCAAAACCTGATGATCGTCGGCCAGAGTGGCAGCGGCAAGAGCTCGCTGCTGCGCGCCATTGCCGGCATCTGGTACGCCGGCAGCGGCACCATTTT
This sequence comes from Ferribacterium limneticum, assembly GCF_020510565.1. Classification (NCBI taxonomy): domain Bacteria; kingdom Pseudomonadati; phylum Pseudomonadota; class Betaproteobacteria; order Rhodocyclales; family Azonexaceae; genus Ferribacterium; species Ferribacterium limneticum. Next base: position 50,850 of record NZ_CP075189.1, read on the forward strand.
CCGGCCGCAGCCCAACGACATCCTGTTCCTGCCCCAGCAGCCCTACATGCTGCTCGGCACGCTGCGCAGCCAGTTGCTCTACCCGCACAAAGGGCGCTCGTTTCCCGACGCCCAACTGCTCAAGGTGCTGGAAAGGGTGAACCTGCCGGATCTGGCCACCCGTTTTGGCGGGCTCGATACCGAGATGGACTGGCAGAAAGTGCTCTCGGTCGGCGAGCAGCAGCGCCTGGCCTTTGCCCGCATCCTGCTCAGCAAACCGCGCTTCGCCATTCTCGACGAAGCGACCAGCGCCCTCGACAGCGCCAATGAGACGGCGCTTTACCAGCAACTGCAGCAGATGAACACGACGCTGATCAGCGTCGCCCATCGTCCGGCCATCCTCCAGTACCACAAGCAGGTGCTGGAGCTGGTGGGCGATAGCCAATGGCAGTTCTACGAAGCCGAAGCCTATTGTTTCAAGGCGGACGACACCGATAACCAGGCGTCGTCCGTTTGAGAATTACAGCAGCGGCGCCAGCCAGTACTCGGCATCCTTGATCGACATGTTCTTGCGCTTGGCCCAGTCTTCGAGCTGGTCGCGCCCGATCTTCGGAATGGCGAAATATGCCGCGCCCGGATGCCCGATGTAGAACCCGGATACCGCGGCGGCCGGTGTCATGGCGCAGGATTCGGTTAGTTCCATGCCGGCGTTGGCCGGTGCGTCGAGCAGGGCGAACAGTTCGCGCTTGGCGGTGTGGTCCGGGCAGGCCGGGTAGCCGGGGGCGGGGCGGATGCCTTGGTATTGCTCGTTGATCAGCTCATTGTTGGTGAGCGATTCATCATTGGCATAGCCCCAGTATTGGGTGCGGATTTGCAGATGCAGCCATTCGGCAGCGGCTTCGGCCAGACGGTCGGCCAGCGACTTGAGCATGATCGCCGAGTAGTCGTCGTTGGCTGCCTCGAAGGCGGCGACGCGCTCTTCGATGCGATGGCCGGCGGTGACGGCAAAGGCGCCGACGTAGTCGCGTTCGCCGATGTAATCGGCCAGCGCGACGTTGAAGCGGCCCTTCGGCTGTTTGTGCTGCTGACGCAGGCCAACCCAGCGGGTGAGTTCGGTGGTCCGTGATTCGTCAGCGTAGATGATGATGTCTTCATTTTCGCTGCTGGCCGGGTAGAGGCCGAAGACGGCACGGGCCGACAGCCAGTTTTCACTGACGATTCTGGCCAGCATTTTCTTGGCGTCGTCGAACAACTGGCGGGCCGTTTCACCGACCGTTTCGTTTTCGAGGATGGCCGGATAGCGGCCGGCCAGATCCCAGCTCTGGAAGAACGGCGTCCAGTCGATGAGCAGCGCCAGGTCGGCCAGACTCGGGTTGAGCGTTTGCAGCCCGAGCTGTTTCGGAATGGTCGGCGTGAACGGCAGGTTCCACGTGAAACGGTTGGCGCGGGCTTCTTCCAGCGTCACCATGGTGGCGCCCTTGCGGCCGGCGTGTTCGCTACGCACGGCCTTGTACTCGGCAACGATTTCGGCGATGTAGCCGTCGCGCTGATCGACCGAGAGCAGCTTGGTGGCGACGCCGACGGCACGCGAGGCGTCCGGCACGTAAACGACGGCGCCATCGGTGTTGGGGGCGATTTTGATTGCGGTGTGGGCGCGGCTGGTCGTCGCGCCGCCGATCAACAGCGGCTGCTTCATGTTCAGGCGCTGCATTTCGCTGGCGACGTGGGCCATTTCTTCGAGCGATGGCGTGATCAGGCCGGACAGGCCGATGATGTCGACGCGATGCTCAAGCGCCGCTTTCAGGATGTTGTCGCAGGAGACCATGACGCCGAGGTCGACCACGTCGTAGCCGTTGCAACCGAGGACGACGCCGACGATGTTTTTGCCGATGTCGTGCACGTCGCCCTTGACCGTCGCCATGAGGATCTTGCCCTTGCTGCCCAGGCCGGTGCGGGTCTTTTCCGCTTCGATGTAGGGCAGCAGGTGGGCAACCGCCTGTTTCATGACGCGGGCCGATTTGACGACCTGCGGCAGGAACATCTTGCCGGCGCCGAACAGGTCGCCGACGTGGTTCATGCCGTTCATGAGCGGGCCTTCGATGACGGAAAGCGGCGGCTTGCCTTCGGCTTCGAGCTGGGCGCGCACTTCTTCGGTATCGGCCACGACGAAATCGGTGATGCCCTTGATCAAGGCGTGTTCCAGACGTTTTTCCACGGACTGCTCGCGCCAGCTCAGGTCGGGGCCGGTGTCCTTGGCCTTGCCTTCTTTCACGGTCTGGGCGAAATCGACCAGCGCTTCACCGGCTTCAGGATTGCGGTTGAGCACCACGTCCTCGACCTTCTGGCGCAGTTCCGGCTCGAGATCGTCGTAGATGCCGAGCATGCCGGCATTGACGATGCCCATGGTCATGCCGGCCTTGATGGCGTGGTAGAGGAAGACGGTGTGGATCGCTTCGCGCACGGCATCGTTGCCGCGGAAAGAAAACGAGACGTTGGAAACGCCGCCGGAAATGTGGGCGTGCGGCAGATTCTGCTTGATCCAGCGCACCGAATTGATGAAATCGACGGCGTAGTTGTCGTGTTCCGGAATGCCGGTGGCGATGGCGAAAATGTTCGGGTCGAAAATGATGTCTTCGGCCGGGAAGCCGATGCCCAGCAGCAGGTCGTAGGCGCGCTTCGAAATCTCGGTCTTGCGGGCAAAGGTATCGGCCTGACCCTTTTCGTCGAAGGCCATGACGATGACCGCGGCGCCGTAGCGGCGGGCGAGGCGGGCGTGTTCGATGAACTTGGCTTCGCCTTCCTTCATCGAGATCGAATTGACGATGCCCTTGCCCTGGATGCACTTGAGGCCGGCTTCGATGACTTCCCATTTCGACGAGTCGATCATGATCGGCACGCGCGAAATGTCCGGTTCCGAGGCGATCAGTTTGAGGAAGCGATCCATGGCGGCGATGGAATCAAGCATCGCCTCGTCCATGTTGATGTCGATGACCTGCGCACCGTTTTCGACCTGCTGGCGGGCGACGGCCAGCGCGTCGTCGAAGCGTCCCTCCAAAATCATGCGCGCGAAAGCCTTCGAGCCAGTGACGTTGGTCCGCTCGCCGACGTTTACGTAGAGCGAATCGGCGCCGACGTTGAACGGCTCCAGCCCGGAAAGGCGCAGCTTCTTTTCGATTTTCGGCACTTTTCTCGGGTTGACCGTAGCAACCCGTTCGGCGATGGCCTTGATGTGCTCGGGCGAGGTGCCGCAGCAGCCGCCGACGATATTGACGATGCCGGCCTTGGCCCAGCTCTCGATTTCATCGGCCAGCATGTCGGCCGTCTCGTCGTAGCCGCCGAATGCGTTGGGCAGGCCGGCGTTGGGGTGGGCCGAGACGTAGCAGTCGCAGACGCGCGACAGTTCCTCGACGTACTGGCGCAGTTCCTTGGCGCCGAGCGCACAGTTAAGGCCGAACGACACGGGCTTGATGTGCGACAGCGAGTTCCAGAAGGCTTCGGCGGTCTGGCCGGACAGCGTGCGGCCGGAGGCGTCGGTAATCGTGCCGGAAATCATCACCGGCCAGCGACGGCCGGTGGCGTCGAAGAACTTTTCGATGGCGAACAGCGCGGCCTTGGCGTTGAGCGTGTCGAAGACGGTTTCGACGAGCAGGATGTCGACACCGCCGTCGGTCAGGCCACGGATGGCCTCAAGGTAATCGGTGACCAGGGCGTCGAAGCTGACGTTGCGGTAGCCGGGGTCGTTGACGTCCGGCGAGATCGATGCCGTGCGGCTCGTCGGGCCGAGAACGCCGGCGACGAAGCGCGGCTTGGCCCGGTTGGCGGCAGTGAATTCGTCGCACAGCTCGCGGGCCAGCGTGGCGCCGGCATGGTTCAGTTCATAGACGATGGATTCGAGCTTGTAGTCGGCCTGCGACAGGGCGGTCGAGTTGAAGGTGCAGGTCTCGAGAATGTCGGCTCCGGCCTCGAGGTATTCGCGGTGAATGCCGGCGATGATGTCGGGCTGGGTGAGGACCAGCAGGTCGTTGTTGCCCTTGAGATCATGTCCGTGATCCTTGAAGCGTTCGCCGCGATAGTCGGCTTCCTGCAATCCGTGGCGCTGGATCATGGTGCCCATGGCGCCGTCGAGGACGAGCATTTTTTGAGCGAGCAGGGCGGAAAGTTCGGCGGTACGGTCAGGCTGCATGGATCACCTCGGCAAAGCAAATAACACCAGGGACGCCGCAAAAGACAAACGGCGTCGCAAACCGGCTTGGGAGTAAGGTTTGCGAGCGCCGTTGAACATTGCCGAGCCTGGCCCCGTAATTCACAAACAGCGTGAAAAGGGTCGCAGCGCTCCTCGGCAGAGTGCACAGTTTACCGGCCATGCTGCCGGATGCCAAGTTAAGCGACTGATTTAGTGGAAAAGGCCCGCATCACTGGCGGCTATCGGCCTGGCAACTCAGGTCACTTTGCCGGAAAAGACGGACACTGTGCTGCGCCCGTGATCCTTTCCCTCATACATGGCGATGTCCGCTGCCTTGCGTAGCACGTCGAGATTGGTGCCGTGCGTCGGGCAAATGGCAATGCCGATGCTGCACGATAGGCGGACCACGCCGGCTGTCGTCTCGATGGGCTCTGAAACGGCGGCCAGCACTTTCTTGCCGACATTTTCGGCATCTTCCGGACTTTGCACGTTGGCCAGCAGGATGACGAATTCGTCCCCGCCATGGCGCGCCACCGTGTCGCAGCTACGGAGTTCGCCGGCCATCCGGCTGGCGCAGGCAACCAGCACCTGGTCGCCGACGTCGTGGCCGTGCCGGTCGTTGATTTCCTTGAAGTAGTCGAGATCGGCCAGCATCAGGGCAAACGAATGGCCGTTGCGTTGCCAGTTGCGCAAGGCGTGTTCGAATCGATCGGTGAAAAGGAAACGGTTGGGCAGGCTGGTCAGCAGGTCATGCGTGGCCAGGTAGGCCGAGCGCTCCTGCTCGACTTCGGCGCGGTCGAGGCTCAGGTAGTGGCGGATGGTGACCCAGGGGACGACGAGCAGGGCACCGCCGAGCAGGAGCAGGATCATGAGCTTCTCGGGCTGCAGGAAATCGCCCCACAACAACTGGCGGGCAAAGCGTATCTGCGTCGGCTGCGACGAATTGTCGATGCCCAGCTGGCGCGCGAAATTCGGCAGGATCAGGTGCTCGAGACCGCCGGCTTCCGGGGCGTTTTGCTCGAAGAGAAGCGTTTCCGGATTACCGGGTGAAACGATGGAGGCCGAAATGCTGATGTTGGCGTAATCGGGCTCCCTGCTTCTGGCCGGGATCAGGGCCTGGGTCTTGACGAGTAGCAAGGCCATCATCGTGTCGCCGAAGAAATTGAGTTCGGACGGCACCTTGCCGGCGGGGCGATTCACTTCCTGGAGCAGGATGTAGGCGCCGCCGCCTTCGTACAGGCTGAACACAGGCGAGACGACGGGCTTGATGTTGCGCTGGGCAAGGGCCACCGTCCGCGACAAATAGTCGACCGTTTCGAGGCGTACGCCGTAAATCGCCCGGGCTTCGGGGAGCGCCGGATACATGAAGAGGATGGGCCAGGTCACCCTCTTCCGGGGATCTTCCTGAAACGTTCGTCCGGTGATTTCGGCGAAATCCTTGATCGAGAAATCGGCTCGCCATATTTTGCGCAACGAGGCCTGAAAAGCCGCTTCGTCGTCGAGGTCGAGCTTGCGGGCGACTTCGATCATGTAAATGTGGGGATAGGCGGAGGCGGCCGAGGCGGCGTAGCGCATGGTTGCGTCAGTATCGCTGCGGTCCACCGCCTGCAGAAACGCCGAAAACCCGGCGAGAACGGCTTCGTTGGTATCGAGCTTGTGTTTGATGTCGCTGACCAGCAGCCTGGCATCGACGTCGAATTTCGCCTCCCAGCGGTTGATTTCCGCCGACAACAGCGTGTGCGTGACGATGGCGATGGTGCCCAGCCAGGCGGCGAGCAGGATCAGAAGTGTGGGGCGAAAGCGTGGGCGAGACATGATGAAATCCGCAATTTTCTCGAATGTCTCATTGACCTTCGGCGCTGTAAATATCCCCTCTGGATTACCCTAGGGCCTGTCGGATCGCAGGCGGCACGGCTCAAGCCAGCGGTTCGCAGCGCAGCCAGACGGTAAAACGGGCGCCGGCGCCGGGGGCGCTGCTTGCCGTCAGGTGGCCGCCGTAGCGTTCGATGAGGTTCTTGCTGACCCACAGGCCGAGGCCGTTGCCGCCGGGTTTCTTGGCCGTGAAGAAGGGTTCGAACAGGTGCTCGAGGTCGGCCTTGCTGATGCCCGGGCCGGAGTCCTCGACATAGAGCTGGATGCCGACCGGCATGTCGGCCTCGTCCCAGTCGTCGACGGTAATTCTCAATACGCCGCCCTCGGGCATGGCCTGGATGGCGTTGACCAGCAGGTTGATGACGACCTGCTGCAGCTCGTTCTTGTTGCAGATGATCTGGCGGGTCGACTCGACGTGCTGTTCGATGGCGATGTTGCCGGTCTTCAACAGGTGACGAACGAGGAGCAGGCTGTCCTGGATCAGCTGGGCCGGATCGGTCGGTTCGAGATAGCCGACGTAATCCTGCGGCCGGGCGAATTGCAGTAGTTTGGCGACAATCAGCCGGATGCGCTGGACCTGCTCGTGGATCAGCCTGATTTCCGGCGCGACGGGTTCGGCCTGCGGGCCGAGCAGGTCGCGCAGGACGTCGAGGTTGCCCTGGATGACGGCGATCGGGTTGTTGATTTCGTGGGCGATGCCGGCCGTCAGCTGGCCGATGGCGGCGAGTTTTTCATTCATGACAAGTTGCGACTGGGCGGCCTTGAGGTCCGCCACGGCCTGCTCCAATTCGGCCGTGCGTTCCGCCACCTTGGCGTCGAGCGAGGCGCCCCAGCGCTTGAGCGAGGTGGCCTGGGCCTGCAGGCGGTCGAGCATGCGGTCGAAGTGGGCGGCGACGACGCCGAGCTCATCCTGGCTGGCCACTGCGCCGACGCGGGCTTCGTCCTGGCCGTTTTCGATGGCATGCATGGTGGCGTGCATGCGCTCGATCGGCTTGAAGACGCGGCGCGCCCAAAGCACGGCAAAGATGCCGGCGATCAGCATGGCCAGCGCGAAGAGCACGATTAGGCCGGCGAAGGCCTGTTTGCGGGCATCGACGAAGGGGCCTTCGAGGAAGCCGACATAGAGCATGCCGATGCGTTGCTGGCGGCTGTCGAGCAGCGGTTCGTAGGCCGAGACGTACCAGTCGCTGACGACGAAGGCGCGATCGAGCCAGGTCTGGCCGGCGCCGAGCACGGTGTCGTAGACCGCTTGGGAAACGCGAGTGCCGATGGCCCGGGTGTCGCCAAACAGCCGGACGTTGGTGGCGACGCGCACGTCGCCGAGGAACAGCGTTGCCGTGCCGAGACTGCCGAAGGGCAGGGCCCCCTCGGGGTAAACGATGGCGTTGAGGTGGTCGATGAAATCGAGATTCTTGTTGAGTAGCACGCCGCCAGCCAGCACGCCGACCAGTCGGCCATTGGCATCGTGCACCGGAGCGGCCGAGTGGATGACCAGGCCGCGCGTTTCGGCTGTACGCGGGTCGGGCCGGGCATTCGCCGTGGTAACGATGGTGGTGTGGGCGCGGGCCGCCAGTTCGGGTTTGATCGAAATCAGTTGCGCGGCGGAGAAGACTTCCGTTTCGGTGCTCGCCTTGCCGGCCAGCGCCGCGGCGATGACTGACCAGGTAGCGGCATCCTGTTTGCTACGGTCAACGTCAAAAAAGTGCAAAAAATCAAGTTTGTATTCGAGCTGCGTCGAGTCGAGCAGCTTGGCCACGGCCATTTCCTGGCGGCTGGCGGTGTTGCGCAGCGCCCGCGCCAGCCGTTCGGAGGCGGCCAGGCTGGCCACCGAACGGCCGACGCCATCGGTCACCCGTTCGAAATAGCCGTGGGCGACGGCGAGGTCGGAGCGCACTTTGGTGACGAGCAGACGGTCGAGATAGTCTCCACCCCAATAGGCCAGCGCGGCCATCGTCAGCGGCAGCACGATGCCGAGCGGGATCAGTGCCAGCAGCAGGAGCCGGGCGCGGATGGAGCGCCGGATCGGCGGGGTCTCCGGGGGGGTCAGATCCCCCAGGCCTGGCACTTGCGGTCCATCGTTTTGCGCGAGATGCCGAGCCGGCGGCTGGCTTCGGACTTGTTGCCGTCGCTGGCGGCGAGCACGGCGAGAATGTGGCGTTTTTCGACGGCTTCGAGGGTTTCGGCATTGCTCGAAATGGCCGTGATGCCAATTTCCGGTTCGCTGCCGATGTCAAACCAGCCGAGGATCAGTGAGCGTTCGACCAGATTGCGCAGTTCGCGCACATTGCCCGGCCAGTCGTAATCGGCCATCCGGGCCTGGGTGCGCGGGTCGAGGCTGAGCGGCGGGACGCCGAGGCTGGGGGTAAGCAGGGCCATGAAATGCTCGACGAGCAGCGGGATGTCCTCCGGCCGGTCGCGCAGCGGCGGCAGCGTGACTTCGAGCACCTGCAGCCGGTAGTAGAGATCGGGCCGGAAGCGCTGGGCGGCGACTTCGGCTTTGAGGTCGCGGTTGGTGGCGGCGATGACGCGCACGTCGACGGCGATTTCCTGTTCCGAGCCGACCGGCCGGATGCGTCTTTCCTCCAGCGCGCGGAGCAGCTTGGCCTGCGCGGCAAGCGGCAGTTCGGAGATTTCATCGAGGAACAGCGTGCCGCCGCGGGCGTAGTAGAAGAGGCCTTCGCGGCTTTGCGCGGCGCCGGTGTAGGCGCCCTTGACGTGGCCGAACAGTTCGGACTCGATGAGTTCGGCCGAAATCGCCGCGCAATTGACCGGCACGAAGGGGCCGCCGGCGCGCGGGCTCATGCGGTGCAGGGCGCGGGCGGCGACTTCCTTGCCCGTGCCGGATTCGCCGCTGAGCAGCACGGTGGCCGGCGTCGGGGCGATGCGCTTGAGGCGTTCGCAGACTCTGAACATGGCTTCCGACTGACCGATGACGCCTTCGATGTCAGCCGAGTTAGTGCTTACTTCGCGGCGCAGAACGAAGTTTTCGCGGGCCAGGCTGGAACGTTCGAAACAGCGCTGGATGGCATTGAGCACCTGGGCCAGCGAGAACGGCTTGAGCAGGAAGTCGGCGGCGCCGGCGCGCAGGGCGTCGATGGCGGTGTCGAGGTCGGCGTAGGCGGTCATCAGCACGACGTCGCCGACATAGCCTTCGTCGCGCAGCTCATGCAGCCAGTCGATACCGGACAGGCCGGGCAGGGCGATGTCGAGGACGATCAGGTCGTAATGGCTGCGGCTGACCATCGGCCGCGCCTGCTCGACGCTGCCGGCGCAGTCGGCAACGCCGCAACGCGTGCTGAGCGCCCGCTGCATGAAGCTCTGCATGCCCGGCTCGTCGTCGACGATGAGCACCGAATATTGCTGCCAGGGGGCGTCGTGATGGCTTGGATTTGTCTCGTCCATGATCGTTATTTTGGTGATTTCCGGCTGATTTTCGCATGCCTCGGCAGCCGGGTGGCGGGTCATTTTGTCTGCCCGGTGCGCCGAAATGTCGCAATGCCGGGCCGGCTATTTCGATTTTGGCCGTTTTTTCCGGTCGACCGTAGCAGGCACCGAAATTGCTGCGACCAAGCGCCGGCTATAATGCCGGCGCGCGGTCTGCGTACCGCATTGAAATGGTGGCACCCCGGTGCCTTGTAAGCTGCCGTGACATCCGCACGGCGGCGGTTGCTGTATAAATCGGAGTACAACATGAGCTTTTCCCCACTGCGCCGCGCGGCGCTCAAGGGCGCGGTCGCCTGCGCTTTCGCTGCCTCACTTACCGCCGGCTTGCCGGCCTTTGCCGACGAAGCCATCCTGCGCGTCTCGGCCATTCCCGACGAAGCACCGACCGAGCTGCAACGCAAGTTCGCTCCGCTCGGCAAATACCTCGAAGCGCAGACCGGCATGAAGGTCGTGTTCACCCCGGTGACCGACTACGCCGCCGTCGTCGAATCGCTGGCCACCAGGAAGATCGACCTCGCCTGGCTCGGCGGCTTCACCTTCGTGCAGGCCAAGATCCGCACCAACGGCACGGCCATCCCCATCGCCCAGCGCGAGGAGGATGCCCGCTTCACTTCCAAGTTCATCACCGCCGACCCGAGCATCAAGACGGTGGCCGACCTCAAGGGCAAGACCTTCGCCTTCGGCGCGCCGTCGTCGACCTCGGGCAGCCTGATGCCGCGTTTCTTCCTGCAGCAAGCCGGCCTCAATCCGGAAAAGGATTTCAAGAACGTCGCCTACTCGGGCGCCCATGACGCGACCGTCGCCTTCGTCGCCGCCGGCAAGGCCGAAGCTGGCGTGCTCAACGCCTCGGTCTGGGACAAGCTGGTTGAAGCGAAGAAGGTCGATACCGACAAGGTTCGCGTCTTCTCGACGACGCCGCCTTACTTCGATTACAACTGGACGGTGCGCGGCGATCTCGATCCGGTCGTCGTCAAGAAGCTGACCGACGCCTTCCTCAAACTCGACCCGGCCAACCCGGAACACAAGGAAATCCTCGCCCTGCAACGCGCCGCCAAGTTCATTCCGACCAAAAAGGAGAACTACGACGGTATCGAAAAGGCAGCCCACGCTGCCGGCTTGTTGAAGTGAGTTTTTGCTTGAACGGCGTGGGGCTGACCCACGCCAATGGCTTTGCCGCGCTGGATGGCATCACGCTCAAGGCGGAAAAGGGCGAGCGCATCGCCCTGATCGGCCCCTCAGGCGCTGGCAAGACCTCGCTGCTCTCGGTGCTCGGCACGGCGCTGGCGCCGACGGCTGGCACGGCCGACATTTTGGAATTTGGCCAAAATTTCGGGTTGACCGTAGCAACCGCCAAACTGCGCGCCCGCATCGGCACCGTCCATCAAGCGCCGCCGATTCCCGGCCGGCAACGCGTCGTGACCGCCGTACTGGCCGGCAAGCTCGGCCAATGGCCGGCCTGGAAGTCGCTGGCCTCGCTGCTCTACCCGCTCGACATCCCGGGAGCCCGCGCCGCGCTCGAACGCGTCGACCTCGCCGACAAGCTGTTCGCCCGTTGCGACCAGCTCTCCGGCGGCCAGTTGCAGCGCGTTGGCATCGCCCGCGTGCTCTACCAGCAGCCTGAACTGATCCTCGCCGACGAACCGGTCTCCGCCCTCGACCCGACGCTGGCCCTGGCCACCATCCGCTTGCTCATCGCCGACGCCGCAGCGCGCGGCGCAACGCTGGTCGCCAGCCTGCACGCCGTCGATCTGGCGCTCGGCAATTTCTCGCGCATCGTCGGTGTCAGGGCCGGGCAGATTGCCTTCGACCTGCCGGCCGGCGACGTCAGCGTGCCGCTGCTGCATTACCTCTACGCCAGCGAAGGCGATGAACTGCCGGTGCAGGCGCACGAACCGCATTTCCTGTCGCAATCTGCCGCCAACGACGCGGCGACGCGCGCCGCATGTTGTTGAACCCTGCCGAGCGCGACCCCGCCGCCCGCAGCCGCCTGATCGGCGCGCTGGCCACGCTGGTCGTCCTCTGGCCGCTCTTTCAGGCTGCCGAGGTCAAGCCCGGTGTGTTGTTCGATCCGGGCAACCTCAAGGTCATCGGCAACTTCCTGGCCGGCTTCCTGCCGCCCGAAACCGGCGCCGAGTTCATGGGCTATCTGGCCAAGGCAACGCTCGAAACCCTGGCCATCGCCACGGCCGGCATGGCGCTGGCCTTCCTGATCGCCGTGCCGATGGGCTATCTGGCGACCGGCGCCGGGCGCGAGCAGCCGACGCTCAACCCCGTCACGCGCAGCCTGCTGACTATCCTGCGCGGCATCCCCGAGCTGGTCTGGGCCCTCGTTTTCGTCCGCGTCTTCGGCCTCGGCCCGGCGGCCGGCGTGCTGGCGCTGGGCCTGACTTACGGCGGCATGCTGGCCAAGGTCTATGCCGAAATTCTCGAATCGGTCGATGCCGCCCCAGCCCGGGCGCTCCGCCACAACGGCGCCGGCCGGCCGCTGGCCATCCTCTATGGGCTGATCCCGCAGGCCTCGAAGGAGCTGGCCTCGTATACGGTCTATCGCTGGGAATGCGCCATCCGCGCCTCGGTGGTGATGGGCTTCGTCGGCGCCGGCGGCCTCGGCCAGCTCATGGATCAGGCCATGAAAATGCTCAACGGCGGCGAAGCGGCGACCATCCTGTTTGCCTTCATGGTCCTCGTTTTCGCCGCCGACGGTTTCTCGGGCTGGCTGCGCCGGGCCCTCGACACACCGCCGGCCAACCGCGCCTCGCCCTTCGGCTGGCGTAGCGGCGGGCTCGGGCTGGTGCTGGTCGTCAGCATCGTCGCCAGCTTCAATTATTTGGAAATTGGCCTGAAATCCCTGTTGACCGTGGAAGCCGCCCGCAGCATTGGCGAATTCGTCGCCGGCTTCTTTCCGCCCGATTTGTCGGCCGAGTGGCTGGCCAAGGTCGGCAAGGGCATCTGGGAAACGCTTGCCATCTCGGTTGTCGGCACCTTGCTCGCCGCCGTCGCCGGCCTGCTGCTGGCGCTACCGAAATGGCGGGCGCCGTTCAGCTTCCTGCTCAACACCCTGCGCTCGGTGCCGGAACTCGTCTGGGCCACCATCACCGCGCTGGCCGTCGGCCTCGGCCCTTTCGCCGGCGCGCTGGCCTTGGCCCTGCACACAACCGGCGTCCTCGGTCGCCTCTACGCCGAAGCCCTCGACAACGCCCCGCCGACCCCCGGCCTGGCCCTGCGTCTGGCCGGCGCTCCGGGCGGCTTCGCCTTCCTCTACGGCACCTTGCCCGGCGCCGCCCCGCAGCTCATCGCCTACACGCTCTACCGCTGGGAAATGAACATCCGCATGGCCGCCATCCTCGGCTTCGTCGGCGCCGGCGGGCTCGGCCAACTGCTTTATTTCGAACTCTCGCTGTTCCACCACGCCCAGGCATCGACGGTGATCATCGCCATGTTGCTGCTGTCGATTGCCGTCGATCAGGCCAGTGCGTGGTTGCGGCGAAAAATGCACTGAACCTCGGAGATTTATCATGCAAAACATCCTGATCATCATCAACGCCGCCCCCTATGGCAGCGAACGCTGTCTGTCCGCCCTGCGTCTGGCCACGGCCTTGGCCGGTAGCGACGCCAAGCCGGCGGTGCGCATTTTTCTGATGTCCGACGCCACGGTGCTTGGTTTGCCGAACCAGATCGACGGCGCCGGCAATGGGCTGCAGGGTATGGTCGAAGGGCTGGTCGGGCAGGGCGTCGACATCCGTCTGTGCCGGACCTGCGCGCTGGCCCGTGGTCTTGGCGAGTTGCCGTTGATTCCCGGTACTTCCATCGGCACGTTGGTCGAGCTGGCCGAGGCGACGCTGGCGGCGGACAAGGTGATCACCTTCTGATTTCTCCTGGGCGAGCATTTCATTTTTTGGCGTTTTTTCCGGTTGACCGTGGGAATAGCCTCGCTTTCGTAGCCGTCCAATCTGCTGGCAGGAAGGGCTTTTCGGGATGTTTCGGTGGGACAAAATGTCCCACCTTCGCCGACCATGGACAAAATGTCCCGGTTTTTCACCCCGCCCCCAAACCCTGATTCCTCATCGTTCAATGACTTATGCCGAATGGCACATTCATTGCACTGTTTCCCCCTTGCGACACGGGGTCGCATATAAGAGGGAAAAACTCAAATGAACATGAACAGGCGGCAGTTCTTCAAGGTCTGCTCCGCCGGGCTCAGTGGGTCATCCATCGCGTTGATGGGTTTCTCACCGACTGCAGCCCAGGCGGAAGTACGCACCTTCAAGCTCGCCCGCGCCACCGAGACACGGAATATTTGTCCGTACTGCTCGGTGTCCTGCGGCGTGCTGATCTACTCGACCGGCGATAAATCCAAGAATTCGCAGGCCGAGATCATCCACATCGAAGGCGACCCGGATAATCCGGTCAATCGCGGCACCTTGTGCCCGAAGGGCGCCGGCCTGCGCGACATGGTGCAGAGCACCAATCGCCTGAAGTGGCCGGAAGTGCGTGAAGCCGGCACGAATGAATGGAAGAAGATTTCCTGGCAGGAAGCCATCGAGCGTATCGCCAAGCACATGAAGGCCGACCGCGACGCGAACTTCATGGCGCAGAACAAGGACGGCGTGACCGTCAATCGCTGGACGACTACTGGATTCCTTGCATCATCGGCAGCACCGAATGAGGCCGGCTACCTGACCGTGAAGACGATTCGCGCGATGGGCATGACCTCGATCGATACCCAGGCACGTATTTGACACGCTCCCACGGTGGCCAGTCTGGCTCCGAGTTTTGGGCGTGGTGCGATGACCAACCACTGGGTGGACATCAAGAACGCTGATCTGATTCTGGTAATGGGCGGCAACCCCGCCGAAGCGCACCCGTGCGGCTTCAAGTGGGTGATCGAAGCCAAGAAGACGCGCAAGGCCAAGCTCGTGGTCGTTGACCCGCGCTTCAACCGCACCGCTTCCGTGGCCGATTTCTATACCCCGCTACGTTCCGGTACCGACATCGCCTTCCTCGGCGGCGTCATCAATTACCTCGTTTCGAGCGACAAGATTCATCACGAATACGTCAAGTCGTACACCAATTCGACCTTCCTGATCGACCCGAACTTCAAGTTCGACGACGGCATTTTCTCCGGCTACAACGAGGAGAAGCGCAGTTACGACAAGACGACCTGGAAGTACCAGATGGGCGAAGACGGTTTCGCCAAGGTCGACGAGACCATGCAGGATCCGAACTGCGTCTGGCAACTCATGAAGACCCACTATTCGCGCTACACGCCGGAAATGGTGAGCAAGGTCTGCGGCACGCCGAAGGATGCATTCATCAAGGTTTGCGAGATGATTGCCGAGACCGCGGCGCCGAACAAGACGATGACCAGCCTCTACGCGCTGGGCTGGACCGAGCACTCTGTCGGCTCCCAGAACATCCGCTGCATGGCGATCATCCAGCAATTGCTCGGCAACATGGGCATGGCCGGGGGCGGCATCAACGCGCTGCGCGGTCACGCCAACGTTCAGGGCATCACCGACTTCGCCCTCTACGCGCAGAACCTGCCGGGCTACGTTTCGGCGCCGACCGATGCCGATCCGGACCGCACGACTTATCTGGGCAAGCGCACGCCCAAGGCACTGCGCCCGGGCCAGATGAACTTCGCGCAGAACTTCCCGAAATGGCATACCAGCCTGGCGAAAGCTTGGTGGGGCGACGCGGCGAACAAGGACAACGACTTCGCCTACGACTACTTCCCGAAACTGGGTGGGGCGTCGGACGTGCTGTCGATCTTCAACGCGATGTACGAAGGCAAGGTTAACGGCTTCTTCTGTCAGGGCTTCAACCCGTTGGCTTCCGTAGCCAACAAGAAGAAGGTCAGCGACGGCCTGTCCAAGCTCAAGTACATGGTCGTCATGGACCCGCTGGCAACCGATACCTCCGAGTACTGGAAACCGCACGGCGAGTTCAACGAAGTCGATCCGGCCAAGATCCCGACTGAGGTCTTCCGCCTGCCGACCACGCTGTTCGCCGAAACCGCCGGTACCTTCACCAACTCCGGCCGCGTTATTCAATGGCGCTGGAAGGCAGCGGATGGTCCGGGCGATGCCAAGGACGACACCGAAATCATGGCGGCGCTTTTCCTGAAGCTCAAGGAAATGTACGCCAAGGACGGCGGTGCTTTCCCCGATCCGATCTTGAAGCTCACCTGGGCCTACAACCAGCCGACCAAGCCGTCGCCGGAAGAACTGCTGCGCGAAATCAACGGCAAGGCGCTGGCTGACGTGCTCGATCCGAAAGACCCGACCAAGGTGCTGGTCAAGGCCGGCGAGCAACTGGCTTCCTTTGCCCAGCTACGCGACGACGGGTCGACCACCTGCGGCAACTGGATCTACTGCGGTGTCTGGTCGCAGGCCGGCAACAACTCGGCGCGGCGTGACAACGCCGATCCGTCCGGTCTCGGTCAAACCCTGAACTGGGGCTTCGCCTGGCCGGTCAATCGCCGCATCATCTACAACCGGGCCTCGGCCGACCTCGCGGGTAAACCGTGGGATCCGAAGCGGACCGTGTTGAAGTGGGTGGGCGACAAGTGGGGCGGCAACGACGTGCCCGACATGCGTCCGGATGCGGCGCCTGATCAGAACGTCATGCCTTTCATCATGAATCCGGAAGGTGTGGCCCGTCTGTTCAGCCGCGAGCTGATGGCCGAAGGTCCGTTCCCCGAGCACTACGAGCCGTTCGAAACCCCGCTCGACAACAATCCGATGCACCCGAAGAACCCGAAGGCGACCAGCAACCCGGCCGCCCGCGTGTACAAGGGCGACATGGAGGCGTTCGGCAAGGCCAAGGATTTCCCGTATGTGGCGACGACCTACCGTCTGACCGAGCATTTCCACTACTGGACCAAGTACTCCAAGATCAACGCGATCACGCAGCCGGAACAGTTCGTGGAAATCGGCGAGGAACTGGCCAAGGAGAAGGGCATTTCGCTCGGCGACAAGGTCAAGGTCCGCTCCAACCGAGGCTTCATCAAGGCCGTGGCGGTGGTGACCAAGCGCATCAAGGCTTTCGACATCGACGGCAAGAAGGTGCACACCATCGGCATCCCGATCCACTACGGATTCAAGGGGGCGACGAAGCCTGGCTTCATCACCAACACCCTGACCCCGTTCGTCGGTGACGCCAATACGCAGACGCCGGAGTACAAGGCGTTCCTGGTCAACATCGAGAAAGCGTAAAGGAGAGCTGATATGGCACTGCAATCGCTAGACATCAAACAGCGCTCCGCGACGACGACGCCCTCCACGCAAGTGCGGGAAACCATCGAAATCGCCAAGCTTATCGACGTATCCGCCTGCATCGGCTGCAAGGCGTGTCAGGTGGCCTGCTCGGAGTGGAATGACATCCGCGACGAAGTCGGCAACTGCCATGGCGTCTACGACAACCCGATGGATCTGACGGCGAAGTCGTGGACGGTGATGCGCTTCACCGAGGTCGAGCAGAACAACAAGCTCGAATGGCTGATCCGCAAGGACGGGTGCATGCACTGCGCCGACCCCGGTTGCCTGAAGGCCTGTCCGGCTCCGGGCGCGATCATCCAGTACAGCAACGGCATCGTCGATTTCCATCAGGAAAACTGCATCGGCTGCGGCTACTGCGTCACCGGCTGCCCGTTCGACGTTCCGCGCATGTCGAAGGAAGACAACAAGGCTTACAAGTGCTCGTTGTGTTCCGACCGCGTGGCTGTCAACCAGGCGCCGGCCTGCGTGAAATCCTGCCCGACCGGAGCGATCCAGTTCGGTAGCAAGGAGGACATGAAGGACTACGCGGCCAAGCGCGTCACCGACCTCAAGGAACGTGGCTACGATCAGGCCGGGCTGTACGACCCGCAAGGCGTTGGCGGCACGCACGTCATGTACGTGCTGCACCATGCCGACAAGCCCGATCTCTACGCCGGCCTGCCGGCCAATCCGTCGATCAGCCCGCTGGTCTCGCTGTGGAAGGGCTTCGCCAAGCCGCTCGCCACGCTGGCTCTGGCTGGCGTCGCACTGGGCAGCCTGTTCCATTACGTGACCAAGGGTCCGAACGAGGTCTCGAAAGAGATCGAGGACGAGATCGAAAAGGAGGACGCAAAATGATCCGCGATCCGAAAGACCTCAAGCGCTACGAGCCCCAGGAACGGGCCAATCACTGGGTGGTGGGCATCAGCTTCATCCTGCTCGCCCTCTCCGGTCTGGCCTTCTTCCACCCGGCGTTCTTCCCGCTGACGCAGCTGTTCGGCGGGCCGACCTGGACGCGCATCATTCACCCCTACCTCGGGGTGTTGATGGCGCTGTCCTTCCTGGCCATGTTCTTCCGCTTCAAGCATCTCAACAAGATGACGCCGGCGGACAAGGACTGGCTGAACAAGGTCGGGCAGATGGTGGATGGCGACGACCACAACATGCCGGAGCAGGGCAAGTACAACGGTGGCCAGAAAGTCATGTTCTGGGCGATGGCCATCTGCATGCTGCTCATGACGGTGTCGGGCTTGTTCATCTGGCGCGCCTGGTTCGGCTTTGACATCACGCTCGTCCGCATGGGCGCCGTGGTGCACGCCGCGGCGGGCGCTGTCATCATCGGCCTGATCATGGTCCACGTTTATGCCGCCATCTGGGTCAAGGGCACCATCCGCGCCATGTGGTACGGCACGGTGACCCGCGGCTGGGCCAAGCAGCATCATCGTGGCTGGTACCGTCAGGTGACTGGGAAGTAATTGAAGCAATGCCACCACCCGGGTTTCGGCCGGGGTGATGGCAACAACCGTTTTACCTTGCGTTTAGGGGGCTCTGCAGAGAACATTCTGCAACCCCCGTTTTTTCAATTTTGGGCAAAATTTCCGGTTGAGCGCGCCCCGAAGGAAGTCCCCTTGGGGGATAGCAATGCTCATCCGGGTCAAAACAACAGACGAGACACCCCGCATGCAATCCCAAGTGATCGATTTCCATCCGCCAGTCGAAGAAGCCGCACCGATTCTGCTGCCGGTAACCGCCACGTTGTTCGCCGACCGCGCCGACCGCTTCGCTGCGCTGGCCACCGGCCACAGCCTTGGCGACTGGCTGGCGTTTCTCGGCCAGTTGAGCCGGGCCCAGCACGAAGCCCTGAAAACCCTGCAGGCGCTGCCACTGCCCGATGCGACGAGGCTGGAACAGGCGCGCGCGCACGGCATGCCGCCGCTGAATCTAGCGCTTCGCCCGGCTGCCTGGCGTGGCGTGCTGCGCCAGATCGCCCACGAACTGGGCAAGACATCGCCCGATGGCGCCCGCCAGGCACTCGATGCGCTGCTTGCCGCCGACGACGCCTGGCTCGACAAGCTCGCCGACACGCTGCTGAGCGGCGAACTCGAAGCCGGCGATGCGGCCGAACTGCCCTTCATCGCCGCCGCCCTGCAGGTGGTTTTCACCAAGCTGGCCAGCCAGCTCGACGCTAGCCAGCTGCAAAAACTCGACGCCCACGGCATTTGCCCGTGCTGCGGCAGCCCGGCGGTGGCCAGCGTCGTTCGTCTCGGCGCTGCCATCAACAACCTGCGCTACCTGCATTGCAGCCTGTGCAACAGCGAATGGAACGTGCCGCGCGCCACCTGCACGGCCTGCGATACCGACAAGGAGGTTGCGTTGCATGAAGTCGACGGCTCGAAAGGCGCCGTCCGCGCCGAGACCTGCGATGCCTGCAAGAGCTACCTGAAAATCGTCTATCAGGAGAAAGACCCGCGCGTTGACCCGGTGGCCGACGACCTCGCCACGCTGGCCCTCGACATGCTGGTCGACGAAGCCGGTTACGAGCGCTCCGGCCCGAATCTGCTTTTAATTGGCGCGTATAGCGGCTAACCGCCTTTGATCAACCTTTCTGCCCGGTCCGGGTGAAAGCCATGAACGAAAACAAACGACTTCCCGCGGTCGACCGCGTCCTGCAGCAACTTTCCGCAGCCATTGAAATCTACGGCCGTCAGCTTGTCACCGGCTGCGTTCGCGCCGAACTGGCCGCCGCCCGTGAAGGCTTGAAACATGGCCTGCCATTGCCGGAAGAAGCAGCCCTGCTTGCGGCTATCCGCCGCCGTGCCGACGATGCCGGCCGGGCCAATTTGCGCGCCGTCTTCAACCTGACCGGCACGGTCCTGCACACCAACCTCGGCCGCGCCCAACTGGCCGAAGAGGCCATCGCCGCCATGGTCGAAGCCGCCCGCTCACCGTGTGCGCTGGAATACGACCTGGCCTCCGGCGGGCGCGGCGACCGCGATGATCTGGTGTCCGGTCTGCTCGCCGAGTTGATCGCTGGCGGTGATCCGAATGTCGCCGCCACCATCGTCAACAACAACGCCGCCGCCGTGCTGCTGACCCTCAACGCGCTGGCCCAGGGCAAGGAGGCTGTCGTTTCCCGCGGTGAACTCGTCGAGATCGGCGGCGCTTTCCGCATTCCTGACGTAATGCGTCGGGCGCAGGTCAAGCTCCACGAAATCGGCACGACCAACCGCACCCACGCCAAGGATTTTCAGGAAGCGATCAACGCCAAAACCGCGCTGCTCATGAAGATCCACACCAGCAATTACGCCGTCACCGGCTTCACGGCGGCAGTCGACGAGAAAGTCATCGCCGACATCGCCCACGCCGCCGGCCTGCCTTTCGTCATCGACCTCGGCAGCGGCACGCTGTGCGATTTCGCCGCTCACGGTCTGCCGGCCGAGCCGACGCCGCAGCAGGCACTGGCCGCCGGCGCCGACATCGTTACCTTCTCCGGCGACAAGCTGCTCGGCGGCCCGCAGGCCGGGCTCATCGTCGGCCGCAAGGACTTGATCGCGAAGATCAAGAAGAACCCGCTCAAACGCGCCCTGCGTGTCGGCAAGACGACGCTGGCGGCGCTCGAAGCGACCTTGCGCCTGTACCGCGACCCGGACCGCCTGGCCGAACGCCTGCCGACCTTGCGCCTGCTGACCCGTTCCGTCGCCGAGATCACCGCGCTGGCCGAGCGCATCCAGCCCGCCGTGCAAGCCGTCATCGGCCAACAGGCCACGGTCAGCGTCGAAGCGTGCAGCAGCCAGATCGGCAGCGGCGCCTTGCCGGTCGAACGCCTGCCCTCGGCGGCGCTGGTCATCCGGCCCAATTTCAAAAAAGCCGGAAAATTCCTGTTGACCGTGGAAGCCGCCTTCCGCAGCCTGCCGACGCCGGTCATCGGCTACATCCGCGACGATGCCTATCATCTCGATCTGCGCTGTCTCGAAGCGAAGGATGAAGCCCGCTTCGTCGAGCAATTGCAGTATCTGAAATTTTGAAAACAGCCTCGCTGGGCGGTCTGCGTACCGCCTGCTGTTTTCTTCCGCGCCCGTCAGGGCGCCCCTGTAAATCCGGGCATCTCCGTGTCCGGGTGGTTCACATAATGGAGAAGAGAGCATGACCTTCAATCGCCGGCAATTCCTGGCGGCTGGCGCAGCGCTGGGGGCCACGACGGCCATCGCCCAGCCGACCAGCCCGCTGCCTTTCCTCATCAACATGCAGTCTGATCCCCTGTTGCCCAAGGCGACTGGCAAGCGCGTCGTTATCTGTGGTGGCGGCTGGGGCGGTATCAGCGCCGCCAAGCATCTGAAGAAGCTCGATGCCAGCCTCGAGGTGGTTGTCCTCGAACGCAACCCGGTCTTTTTCTCGTGCCCGATGAGCAACAAGTGGCTGGTTGATGTCGTCGACACCAACTTCCTGACTTTCAGCTACCTCGAAGTTGCCCAGAAATACGACTACAAATTCATCCAGACCGAAGTCACCGCCTTCGAGCGCGACAGGAAACGTGTCATCACCGCCCAGGGCTGGCTCGATTATGACTACCTGATCATCGGCTCGGGCATCCGCTACAACTACGAGGCCTGGTTCGGCAATGACCGCAAGGCCGCCGACTACACCAAGGCCATGTTCCCGGCCGCCTACATCCCGAACGCCGAGCATTTCCGCCTCAAGCAGAGCATCCAGAATTTCAGGGGCGGCGACCTGGTCATGACCCTGCCGCCGCCGCCGCACCGCTGCCCGCCGTCGCCGTACGAGCGCGCCTGCCTGATCGCCGGCCTCTTCAAGCAGCGCAAGATCAAGGGCAAGGTCATCATCCTCGACCCGAAACCGAGTCCGGCGCCAATCACCGGTGGTTTCCAGGAAGCCTTCGCCAATCTGTACAAGGACCAGATCGTCTACGTGCCGAAGGCGGTCATCCAGGAAGTCGACCCGTTCAACAAGAAGATCAAGACCGCCGCCGGCGATTTCACCTTCGACCACTCCATCCTGATGGCCCCGCATCAGGCCGGCGACATGGCCTGGAAGGCCGGGGTGATCGGCAAGAACGAGGAAGGAAAGCCGACCGGTTGGGCCGGCGTCGATCCCTTCATGCTGAACATGAAGGACGACCCGGACACCTACGTGATCGGCGACTCGGTCGGCATGGTCTCGCCGCTTTTCCGCTTCTATCCGAAGGCCGGTCACGTCGCCAACGCGCACGCCAAGATCGTCGCCAAATACATCAGCGAGCGGGTCAAGGGCCGCGAGCCGAAGTACGCGCTGCCCGACAACCTGTGCTTCATGATGGTCAACACCGAGCCGCGCGAAGACATCGCCGTGCGCTTCAAGTACTGGGTCAACGACAAGGGCGTCATCGTCCAGGACCAGGACGACGACAACCTGCGCCGCGAGGAAGTCGTCACCGAAGACTTCGCATGGGCCGGAAGAATGTATGAGGACATGTTCGGTTGATCGGCAATTACCCGGCCCGCATCCCGGGTCGGGCATGCCAGAATAGGCCCGTTATCCAATCAGACTCCTGCCATGTCCCACTTCCTCTTCCTCAATGCCAGTACCCGCGAACCGGGACATATCGGCAACAGTGAAACCCTGGCCCGTCGTGCTGCCGCCGGCCTGCCCGCCGACACCAAGCAAACCTGGTGCAAACTGGCCGATCTGGAACTGCCGCCCTTCGTCGATCTGCGCCATACCGCCGGCACCTACCCGATGCCGATGGCCGACGCCAAGTCCATGCTCGACGCCACGCTGGCCGCCACCGACCTGGTCTTCGTCTCGCCCGTTTACTGGTTCTCGATCCCGTCGCCATTGAAAACCTATCTCGACAACTGGAGCGCCTGGTTGCGCGTTCCAGGCCTCGATTTCAAGGAAGCGATGGTCGGCAAGCGCCTGTGGGTCATCGCCACCAGCGGCAACCGCGAAAAGGCTCAGCCGATGTTGGACAGCTATCGCCTGTGCGCCGAATTCCTCGGCATGCAATGGCAGACCCCGCTGTGGGGCAAGGGCGGGGCGCCGGATGCGGTGCTCGCCGATGGCGAGGCGCTGGCCGCGGCGGTCGGCTATTTTTCGGGTCTGCCAGCGTAGATGGTCGTCGAACGCCTTTTCCTCAGCCCCGCTCGCGGTGAAACACAGCGCGAATGCCGGCAGCTTGAGTTGCTGGCCGGGCAGGGCGTGCTTGGCGACCGGCATTTCGCCAAGGAGAGCTGGGCCGGTCAGCAATTGACGCTGGTCGAGGCCGAGGAAATCGAGCGTTTCTGCGCCCACACCGGACGCCCCGACGACCTGTCGCTCACCCGCCGCAATGTCGTGACGCGCGGCATCCGGCTGAACCAGCTGGTCGGCCGTCAGTTCCGCCTCGGCGCCTGCTTGCTGGTCGGCGTCGAAACCTGTGAACCCTGCCGCACACTGGGCCGGCGGCTGGCCAACGAAACCCTGTCAGCGCCCGAGGTCGTCAAATACTGGCTCGGTCGCGGCGGGCTGCGCGCCAATGTGCTCATTTCCGGCCATGTGGCCTGTGGCGATACGCTGACCCTGATCGAAGCCGGGGAAGGCGCTCCATGATCATCGGCACCGCCGGCCACATCGACCACGGCAAAACCACGCTGGTCAAAGCCCTGACCGGCGTCGACTGCGACCGCCTGAAGGAAGAGAAGGCGCGCGGCATCACCGTCGACCTCGGCTACGCCTACACCGAAAAGCTCGGTTTCATCGACGTCCCCGGTCATGAAAAGCTCATCCACAACATGCTGGCTGGCGCCACCGGCATCGATTTCGCCCTGCTCGTCATCGCCGCCGACGACGGCCCGATGCCGCAGACCCGCGAGCATCTGGAAATCATCGAACTGCTCGGTATCCGGCGTGGCGCGGTGGCGCTGACCAAAATCGACGTTGCTACGGTCAACCGGAAAAATGAGGCAAAAACGGAAATTGCCGAACTGCTCGCTGGTACCGCGCTGGCTGATGCACCGATCTTCCCGGTCGCTGCCGTCAGCGGCGACGGCATCGCCGAGTTGCGCGCCCACCTCGAAGCCGCCGCGGCGGAGCAGGGCGAGCGCCTAGCAGCCGGCGGCTTCCGCCTCGCCATCGACCGTTGCTTCACGCTGTCCGGCGCCGGCACCGTCGTCACCGGCACGGCCTTCGCCGGCGCCGTCAAAGTCGGCGATCAGTTAATTCTCTCGCCGCCCAACAAGCCCGTCCGCGTGCGCAGCCTGCGCGTCCAGGATGCCCCGGCCGAATCCGGCCACGCCGGGCAGCGCATCGCGCTGGCGTTGAGTGGCGTCGAAAAGGCCGAGGTCGAACGCGGCCAGTGGATCGTCGCGCCCGGTCTGCACGCCCCGGCCCGCCGCTTCGATGCCAGAATCCGCGTCCTCTCCGGCCAGCCGGCGCTCAAGCACTGGACGCAGGTCCACCTCCACCTTGGCGCCGAAGATGTCCCGGCCCGCATCGCCCTGCTCGGCGCCGACGAGATCGCCCCGGGATTTGAAAATTGGGCGCAAATTGCCGTTGACCGTGAGATCGGCGCGCTGGCCGGCGACCGCTTCATCCTGCGCGACGCCGGCGCCCGCCACACCATCGGCGGCGGTATCGTCCTCGACATCTTCCCGCCCAGCCGCAAGAAAAGCAGCCCGGAACGCCTGGCCATGCTTGCCGCGCTGGCCGACGCCAACCCGGCGACGGCACTGCAATTGGCCGCCGAGCAACAGCCGGCCGGTGTTGACCTCGCTACCCACGCCCTGAACCGCAATCTCGACGCCAGCACGCTCAAAACGCTGTGCCAGCAACTGAAGCTCAAAGTTGTCGGCGCCACCGCCTTCGCCCCGAGCCGCTGG
Organism: Ferribacterium limneticum; assembly: GCF_020510565.1. Taxonomy (NCBI): domain Bacteria; kingdom Pseudomonadati; phylum Pseudomonadota; class Betaproteobacteria; order Rhodocyclales; family Azonexaceae; genus Ferribacterium; species Ferribacterium limneticum. The sequence goes on from NZ_CP075189.1 coordinate 75,440, forward strand.
CAGGAACTCGAAGTCCGCCTGCTCGCCGCCATCGCCGCCGAACACGAGCGCGCCCCGGACCTCACCGGCGTCGAACGCGACCGCTTGCGCCGCCTGACCTTGCCAACGCTCTCCCGCCCGGCCTTCGACGCGCTGCTCGCCGCACCGCTGGCCGATGGCCGCATCGCCCAGACCAACGCCTGGCTGCACCTGCCCGAACATCGCGTCCAACTCGCCGCCGCCGACCGCGAGCTATGGCAAACGCTCAAGCCCTTGCTCGCCGCCGAACCCTACGCCCCACCCCGCGTCCGCGATATCGCCAAGGCCAGCGGCGTCGGCGAAGACAGCGTGCGCAACCTGTTCAAACGCATCGCCCGCCACGGCGACGCCTGGCCGGTGGCGCACGACCATTTTTTCACCGCCGAAGCCGTCGCCGAACTGGCCCGGAAGGTCGCCGCCCTCAATGAGCGCGACGGCTGCGCCCGCGCTGCCAGCCTGCGCGACGGGATTGGCGGCGGCCGCAAAGTCGCCATCCACATCCTCGAATTCTTCGACCGCATCGGCTACACTCGCCGCGTGCGCGATACCCATGTTTTGCGCGGGTCTCCGGAGCAATTCGGCTCATGAACAACGGAAGGAATCGTTCCCCGGTGGGACGGACGGTCTTCAAAACCGTCAGGACCTGTCAAACAGGTTTGGGTAGGTTCGACTCCTGCTTCCTTCCGCCAGCTATCGTTTGCATTGCATCCATGACTTTGTCGACTTCGCCTCGTCGTGCAATAGCACTGCCTTCGGCTCGTCTTCGCGTCCTGAATGCAATGCAAACGTAGCCCATTTCTCAAACGTTCGACATGGCCCACACCCCCTTCACCGGTACCATCCCCGACGACCGCCTCTACTGCCTGCGCTACGACATGTGGGTTCAGGAAACCGCGGACGGCGAAGTGCTGATCGGCGCCACCAGTTTTGGCATTTTTCTGGCTGGCGAGATCATCGCCTTCACCAGCAAGCCGAAGGGGGCGGAGGTGGAGATCGGGCGGGGAATGGGTACGGTGGAGTGCCGCAAGACGGTGCTCGCGGTGCATGCACCGGTGTCTTTTGTCTTGCTCGAAGGCAACGACGAGGCCGAGGAGCGGCCGAAGCTGGTCAACGTAGATCCCTACGGCGCCGGCTGGATGGCGCGGGCCCGACCGACGCGCTGGGCCGAGGAGAAGCTGACGCTGATCGATGCGGCTACCTATCGCCAGCACATTCTCAAGATCGAACCGGAGGCGAGCTTTGGCTGACAAACTGGCGCTCCTGATCTGGGCGGCGACGCCCGATCATCCCGAACTGGTCGTTACGCCGCTGATCCACGCGCTGGCGGCGCGGGCGCTCGATGCCGAGGTCGAAATCCACTTTGCCGGGCCGGCCGTGCGCTGGCTGGTCGATGGCGTCGCCGATGCCGCTTACGCCACCCGTGACAAGGAAAAGTCGATCGGCGATTTTCTGCGTGAAGTGCAGCAGGAAGGCGTCACGCTCTACGCCTGCGGCATGGCGCAGGCGCAGTGGGTGAATGCAGGGGAAAGCCTGCTGGTTGGCTGCCGTCACGCCGGGGCGACGGCGTTTGTCGTCCGCGGGCTTGATCCCGCGTGGCGGACGCTGACTTACTGAACCTGAATCAGCCCTTGGGCTGGATGCGGCTGGAGGTTTTCTTGACGCCGCCGTTTTCGGTATCGAAATGCACCATGAAATAGGTTTCCTCGGTCGACGGGATGCCCTCGACGCGCCATTCCCAGATTTCCTCGCGCAGGTTGGCAAAAACCTGCTTGGTGGCCGGGGCGCCGAACAGGCGGCGGATGTCGTCCTTGCTCATGCCGACGCGGACCTTGCCGTAGTTGGCTTCGTTGAGCACCTGTTCGATCTTGCTGATCACCAGATTGCTGCCGAAGGTGATCATGTAGCAGTGGGTGCCGTTCGGCTGCCGGGCGTATTCCCAGGTCGCCGTGCCGTCGTCGTTGTGATGAACGAAACCCGGTTCGCCCATGCGGGTGCGAACTTCGGCCTGGGTCGTGATGCCCGGCTTCATTTCCTGCATGTTGACGTAGTCGCAGCCGGGCAGGGCAGCGATGATGGCCGTCGTGGCCGTGGTGATCCAGGCGGGAAGTTTCATGCGGGCTCCGATAGAACGGTTCGATCAAGTTGTCGCTTTGCGCTGCTTGCTTTCATAATATCGGACTACCCTAATTTTCGGATATGCCGATGCTGCATCTCGATCCTCTCGCCGCCCACGCCCTGCTTCAGGAAAACCCGCAAGCCGTGCTCGTCGATTGCCGGACGGAAATCGAGCACATGTACGTCGGCCACCCGGCCGGTGCCGAGCATGTCGCCTGGCAGGAAGGTCCGGACTGGGAGATCGATCCGGAATTCACCGACAAGGTCAAACATCTCGTGCGCAACGACCTGGACCGGCCGGTATTGATCATCTGCCGCAGCGGCCAGCGTTCCATCCATGCCGGTGACGCGCTCGAAACGGCTGGTTTTACCCAAGTCATCAACGTTCTTGAAGGTTTCGAAGGGCCGCTCGACGAGGACTATCACCGCGGCACGCTGGGCGGCTGGCGCTTCCGCGGACTACCTTGGTTTCAAACGTAAACGCTGGTGGAGCAGGGCGGCCAGGCCGCCAAGCAGGAGCAGACCTGCCATGCCGAACGCCATGGTCAGGGTCGAACCCCACAGGGCCGGGACGATCAGTGCGGCGGACAGGCTGTTGAAGCCGGACTGGAAGAAAGTCTGGCAGGAGGCAGCGAGGCCGCGCTGGGCAGGAAAAGGGTCGAGGGCAAACAGGGTCAGACTTGGCATGGCCAGCGACATGCCGGTCGTGTAGACAAAGATCGGCATGACGCTCCATGGCAACCCCGGTGGCAGCGTCAGGTTGAGGATCAGGTTGAAGCAGGCGGCGCTGCCCATGACCAGGTAGCCGAGCAATATCGTCCGGCTCGGCGTGATCTTGCCGGCCAGCCGGCCGGATAGCCCGGCCCCGACTACCATGCCGGCCATGGCAGGACCGAACAGCCAGAGAAAGCCGGTTTCCGGGACGCCGAGATGGGTCATCAGAAAGACCGGTGCCGACAGCACGTAGATGAAAAATCCACCGAAATTGAGCGACACCGCGGCGCAGGCAAACAGGAAGGGCGGCGAGGTCATGACCTTCAGGTAGGTGGCGCCGAGGTAGGCCGGGCGTAGCGACTGGCGTTTTTCCGGGGGCAGGGTTTCGGGCAGCAGTTTCCAGCAGGCCAGCCACAATGCTGCGGTCGACACGACCAAAAAGGCAAAAACCGAACGCCAGCCAAACCAGCTTTGCAGCCAGCCGCCGATGACTGGCGCGATGGCCGGCGCCAGCGCGAACATCATGGTGATCTGCGACATCAGGCGCTGGGCCGGGGCGCCGTCGTACAGATCGCGGACGATGGCGCGACTGATGACGATGCCGGCACCAGCCGTCATGCCCTGCATGGCCCGCCAGAACCACAGGTGCTCGATGCGCGTCGCCAGCGTGCAGCCGGCAGAGGCGACGGCGAACAGGCCAACGGCGACGAGAATCACGTTGCGCCGGCCGAAGCGGTCGGCAATCGCGCCGTGCCATAGCGTCATGACGGCGAACGAGAGCAGGTAAATGGACAGCGTCTGCTGAACTTCGAGCGGCGTGGCGTGCAGCTTCTCGGCTATTTCAGGGAAAGACGGCAGGTAGGTGTCGATCGAAAACGGCCCGAGCGCCGCCAGCGAGGCGAGCAGAATGGCGATGCCGCGCGTCTCGCGCCGGGTCTGGTGCTCACCCACGGGCGAAACGTCGATACTGGATGGCTTCGGCGACGTGGGCGGCGCGAATGTCGTCGCAGGCGGCCAGGTCGGCAATGGTTCGCGCGACTTTGAGGATGCGGTGCCAGGCGCGGGCCGACAGGTCGAGCTGGGTCGTTGCCTGTTGCAGCAACTTGTTGCCGGTTGCGTCGGGTTGGCAGTCGGCATCGACTTCCTTGGTGCTCAGCCGGGCGTTTGGTTTCTGTTGCCGGGCCTGCTGGCGATTCTGGGCATGCTCGACGCGGGCGCGAACGGTCGCTGACGATTCGCCATCGGCCTTGCCGGCGAGGCTTTCGGCAAGCAGCGCGGGAACTTCGATGATCAGGTCGATGCGGTCGAGGAAGGGTCCGGAGAGCTTGCCGCGATAGCGGGCAATCTGGTCCGGCGAGCAGCGGCATTTGCCTTTCGACGATCCATGATGCCCACATGGACACGGATTCATTGCCGCGATGAGCTGGAATTCGGCCGGAAACTCGGCCTGCCGGGCGGCGCGGGCGATATGGACGCGCCCGGATTCGAGCGGTTCGCGCAGGGTTTCGAGGACTTTCCGGTCAAACTCGGGCAGTTCATCCAAAAACAGAATGCCTTGATGCGCCAGGCTGATTTCGCCGGGCCGTGGCGGGTTGCCGCCACCGACCAGCGCTACGGCGGAGGCGGTGTGGTGCGGCTGGCGGTAAGGGCGAACGCCGAAGGCTTCCGGTCGGAACTGGCCGACCAGCGACAGCACGGCAGCCGACGATTTGGCCGCTTCGCCCTGCAAGGCCGGCATGAGGCCGGGCAGACGGGCGGCGAGCATGGATTTGCCGGAGCCGGGCGGGCCGACCATCAATAAGGAATGGTTGCCAGCGGCAGCGATTTCCAGCGCCCGCTTGGCCTGCGACTGGCCGCGAACCTCAGCAAGGTCTGCGAAAATTGGCTGATTTTCCGGGTTGACCGTGGCAATCGCCTGCGGCAACGACTCACGCTCGGCGAGGTGGGCGCAGACATCGAGCAGCGAGCGGGCGGAGAGTATTTCATTGCTGCCGATCAGCGCAGCTTCGCGGGCGCTGGCTTCGGGCAGGATGAAATGCTTGCCGTGCCCTGCCGTTTGCAAGGCCATGGCGAGTGCACCGCGAATCGGGCGCAGTTCGCCGGACAGCGACAACTCGCCGGCAAATTCATAATCGGCCAGATGCTTGCCGGGAATCTGCCCGCTGGCAGCGAGGATGCCGAGGGCGATGGGCAGGTCAAAACGGCCGGATTCTTTCGGTAGGTCGGCTGGTGCCAGATTTACCGTAATTCGTTTGGACGGAAACTCGAAGCCGGAATTGACGATGGCGGCGCGAACGCGGTCACGCGCTTCCTTGACTTCGGTATCCGGCAAGCCGACGAGGGTGAAGCTGGGCAGGCCACTGGCCAGATGAGCCTCGACAGTCACCGGCGGCGCGTTCAGGCCATCCAGTCCTCGACTGTGCGCGATGGCCAGTGCCACTCGGCTACACGCCCGAGCGGGATTTTTCCAGCGCGTCGACGCGGGCTTCGAGATCCTTGAGCTTTTCGCGGGTACGGGCCAGCACTTGCGCCTGAACGTCGAATTCTTCGCGAGTCACGAGATCGAGCTTCGAGAAAAAGCCGCTCATCACCATCTTGGCGTTCTTTTCGATGTCCTTGGCCGGGGAGTTGGCCAGCAGGGCGCTGATCTTGGCGCCGAATTCTTCGAGTGTCTTGGGGTCGAGCATGTTGTCCTCCGTGGAGGTTTTGAGTTTAACACAGCGGAATTATTAGGGTTTTGGCTAGCCGCTCACCCGTGGTGCGTAACGTTCTGTAACTGCACTGTAATGGTGCGACAAGTTGGTGCATCATCTGGCTAGCAGCGGGCAATCCTTTGATTCCGATCAAAAAAACACCCTGGCACGCCTTCTGCTATTGCTGTACTGCACAAAATTCTTTTTTTACTTTAATCAATCCGTAGGAGAGAAAACATGAAGAAGTCACTAATCGCTCTGGCTCTTGTTAGCGCCTTTACCGCTCCGGCTTTTGCCGAAGAAGCAGCTCCGGCCAGCGATCACACCCTGACCGGTAACATTGGTCTGTTCTCCAGCTACCGTTTCCGTGGTATCGACCAGACCTTCGGCAAGCCGGCCCTGCAAGGCGGCTTCGATTACTCACATTCGAGCGGCGTTTATCTCGGCAACTGGAACTCGAACGTTAGCGAGTACGCCGGGTTCCCGGAGGGCAACCTCGAAATGGACGTCTACGGCGGTTACAAACACGCTTTCGGTGACTTCGGTATTGATGTTGGTGCCCTGTATTACTACTACCCGGGTTCGACCAATGGCTTTGGTAAGGCTGTCGACAACTTCGAAGTTTATCTGGGCGCCAGCTGGAAGTTTGTGACCTTCAAGTACTCACATGCACTGTCCAACTATTTTGATATCGCTGATACCAAGAACACCGGGTATTTCGATCTGGCTGCCAGCTATGACCTGGGCGGTGGCTGGGGCGTCAATGGCCACGTCGGTTACACCGATGTTAAAAACCGTGATGATCTGGATTACACCGACTGGAAACTGGGCGTGACCAAGGACATCGGCGGCTACGTATTTGGTCTGGCCTATATCGACACCGATGCTGCCAAGAGCTCCTACACCTGGACCAAGCCGACTACTGGCAAGCAGATCTACGCTGGCAAGGCAACTGCCGTCCTCTCCGTATCCAAGTCCTTCTAAGCAAGCTTAAAACCTCCCCCGCTTGTGCACCGGCCGGCGCCGGCGGGGGAATTAAAAGTCTCAACTACCAGGGGAACACTCATCATGAAATTCGTTACCGCCATCATCAAGCCGTTCAAGCTTGACGAAGTGCGTGAAGCGTTGTCCGCCATCGGCGTGCAAGGCATCACGGTCACTGAAGTGAAAGGTTTCGGCCGGCAGAAGGGCCATACCGAGCTCTATCGGGGCGCCGAGTATGTCGTCGATTTCCTGCCCAAGGTCAAGATCGAAGCTGCCGTCAAGGCTGAGCAGCTGGATCAGATCATCGAAGCCATCGAAAAATCCGCCAGCACCGGCAAGATCGGTGACGGCAAAATCTTCGTTTTCGATGTCGAGCAGGTTATTCGTATCCGGACCGGTGAAACCGGTACCGATGCCCTCTAAGGAGCCACAAACCATGAAACGTCTATTTGCATTGCTGGCTCTGGTCGGTGCCGTCGGTTTCGGCGCTCCGGCCTGGGCCGAAGAAAAGGCTGCCGCCCCTGAAGCTGCCGTTGCCACCGCGCCGGCCGCCGCCCCCGCTGCTGCTGTTGAAGCCGCTCCGGCTGAAGCTGCCCCGGCCGCTGCACCGCTCGTTGCCAACAAGGCCGACAACGCCTGGGTGATGGTCTGTGCCGCTCTCGTCATCCTGATGTCCATCCCCGGCCTGGCGCTGTTCTACGGCGGTCTGGTGCGCACCAAGAACATGTTGTCGGTGCTCATGCAGGTCTTCGTGACCTTCTCGCTGATTTCGGTTCTCTGGGTGATCTACGGCTACTCGGCCGCCTTCACCGAGGGTAACGAATTCTTCGGTGTGCTCGACAAGCTCTTCCTCAAGGGTGTCACGATCGAATCGGTTGGCGCGACCTTCTCCAAGGGTGTCGTCATCTCCGAACTGGCCTTCGTGATCTTCCAGGGCGCTTTCGCTGCCATCACCTGCGGCCTGATCGTCGGTGCCTTCGCTGAGCGTGCGAAGTTCTCCGCAGTCCTGGTCTTCATGGTCATCTGGTTCACGCTGTCCTACATCCCGATGGCACACATGGTCTGGTACTGGGCCGGTCCTGACGCCTACATCGATGCTGCTGCTGGCGAAGCTGCCGGCAAGACGGCAGGCTTCCTGTTCCAGAAGGGCGCGCTCGACTTCGCCGGCGGTACCGTTGTGCATATCAACGCCGCTATCGCTGGTCTGGTTGGTGCCTACATGGTTGGCAAGCGTACCGGCCTCGGTAACGTCTCGATGGCCCCGCACTCCCTGACCTTCACGATGATCGGTGCATCCCTGCTGTGGTTCGGCTGGTTCGGCTTCAACGCCGGTTCCGCCCTCGAAGCCTCCGGTGGCGCTGCTCTGGCCATGGTCAATACCTGGGTTGCAACGGCCTGTGCCGCGCTGTCCTGGATGTTTGCCGAATGGATGTTGAAGGGCAAGCCTTCCATGCTGGGCGCTGCTTCCGGCGCCGTTGCCGGTCTGGTTGCGATCACCCCGGCGGCCGGCTTCGTCGGCGTCATGGGCGGCATCATCATCGGCCTGGTGGCTGGCGTGATCTGTCTGTGGGGCGTCAATGGCCTCAAGAAGATGCTCGGTGCTGACGACTCCCTCGACGTCTTCGGCGTCCATGGTATCGGTGGTATCACCGGTGCCATCCTGACCGGTGTCTTCGTTGATCCGGCCCTTGGCGGCACGGGTGTCTATGACTACGTGGCCAACGCTGTTGCCCCGTTCGACATGACCACCCAGGTGATCAGCCAGCTGTGGGGTGTCGGTACCGTGGTTGTCTGGTCCGGCGTGGTTTCCCTGGTGGCCTACAAACTGGTGGATATCGTCATCGGCCTGCGTGTACCGGAAGACGAAGAGCGTGAAGGTCTCGACCTCACCTCGCACGGCGAAACCGCCTACCACCACTAAGATTAATCTCTGTAGTCTCTCTCCCTTCGGGCACCTTCGGGTGCCCGTTTTTTTTGGGAGGCATTTCAGTTTTGGCGGTTTTTTCCGGTTGACCGTGGGATTTGGCTCAACGCGGAGCCGGCCGTCGCTTACTTGATCAGCGGCAGCAATTTGCGGAAGTCATCGGTGCCGGCCTGATGCAGCCACTCGAAGAGCACCATTTCAGTCGTTACGATGCCGATACCGGCCGCCCGCATGCGCTCGATGGCCGCGCTGCGGTTTTCCGGCGTCCGTGACGAGGCCGCATCGGCGACGAGATAGACCTCGAAGCCGGCAGCCTGCAACCCGAAAGCGGTCTGCAGGACGCAAACATGCGTTTCGGTACCGGTCAGCACGATCTGCGGCCGCTTGGCGGCGTGCAGCAGATCGATGACGCCGGGTTCGGCGGCGCAGGAAAAATGCGTCTTTTCGAAAAACTGGGCGTCGACCGCAGCCGTCCGGATGACGTCGAGACTGGGGCCGAGGCCCTTGACGTATTGCTCCGAAATGAAAGCCGGCACGCCAAGCAGCTTGGCGCCTTCGAGCAGGCGAACCGAATTGGCGACGACGCGTTCGCTGTCGTGAATCGCCGGCGCCAGCTTTTGCTGGATATCGACGATGAGGAGCAGCGAATCGGCGCGGCGGATCAACATGGCTTAACGGAAAACCACGGTCTTGTTGCCATGCACCAACACCCGGTCCTCAAGGTGGTAGCGCAGGCCGCGGGCGAGCACGGTTTTCTCGATGTCCTTGCCGTAGCGCACCATGTCTTCCGGCGAATCGGAATGGTCGATGCGGATGACGTCCTGCTCGATGATCGGGCCGGCGTCGAGTTCAGCAGTGACGAAGTGGCAGGTCGCGCCGATCAGTTTGACGCCGCGCGTGTAAGCCTGGTGGTAAGGCTTGGCGCCGGCGAAGCTGGGCAGGAAGCTGTGATGGATGTTGATGATCTTGCCGGCCAGCGCCGCACATAGTTCCGGCGACAGCACCTGCATGTAGCGGGCGAGGACCATCGTATCGCCGCGCACATCGTCGAAGATGCGCTGAATTTCGGCGTAGGCGGCGGCCTTGTTGTCGGCAGTCACCGGCACGTGATGGAAGGGGATGCCGTGCCATTCGACGAAGCCGCGGAAAGTATCGTGGTTGGAAATAACGCAGGGAATTTCGATGTCGAGTTCCTTGGCCTGCCAGCGTGCGAGCAGGTCGTAGAGGCAATGCTCCTGCTTGGAAACCATGACGACGACGCGTTTCTTGACCGCGCTGTCGTTGATCTGCCAGGTCATGGCCAGCGGTTCGGCAACCTCGGTGCGGAAACGTTCGCGGAACTCGGCGAGCAGGAAAGGCAGCGAATCGGCCTTGATCTCGATGCGCATGAAATAGCGGCTGGTCAGCACGTCCGAATGGAAACTCGATTCGAGAATCCAGCCGCCGTTGCCGGCGATGAAGCCGGAAACGCGGGCGATGATGCCGACCTGATCGGGACAGGAAGCGGACAGCGTGTAGAAACGGTCGCTATGCATGATCCTGGGCCTAGGCGGCCTTGGCGAAAGCCTTGTCGATCTCGCTGCGCAAGTCGTCGTAATTCAGCACAACCGGGTACTGCGGGAATTCGCGGATGACGTTCTCGGGCGGGTGGAACAGGATGCCGCCGTGGGCTTCGCCGAGCATGGCTGTATCGTTGTACGAATCGCCGGCGGCGACGATCTTGAAATTCAGTTCCTTGAAGCGCTTGACCGCCTCGCGCTTCTGGTCCGGCATGCGCAAATGGTAGTTGACCAGCATGCCGTCGGCGTCGTCTTCGAGCGAATGGCAGAACAGCGTCGGCCAGCCCAGTTGGCGCATCAGCGGATGAGCGAATTCGTAGAAGGTATCGGACAGGATGACGACCTGGTAATCCTCGCGCAGTTTGTCGAGGAAGGCGCGGGCGCCGGCCATCGGGCCCATTTCGCCGATCACCTTCTGGATGTCCGGCAGGCCGAGCTTGTGCTCGCGCAGGATGTTCAGGCGGTAGGTCATGAGCTTGTCGTAATCCGGCTCGTCGCGCGTCGTGCGCATGAGCTCGGGAATGCCCGTGCGCTTGGAGAATTCGATCCAGATTTCGGGGACGAGGACCCCTTCGAGGTCTAGGCAGACGATTTGCACGGTTTGGCTCCAGCGGCGTTCGGGAAAATCGCGATTTTACCCGATCAGGGCACGCTTATATCGGCCTCAGGGCGCGAAAGATAGTAGCCCTGCACGTAATCGACGCCGATCTCGGCGAGCAGCCGCAGGGTTTCGGCATCGCCGACGAATTCGGCCACGGTTTTCTTGCCCAGGCCGCGCGCCACGTCGACGATGGCGCGGACGAAAACCTGGTCTTCGCGGCTGGTCGGCAGGTTGCTGATGAACATGCCATCGATCTTCAGCACATCGGCCGACAGGTGCTTGAGATAGGCGAAGGACGAAAAGCCGACGCCGAAATCATCGAGGCAGACGGTGCAGCCGAGGGCGCGGATATCGCGGATGAACTGCTCGGAATCGTGCATGTTGGCCAGTGCCGAGGTTTCGGTCAGTTCGACGATGAGGCGCCGCGGTTCGACCTGGAACTCGGCGAGCAGCGAACTGATGCTCCGCGCCAGGGTCGGATCGTCGAAGGAGCGGGCAGATATGTTGATGGCCAGGGCGGGCAGCGTCGGGTTTTCGGCCAGTTTGGCGATCGCCGCGCGCATCACCCAGCGGTCGATATCGACAATCCGGCCGGTCCGTTCGGCCGCCGGAATGAAGCGGCCGGGCAGCACCAGTTCGTCCGGATGCTCGGGGTCGCGCATGCGGACCAGTGCTTCGTAGTGGGAAATCGCGCTGCTGCCGGTCGAATGAATGCCCTGGAAATGCAGCAGGAAGCGTCCGGTCGTCAACGCCGCCTGAATTTTTTCGTTCCAGCCGAGGTGCACCAGCATGGCTTCCGACTGGTCGAGATCAGGGCGGTAGAGGCGCCAGCCGTTCTTGCCGCCCCGCTTGGCCTGGTACATCGCCGCATCGGCGCGCGAAACGAGCTCTTCAGCGCTGCCGGCATGTTCGGGGAAAAGGGCGATACCGACGCTGATGGTCAGGCTGAGCCGGCGGTTCTCGAACTCGAATTGCATGGCAGCAACCGCGCTGAGCAGGCGTTCAGCCAGGCTCTGGGCGCCAGCCAGGCTGGCGTTGGGGGCGATGATGGCGAACTCGTCGCCACCGAGGCGGGCGAACAGTTCGGTGGTGCGGACCAGCTTGCTGACCGTATCGGCGGTGCGGATCAGCACGTGGTCCCCGGCCCGGTGGCCAAAGGTATCGTTGATCGTCTTGAACTCGTCGATATCGAAATAGATCAGCGCCCCGAACAAGCCGGGGTCGCGCCCGGCCTGGGTCAGCAGGCGATCCAGTTCGGCATCGAAGCGGGCGCGGTTGGCGAGGGAGGTCAGCGAGTCGCGCTCGGCCATGAAAACCAGGCGCTCGGCAATCTGGCGCTGGCTCGTGATGTCCTCGAAAATCCACAAGCGTCCGCCCTCGACGGCAGTCGGGCTGGTCACGGCGACGCTGTGTTCGGTAATCGTCCGGCCATCCGGCAGGCCGTATTCGCGTAGCGAACCGTCGCCATCGAAACACTGCCGGGAACCGGCAACCGGCATCTGTCGTTGCAGTTCCTGACGGAGCTGGCTCACCGGCTGGTCGATCAGTTGATGCGCCGGGGTGATGCCCCACAGTTTGAGAAAAGCCGGGTTGAGGTAGGAAATCCGGCCGTCACCGGCAACGAAGACGAGGCCCAGGCGCATGGCGGCGAGCAGGGCGTCGAGGCGGCCGCGTTCGGTGGCGAGGATTTCGGCCAGGGCGCGTTGCTCGGATTCGGAACGCTGGAGATCGAGCATCCGTCGTTCGAGCGCGGCAGCCATGCCATTGAAGGCATTGACGACGACGCCAATGTCGTCATTTACCGGGGCATGCAGCGGCTGGAACGGGCGGCCGGCCGCCAGGTCATTGCTGGCGGCGCTGAGTGCGGCCAGACGGCGGGTCAGCCAGAGGGCGATGGCGATCAGGACGAAGGTCGACAACAGGATGCCGAGTATCGCCAGCACGAAGTTTTGCAGCAGGATTTCTTGACGGGCTTCATTGAGGAAACGCAGATCGATGCCAATCTGCAATTCGCCGTAACTGCGCTGCTCAAGACGGATCGGAATGCGGACGTTGAGGTTCTGCAAGCGGAAAATCGGCTCGTTTCCGGCGTCGACCGCAGGTATCGCGCCGGCGCTGTCGATATTGCTGCTGGCCACCCGCTGCTTGTCCTCATCGAACATGACCAGATAAGTCATGCCTTGCAACTGCTGCGCACTGTCCAGGATTTCGCTGACCGCGGCGTAGTCGCGCTGGACCATGGCCGGGGCCAGGGCGGCCTGGAGCAGGCTGCTGATTTCAGCGCGGCGCAGTTCGAACTGACGGATCAGGTGTTCCTCGGCCAGGCGCTGGCTGTTCCACAGGATGGCCGAAATCATCACGATCTCGGCCACCACCGTCAGCGTGATGAGCCGGCCGCGCAAGGACTGCAGGAAACGGAAGAAGCCCATTTAGCGGATGGTTGCCCCGAGCTGGCGGCGGGTCTCCGGCAGCAGACGATCGAGGAAATCGGCCTCGGCGCGGCCCGGTTCGGCGAAACCGCCATGCTTGGTTTTTTCGAAAAACTGTTGGCCGTCCGCTGATTTTTCGAAAGCCAGCAGCGCCGCCTTGACCTGCTTCTGCCGGGCCGCCGGCACGCGGTTATGGGCGATGTAGAACTGTCCGGGGATGCTGCTCAATTCGCGCCAGATGACGGCGTCGCGCTGCAGTTCCGGCGAGGCGAGGATCAGCGTCGAATAGGAAATCAGCGCCGCCCGCGATTTGCCGGAGGCGGCGTTGTACAGCGCGCTGGAATGAGAAACGGTCTCGACAAAGGTGTAATCGCTGCCTTCCTTGAGCCCTTCATCGGCCAGCGTGACGGCGCCGACGATGACGAGCAGCGCGCTGCGGTCGACGATGGCGATGCTTTGTCCGCGCAGTTCGTCAACGCTGGTCAGCGGCTTGTTGCGGGCGGTCACGATGACGCCGCGAATTGGCGCCTTGTGCATGAGCAGGGCGCTATAGCCGAAATCGCGGATGGCCAGCCGGGCAAAGTGGGGGGCGAGCAGCGCCACGTCGTATTCGCCATCGAGCACGCGCTTGACGTAAGTGTCGAAATCGGGGGCGGTGACCAGCTGGACGGGCTGCTGCAGCTCCTGTTCGAGGGCGACGGCAATTGGCTGGTAATTGGCCAGCAGCGTGCGGGTGCTGAGGTAGGGCATGAGCCCGACGGTCAGCGGCCGGACCGTGGTCTTTTCCTGGGCTGGCACCAGTGGCGAAAACACGCTCAGGCAGCAGGACAACAGCAGAAAATGAAGGATCTTCATATGCCGCTCCAAGACCTTGGTGGATAAAAGGTCATTATAGGAGCAAAGGTGGCGAGCCGTGCCCGTAGCTGTTTGATTTCATGGAATTCCATGAAGCGTATTTTCGCTGCGTCGATGTGCACGGCTTGGCTCCGGGGGGCTGAGCGGGGAAATGCCATTTTGCCTGATCCGAGATTTTGTTTTCGGGCATTTTTTCCGGTTGACCGTGGGATAGGGCAATGTATTCCGCTGTTGAGCCGGGGTACTACTTTCTTTTGGCCAAGATTGAATATCCGGACTAGGATGTACGAGTGAATTGACTCATTTTCAGGCAACCCGTTCAGGAGAAAAGCTCATGGGCAGCAAAGACAAGAAGAAGGAATCAAAGGGTAAGAAACCGCAACCCAAACCGGCGATCCGGTAGGCCGAAAACGTCAACTGGTGGGCTGGGGCGTTGCATGGTGTGTGATGCGCCATGCCGGCGCAGGTTTGACTACTTTTTATTTGCCGAGGTGAAATATGTCCAATGTGACTGATCTGAACAACAGCCAGAAAATTGTTGCCGACATGAAAGCGGTTGTCTCCGATGCGGAAGATATTTTTCGCGAGACTGCCGGCGTTGCTGGCGACAAGATGCTCGACGTGCGTCAGCGCATCAGCGAGCGTCTGGGCGCCGCCAAGGTGCGGGTTGCGAATGCCGAGGCCGCTGTTCTGGAAAAGAGCAAGGCTGCTGCCGCGGCGACGGATGCCTGTATTCGGAAGAATCCGTGGCAGTCGGTCGGGATCGCGGCCAGTGTCGGCTTGGTGCTCGGCATGCTGATCGGACGTAGATAGGCCAGGGCGGCCAGACGGAAGCATTGCCAAGCGGTGATGCTTCCGGAAAACCCCGAAGGCTTTCGCGCTCGGCTCAATCGGCCGATGGCAAGGCCTCAAGCGCCTCATGCACTTCGAGCCAGCGCATTTCGGCTTCGTCGATCTGCTCGCCGAGCAGGCCGGCCTGCTTGTGCATTTCCTCGCTTTTTACCCGGTCGACCGTGGCATAGAAGTCCGGGTCGGCGAACTGCGCGTCGAGCGCCGCTTTTTCCTCATTCCACTTCGCCAGCTTGCGCTCCAGCTGCTCGATCTCCTTGATCAGCGGCCGGCGTTGGGCCAGCAGGGCCTGCCGGTTGGCTTTGGCATCGGCGCGTAGTGCCAGTCGTTCCGACTTCTCGGCAGCAACGTCCGCCTCCGGCGCCTTTTCGGCATTGCGCTGGGCGGCCAGCCAGGCGGCGTAGTCGTCGAGGTCGCCTTCGAATTCCGTGACCTTGCCGTCCGCAACCAGCAGCAGTTCGTCGGCGCAGGTGCGCAGCAGGTGGCGGTCGTGCGAGACGAAGACGACGCCGCCTTCGAAATCCTGCATGGCGAAGGTCAGGGCTTCGCGCATTTCGAGGTCGAGGTGGTTGGTCGGTTCGTCGAGCAGCAGCAGGTTGGGCTTGGTGCGAATGAGCAGGGCCAGCGCCAGGCGGGATTTTTCGCCGCCGGAGAAGGGTTCGATGGCGCGGGTGGCCATGTCGCCACGGAAATCGAAGCCGCCGATGTAGTCGCGCAGTTCCTGTTCGGTGGCCATCGGGTCGAGGCGGACGAGGTGTTGCAGCGGCGATTCGTCGGGGCGCAGTTGTTCGAGCTGGTGCTGGGCGAAGTAGCCGATGTTGAGGGCCTTGGCTTCCTTGCGCTCGCCGCCTTGCTGGGGAATTGAATTGGCCAGCAGTTTGATCAGCGTCGATTTTCCGGCGCCGTTGCGGCCGAGGAGGCCGATCCGGCAGCCGGGGCGCAGCGTCATGGTGACGTGGTCGATGATTTTGTGATCGGCATAGCCGGCCGAGGCTTTTTCGATGCTCAGCAGCGGGTCGGGCAGGGCGGTCGGCTGGCGGAAGGCGAAATGGAAGGGCGAGTCGACGTGGGCGGCGGCGACCATTTCCATGCGCTCCAGCGTCTTGATCCGGCTTTGCGCCTGGCGGGCCTTGGTGGCTTTAGCTTTGAAGCGTTCGATGAAGCTCGACAGGTGGGCGATTTCGCGCTGCTGGGCTTCGTAGGACGACTGCTGGGTGGCGAGTCGGGCGGCGCGGGCGCGTTCGTAGTCGCTGTAGCCGCCGCTGGTCAGCGTCAGGCGCTGGAGGTCGATGGCGATGATCTGGCCGACAACGGCGTCGAGGAAGTCGCGGTCGTGGGAGATCAACAGCAGCGTGGCCGGCGTGTTCTTGAGCCAGTTTTCGAGCCAGAAGACGGCGTCGAGGTCGAGGTGGTTGGTCGGTTCGTCGAGCAGCAGGAGGTCGGCGCGGCAGGAGAGGGCGCGGGCGAGATTGAGGCGGACGCGCCAGCCGCCGGAGAATTCAGCGACCGAACGCTGAAAATCGGCGTCGGTGAAGCCCAGCCCGTGCAGCACTTCGGCGACGCGGGCCTTGGCCGAGTAGCCGCCGATGTCGGCATAGCGAGCGTGCAGGTGGCCGATGGCGACACCGTCGCCGCTGGCTTCGGCATCGACCAGTTCGCGCTCGATGCGGCGCAGTTCGACGTCGCCGTCGAGGACGAAATCGATGGCGGCGTCGGGCAGGGCCGGGGTTTCCTGCGCGACGCGGGCGATGTGCCAGCTGGCCGGGATTTCGACGTTGCCCGACTCGGCGTGGAGTTCGTTGGCGAGCAGCGCGAAGAGGCTGGATTTGCCGCAGCCGTTGGCGCCGACAACGCCGACTTTCCAGCCGGGGTGCAGTTGAACAGAGGCGTCGATGACGAGCGGACGGCCGGCGCGGGCGAAGGTGACTTGGCGGAGGGCGATCATGAGGGGGACGATTATAACGAGGCGGGATCGAGATACCGATTTTCCGGCACATTTTCCGAATTCCACGGTCAACCGGAAAAATCGGCAAAATTTGAAACATTACAAAGGCTTGCCGCGCCTTTCAGTCATTTTGGCTACGCTTTGCGACAGCCTGCTAGAATCACCGCATGATCAAGCAGATCCGCACCGACCAGCTCAAGCCGGGCATGTTCATTCATGACCTCAATTGCGGCTGGCTCGATCATCCCTTCATGTCCAGCACCTTCCATGTGCGCGATCAGGCGACCGTGGACAAGATCGTCGAGATCGGCATCCGCGAGCTCTACATCGACACGGTCAAGGGGGCGGATGTCCGCGAGGCGCGCCCGCAGAGCGAGGTCAATGCCGACCTCGAGCGCCGCCTGCAGGAGATTGCCGAAAAGCCCGTCGACAAGCCGGTGGTCGCCGACCTCAAGAATGAAGCGGTGCGCGCCCGGCGCCTGCATGGCGAGGCCAACAAGGTGATCCGGCATGTGCTCGACGACATCCGCTTCGGCCAGAAAATCCAGGTGGCGCGCGTCGAGCCGCTCATCGACAGCATGGTCGATTCGGTTTTCCGCAATCAGGATGCGCTGTTGCCGCTGGCCCGCCTAAAGAACCTCGACGACTACACCTTCGAACATTCGGTTGGCGTCAGCGCCCTCCTCGTCGCTTTCGGCCGCAGCATGAAGCTGCCCAGGGAAACAATCCGGGAAGTCGCCCTCGGCGGCCTGCTCCACGATATCGGCAAGGCGCAGATTCCCGATTCCATCCTCAACAAGCCGGCCAAGCTGACCGACGACGAATTCGCCCGCATGCAGTCGCACGTTGCCGAGAGCCTGCACCTGCTCGAAGACGTGCCGGGGATCAGCCTCGCCACACTGCAGGTGGTCGGCGAACACCACGAACGCTTCGATGGCACCGGTTATCCGCACAAGCGGGTCGGCGAGGGCATTTCCCTCTACGGCCAGATGGCCGCCATCGTCGATGTTTACGACGCCATCACCTCGGAGAAGGTCTACAACCGCGGCATGCCGCCGACGCAGGCGCTCAAGAAGCTGCTCGAATGGAGCAATCACCATTTCGATCCGCAACTCGTGCAGGCTTTCATCCGCGCCATCGGCATCTATCCGACCGGCTCGCTGGTTCGCCTCGAAAGCAGTCGCATGGGCGTCGTCATCGAACAAAATGAAGGCAAACTGCTCGAACCCGTCGTCCGCATTTTTTACCATGCCGGCCAACAACACTACGTTCCGCCCGAGATCGTCGATCTCGCCAAGGTGCCGGACCGCATCGCCAGTTTTGAGAGTTACGAAAAATGGAAAATCGATCCCTACCAGTGGTTGCCGGCCTGATCGTCCTGCTCGCCCTGCCGTTTGCCGCGCTGGCGGCCGATGGCGAGGTGAGTGCCGAGCGCCAGGCGGCCTGGCAGACGCGCCTCGACAAGGCGGCGGCGCTGCAGGCCGAGAGCAGGGCGCGCCAGGATGAAGCCGACGCCTTGCTGGTGCAGAAGAACGAGGTGTGCGCGACCAAATTCCTCATCAACGATTGCCGCAATGCCGCCGCCCGGGAGCACCTCAAAACGACGCGCGAGGCCCGCCGGCTGGAAATTGACGGCAAGGCGATCGAGCGCGAAGTGAAGCGCGAGCAGTTGGGCGACCGGAACCGGGTGCAGGCCGAAGATGCGCCACGGCGTGCTGCCGAGCTCGAATTGCGTCAGGCCGAATCGATGAACGCCCGTCAGGTGGCCGAGGACAAGATAGCCGCGACGCGCGCCGCCAAGGCCGCCAAGGCGGCCGAAGGCGAAAAACGCAAGCTCGCCGAGGCTGAAAAACAGCGCAAGAAGCAAGCCGATCACGACGCCCGCGTCGCCAAAAAAGTGCGCGAAGCGGAGCAGCGTGCCGCCGAGGCCGCCGAGAAAAAATAAGCGAAACTACCGGCATGATCCGCAAGATAAGCATCGACCAGTTGTTGCCCGGCATGTATGTCGTGGACCTGCACAAGCGCTGGTTCGACCATTCCCTGTGGCAGTCGAAATTCAAGGTGCGCGACGAGGCGCATGTCTCGAAGATCAGGGAAGAAGGCATCAGCGAAATCAGCATCGATACCGACAAGGGTGCCGATCTGCCGCCGACGCCGATTGCGCGCATCAACCAGATCGAACAGAAACTCAAGTCGCTGGCCGAAATCCGGGCGGCCACGCCGCCCACGGTGTCGCTCGGCGAGGAGCGGCGGCGGGCCGGCCGGCTGCTGCATGAAGCGAGCAATACGGTGAGCGGGTTGATGCTCGCCGCCAAGGCCGGCAGCAATGTCGATGCCGCCTATCTTGAACCGATCGTCAGCAAGATGATCGCCTCGGTCATCCGCAATCCCGACGCCCTCGTGCCGCTGGCCCGCCTCAAGCGCCTCGACGCCTACGCCACCGAACACGCCGTGGCGACGGCGGCGCTGATCATCGCCTTCGGTCGGCATCAAGGCCTGCCCGAGCCGGAAATCGAAAAGCTGGCACTCGGCACCATGGTCAAGGACATCGGTCACGCCGCTCTCGATGCCAAGCTGACAGCCAAGCCGGGCCAGCTCTCCCAGGCCGAGTTCTCGATTGTGCAGAGCCATGTCGAAGAAGGGCTGGCCGTGCTCGACGCGACAACGCGGTTGTCCGAAACCTCAGTCGCTGTCGTCCTCGAACACCACGAGCGATACAACGGCTGTGGCTACCCGTACCGGATGGCTGGCGACGAAATCTCCGTGGCCGGGCGCATGGCGGCCATCGTCGATACCTACGACGCGATGACTTCCGACCGCCCCTACCGGGCCGCCATGTCGCCATCGCACACGCTGCGCCAGCTCTACGACGAGGCCGGTTTTCAGTACGATCCGGCGCTCGTGACCGCCTTCGTCAAGACCGTCGGCATCTACCCGGTCGGCACGCTGGTCCTGCTCGAAAGCGGGCATCTCGCCGTGGTCGGCCAACTGCACGCCGACAATATGCTGACGCCTACCGTCCGCGTCATTTACCACACCGGCCGGCAGCAATACGTCACCACGCCGGTCGATGTCGACCTCTCACGCAAGATCGGCAACCACTACGGCCAGATCGTCCGGGCCGAAACCTTCGAGCGCTGGGGCATCAGCCCCTTGCGCTGGCAACCTGCCTGATCAGTTTCTTGATCGGCGCCGGCACACCGGCATCGGCTGCACGTTCGATATCCACCCATTCCAGCCCCGGCTCGGCCGCCTGAAACCGGGCGTCGATCCGGCACAGCACGGGCTCCAGCGTCAGCCGGAAATGCGTGAAGACATGTTTGAACGGTGGCAACTTCGTCGTTTCGCCGAGCGCCAGCCCGAAGCGCGCCGCCACCGCAGCCGGCTCGCCTTCCGGCGGCACCAGCAGGCCGCCCCACAGCCCTGAAGGGGGGCGTCGTTCGAGCAGCAGGCGCTGGCCATCGGTGAGCAGAACAAAAGTCGAGGTGCGTTCCGGCACCGCCGCCCGCGGTTTTGCTTCCGGCAATTCGCCCTGCCGGCCATCACGTTTGGCGACGCAGCCGTCCGCTACCGGGCAGTCGCCACAGCGCGGCCGGCTGCGTGTGCACAGCGTGGCGCCAAGGTCCATCAGCCCCTGCGTGTAAACCTCGATGTCGTTCTCCGGCAGCAGGCTTTCGGCCAGCAGCCAAAGGCGGTCATGCACGGCCTTGGCGCCGGGAAAACCCGCGATGCCGAATTGCCGGCACAGCACGCGCTTGACGTTGCCATCGAGAATCGCCGCCCGGCGCCCGAAGGCGAAGGCCGCAATAGCCGCCGCGGTCGACCGGCCAATGCCCGGCAATTCCTCCAGTTGCGCTTCGGTTTCCGGGAATTTTCCGGCGTGGACCGTGGCAATCTGCTGCGCGCAGCGGTGCAGATTGCGGGCCCGGGCGTAATAGCCGAGGCCGGCCCAGTGCTCGATGACCAGCTCGATCGGCGCTGCGGCGAGGGCCAGTACATCAGGAAAACTGGCCAGAAAGCGGGCGTAATAGGGGATCACCGTGCTGACCTGGGTCTGCTGCAGCATGATCTCGGACAGCCAGATACGGTAAGGGTCTTGCGTCTTCTGCCAGGGCAGGTCGTGGCGGCCGGCGGTCTTCTGCCAGGCGATCAGGTGTGCGGTAAAACGGTTTTGGGCGGCCAAATTCTGCCTCGACGCGGGCTGCGGGAGCACGGATAATACGGCCTCTTTTTCTTCCGGCCTACCGGCCCTGCCCGATGACCCAACCGCAAAACGACAGCCGCGCCCTGCGCAACGCACTGGGGCGCTATGCCACCGGCGTCACCATCGTCACGGCCATCGACCCGGACGGCCACCCCATCGGCCTGACCGTCAATTCCTTCGCCGCCGTCTCGCTCGAGCCGGCGCTCGTCCTCTGGTGCCTCGACAACAAGTCGCACAACCTCGAAGCCTTCCGCCAGGCCACGCATCACGCCATCAACGTGCTGGCCGCCGACCAGCAGGATCTGTCGAATCGCTTCGCTACCTGGCCGGCCGACCGCTTTGCCGGCCTGCCGTGGCACGCCGGAGCCGGTGGCGCCCCGGTGTTTCCGGGATGCTGCGCGACCTTTGAAATGGCCAAGGTCACCGAACACGCCGCCGGCGATCACACCATTTTCGTCGGCAGCGTCGAACGCTTCAGCGAAACGCCGGACCTCGCGCCGCTGCTGTTCCACGCCGGCCGCTACCGGGAATTGGCCGAACTCGCCTGAGTTCCCGCCTCAGCCGGCTGCCGGCAGAACGATCTCGACGAGCAGCCCGGGGCTGCCGTCGGATTTCATTTTTGCAGTAATTTTCCCGTTGACCGTAGCAATCACCTGCCGGGCAATCGCCAGCCCCAGACCATAGCCGTCGCCCGTCGCCAGATTCCGCCCGCGATAAAACGGGGTGAAAATCGCCTCCAGTTCGGCTTCCGGCACACCGATGCCCTGATCGGCGATGCCCAGGTGGATCAAGCCGTCAGCTTCCCGTTTCGCCGCGATCTGCAGGCTTGTTCCGGCCGGCGAAAAGCGTAGCCCGTTGCGCACCACGTTCTCGATGGCCCGGTGCAGCAACTCCGGATTGGCCTGCACGAACAGCCCCGGCGCCGCCACGAAGTCGACGCCAACCTGCTCGGCCACGCCCTCAAAGCGCGCATCCTCGACGATCCCCGCCAGCAATTCGCCCAGATCAAGCTTCTCCAACGGGCCTGAAACGCCCGCCTCCAGCCGGGACAGCGTCAGCAACTCGCCGATCAGCCCGTTCATGCGTTCGCCCTCGCGCTCGATGCGCGCCAGCGTATCCTCAACCCGCCCCGGCTGCTGGCGGGCCAGGCCAATGGCCGCCTGCAGGCGGGCCAGCGGCGAGCGCATTTCGTGCGAAACATCATGCAGCAGGTGTTTCTGAGCCGCCATCAAGGCCTGCAGGCGCTCGGCCATGCGGTCGAAATCCTGGCCCAGATCGGCCAGTTCGTCGCGCCGGCCGCCCATGGCGCCGCCCACCCGGGTATCGAGATCACCCTCGGCCGCCGTGGCGAAGGCATTGCGCAGGTGGCGAATCGGCTTGGCGAAATACCAGGCCACGCCGGCCGCACAGAGCAGGCTGGCGATCAGGGCAGCGATCATGGGAAATAGCGGCAGCCGGCCACCCGGTCGCTTGTCGTCGGGCGACGGCGGGCGATGGGGCGGTCCGCCTCGATCGAACTCCATCGGCGGCGGCCGGTGCTCGTCAAAATCAGGCCGCGGCGGAGGTGGGCGATCAGCCCGCATCGGCGACTGCTGGCGCTCGAACCAGAAGAATGTTCCGGTGCCGACCACGGCTGCCACCTGGCCGAGCCAGATGAAGAGAAAGAACTTCCAGAACAGGCGTCCCATCTCAGGACCGGATCAACTGGTAACCCTGCCGATAAACCGTCTGGATGCACGAGCGCCCGTCGGCCAGCGTGCCCAGCTTGTGGCGAATGCTCGACAAATGGACGTCGATGCTCCGGTCAAAACGGACCAGCGCCCGGCCCAGCGCCTGTTCCGACAGATCGCTCTTGCTCACCGGCCGCCCGGCATTGCGGGCCAGCACTTCAAGCAAATTGAATTCCGTGCTGGTCAGGTCCACAGCGACGCCAGACCATTCGGCCAGACGTTGTTCCGGCCGAATGCACAGTTCGCCAACCACCAGTGGGACGTTGCTCGGCTCGGCCGACGGCGCCGCGCGACGCAGGATGGCGCGCAGGCGGGCGGCCAGCTCGCGCGGCTGGCAGGGCTTGGGGACGTAATCGTCAGCGCCCAGTTCAAGGCCAACGATGCGATCCATGTCGTCACCCTTGGCCGTCAGCATGAGCACCGGCATCGCGCTGACCGCCCGAATCCGGCGCAAGACCTCGACACCGGAAAGGCCCGGCATCATCACATCGAGCACGGCAATGGCGTACTGCCCCGAGAGCGCCGCCTCGGCACCGCTCAGGCCATCGTGCAACGTGGTCACCACAAAGCCGTCCTGGGCCAGGTAGTCGCCCAGCATCTCGGCCAGTTCAACGTCGTCGTCCACCAGCAAAACTGCCGCCATCGCTTATTCACCCACAAAATTATCCGGTTGAATCATAGCCAAGGGTGGCGACTGCGAGCGCTTGATTTACAGAGATTTACCTCATTCCCGATTGCTCTGGTCGGGTAACGATCGGCAAATATTGCCGGCGAGCGGTTTTTGCCGCCAATAGCCCAAAAATTCCGGCTTTTGCCGGTGTTATTCCTAATAAAACGCCACGAATACAGTTTTTCTTAACATTCTTTTACCCGGATTAACCCAAAGCGCCGTCAAAACACCTCGGTTTAGGCCGATAACTTGCACTAGGAAAGCTACTTGGCCAAAGGCCAGGCATCTCGTCAATTTCATCCAAGGAGCGAATCATGTTGAGCGGAATCAACCAGGCATCTCAAATGGCAAGCATGCTGTTCTCGAAGCTGGACACCAAGAGCCAGGGCTATCTCGAAAAAAGCGATCTGGCCGCAGCCTTCAGCCAGATCACCAGCAACGCCAGTCAAAGCACCAGCAGCACGAGCGCCGAAGACGTCTTCACGGCGCTCGACAGCAACAGCGACGGCAAGGTCACCAAAGACGAATTCGCCACCGTTCTCGCCAAGCTGCAGGAATCTGTCAGCAGCCAGTTCGGCGGCCCGATGCAAGGCCCCGGCGGCATGCCACCCCCGCCGCCAGCCGACGACGCCGGCTTCACCAAGGAAGAACTGACCAGCCAGCTCGAATCCGTCGACAGCAGCGATACGAAACGAACCGAGCTGATCAACAAGATCGTCGAGAATTTTGAAGCAGCGGACACCGATAGCGACGGCAAGGTCAGCTTCAAGGAAGCCATGGCCTACGACAAATCAACCGAGTCGACCTCCGCCTCCGACACCGGCACGGCCACCGCGACGACCACGGCAAACAACAGCGATGCCGAGGTGATGATGAAAATCATGCAACTGATGCACGCCTACGGCCCCGGCCAGGATCAGGAAAACAGCGGGATTGCCACGCTGCTCTCAGTGACCGCCTAGGCAACCCGACCGACCCCGCACAGGAACATTGAACCGGCCGCCTTCTGCGCATAGAATGGCGGCCTGCTGTCCTGAGCGGGCGTCGTATAATGGTAATACCCTAGCTTCCCAAGCTAGAGCCGTGGGTTCGATTCCCATCGCCCGCTCCACATCGAATTCATACAGGTCGTTTATCTGCAAAAAAGCCAACCGAGAGAGGTTGGCTTTTTGTTTTCTGGTGGTTGCTTCGGTCAAACAAATGGCTTTTCCAATGCTTCCAGGATAGGTGGACACACATAGTACCGTCCCCATTGTCGCCCACTGACCTCTTTCAATATCCCATTGCCTTCAAGGGCCTTTATCGCTGCATTGGCCGTTGGATGGGTCTTGCCCAGGATTTTTACGGCACGGGCAATTGTCATGTAAGGGTTAACGAACAGTTCATCGACCAAACCTAGCGCGTTCGGCTTATCCCGCAGTCTGGCTCGGTATTGTTCCCTGAGTGAGTGCAGTTCCTTTGCTTGCTGCCCGGCTTCCGTTGCGATCTCGGTTACTCCCTGGAGGAAGTAATGGAACCAGGGATTCCACTCGCCATGGGTACGAACCCGCTGAAGCAAGTCATAGTAGTCGCCTTTGTGGGCGTCGATGAATGCCGATAGATAGAGCAGGGGCTGGGACAGCCGTTTCCTTTCGAGAAGGAAGAAGGTGACGAGCAGACGGCCTACCCGGCCGTTTCCATCCAGGAATGGGTGGATGGTCTCGAACTGGACATGCATCATCGCGCACTGGATGAGATCAGGAATGACGTCGTGGAGATGCAGGAATTTCTCCCAATCTCCAAGGCAATCATTCATGTCGTCAACCGGTGGTGGGACGAACGCGGCGGTCATCGGGGTACTACCGGCGGGGCCTATCCAGTTTTGCGTTTTGCGGAATTCTCCAGGCGTCGCCTTGTCACCGCGCACGCCTTGCATCAACTTGGCGTGAATTTCGCGAATCAACCGGAGGGAAAGCGGCAATTCGTTCAGTAGATTGACGCCATGCTCCAGCGCAGTAACGTAATTCCGGACTTCCTTGATGTCGTCCGTGGCCGTGCGCTTGGTGTTGCCATCCTCGATTTCGTCGATGAGGAGGTCGGAGAGGCTGGCTTTGGTCCCTTCGATTCGAGACGATAGAACCGCTTCCCTTTTGATGTAGGGTGAAATCAACAGATGCGGGTTCGGTAGTTGCCCTCCTAGCCCGGAAAGTTCAGATAGCGCGGAATCGGCCTTCGACAAGGCAAGGGCCAGGCCCATGTCGAATTCGATAGGAGGTGGAAGTGGATTGGGAACAAAGGCCGTGTAGCCCTTTGGGGTATCGATCAAACGGCCGCTAGGTCTGTCTGAAAAATCGTTTTTATTCACGGTGTTACCCCGTTAACCGAAAGTTTCTTTCAAAGTATTTTTTGCTTTGAAAGAAAGTGGGTGTTTTTTTTCAAAGCGGAAAAAGGATTTGAAAAATATTTGTATCGGATTATATGCTTTGAAAGAAATTTGGCGAATTTTTTCAAAGCGATTGGGGGTTCAAAGTTTGTTCAACATACGATAAGTCTGTGGCTGGCGACTGTTGTCACATCTGGGGTTGTTTGCGAGTCACTGGCGATTAGACAATGGTTTAGCCGAGCGAAATTCAGGAGGGTTCGAGGTAATAATGAGGTTTCCTGGAATGGTCGAAATGGTCGAAATGGTCGCTCAGGCGATCTGGCAGCGTTGTTCCGGAGCCAGCTATTTCAGGGGGCTTTTCTCTTCATATAAAAAGGAGACATCATGATTTTTGAAGGTGGTTGCTATTGCGGCGAGGTGCGTTATCGGGTCGAAGGCGAGCCGGTCCTGGAGGGGCAGTGTCACTGTCGCCAGTGTCAGTACATCACGGGGGGCGAGCCGAATACGTTCATCGCTGTCCCGTCGAGCGGCTTTGCCTACACCAAGGGCAATCCGGCCTCATTTACGCGCAGCGATGTGCCCAATGCGGTGACGCGCCGGTTTTGCCCGAACTGTGGCACGGCGATTGGCACTGAGATTCCGGGTGGGTTGATGGCGGTGAAGGTTGGCACGATGGATGAGCCGGCCCGTTTTGTCCCCAAGGTCGCGATTTTTACGGTGGACAAGCAAGCGTTCCACATGATTCCCGAGGGCCTTCCCAGCTTCGAGAGAATGCCGGGCTGAGTTTTTATTTCAGACATTCCCCCCCGGCAAGCTGTCGGGGGGTGTAACCAAAGCAATTGGTTTTCAGCCGAGCAGTTTCCGCTGGTCGAGGTATTTTTCGAGGATTTCGAGGCGGGCGAGCGGGTCGTCGAGTTCGAGCAGTTTTTGCTTGGCGAGGTTCTGGATGGGCAGGACTTCGGTGATGCGAAAGCCGACCCATTCGGCCTCGTCGTAGCGGTGCGGTTCGGGCAGGCGTTCGTTGCCGAGGTCGTCGACGACGCGGCGGAGCAGCGGGACCAGGCGCTGGCGTTCGGGCGGTAGCGGTGTCGGGCCGCTTTCGGCGAGCAGTTCCACGCTGGCTTCAAGCTGGTTGTTGGCGCCGACGCTGGTTTCGATGATGCGGAAGCGGCGGCTGCCGTGGGCGGTGATCATCAGGATGCCGAGCTGTTCCATCTCCCAGTCGCCGATGGTGGCCAGCGTGCCGACGGCGTGCGGTTCGGCGGTGGCACCGACTTCGCTGCCTTTTTCGATGAGGCAGACGCCGAAGGGCGAGCCGTCTTTCATGCAGGCGGCGGCCATGTCGAGGTAGCGTTGCTCGAAGATCTTGAGCGGCAGCACGCTACCCGGGAAAAGCACGGTGTTGAGCGGGAAGAGCGGGATGCGCATCGTTTCGACGGCGTTGCCGGTCGGCGAGCGGACGAAGTCGAACCAGCCCATCATTCGCCCCAGCGCTGCATCAGCGTGTGCGGCACGCCGATCTGGTCGAGGATGCGGGCGACGACGAAATTGACGATGTCCTGGACGTTTTGCGGATGGTGGTAGAAGCCCGGGCTGGGTGGCAGGATGACGACGCCGGCGCGGGAGAGGCGCAGCATGTTTTCGAGGTGGATGGCCGAGAACGGCGTTTCGCGCGGCACCAGCACGAGCTTGCGGCCTTCTTTCATGACGACGTCGGCAGCGCGTTCGATGAGGTTGTCGGCCAGGCCCTGGGCGATGGCGGCCAGGGTGCCCATCGAGCACGGGCAGACGACCATGGCGTCGGGCGGGTTGGAGCCGGAGGCGACCGGGGCGAACCATTCTTCGCGGCCGAAAACGGCGAGGTTTTCCGGGTTGACCGTGGGAAAGCGGGCGAGCAGGGCGGCTTTGGCCTCGGACGGGCGCGACGGCAGCTCGAAATCCAGTTCCTGTTTGGCGACGACTTGCGATGCCTGCGAATAGAGCAACTGCACCTTGCAGCCGGCGTCAAGCAGGCATTCGAGCAGGCGCAGGCCGTAGGGCATGCCAGAGGCACCGGTCAGCGCGAGGCAAATCGTTTTAGGCATTGGAAACTTCCGGAGGCGCAGGTTCAGCCAGCAGTTTAGCCGCGATCAGGCCGTTGATGGTGCCGAAAACCAGTGCCGCGGCGGCGAAAACCGGGGTGAGCAGAAAGACCCCGTCGTGCGGAATGAGCCAGACGCGGGCGAGCAGCAACTGGCCGCCGATGTGGGCGAAGGCGGCGAGGATGGACAGGCTGACCGGGCCGAACCAGCGGGCAGGCAGATGACGGGCGAGACCGAGGGTGAGCAGGCTGAGCGTCGTCCCGATGAGCGACAGGAAGAAGCCGGGGGCGAGGAAGAAGCCGAGCAGCAGGCTGCCGGCCAAAACCCGCAGGGCGCTGACCCAGACCGCCGTGCCCCAGCCGTAGCGGGCCAGGACAACGAGGGTGACGATGTTGGCCAGCCCCGGCTTGACGCCGGGCAGCGGCGACGGGATGGCGGCGTCGACCAGCGAGAGGCCGACCGCCGCCGTGGCCAGCCAGGCGACGCGGCGGTCCTCGGCGGTCACGGTGAGTTCAATAACTGATCGAGTCATAGACCTTGGTCCGCCCGGCGATCTGGACGCTGACGCGATTCGGGGCGCAGATGGCGATTTCGCCGGGGCGCATGAGCCAGCCCTGCTTGACGCAATACTGGCGCGGGCTGGGGTCGGAGACGACGCGGGCACGGCCCGGTTCGACGGCGATCAGCGTGGTGCCGAGCGGGCCGGCGACTGCGTATTGCTTGCGGGCCTTGAGGTCGACTTCGGCGAAGACCTTGCCTTCCTGCCGGATGATGGCGCGGTCAGCCAGCCCGCCTTGCCAGAAAATCGGGATGCTGGCGCCGACTGCGGCGGCGCTGAGCAGCATGATCAGCCAGTCGCCGGGGCGGATCAAGGGCAGCCAGCTCATGGCCTTGCCCGGCGCCGGGGCATTTCGATTTTGGCCATTATTTCCGGTTGACCGTGGAATTGGCTGCCTGCAGCACCCTCAGCCGCCAGCCAGCGTACGATGGCGGACCAGGACCCGGGCCCGCGTGGCGAATTCGTTGGCCAGCCATTCGGCCATGTAAACCGAGCGGTGCTGGCCGCCCGTGCAGCCGATGGCGACGGTCAGGTAATTGCGGTTGTCGCGGATGTAGCAGGGCAGCCAGGTGGCGACGAAACGGCAGATGTCGTCGCGCATGCGGCGGACTTCTTCCTCGGCTTCGAGGAAATCGACGACTGGCTGGTCGCGGCCGGTCAGCGGGCGCAGTTCGGGGTCGTAGTGCGGGTTGGGCAGGCAGCGGACGTCGAAGACGAGATCGGCATCGAGCGGAATGCCGTGCTTGAAGCCGAAGGACTCGAACATCAGGGTCAGGCCCTGGCCCGGCTCGGCCTCGATGAACTGGCGGACCCATTCGCGCAGGCCGCTGGCTTTCATGCCGCTGGTGTCGATGCGGTGGCCGAGGGTGGAAATCGGCTCGAGCAATTTGTTTTCGGCCCGGATCGCTTCTTCCAGCGTCTGTCCGGCGGTGGCCAGCGGGTGACGGCGCCGCGATTCGGAATAGCGCTTGAGCAGCGTTTCCTCGTGCGAAAAGAGAAAGAGGAAGGTGATTTTGACGCCGTCTTCCTTCAATTTGTCGAGCTTGGCTGGCAGCAGCTCGATGCCGTGGCCGGAGCGGGCGTCGATGGCGACAGCCACCTTGCCGACATTTTCTTCCTTGAGCATCCCGGCGAGGACCGTCAACATGATCACCGGCAGGTTGTCCACGCAGTAATAGCCGGCGTCTTCGAGCAGGTTCAGGGCGACGGACTTGCCGGACCCGGAAAGTCCGCTGATCAGTATGAGTTCCATGGAGGCAGAGCATAATCAAGGCGGCGCACGGTATCAACCCGCGGCATAATATAAAGCCGGCAGTCTTTGTACGAGCTGCACGTCATTCCCGCGGCCTCGACACACCCGGGACTCCGCTTCGCGGCGGGCGAAGCGGGAATCCGGTTCAAGCATGGACTCCCGCTTTCGCGGGCGTGACGAATCAGGTTGCCGGCGAACAGAAAAACAGGAGATCAACATGACCCCGACAATTCCATTGCTCGACCTGCCATTCCTGGCTGAACTGACGGCGCTGCGCCGCGACATTCACGCCCATCCCGAGCTGGCTTTCAACGAGAACCGGACGGCCGACATCGTCGCCCGCGAACTCGAGCGCTACGGCCTCGAAGTCCATCGCGGCATCGCCAAAACCGGCGTCGTTGGCGTCTTGCGCGCCGGTACCTCGTCCAAGATGGTCGGCCTGCGCGCCGACATGGATGCGCTGCCGCTGGCCGAAATGAACGAATTTCCGCATCACTCCAAGCACGCCGGAAAGATGCACGCCTGCGGCCATGACGGCCACACCGCCATGCTGCTCGGTGCCGCCCGCCACCTGGCGCAGCACCCCGATTTCGATGGCGTCGCGGTCTTCATCTTCCAGCCGGCCGAGGAATCCGAAGGTGGCGCCGCGGTGATGATCGAGGATGGCCTGTTCGAGCGTTTCCCGGTCGAGGCGGTGTTCGGCCTGCACAACTGGCCGGGCATCCCGGTCGGCGAAATGGCTGTTATGCCCGGGCCGGTCATGGCCGGCACCTGCGCCTTCGAGATCATCGTACGCGGCCACGGCTGCCACGCCGCCATGCCGCATCAGGGTGTCGATTCCATCGTCGCCGGCTCGCAGTTGGTGCTGGCCCTGCAAACCGTGGTCAGCCGTACGCTGCACCCGTGCGAATCGGCCGTCGTCAGCGTCACGCAATTTCATGCCGGCGAGGCGTGGAACATCATTCCCGAAGAGGTGATTTTGCGCGGCACCATCCGCAGCTTCAAGCCGGAGGTCCAGGAAAACATCGAACGCGCCGTCGAACGGCTGTGCAGCGGCATCGCGGCGGCCAACGGGGCGCAGATCAGCGTCCAGTTCGACCACCGCTATCCACCTACGGTCAACAGCGTCAACGAGGCCAAATTCTGCCGCGAAGTCGCCGGCGAAGTCTTCAAACCGGAACGTGTGCTGACCGACATCCTGCCTTCGATGGGCGCCGAGGATTTCGCTTACATGCTCAACGAAAAGCCGGGTTGCTACGTCTGGCTCGGCAACGGCCCGGGCACCGGCGGCTGCACGCTGCACAACCCGCACTACGATTTCAACGACGAGTTGCTGACGCTGGGCGCCAGCTACTGGGTGCGCCTCGTTCAGCGTTATCTGCCGGTAAAACCAGCGGCCTGAGCCGGTTTTGCAGGCGAAAAAAAGCGGCGTTCAACGCCGCTTTTTAGCAATGGGCGCCGCCCCGTCTAGAGCTTGAAGCGGGAAACCTGCTGGTTCAACTCGCCGGCCATGCCTTTCAGGCGTTCGGCCGAAGCGACGACGTCGCGCATGGCGCGGGCCCCTTCTTCGATCAGGTTGCGCACTACGCCAATGTGGGTCTGCATCGTTCCTTCGTTCTGATACTCGACGCTGATGGCATCGGTGATGCGCGCCACCACCTGTGTCACCTCGAGCGAACTGGTGTTCATCTGGTCGAAGGCGTCGCGCGCCTGGTTGGATAGCTGGACACTGCCATCGACCTGCCGCATGCCGGATTCCATGGCATCGACGGCGCGTGCCGTGCCGGTGTGGATGCTATCGACCATGGCGGAAATTTCGGCGGTCGATTTTGTCGTGCGTTCGGCCAGCTTGCGCACTTCGTCGGCGACCACGGCAAAGCCGCGCCCCTGTTCGCCGGCGCGTGCCGCTTCGATGGCGGCATTGAGGGCGAGCAGGTTGGTCTGGCTGGCGATGTCGGAGATGACGCCGAGGATCGAATTGATCTGGGCGGACAGCGTGCCCAGTTCGCGGATGTGGGTGGCCGTGACCTGCACCGAACTGGCCATCGATTTGGTTTCTTCGGCGGCCTTGCTGGCTAGCGCCGCGCCGCTGCCCGAGATTTTGCTCGACCCCTGAACGATCTGCTCGGCTTCCCTGACGGCATTCATCACCTGGCCGAGGCTTTCGGAGAGCACTTCGCCATTGCTGACCATGTTGCGGGCGACATCCAGTTGCTGATCGCTGCCGCTGGCTACCTGCGAGGTGGCCGACGCCATCTGGGTCGCCGTCTGGGCGACGTCGCTCGCATGCCTGGCCAGCGTGCTGACCAGTTCGCGCAGGTGCACCTGCATGGCAGCCAACCCGGCCAGCAGACTGTTACGGTCGTCATCGGCAATGGCGATCGGTTGCGTCAGGTCGCCGGTGGCGATCGCGTTGGCCACCTGACGGGCGTAGCCCGGCTCGCCGCCGAGTTGGCGGCGAACATAGGCCAGCGTGGTGATGACGCTGGCGATGCCGACCAGAATGGCCAACGCCGACAGCGCCAGCACGATGTTGCCGGCCTGTTCGGCCTTGGCGGCCACTTCGTGGCGCTGGGCATCGGTGGCCTTGTCGATGACCTCGAGGTCATCAAGCAGGGCCTTCTTCAAGGCCCGCCAGGCGGGCGTTTCCTTGCTGTTGATCAGGGTCTTCGCGTCATCCGTGCGGCCCGCCTTGATGGCGGCGAGAACTTCAGTCTGGGCATCGGCCTGGGCTTTGGCGAGGGGTCCGAGGCGGGCCAGCGAAGTGCTGAAGCCGTCGACGGACGCGGCGGCGCTGGTGGCGCGTTCGCGCGCCGCGGCGAAGTCCTTGCGGGCTTTTTCGAGATTGTCGAAAGCCTTGGGATTGCTCGGGTCGAGGACAATGTTGCGCAACGCCTGGCCCATTTGCAGCCCCTGGCTGTACATATCCTGATAGCCGTGCTGCAGGGCACCGATGCCATCGAGGAAGCTGCCGAAGCGGGCCGATGTGCTGCGCAGGCCGCTGTTGGCGACAACAACGGCGGCAATGAAAGCGGCCATGATCAAGGCCATGCCAAGCAACAGTCGGTTACGGAAACTCATGGCCCTACCCCTTTTGTAATATTAGGGTTTCATTGTACGGCCACCGTTTTGCAACAGCCAGCCAGTTTAGCCGGCGGTGATCATTCCATCGTTGAGCCTGAGGGCATTGACCAGCAGCAGTTCGCGTTCGAGGCCGGCGACCAGGCGCTCGTCGGAGAGATTCAGAAAGCGGGCGTTGACGTCGACGGCGAACGGTAGCGAGAGCACGAAGGCGGGAAAGTCGGCTTTCGGCAACTGGCGTTTTTCCATCATCGCGAAGGAGACGATGACCTTGATGGCATGCCAGGCCAGTTGCCCGATATTGCTGCGGAAGTTGCCAAGGCGCCGGAAAGCCCGTTCAAAAGCGGCGTCCACCGTGGAAAACGGCTTGCCGTGGCCGGGAATGACGATGTCGATGGGCAGCCGGGCGAGCATTTCGAGGGTTTCCTGCGTGCTGGCCAGGCCGTCGGCTTCGCCGAGCAGTTCCGGGAAGATGACGCCGAAGCCGTTTTCCCAGAGGGCATCGCCGGAAATCAGGATGCGCTTTTCCGGGTTGTAATAGGCCAGCGCCTCCATGTCGTGGCCGGGAACGGCCAGTGCCTGCCAGTTGAGGCCGCCCATTTCGATTTCGTGGTTGGCGTCGATCAGGCTGTCGTGCTGGAAGCGGGCGCTTTGCTGGCCGAGAGGGGAGAGCAGCAGAGCATCCTTGTCCCACTCGGCAATGGCCGCGTGCAGGCCGGCCGGGACGATGATCTCGCAGTCAAAGGCGGCCTTGAGCGCGGCATTGCCGCCGATGTGGTCGGAATGCGAGTGGGTGTTGATCAGCCGAGTCAGTTGGCGGCCGGCCAGGGCGTGATGGACCAGTTGGACCGTCTGTTCGGCATGCGTGACGTAGCCACTATCGACCAGGGTGGCCTGATCGCCATCGAAAAACAGGATGTTGTTGGCCGACAGCCAGCCGCGCTCAAGGACGAGCAGGCTGGCCGGGAGGTCCGGGTTCATTCCGGCTTTTCCGGGCTGCCATCACGATTGGCCGGCTGCGTTGTCGTTGGCACGACCAGCTCGGCGACGATGTCCGGTGCGCTCAGCGGCGGCCGGCCGCAGCCGAGGCAATAGCCGGAATCGGGGTCGGCCATGCAGATGCCGACGCATTGGTAGAGTTCTTCGTCGTTCATTTTGTGTTGGTGTTGCTGCGACTATTGCATTCCTGCGGAGCCTGTTCGTGGCGTCGCCGGGCGACGTTGGCCAGGATGTGCTGCTGCCCGGCGTCGTCGAGGCGCGACCAGGCCGTGATTTCATCGATAGTGCGCAAGCAACCTTGGCACAGGCCGTTGCTCGCATCCATCTTGCAGATGTTGATGCAGGGTGAGGTGGTCATTTAAATGAGCATGAAGCGGTGTTGCTGGTCGCGGACCATTTCAACGGCTTCGAGGGCTTCGTCGCGACTGATTCTGGCCAGCATGGCCAGATGAAGACGGCGGTCACGGGCAGTTAGTTCCGGGAAGTTGAGCGTATGGGCGTTGATATCCTCGTTGCCGTCGTCGGAAACAATGCCCTGACGGTCGACCGTGATGCTGACCGGCGTCAGGTGCAGGGCCTCTTCGGGCGACTTGAGGTAGTCGGCCAGCGCGTGGACCAGATGCTCGGGCATCAGCGATTCGGCGGTGTGGCGCAGTTTGGTGTCGAGCTCGGCGAGGTGACGGGTGCCGACTTCCAGGGCATGGTCGCCCGAGGTGCCGCGCAGGATGGTGAGGTGGGCGCGTTCGACCGAGACATCGGCACGCAGGCCTTCGCGCTCGTCGCGCAGGGCTTTCACATGGGCGTGGAAGGTATGGAGCAGGCTTTCGAGCGCCTTGCAGCGCAGGCCGTGTCGGGTGGCGTCGAGCTGGCAGCTCGGCTCGATCAGCGTCTGGCCGGAGAAAAAGAGCACGAGCTGGGGGACGTCGTTGCGGATGACATCGCCTTGTTGCGCCATGCCGAGCTGCTTTTTCTGTTGCCGGCGGGCGGCGAACATGGCGTAGAAATACTCGTTTTCCCAGCTGCATGGCTCGGCGAGAAAATCGCGCACGGCCTGGCTGCGGCCGAGCATCTGGTCGATGTCGCCGGCCGTGGCGAACAGCGCGTGCACCAGCGGATCGTTGGCGAAGGCCTTGCGGTTGATGTCGATCGGGCCGGGCAGCGAGGCGACCAGCCCGTCGCAGTAACCCAGCGCGTATTCAACCGGGCCGCTCAGGTGCTTTTCGAAACCGGGGGCAGCCTTGAGCATCGGGTCCACCATCTCGGCCACCCGGTCGAGCGCCTTGCGCAAGGACGGGTCGAGCGGCGGCGCGGGCTTGAGAAAATCGGCTACGGTGGAAAGAAGGCTCACTCGGACCTGGCACAAAGGGCCCGGCCGGCTTTGGCGCCATTCGGGCGGTTGATGGCGCTGGAAATCCAGTCGCCGACAATTGCCAGTTTAGCCAGATCGATGCCGGTTTCAATGCCCATGCCTTGCAATAGATAAACAACGTCCTCAGTCGCCACGTTGCCGGAGGCGCCTTTGGCGTAGGGACAGCCGCCGAGGCCGGCGATCGAGCTGTCGAAGACGGCCATGCCCATCTGCAGTGAGGCGTAGATGTTGGCGACAGCCATGCCGTAGGTGTCGTGGTAATGGCCGGCCAGTTTTTCGATGGGGAGGAGTTTGGCGCAGGCTTCGATCAGGCGTTTGATGGAAGCCGGATTGCCGACGCCGATGGTGTCGCCGAGCGAGACTTCGTAACAACCCATGTCGAACAGGGTTTTGGCGACTTCGGCAGCTTTTTTCGGGTCGATGGCGCCTTCATACGGACAGCCGACGACGCAGGAAACGTAGCCGCGGACCGGAATTTCCAGTGCCGAGGCAGCCGAAACGATGGGTTCGAAGCGTTTCAGGCTCTCGGCAATCGAGCAATTGATGTTTTTTTGGGAAAAAATCTCGGAGGCAGCGCCGAAAATGGCGACTTCGGTCGCGCCGGCTTCAATGGCCGC
Organism: Ferribacterium limneticum; assembly: GCF_020510565.1. Taxonomy (NCBI): domain Bacteria; kingdom Pseudomonadati; phylum Pseudomonadota; class Betaproteobacteria; order Rhodocyclales; family Azonexaceae; genus Ferribacterium; species Ferribacterium limneticum. Next base: position 111,050 of record NZ_CP075189.1, read on the forward strand.
ATCAAAACCTTGCAAATTTGGCGTTAAAACCGGGTAGACCGTAGCAGCGTGGCGTTTGATGCCGCGCATGACCGCCGCGTTGTCGCCCATCTGCGGCACCCATTTTGGCGAGACGAAGGAGGTCGACTCGATGACGCGCAGGCCGACATCGGCCAGGCGTTCGATCAGTTCGATCTTGATCGCCGTCGGGACCACCTGCGCCTCATTCTGCAACCCGTCGCGCGGGCCGACTTCGACGATTTTTACCTTGCTGGGCAGCTTCATGGGGGTACCTCGTTAACTCCCTCCCCTTCAAGGGGAGGGAACTTGGTTTAGTTCGGCTCGAATTCGACCAGTTCGGCTCCATCGGCCACCTGCTCGCCGGCAGCGTAGCAGAAAGTCTTGACGGTTCCGGCGGCGGGGGCGGTGATGGTGTGCTCCATTTTCATGGCTTCGAGGATGAGCAGCGGTGCGCCTTTTTCGACCTTCTGGCCGGGCTGGGCGAGCAGGGCGACGACCTTGCCGGGCATCGGTGCGGTCAGGCCGCCGCCTTGGGCACCGCCGGCTTCGACCAGGTGTAGTGGATCGTCGCGGAGAAGTGAGTACGTGCTTCCGTTGAGGAAGATGCTGCGTTTTTCATCGACGGCGACAACGCTGGCCATCAGGCGACGGTCGTCGAGTTCGACGGCAAAGCGGTCGCCTTCGAGTTTCTTGCCACGGGCCAGCGTGGTCTGGCCGTTGATGGTGATCTGCCATTTGTCGCCTTGGTAGCGCACCATGGCTTCGATCAGGCTGTCGCCGTCGCGGAAGCCGATCAGGCGGGCGGCCGACAGGTTCATGCGCCAGCCGTCGCGGGCATGCCACGGCGAGCAGGGGTCGCCGCTGTTTTTGGCTGCTTGTTTGGCTTCGTGCTGTTCCCAGAGTAGTTCGCCGACCGTGGCGACGAGCAGGGCATCGCGCGGCACGGCCTGGGCGGCGGGGAAAAGGAATTCCTTCTGGCGTTCGATCAGCCCGGTGTCGAGGTCGGCACTAGCAAAGGCCGGACAGGCGACGAGGCGGGAGAGGAAATCGACGTTGGTGGTGACGCCGGCCACCTGATAGTCGGCCAGCGCCTTGCGCATGCGGGCCAGGGCGGCGTCGCGATGCTCGTCCCAGACGATGAGCTTGGCGATCATCGGGTCGTAGAAAGGCGTGATTTCGTCGCCTTCCTCGACGCCGGTATCGACGCGGACATTGAGGCTTTCGGCCGGCGGCGACAGACGGACGAGCTTGCCGGTCGACGGCAGGAAGCCCTTGTTGGTGTCCTCTGCGTAGATGCGGGCTTCGAGGGCGTGGCCGCGAATCTGCAGCTGTTCCTGGGCGAGCGGTAGCGGCTGGCCGGCGGCGACGCGCAATTGCCATTCGACGAGGTCCTGCCCGGTGATCATTTCGGTGACCGGGTGCTCGACCTGCAGGCGGGTGTTCATTTCCATGAAATAGAACGAACCGTCCTGATTGGCGATGAATTCGACCGTACCGGCGCCGACGTAACCGACGGCTTTGGCGGCGGCGACGGCGGCCTTGCCCATCTCATGGCGGCGCGCATCGGTCATGCCGGGGGCGGGGGCTTCTTCGAGCACCTTCTGGTGGCGGCGTTGCACCGAGCAGTCGCGTTCGAAGAGATAGACGCAATCGCCCTGCGTGTCGGCGAAGACCTGGATTTCGATGTGGCGCGGCTTGGTGATGTATTTCTCGATGAGCACGTGCTCGTTGCCGAAGCTGGAGGCGGCTTCGCGTTTGCACGAGGCGAGGGAGTCGGGGAAATCCTCGCTCTTTTCGACGAGGCGCATGCCCTTGCCGCCGCCGCCCGCTGCCGCCTTGATCAGCACCGGGTAGCCGATGGCGTCGGCTTCCTTGTGCAGCAGTTCCGGCGTCTGGTCGTCGCCGTGGTAGCCCGGGGTGAGCGGTACGGCGGCCTTGCCCATCAGTTTCTTGGCTTCGGATTTCGAGCCCATGGCGCGAATGGCCGAGGCTGGCGGGCCGATGAAGGCGATGCCGTTGGCGGCCAGCGCATCGGCAAAATCGGCGTTTTCGGACAGGAAACCGTAGCCGGGATGGACAGCCTGGGCGCCGGTGCGCTTGCAGGCGTCGACGATCTTGTCGGCGACGAGGTAGGACTCGCGGGCGGCGGCCGGGCCGAGCAAGACAGCTTCGTCGGCGAGGCGGACATGGCGGGCGTTGGCATCGGCTTCGGAATAGACGGCGACGGTGCGGATGCCCATGCGGCGAGCGGTCTTGATGACGCGGCAGGCTATTTCTCCGCGGTTAGCAATGAGGATCTTGTTAAACATGGCTTATTCCCCAATCCAGTTGGGCTGACGTTTATCCAAAAAGGCGGCAATGCCTTCGCGGGCTTCCGGCGTGGCGCGGAGGTGGGCGATGCGGTGGGCGGTGTCATCGACCAGCGTGTCGTTGATCGGCCGGCCGTTGACAGCGCGGATCAGGTCCTTGGCGGCGGCGTGGGAAAGCGGGCCACCTTGCAGCAGCGAGGCGACGATTTCCTGCACCTTGGCATCGAGCTGTTCCGGCTCGACGGCTTCATGAACGAGGCCGATTTCGCGGGCGCGGGTGGCATCGATGCGTTCGGCCGACTGGAAGTAGCGGTAAGCCTGCCGGGCGCCGATGGCGCGCAGCACGTACGGCGAAATGGCCGAGGGGATGATGCCGAACTTGACTTCGGAAGTGGCGAAGACGGCCTTGGTCGAGGCGACGGCGATGTCGCAGGCGGCAGCCAGACCCATGCCGCCACCGAGCGCGGCACCCTGGACGCGGGCGATGGTCGGCTTCTTCATCTCGGCCAGCACGCGGAGCATGCGGGCGAGGGCGCGGGCGTCGTTGAGGTTGTCGTCGAGGCCGTTGTTGGCGGCGCGCTTCATCCAGTTGAGGTCGGCGCCGGCGGAGAAGCTCTTGCCGCGGCCGGCCAGGATGACGACGCGGACATCTTTGTCTTCGTCGAGGGCGATGCAGGCGGCGGTGAGTTCGGCGATGAGGGTTTCGTCGAAGGCATTGTGGAGGTCGGGGCGGTTCATCCAGATGGTGGCGACCGGGCCGGTGAGTTGTATTTCCAGGGCTTGGAAGGGCATTTTGTTTGTCTCGGTTTTGTTATTTGGTTTTGCTGAATTGGCGTTGTTTTCCGCGCTTGAGGCGCGTCTTACTTTCTTCTTGCTTCGCCAAGAAGAAAGTAAGCAAAGAAGAAGGCGACCCTGGGTCGGTGCCGGCTACGCCGGTTCCCTGCGCTACTCGGGACTGGCGGGGGCTGCGGAACTCGGGCTTCGCCCTCAGACAGTCCTCGCCCTTTTTCCGCCAGCCCCTGCGTTGCTCGGCACCTCTCAAGGGGCCCGGTAAGGCGTCCACGCTGAGCCAGTGGATTTCATTTTTGGGCTTTTTTTCCGGTTGACCGTGGGAATCTGTTTTTTGGGGCAAAACGCTTGAACATGGACGTTTTTGGGGCCCCCGTGGAAGGCGCTGAGCAACGCAGGCGGGCCGGGGGCAGTCGGCTTGCGTTGTCTGAGCCGCAGGCGAGTTTAGCAAGCCGCCCGGCCTGCCGAGTAGCGCAAGGAACCCGAAGGGCGCCGACCCTGGGGTCGCCTTTTCTTTGGCTACTTTCTTTTGGCGAAGCAAAAGAAAGTACGCCCGCCAACAAGGCGGAACCCCAAGCTCATTCAACGGAACCCCAAGCCAATTCGAGGAAACAATCATTTAGAAACCCCCCTCCCCCGAATCAACCCAGCCATCGGCTGCCCATCCAACGCCGCAATCAAACTCGCCTGATTAGCCGCCGGCTGATTCTGGCTAACCTTCCATTTCCCGACCAAGCGGTCGATGGCAATCTCAATCCCGACAATCGCCCCCAGCATCTTCCCGATGTAATCAGCCGGCGCATCATCAACCGCCCACGGACGTGGTAACCCGGCTTCGTGCTCAGCGGTCAGCGCATGCAACTGGGCCAAAAGCCACTCAGCATCGTCGATCAGGCGCAACTCGCCGTAGGCATGCACCGCCGTGTAATTCCAGGTTGGCACCACCTTGCCGTGCTCGGCCTTGGTGGCGTAGCCGGACGGGCTGATGTAGCAATCCGGACCTTTGAAAATAACGAGAATTTTCCGGTTGACCGTGGCATCAGCGGCCAGCGGATTGGCCCGCGCAACGTGGCCGCGCAAGGTGCCGTTCGGGCCAGCGCTCGCGTCCAGATGCAACGGGATGTGGTTAGCCTCCAGCCCCTCCGCACCCTGCGTGACGACCGTGGCGAGCGGAAAGGCGCGCATCAGCTCGTGCATGACGCCGATGTCAGTTTCCGCAAAATGCTTGGGCAGATACATCGTCTTACATCCGGAAAATGCCGAACTTCGTCTCTTCGGCCGGCGCGTTCATTGACGCCGACAGCCCGAGGCCGAGCACCCGCCGCGTATCGGCCGGGTCGATGATGCCGTCGTCCCACAGCCGCGCCGAGGCGTAGTAGGGATGGCCCTGTGTCTCATACTGCTCGCGGATCGGGTCCTTGAACGCCGCTTCCTCCTCGGCACTCCAGGTCTTGCCGGACGCCTCGATGCCGTCGCGCTTGACGGTGGCCAGCACGCCGGCCGCCTGCTCGCCGCCCATCACCGAGATGCGGGCGTTCGGCCACATCCACAGGAAGCGCGGGCTGTAGGCGCGGCCGCACATGCCGTAGTTGCCGGCGCCGAACGAGCCGCCGATGACGACGGTGAATTTCGGCACCTTGGCCGTGGCGACGGCCGTCACCATCTTGGCGCCATCGCGGGCGATGCCGCCGTTTTCGTATTTGCGGCCGACCATGAAGCCGGTGATGTTCTGCAGGAATACGAGCGGAATGCCGCGCTGGGCGCAAAGTTCGATGAAATGGGCGCCCTTCAGGGCCGATTCGCTGAACAGAATGCCGTTGTTGGCGACGATGCCGACCGGGTAGCCGTAAATCCGGGCGAAACCGCAGACCAGCGTGGTGCCGTAGCGGGCCTTGAACTCGTCGAAGTCGGAGCCGTCGACGATGCGGGCGATGATTTCGCGGACGTCGAAGGGCTTCTTCGAATCGGTCGGGATGACGCCGTAGAGTTCTTCGGCGGCGTAGGACGGTTCGACCGGCGTCGTCAGCGTGACTGGCGGCTGCTTCTTCCAGTTCAGATCCTTGACGATGCGGCGGGCGATGGCCAGCGCGTGGGCATCGTTCTCGGCCAGATGGTCGACGACGCCGGAAATGCGCGTATGGACGTCGGCGCCGCCGAGGTCTTCAGCCGAGACGACTTCACCCGTGGCGGCTTTCACCAGCGGCGGGCCACCGAGAAAGATCGTGCCCTGATTCTTGACGATGATCGACTCGTCGCACATGGCCGGGACGTAGGCGCCGCCGGCCGTGCACGAACCCATGACGGCGGCGATCTGCGGAATGCCGGCGGCCGACAGGTTGGCCTGGTTGAAGAAGATGCGCCCAAAGTGTTCCTTGTCCGGGAATACCTCGTCCTGCATGGGCAGGAAGGCCCCGCCGGAATCGACGAGATAGACGCAGGGTAGCCGGTTTTCCAGGGCGATTTCCTGGGCGCGCAGGTGTTTCTTGACGGTCAGCGGGTAGTAGGTGCCGCCCTTCACTGTCGCGTCGTTGGCGACGACCATGCATTCGACGCCATTGACCCTGCCTATGCCGGCGATCACCGAGGCCGCCGGCACATCGCCGCCGTACATGCCGTAGGCGGCGAACTGGCCGATCTCAAGGAACGGTGTGCCGGGGTCGAGCAGGCCGTTGACCCGCTCGCGCGGCAGCAGCTTGCCACGGGCCAGATGTTTCTGGCGCGCCGCTTCCGGGCCGCCGAGGGCGATCTTCTCGACCTTTTCATGGAGGTCGGCGACGACCGTGGCCATGGCCGCCGCGTTGGCCTGGAAGTCGGCCGAGCGCGGGTTGAGTTGGGATTTCAGGATGGTCATGTCTCCTCGCTTCTTTTATGTGTGCGTTGCCTGAATTGCGATTTGGTAGGTGCTACAACTGCTTTTCCTCTTTGAGCCACTTGCTGACCGGATCAGGTCGGTAGGCAGTCATCGTGGCCAGCAGTTTTTCGATGTCGGTGTCGGCCAGCGCCATGGCCCGGTTCTGGGCGCGCAGGAAGCCTTCGGCTACGGCCTGGTCGAACATGGCGAGCAGCGGGTCGTAGAAACCATTGACGTTGAGCAGGCCCATCGGCTTGGCATGGAAGCCGAGTTGGCCCCAAGTCAGGATTTCGCAGAATTCCTCGAAGGTGCCGAAGCCGCCAGGCAGGGCGATGAAACCGTCGGACAACTCGGCCATGCGTGCCTTGCGGGTGTGCATCGAATCGACGATCTCGATGCGCGTCAGCGCCCGGTGATCGACGGCGCGGCCGGCCACTTCCTTGCCCATCAGCGCCTCCGGGATGATGCCGATGACCGTGCCGCCCGCTTCCAGGCAGGCATCGGCGACGGCGCCCATGAGGCCGATGTTGCCGGCGCCATAGACCAGTTCGATGCCGCGGGCGGCAAGCAGGCGGCCGAGCTTTTCGGCTGCGGCGCGGTAGACCGGGTTGCTGCCGGCGTTGGAGCCGCAGAAGACGCAGATTCGTTTCATGAAATCCTCAGAAGCCACCGGTTTTCAGCCAGTGTTCGATCTGCGGCAGGCGGTCGGCGCCGAAGAAGGCTTCGCCGTCGATGATCACGTGCGGTGAGCCGAAGACGCCGGCGGCCAGCGCTTGCTCGCATTCGTCCTTGAGTCTGGCCTTGATTTCCGGACTTTTCATCGCGGCAGCCAGCGTGGCGCGATCGACGCCCAGCTTTTCGGCAATGTCGAGCACGGTGTCGGGCGAGGAAATGTCGAGGTCGTCGACGAAGAAGGCGCGATAGGTGGCGTGGGCAAACTGCCGGGCCAGCGCGCAGTCCTGGCCGTGCAGCCAATAATAGGCGCGGGCGGCGTTCTGTGTTGGCAGCGGGAAACGACTCGGCGGATTGAAGGGAATGCCCATGAAGCGCGCCGAGCGATGGAAGTCGTGCAGCATGTATTTGCCCTTGCTGCTGACGCCATCGGCCGGTGGGCGCGAGCCGGTGGCCTGAAAAACGATGCCGAGCAGGATCGGGTGCCAGCGCACCTTGCGGCCGTATTGGGCGGCCAGGGCATCGATCTTTTCGCTGAGCAGATAGCCGTAGGGGCTGGAAAAATCGAACCAGAAGTCGATTGGGGGCTTGGCGTCGGTCATCGTTTGTCTCCTGTTGGGGCTACGGTCAATTTCATTTTTAGGGTTTTTTTCCGGTTGACCGTAGCAATGGGGTTTGACTACTCGTTGGCGATGCTGCGCCCGATGACCAGCCGCTGGATGTCGTTGGCGCCTTCGTAAATCTGGCAGATGCGCACGTCGCGGTAGATCCGTTCGACCGGGAAGTCGCTGGTGTAGCCGACGCCACCGTGGATCTGGATGGCGTCGGAAGCGATCTTCTCGGCGGCTTCGGAGGCGAACATCTTGGCCATCGAAGCTTCCTTCAAACACGGCTTGCCGGAGTCCTTGAGCTGGGCGGCGCGCCAGACCATGAGGCGGGCGGCGTCGAGCAGGGTGTTCATGTCGGCCAGACGGAAATTGACGGCCTGGTGGTCGATGATAGCCACGCCGAAGGTGACGCGCTCCTTGGCGTAACGCACTGCCGCTTCAAACGCGGCGCGGGCCATGCCGATGCTCTGCGCGGCGATGCCGATGCGGCCGGCTTCAAGGTTGGAGAGGGCGATCTTGTAGCCTTCGCCTTCCTTGCCGAGCAGCGCCGAAGCCGGCACGCGGCAGTTTTCGAGAATGATCTGCACGGTGTCGGAGGCGTGCTGACCCATCTTGTCCTCGGTACGGCCGACGATGAAACCGGGCGTCGCGGTCGGGATCAGGAAGCAGGAAATGCCCTTCTTGCCGGCCGCCTTGTCGGTGACCGCGAAGACGATGGCCATCTGGGCATGCTTGCCGGTGGTGATGAACTGCTTGACGCCGTTGAGCACGAAGGAGTCGCCATCGCGGTCGGCGCGTGTGGTGATCGCCGAGGCGTCGGAGCCGGTATGCGGCTCGGTCAGGCAGAAACAGCCGAGCTTTTCGCCGCGGGCCAGCGGTTTGAGCCATTCTTCCTTTTGCGCGTCGGTGCCGTATTTCATCGTGATGCCGCAGGCCAGCGAGTTCTGCACCGAGACGATGGTCGAGGTCGCACCGTCGCCGGCAGCGATTTCTTCGAGGGTCAGGACCAGCGACATGTAATCCATGCCGGCGCCGTCCCATTCCTCGGGGACGACCATGCCCAGCGCACCGAGTTCGCCGAGTTCCTTGAGCGCTTCGGCCGGGAAGGTGTGGTTGCGGTCCCAATCAGCAGCGAAGGGGGCGAGGCGCTCCTGCGCGAAGGCGCGCATAGTGTCGCGGATCATTTCCTGTTCTTGCGTGAGAATCATGCGGTTTTCTCCAGAGTATTTTTTTGTCGTGTGGTCAGCCAGACGCCGGCGATGACCAGCAGACCGCCGGCCAAGACGGCCGGGCGGAGCCGTTCGTCAAGCAGCAGCGCGGCCTGCAGGACGGCGAAGACGGGGACCAGATTGATGAAGACGGAGGCGTGGCCGGCACCGAGTTGATGCACGGCGGCGGTGAACCAGGTGTAGGCGATGGCCGTGCCGAACAAGGCGAGAAAGCCCATGCTGGCCCAGACGCGCCACGACCAGCCGGCCGGATCGATGTCACCTTGCCACAGCGCGGCCAGACCGAGCAGGAGGGCGCCGCTCAGGCTGGCGTAGAGCGTCGTCGCCAGCGCCGAGAAACAATGCGTCGCCTGCCAGCCGAGAAAGGTATAAGCCGCCCAGCTCGCCACGCAGCCGAGGATCAGCCATTCGCCGAGCCCGACCTCGCCGTTGATCAAGGCCAGCGGATCGCCGTTGCCGATCACCGTCAGGCAGCCGGCAAAGGCGATCAGGCTGCCGACAGCCTTGCGCGATGTCATGCGCTCCTTGCCGGTCAGCCAGGCCAGGATGACGATGACTACCGGGTTGAGCGCGACGACCAGCGCGCCGCGCCCGGCCGAAATGCGCTGCAGGCCGAAAAAGAAGCACAGGCCGTAGAGAAAGATGCCGAAAAACCCGAGCGCCCAGACCAGACCCCACTCCCGCCCGCCCTGCGGCAGCGGAATGCTGCCCTCGGACAGGAGCAGCACGCCGGCAACGATGGCGCCGGACAGCACGAAGCGCAGCGCGGCAATGGCCAGCGGTGCCGTCAGCTCCTGGGCAATGATGCGTCCAGCGATCCAGGTTCCACCCCAGAAAAACATCGCAGCGATCAGCTTGGCGTAGGTCACAACGACTCCTCCCCCTTCAAGGGGGAGGCTGGGAGGGGGATGGGTGCTGGTCTGCCATTGGCGACCGAATTACCCATCCCCACCCCAACCCTCCCCTTGAAGGGGAGGGAGTGGGTAGGCGACTCGATGGTCACTTACAGCATTTCCACCGCGAGAGCCGTCGCTTCGCCGCCACCGATGCACAGGCTGGCGACACCCCGCTTCTTGCCGTACTTCCTGAGCGCGCCGAGCAACGTGACGACGATGCGGGCACCGGAAGCACCGATCGGGTGACCAAGCGCACAGGCGCCACCGTGGACATTGACCTTGGCCGGGTCGAGCTTGAGGTCGTGCAGCGAAGCCATGGTGACGACGGCGAAGGCTTCGTTGATTTCGAACAGATCGACCGATTCGGCAGTCCACCCGGTCTTGGCGAACAATTTCTGCATGGCGCCGACCGGAGCCGACGGGAAGAGGGCGGGCGTGCCGGCGTGCGTGGTGTGCGCAACGATGCGGGCAATCGGCTGCAGGCCGAGCTTGGCGGCTTGCGAAGCGCGCATGAGGACCATGGCGGCGGCGCCGTCGGAGATCGACGAGGAGTTGGCCGGGGTGACGGTCCCGTCCTTCTTGAAAGCTGGTTTCAAGGTCGGGACTTTTTCGACGTTGACCGCGAACGGGCCTTCGTCCTTGTCGATCACGACATCGCCCTTGCGGCCGGCAACGGTGGTCGGGGCGATTTCCCAGGCGAAGGAACCATTGTTGCTGGCTTCGATGGCGCGGGTCGTCGAACGGATGGCGAATTCGTCCTGCGCTTCACGCGTGAAACCGTAAGTGGTCGCGCATTCCTCGGCAAAGGTCCCCATCAGGCGGCCGCGGGTTTCCTTGGAATAAGCGTCTTCGAGGCCGTCCATGAACATGTGGTCGAACATCTGGCCGTGGCCGAGGCGATAGCCGCCGCGCGCCTTGGACAGCAGGTAGGGGGCGTTGGTCATCGACTCCATGCCGCCGACCACGGCGGCGCCATAGGAGCCAGCCAGGATGCCATCGTGGCCGAGCATCGTTGCCTTCATGGCCGAGCCGCAGACCTTGTGGATGGTGGCGCAACCGGCCGAGAGCGGCAGACCTGCCTGCAATGCCGCCTGGCGGGCCGGGGCCTGGCCCTGGCCGGCTTGTAGCACGCAGCCCATGAGCACTTCCTCGATCAGGTTGGCGTCGATGCCGGCTCGCTCGACGGCGGCCTTGATGGCCACGGCGCCGAGATTGGCAGCGGTCAGGGCGCTGAAACCGCCTTGAAACGAGCCCATGGCGGTGCGGGCGGCGGAAACGATAACGATCGGGTCATTCATGCTGCTTTCTCCTTGCGTTGCTTGTTATGAATTCAGGCGTCCAACGCTTTCAGTGCGGCGTCGTAACGGAAAGGCAAATCCTGCGGGTGGTCGACGGTGATGCCGAGGTCGTGAATCAGGCCATCCTTGAGGCCGTAGATCCAGCCGTGGACGGTCAGCTGCTGGTCGCGCGCCCAGGCGTCCTGAACGACCGGGTTGTGGCAGACATTGACCACCTGCTCGAGCACGTTCAGTTCGCACAACCGGTCGTGGCGAAGTTCTTCGGGCAGGTTGTTGACGTTGGCCAGATGCTTGTTGTGCACGTCATGGACGTGGCGCAGCCAGAGGTCGACGACGCCAACCCGGGCCCGGTTGAGGGCGGCGAGCACGCCACCGCAGCCATAGTGGCCGACGACCATGATGTGCTTCACTTTCAGCACATCGACGGCGTACTGAATGACCGACAGGCAGTTGAGGTCGGTGTGCACGACGACATTGGCGACGTTGCGATGGACGAAGACTTCGCCCGGCAGCAGGCCGACGATCTGGTTGGCAGGCACGCGCGAATCGGAACAGCCGATCCACAGGAACTCCGGCGTCTGCAACTGTGACAGCTTGTCGAAATAATTTGGATCGACGGCTTGCATCTGGCCGGCCCAGGCGCGGTTGAAATCGAACAGGTGCGACAGGTTCTCGCTGCGAATTTCCTCTTCCGACCAATTGTCGAGATCAAGGGCGAGGAACATCGTGCCTTCGACCGGCGTCTGGTAATAGTTCGGCGCCTCGGTGAAACCCAGCTCACGGTAGAGCTTCACGGCCATGCGCATGTTGGGCAGGGTGTCGATGATCAGCTTGCGATAGCCGATCTCCTTGGCTGCCTTGATCGCGGCCAGGGCCAGTGCTGCGCCAACCCCGTGGCCGCGCTCTTCGGGCGCGACGTAGAGGCGTTTCATTTCGCAGACGCCTTCGCTGTCCGAGAGCGGGCGAACGCCGACGCAGCCAGCCGGACGGCCATCGACCTCGGCAAAGAACAGCCGGCCCTGCGGCGCGACATAGGTGCCGGGCAGGGAAGCCATTTCCTGGTCGAAGTTCTGGTACGACAGGTCGACGCCGAGCCAGGCCGCATAGTTGCGGAAATACTGGCGAACCTGCTCGAGGGCTTCGGTGTCGTCGGCGGTGAGGGTGCGTAGGGTAACGGGCATGCTGTGGGCTCCATGTTGCGGCGCCCCTGTCCGGAGCGCCGGCAGGAGCGTGTTATGCGGTTTCAGCGAAGAGTTCGCGACCAATCAGCATTCTACGGATTTCCGAGGTGCCTGCCCCGATCTCATAGAGCTTGGCATCGCGCCACAGGCGGCCGACCGGATACTCGTTGGTGTAGCCAACGCCACCCAGTGTCTGGATCGCTTCGCCTGCCATCCAGGTCGCCTTTTCGGCCGAATAGAGAATGGCGCCGGCGGCGTCCTTGCGCAGGGTGCGGGCGTGGTCGGTGGCATCGCAGGCCCGGCCGACGGCATAGACGTAGGCGCGGTTGGCCATCCAGGTCGAATACATGTCGGCGACCTTGCCCTGCATGAGCTGGAATTCGCCGATGGCCTGGCCGAACTGCTTGCGTTCGTGGAGGAAGGGCACGACGACGTCCATGCAGGCGGCCATGATGCCGAGCGGACCGCCACAGAGCACGGCGCGTTCGTAGTCGAGGCCGGACATCAGCACTTTGGTGCCGTTGCCGACACCGCCGAGGACGTTTTCTTCCGGCACTTCGCAGTCGTCAAAGAACAGCGGGAAGGTGTTCGAGCCACGCATGCCCAGCTTGTCGAGGTGGGTGCCGTGGCTGAAGCCGGTCATGCCCTTTTCGACGATGAAGGCAGTCATGCCCTTGGCGCCGGCGTTCATGTCGGTTTTGGCGTACACCACCAGCGTGTCGGCATCGCCACCGTTGGTGATCCACATCTTGGAACCGTTGAGGACGTAACGGTCGCCCTTTTTCTCGGCCTTGAGCTTCATCGAGACAACGTCGGAACCGGCGCTCGGCTCCGACATCGCCAGCGCGCCGACGTGGTCGCCGGAAATGAGCTTGGGCAGATATTTCTGACGCTGGGCTTCGGTGCCGTTGCGACGGATCTGGTTGACGCACAGATTCGAGTGGGCGCCGTAGGACAGGCCGATGGACGCCGAAGCGCGCGAGATTTCCTCGAGGGCGACGATGTGGGCAAGATAGCCCATGTTCGTGCCGCCGTATTCCTCGCCGGCCGTCATGCCGAGCAGGCCCATGTCGCCGAATTTCTTCCAGAGATCGGCCGGGAAGTGATTGATGCGGTCAACTTCAGCGGCGCGCGGTGCGATTTCGGCATCGGCAAAAGCCTTCACCGCGTCACGCAGCAGGTTGATGTCTTCGCCGAGGCCAAAGTCGAGGCTGGGTATGTTCATGGTTTGTCTCCGTTATCGATTTATTTTTGAATTACTTTTCGGTCTTGCCGTGCATGTTGTCGCCCTGCTCGGGCGACCCGTCAATATGGCTTGCGCGAATACTTGAATCGCTGCGCTCGCCGCCCGCCGAGGCGGACTTCTCGCTACGCACCACGGTCATGATGGTCTGCTGCATCAGCGCACAAAGCGTTTCCCGCCCGTCTTTCACAGCGAAGACTTCGGCCTGGGTGATGATCAACGTCTTGCCCGGGCGTACCACCTTGCCGCGGGCGATGAGCTTCTCGCCGTCGGCCGGGGCGACCAGATTCATCTTGAATTCGACGGTGAGCACCGAGGCGGTTTCCGGCACGACGGTCATTGCCGCATAGCCGGCCGCCGAATCGGCAATCATGCCGACGACGCCGCCATGGACAAAACCGTGCTGCTGCTCGACACCCGTCCAGTGCGGCAGGTGGATCTCCGTCCGGCCGTGTTCGATGACCGGCATCGTCGCCTGGATCAGTTCCATGGCGTTCTGGCGGGCAAAGCTGGCGCTGACGCGCTCGGCAAAGTGGTGATCGACGATTTTGGTCATAGGTGGTGATTGTATTTACGTTGACGTTAACGTCAACTAAAGATCAAACATTTTTTACGGGGCGTCGCGACGAGCCAGTTCCTGTTCGCACTGGCGCTCGAATTCCGAGATTTCGGCCAGCATCGCCTCAATGTCCTCGCGCTGCTGTTCCAGCGCGGCACGGCGCTTTTCCATGACGCGCAGGCATTCGAGCAATTGCGGCGTTTCGTCCTCGGTCGACGCGTACATGCCGATCAGGTCTTTTATTTCGGCCAGCGACAGGCCGAGGCGCTTGCCGCGCAGGGCCATCTTGAGGCGCGCCCGGTCACGGCGGGTGAAGACGCGCTTGCTGCCTTCGCGCTCGGGCGAGAGGATGCCCTGGTCTTCCCAGAAGCGGATGGTGCGCGGCGTGATGCCGAACTCGCGGGCGAGGTCGGAAATGGCAAAGGTGGTGGCCGTCTGGCTCAAATCAGTCTCCTCAAGGTGCGGCCAAGTTAAACAGATGCGAGGGGTTTTTTCAATCCGCTACCGTATGGTAAGTTGTTCGCCTTGATCTCAAGGTTTGCCCATGCCCCTGCATTTTCCCCACGCCCATCCGCCGGCAGCCGGCGAACTGACCGAAGTCGCGCCCGGCGTTTTCTGGCTGCGCATGCCGCTGCCCTTCCAACTTGACCACATCAATCTCTGGCTGCTCCGTGACGGCGCCGGTTGGGTCATCGTCGATACCGGCTTTCCGGATGATGCGGTGCGTGCGATGTGGACGCAAATTCTGGAAAAACTCGACGGCCCGGTGACGCGCCTGATCGTCACCCATTTTCATCCCGATCATCTCGGGTTGGCTACCTGGCTTATGGAAAAGACCGGGGCGCCCTTGTCGATGACGACCGGCGAGTTCCTGACGGCCCATGCGGTGTGGCACGAGGTGGCCGGGCATGGCGCGCGTTTCATGGTCGAACAGTTCCGCCAGCACGGGCTGGATGGGGAGCATCTGGCCAAGTTCGAGAAGCGTGGTTCCGGTTACCGCAAGGCTGTCCCGGCCCTGCCGGAATATTATGACCGCCTGAAGATCGGTGACATTGCCACGGTCGACGGGAAAAATTGGCAAATTTTGATAGGTCATGGTCACGCTCCGGAACATATGGCGCTTTACTGCGTCGAACTCGGCGTGTTAATTTCGGGCGACATGCTTTTGCCGAGAATTTCGACCAATATCAGCGTTTTTGCCGCAACCCCCAAGGCTGATGCATTACGCTGGTTTCTCGAGTCATTGGACGAAATGGCTGGTGAAATTCCGGACGAAACACTGGTATTGCCTTCGCACGGGTTGCCCTTCACAGGGATTCGGGCGCGGGTTCAGGCACTGCATTCGCACCATGAAGAACGACTGCAAGCTTTGGAAGACAGCTGTGAACTAGCGCCGCAGAGCGCAGCCGGGTTACTCGATGTGTTGTTCAATCGGGCGCTCGATACACACCAAACCATGTTCGCGATGGGTGAAGCAATTGCCCATCTGAACTACCTTGAGCAAGCTGGTCGGTTGTCATGCAGCATCGGCGCCGACGGGGTGATTCGCTATTCGCGGTTGCAGTCTAAAGCCGTTACGCACTGACAGAGGGAGTTTCAAGATGTCGCAGCAAACCGAAAACCAGGGTATGAACCTGCCGAACCCGGCCGAAATGGCCAAGACCTACGCCGAAGTCGCCCAGCGCGCCTCGCGCCTGATTACCCAGTTCATGGAAAAGAAGGCCAAGGACGGCGTCAATGCCCCGTCCGACGAGCTTGGCGTGGCTAAAGCCTTCATGGATCTGTCTTCCCGTCTGCTGGCCAATCCGTACAAGATGGCCCAGACCCAGATGAACATGATGTGGGACTACTTCTCGCTGTGGCAAAACACCAGCATGAAGATGATGGGCATGCCGGGCAGCCACCCGGTGGCCGCACCCAAGAAGGGTGACAACCGCTTCAAGGACGAAGAGTGGGAAGAACATTTCATGTTCGACTTCGTCAAGCAGTCCTATCTGATCACGGCCCGTCACCTGCACGATACCGTCGCCGGCACCGAAGGTCTGGACGAAGCGACCCAGCAAAAGGTCAACTTCTTCACCCGTCAGTACATCGATGCGCTGTCGCCGTCCAACTTCGCCATGACCAATCCGGAAGTCTTCCGCGAAACCGTCAAGAGCAATGGCCAGAACCTGATCAAGGGCCTCAACAACCTGCTGCACGACGTCGAATCCGGTGATGGCCAGCTGCGTATCCGGATGACCGACACCTCGGCCTTCGAAATGGGCAAGAACGTTGCCACGACGCCGGGCAAGGTGGTTTTCCAGAACGAACTGTTCCAGCTTATTCAGTACAACCCGAGCACCCCGGAACAGAACAAGAAGCCCTTCCTGATCGTTCCGCCGTGGATCAACAAGTACTACATCCTCGACCTGCGCGAGAAGAACTCGCTGGTCAAGTGGGCAACCGACCAGGGCCACACCACCTTCATCATGTCGTGGATCAACCCGGACGAGAAGCTGGCTGCCAAGTCCTTCGAAAACTACCTGCTCGAAGGTTCGCTCGAAGCGATCAACCAGGTTTGTGCCCATACCGGCGAAAACAGCGTCAATCTGGCCGGCTACTGCCTGGGCGGCACGCTGACCATGACCACGCTGGCCTACATGGCCGCCAAGAAGGACAAGCGCGCCAACTCGGCCACCTTCTTCACGACCATGCTCGATTTCTCCGAGCCGGGCGAACTGGGCATCTTCCTCGACGAAGGTGCGGTTGAAGGCCTCGAAAAGCGCATGGCCGAAAAGGGCTTCCTCGAAGGTTCCGAAATGGCCGGCACCTTCAACATGCTGCGTGCCAACGACCTGATCTGGTCCTTCGTGGTCAACAACTACCTGATGGGCAAGGATCCGTTCCCCTTCGACCTGCTCTACTGGAACTCCGATTCGACCCGCATGCCGGCCGCCATGCACAGTTTTTACCTGCGCAACATGTACCTGGCCAACCTGCTCAAGGAACCGGGTGGCGTCACGCTGGGCGGCGTCAAGATCGACATTTCCAAGGTCAAGACCCCGTGCTACTTCATCTCGACCATCGAAGACCACATCGCACCGTGGAAGAGCACCTACATGGGCGCTCGCCTGCCGTCCGGCAACACCAAGTTCGTGCTCGGTGGCTCGGGCCATATCGCCGGCATCGTCAATCCGCCGGTCGCCAACAAGTACGGTTTCTGGACCAATGACGCGACCGACGGCGATCTGCCGGAAAGCCCGGAAGACTTCCTGGCCGGTGCAACGCAGAACGCCGGTTCGTGGTGGACGCACTGGAACCAGTGGGTTACCGCCCTGCCGGGTGGCGATGCCAAGGTCAAGGCACGCAAGCCGGAAGACGGCGCCCTCAAGGTCATTGAGGATGCACCGGGTTCCTACGTCAAGTTCCGTCTTGATACCCAGAAGAAAAGCTGAGGGCGGTCTCGCCTGAAGAACCGGACGGGAGGCTGCGGCCTCCCGTTTTTATTGGGCGAACCATGCTTGTTCCGGCCTGTCTTATAAACACAGACCGCGAGGAGGCCCATCATGTTCGATTCTCCCGTCGTATCCGTTCACATTCCGCAGGCGCTGCGCAGTTTTGCCGGCGGCCAGCATGAAATCATGGCCAGCGGCGACACCGTGGGCGAAGTGCTTGAAGCCGTGGGGCATGAGTACCCGGCCATTCGTTCGCATCTGATGTCGGCGGAAGGGGATTTGCAGGCCGGCGTCGCCGTCTTTCTCGGGCCGCGCAGCATTCGTGAAATGCAGGGCTTGGCGACCCCCATCGAACTGGCTGAAACGCTCAGTATCGTGCCGATTGCCTGATTTCAGCAGATTTCAATTTTGGCCGGAATTTTCGGTTGACCGTGGGAATGCGGTCGGACCGGATAACGCTCGCCTAGTGACGGAAAACCGGCAGCCTGGCTGAAAATTTCGGCCATTCCACCGCGTCGAGCATGTTCTTGACGATCAGGCCAAGCTCGGTGTCGCCAGTGATTTCCAGTTCACGGTTGAAAAACAGCGTGTCCGGATCTTCTTGGCGCGAAAGCAATTGGAGGTAGGCCGACAGATTGGCGGCAAAGGCCAGATCGGGTTCCCGCTGCGGCTTGAAGACCGGCCGGAACAGGCCGTTGACGTAGGTATATGAAGCCTCGCCGCCGGTATCGAGGATACGGATGCGGAACAGTTTGTCTTCGAGCAGGGCCAGTTCGCTTTCCGGCAGCAGTTTCATTTTCAGTGCGGCGTTGAGGCCGGCGACCAGCACCAGCGCGTGCGGCCATTGCGGCAGCTTCTGGCCAAGGTTGGCGACGAAGGTGGGCAAGCGGAATTTGGGGATGGTGAAGCTGCCGTTCATGATCAGACTCCGAGTTGTGCCAAGGCTTGCGTGTGATGCTGGACTATACCCGCATCGCCGAACCAGTAGCCATCGACCAGTCCGCTGCTGTTCCAGTCCCGACTAGCGACATTCACCGGCTCGCTGCGTCGCGCGGCATCGAAGGCGGCGATGATGGCGTTGATGTGGTCCTTCTGCGGGCTGATGCGGACGATGTCGATGCCCATTTTCAGCATGTCCGGGATTTCGTGCAGCAGGTTGTAGCTCTGCGCCGACATCGTCTGGATGCCGTTGATGCAGAGGAAATCCTGGCCTTCGCGCGTCTTCAGGGTCAGGCCCTCGGCGTGGTCGAGGCACTTGAACTGGCAGTCGTCCTTGTTCAGATCAT
Source organism: Ferribacterium limneticum (assembly GCF_020510565.1). NCBI lineage: Bacteria > Pseudomonadati > Pseudomonadota > Betaproteobacteria > Rhodocyclales > Azonexaceae > Ferribacterium > Ferribacterium limneticum. The sequence goes on from NZ_CP075189.1 coordinate 129,408, forward strand.
AGTGGCGGGCCGTGAAGCAGCGGGCCGAAAAGGCCAGCGGGATCTTGCCGAAGGCGAAGACCTCGGTTTCGACGCCGGCCGGCTTGCTGGCGTGCAGGGTTTCGATCATCGCCCGCGTGCCTTCGAGCGGCGGCACCCAGCGCTTGAGGCCGTGGCGGGCAAAGGTGGCGAGCGTCGTCTCGTTGTAGATGTTGAGGTGCGGGCCGGCGACGAAATCCTGACCGTGCACGAGGTTGACCGCACCGAGGTCGTTGGCTTCGAGCATGCAGCCCGAGTCGTCCACCAGCCGGCGCAGCGCCTTGAGATCGCTTTCCGATTCGAGCAGGGCCTGGGCCGAGACGACGACCTGTTTGCCGGCATCGGTCAGGTCGCGGGCCAGGCCGATCCAGTCGGTGGTGCGCAACTGCTGGCGGCGCGAGCAGACGACTTCGCCGACGTAGATGATGTCGAGGGCCGGGTTCTGTGCCATTTCGGCGTAGAACTCCATGACCTCGGCCTTGGGCCAGAAATAGAGCAGGGGTCCGAGCGAGAGTTTCATGCTGCGTTGTCCTTCAGCGCCATGGCCGGTTGTAGGCGCCGAGCGTTGCCTGGCTGCCTTCGGAAACTTTGGAAAGCTCCGCCTGCCAGGCCGGTTTGACGTGGAAGCGCTCGCTGCCGTCGCGCAGCGAATCGAGCGCGGCGCGCAGCGTGCGGGTGACCTGCGCGACGTAGGTCGGGCTGCGCTGGCGGCCTTCGACCTTGATGGCGCGGACGCCGATCTTGATGATGTCGGGCAGGATTTCCAGTACGTTGAGGCTGGTCGGCTCTTCGAGCGCGTAATAGGTTTCGCCCTGGACCTCGAAGCGGCCTTTGCACAGCGTCGGGTAGCCGGCCGGCTCGTCATCGCCGAAACGGTCGATGAGCACGCCGTTGAGGCGGGTTTCCATGGCTCCCGGTTTCTTGTCCCATTTGACGTATTTGGCCGGCGAGCAGGCGCCGACGGTGTTCGGCGATTCGCCGCAGGCATACGAGGATAGCCAGCAGCGCCCTTCGTTCATGACGCACAGGCTGCCGAAGCCGAAGACTTCGATTTCGACCGGGGTGTTCTTGATGACGTTCTCGACCTGGGCCAGGGTCAGCACGCGCGGCAGCACGGCGCGGCGGATGCCGAATTCGCGCTGGCAGAAATTGATCGCTTCGTAGCTCGTCGCCGAACCCTGTACCGACAGATGCAGGCGCTGGCGCGGGTGGCGGTTGCGGGCATAGTCGAGCAGCCCGATGTCGGCCAGGATGATGGCATCGACACCCTGGTCGACGGCGGCATCGACGGCTTTTTGCCAGTCGGCGACGCGTCCCGCCTGCGGGAAGGTGTTGATCGCCAGCAGCACTTCGCGACCTTTGGCATGGGCGTAGCGAATGCCGTCGGCCATGGTCTTGGCGTCAAAATTGAGGCCGGCGAAGTTGCGGGCGTTGGTGTCGTTCTTGAAGCCGAGATAGACGGCATCGGCGCCGTTGTCGACGGCAGCCTTGAGGGCCGGCAGGCTGCCGGCCGGACAAACGAGATCGGGCAGGGAGGTCATGGCAGACATCCGGAATATCAAGCGCGCGAGTATAGCCAGCGTAGCCGGAACGCCATTGATCCTGGTCAAAGGGACGCCTCGTGCTAGGATCTTGCTTCGCCGGCGACCGGCTCGCCGGGGAAGCCTGCATCGTTTATCCGCCGCAAAAAAGGAAGACAGGACTCATGGATAAGGAGCGTGTTCTCGTCGTCGATGATGAAGAGTTGAACCTGTTCATCATCGAAGAGTTTCTCGAGCAGCAAGAGATTGCGCTCGAGATGCACAGCGATCCGCTGGCGGCGTGGGCCAGCCTGATCGCGCCGGAGAGCAATTTTTCGCTGGTCATTCTCGACCGCATGATGCCCGAACTGGATGGCATGGAATTCCTGCGGCGGATGAAGCGCGAAGCGCGCTTTGCCGATATTCCGGTCATCATGCAGACGGCGGCGTCATCTCCCGATCAGGTTCGGGAAGGCCTCGAAGCGGGCGCCTACTACTACCTGACCAAACCTTACGAGCCGGAAGCGCTGATTTCCATTGTCCGGGTGGCCATGGAGGAGCGTCGGGCGCGCAGTCAGTTGCGCAGTCGGGCGGCCCGCCTGGAAGAGGCGCAAAAGCTCATTCGTACGGTCGAATACCGTTTCGTGACATTGGACGACATCACCAGCCTCGTTCCTGTGCTGGCTGCCATGTGCGCGGCACCTGACATGGTGGCGCCCGGGCTTTCGGACCTCATGGTCAATGCCGTCGAACACGGCAACCTGGGGGTGAGCTACCAGGAGAAATCGCTGCTCAAGTGGGAAGGCGACTGGGAGGCGGAAATCCATCGTCGACTCGCCTTGCCGCAGTTTCGTGAGCGCTTTGCGACGATTCGACTGGAGCGCACAGCCGAGTCGGTGGTGTTTACGATTACCGATCAGGGCCACGGTTTCGAGTGGGACAAGTTCCTGACTTTCGATCCGTCGCGGGCTTTCGACCCGAACGGGCGGGGCATCGCGATGGCCCGGATGATGAGTTTCTCCAGCCTCGAATATCAGGGCTGCGGCAACGTGGTCGTGGCCACGACGCTAACTGAGCGTTAGCGGGTGACGACGGTCGGCCGGTAGCCGAGCGCGGCGCGGATTTTTTCAGCCACCCGGTCGGCATCGCTCCGGCTGGCGTAGGGGCCAAGGTGCAGGCGATGAATGCCGCCACCCGGATTGACCCGCATGCTTTCGGTCAGCCAGTCGAGTTCGCGCAACAGGTGGTTTTTGAGGTTTTCTGCGTTGTCGGCGCTGGAGAAAGCGCCGAGTTGCAGGTAGATGCCTTTGGCTGCACTGGCGTCGCTGGTTGTGCCCGCCACGGGCAGCGTTTGCATGGGTTGCTCCTCGAGCGCCATGCGCTTGGCCAGTTGCTCGATCTCGTCCTTTTCGGCGTTGCTGGCAACCCGCGGCGGCGGGGTCACCTGAGCGTAAGCGGTGCCGGCCAGCTCGCCGGGAATGATCGCCTCGACCTCGACCTGGCCGCTGCCGCCATTGATCAGGCCGAGCTTGTAGGCGGCGGTGTAGGACAGGTCGATGACGCGGTCGGCATGGAAGGGGCCGCGGTCGGTAACGCGGACGATCACCGACTTGCCGCTCTGCAGGCCGGTGACGCGGACATACGAGGGCAGGGCCAGCGTCGGGTGGGCGGCGGTCATGGCGAACATGTCGTAGGGCTCGCCGATCGAGGTCTTCTGGCCGTGGAATTTCTTGCCATACCAGCTGGCGATGCCGCGGGCCTTGTACGGCTTGAGGGCAGTGTTCGGGACGTATTCCTTGCCGAGCACGACGTAGGGTTTGGTTGCCGGCTTGTGCAGCGGTTCCCATTTTGGCTCGGCATCCGGGATGTCTTCCAGGCCGTCCGGGATGTCATCGGCCGGGCCGTCATCCTTGTAGAAACCGCCGCCGCGCTTGAGGACGGCGGTCGGCTTTCTGGTCGGCGTCGGCGATTTCAAATTTGGCTGTTTTTCCCGGTCGACCGTGGAATTCTGCAGCGGGGCGGGCGGCGTGCTGCCACAGGCGGCGAGCAGCAAGGCGAGCGTCAGCGGGGCCAGTAGCCGGGTCATTTTTTGACCAGCATGCGGTGGGTGTGGATCGACATCAGCATGCCGATTCCGAGGAACAGGATGACCATCGCCGTACCGCCATAGCTCATGAAAGGCAGCGGTACGCCGACGACGGGCAGGATGCCGCTGACCATACCCATGTTGATGAAGGCGTAGGTGAAGAAGCCGAGCGTGATGGCGCCGGCGAGCAGGCGCGAGAACAGCGTCGGGGCGCCGGAAGCGATCATCAGGCCGCGCCCGATGAGCAGCGTATACAGGAAAAGCAGGAGGGCATTGCCGAGCAGGCCCCACTCCTCGGAATAGACGGCGAAGATGAAGTCAGTGTGCTTTTCCGGGATGAATTCGAGGTGGGTCTGCGTGCCGTTCAGGTAGCCCTTGCCAAAGGTGCCGCCGGAGCCGATGGCGATGGTTGACTGGATGATGTGGTAGCCCGAGCCAAGCGGATCGGTGGTCGGGTCGATGAGAGTCAGGATGCGCTTTTGCTGGTAGTCGTGCATCATGCCCCAGAGAATCGGTGCGGCGGAGCCAGCGGCGACGAGCAAGCCGGCAATGACCTTCCACGGCAGACCGGCGAAGAAAATGACGTAGAAACCGGCTGAGCCGACGAGCAGCGCGGTGCCGAGGTCAGGTTGCTTGGCGATCAGGGCAAACGGGATGAATAGCAGCAGCGCGGCAATGAAGTAATGCTTGAGCCGGAGGGTCGCCTCGTATTTCTGGAAATACCAGGCGAGCATGAGCGGCATGGCGATCTTCATGATCTCGGACGGCTGGATACGCGTGAAACCGAGTGACAGCCAGCGCTTGGCGCCATTGACCTTGATCCCGAACAGGAAGACGGCAATGAGCAGGATGATGCCAAAAATATAGAGCGGGATGGCGAAATTCATGAGCTTCTGCGGCGGCAGGCGCGAGACAAACCACATGACGAGCATGGCGATGCCCATGTTTCCCGCCTGGGAGAGCATGCGGTGGTTGCTGTCCCAGGTCGCTGAATTGACCGTAGCCAGGCCAACGCCCATGATCGCCAGCGTGATGAAAAAGAGCGGGAAATCTATGTGGGCGATCAATTGCTGCCAGGCGCGACGAAGGGTGCCAACGATGTCAATCATTCTTCGTGATCCTCCTCGATGGCCGCCGGGTCTTCCGGTGCAGCACCACCCGGCAGCTTGCCGAGCAGGTAGTAATCGATGACCATGCGGGCGATCGGGGCTGCCGATTGGGCACCGAAGCCACCATTCTCAACAAGCACGGCGAGGGCGATCTTGGGGTTGTCTGCCGGGGCGTAGGCGATGAACAGGGCGTGGTCGCGCAACTCCTTCTTGGTGCTGTGCTCCTTGTACTGCGCGCCCTTGAGCGAGAAAACCTGCGCCGTCCCGGTCTTGCCGGCGGCCTCGTAGGGGGCGCCGGCAAAAGCACGGGCACCGGTACCTTCCTTGTTGACGCCAACCATGGCCCGACGGATCACATCGACATTGCTTTGCTTCAACTGCAGGTCACGGATGGGCTTTGGCTCAACCGGACGTTTTTCGCCGGTCTTGGTGTCGACCAGGTGGCGCACGAGGTGCGGCCGGAACATCACGCCATTGTTGGCAACTGTCGCCGTGGCCTGGGCCAGCTGAATCGGTGTGTAGGCGTTGTAACCCTGGCCGATGCCAATCGAGATCGTCTCGCCGGCATACCATTTTTGCTGCTCGGGCTTCTTGAAACGCTGTTTCTTCCACTCCTGCGACGGCAGAACCCCCTTCGATTCGCCAGAATCATCCTTGCCGAGATCGACCCCCGTACGCTGGCCGAGGCCCAGCGAGCCCATGAACTTGGAGATATTGTCGATCCCCATATCGTTGGCCAGCATGTAGTAATAGGTATCGCAGGAATGGACGATGGACTTGTACATGTCCACGCTGCCGTGGCCGCCCTTCTTGTCGTCGCGAAAAGTGTGGTTGCCGAAGGTGAAGTAGCCGGGATCGCTGATCGCCTGGTTGGGTGTACGTTTGCCCATTTCCAGGGCGGCCAGCGCCATGAAGGGCTTGAAGGTCGAACCTGGCGGATAGGCGCCATTGATCGCCCGGTTGACCATCGGCTTGTCCGGATGCTCGTTGAGTTCCTTCCAGTTGTCGGGTGTGATGCCGTCGACGAACAGGTTGGGATCGTAGGTTGGCGTCGAGACGAGGGCCAGGATGCCGCCGGTCTGCGGATCGATGGCGACGAGCGAACCCTTGCGGTCGCCGAAAGCTTGCTCGGTAATCTGCTGTAGCTTGGAGTCCAGGGTCAGCGCCAGATTGTTGCCGGACACCGGCGGAATTCGCTTGAGGCTGCGCAGGGCGCGGCCACCGGCATCGATCTCGACTTCCTCGTAGCCTGTCTCACCGTGCAGTTCGAATTCGTAATGCTGTTCGAGGCCGGTCTTGCCAACGTGATCGGTCCCCTTGTAGTTGGCCTGGCGCTCCGATTCCTCGATCCATTTCAGGTCGCGTTCGGTGATGCGGCCAATATAGCCAATGGCGTGCGAGGCGATAGCCCCCAGCGGATACTGGCGGAACAGCCGCGCCTTGACCTCGACACCGGGGAAACGATAACGGTGTGCAGCAAACTTGGCGACCTCGGCATCGCTCAGGCGGGTGCGAATCGGGATCGATTCGAAATTCTTTGCCTCGTCGAGGAGGCGTTTGAAGCGCTTGCGATCCTTGGGCTGAATGTCGATAACTTCGGCCAGCGCATCGATGGTGGCTTCCAGTTGCCCGGTCTGGGAGGGCGTTATTTCAAGCGTGAAGGCCGAATAATTGTGGGCCAGCACGACCCCGTTGCGATCGGTGATGACGCCCCGGTTGGGGACGATGGGGATCAGCGCGATGCGATTGTCTTCGGCCCGGGTCTGGTAAAAATCATGCTGGATGACCTGCAGCCAGACAAAGCGGCCAAGCAGCACGCCAAAGGCGAGCAGCACGAATATCGCGGCAAAGCCGAGGCGGAAGCGAAAACGATCAACATCGGCTTCCGGATTGGTGAAATGGGACACGTACTGCTTGCCTCGGTCTTAAATCGGGCGATTGGGGTCCTGCTCGACCGGCCGGTATTGGGGCAGGAGCAGGATGAAAGTCGCCGGAATCCAGAGCACGGTAGCCACAACGGGGCCGATGAAGTAGCCCCAGCCGGGAAAATCGGCGCCGACAGCGAGGCGCATCAGGGCCTGGAAAATTTGTGTCGCCAAAAGCAGCGGAAGCACCTGCAAGGCCTGCTGAATCAGCGGGAACCACAGGATGCGCCGGGACAGCGCTGCTGCGGTGTAGGCGAGCAGCACGTAGGCGAAACAGTGCTGGCCGAGGACGGCACCATCGGCGACATCCATGAGCAGGCCGAGGACAAAGGCCCAGCCCATGCCGACGCGGCGGAACTCACGAATGCACCAGAAGCACAGGACCAGCGCTACCCAGTCGGGAACGCCCGGCCAGTGAGCCGTCGGCAGAAAATTGAGGATGACGGCGCCGATCAGGCTGAAAAAAATGAACCAGGGCTGAACCGGTTGCAGGATGCGCGAAGAGGAAAAAGTCGGTTGCATCAGTTTCCTTTGCCCATGGTTTTCTTCTTCTTGCCACCCAGGCTGGGTTTGTCGCTGCTACCGGGGCGGCCGGTCGATTCGGGCGGGGCTGGCGGCAAGGGCTGGCGGGGGTCGAGGACCATGACCTCGCCGAAATTTTCGACACCGGCGATCGGCACGCAGAAAATGCGGGCAAATGAATAGGCGCTGTCGCGTTCAATATTGACGATCTTGGCGACCGGGAAGCCCGGCAGGTAAACACCGTCGAGGCCCGAGGTGACGAGTATGTCGCCGATCTGGATGTCGGCGTTGGCCGGCATGTAGCGCAGTTCGAGCTGGCCGTTGCCGAGCCCGAAAACGACCGAGCGCTGGCCGCTGCGCACGACCTGGACCGGGACGACCTGATCCTTGTCGGTGATCAGCGTGATTTCGGCCGAGAACGGGAATACGCGGGTGACCTGGCCGACGACACCGGTTTCGTCGATGGCCGGCTGTCCGGCGACGATGCCGGCCTGCTGGCCCTTGTCTACGATGATCTTGCGCGAGAACGGGTCGCGCGCCGTGTATAGGATCTGCGTTACCTGACCGTTGGCTTTCTCGCGTTCCTTGACCGACAGCAGTTTGCGCAGCCGTTCATTTTCGGCTTCGAGCTGGGCCAGGCGCTGCAGGTTGGGGGCGGTGCTGAGCTGGGCATGCTTGAGCTCATTGTTTTCGTGTTGCAGCCCGCGCATGCCTTGCAGATAGCTGGCGGCATAGTCGACCAGGCTGCCCGGCGTCTGGGCAACGCGCTGGACCGGGTCTACAACCAGCGCGATGCTCTGGCGCAGCAGCTCAAGGCTCTGGAAGCGCAGGTCGACGACAAAGATCGCCAGCGAAACGGCGATGTAGAAAGTCAGAAGGGCCAGCGGCGCTGGCCCTTGCTTGAAGAACGGTGGCGGTGCGTGGTCGATGCCGGCCATCGCTTAAGCCTGTCGTGCTGCGGTCAACGGTCAGTCCGAGGCAAAAATGCTGCCCAGTTTGTCCATTTTTTCCAGCGCCATGCCGCAACCACGAGCCACGCAGGTCAGTGGCTCGTCGGCCACGATCACCGGCAGGCCGGTTTCTTCCATGAGCAGACGGTCGAGGTCGCGCAACAGGGCGCCGCCGCCGGTCAGGACCATGCCCTTTTCGGCGATGTCGGCACCGAGTTCGGGCGGGGTCTTTTCCAGCGCCGACTTGACGGCGGAAACGATCTGGTTGAGCGGGTCGGTCAGCGCTTCGAGGATTTCGTTGGAAGAAATCGTGAACTTGCGCGGGATGCCTTCGGCCTTGTTGATGCCGGAAACTTCCATTTCCTTGACCTCGGCGCCCGGGAAGGCGGAGCCGATGTTCTTCTTGATGTTTTCGGCCGTGTTCTCGCCGATCATCATGCCGTAGTTGCGGCTGATGTAATTGATGATCGCTTCGTCGAGCTTGTCGCCGCCGACGCGCACAGAGCCAGCGTAAACCATGCCGCCGAGCGAGATGACGCCGACTTCGGTGGTGCCGCCGCCAATGTCGACGACCATCGAACCGGTCGCTTCGGAAACCGGCAGGCCGGCCCCGATCGCGGCAGCCATCGGCTCCTCGATCAGGTAAACCTGGCTGGCGCCGGCGCCGAGGGCGGATTCGCGAATGGCGCGACGTTCAACCTGGGTCGAGCCCGATGGGACGCAAATGATGATGCGCGGGCTCGGGCTGAACAGCTTGGAGTCATGCACCTTCTTGATGAATTGCTTGAGCATCTGCTCGGTGACGGTGAAGTCGGCGATGACGCCGTCCTTCATCGGGCGGATGACGGTAATGGTGCCCGGTGCCTTGCCAAGCATGTCTTTGGCTTCACGGCCGACAGCCTGGATGGTTTTTTTGGCGTTGGGGCCGCCTTCGAGGCGGATGGCGACGACTGACGGCTCGTCCAGGACGATGCCGCGGGCACGCACATAGATCAGCGTATTGGCGGTACCAAGGTCGATGGCGAGGTCATTCGAGAAGTATTTGCTGAGGAAACCGAACATGTATGCTCCGCTTGGGGGGTGCGGTAGAGAAAACTTTTATGATACCTTATAACGCTTTCCATTTTAAGACTTTGTGCGCTGCAATAAAGTCTTCGGACCCCATGTCGCTCACATTAGAACAGGTTAAACGCATCGCCCATCTCGCCCGAATCGAGATCAGCGATGCCGAAGCGCTGACCACCCAGGGTCACCTCAATGGCATCTTCCAGTTGATCGAGGAGATGCAGGCTGTCGATACCCGTGGCGTCGAACCGATGGCCCATGCTCAGGATGTCAGCCAGCGCTTGCGCGAGGATGCGGTCACGGAAGGCGATCGTCGTGCCGCCTATCAGGCCGTTGCCCCGGACGTCGAAGCCGGACTCTATCTCGTGCCGAAGGTGATCGAATGATCAATAAAAGCCTGAAGCAGCTATCGCAGGCGCTGGCCGCGAAGCAGATTTCCAGTGTCGAACTGTCGTCGCTCTTTCTTGACCGCATCGAGCGCCTGAATCCGACGCTCAACGCCTTTGTCACGGTCGACCGGGAAAAAAGCCTGAAAATGGCATTGGCTGCCGATGCCCGTATCGCTGCCGGTACTGCCGGCCCGCTGACCGGCATTCCGATCGCCCAAAAGGACATCTTTTGCGCCGAGGGCTGGACGACGACCTGCGGCTCGAAAATGCTGGCCAATTTCGTCTCGCCCTACGACGCGACGGTCATTCACAAAATGCACGCCGAAGCCGGACTGGTCTCGCTCGGCAAGACGAACATGGATGAATTCGCCATGGGCTCGTCGAATGAAACTTCGTTCTTCGGACCGGTGCGTAATCCGTGGGATACCAGCCGCGTTCCCGGCGGCTCTTCCGGCGGTTCGGCGGCAGCGGTTGCCGCCCGTTTGGCGCCCGCAGCAACCGGCACAGACACCGGTGGCTCGATCCGCCAGCCGGCCGCGCTGTGCAATCTGACCGGTCTGAAGCCGACTTACGGTGTGGTGTCCCGTTACGGCATGATTGCCTTTGCCTCGTCGCTCGACCAGGGCGGCCCGATGGCAGCCGGTGCTGAAGATTGCGCCCTGCTGCTCAACACCATGGTCGGTTTCGACGAGCGCGATTCAACCTCGCTGGATCGCCCGGTTGAGGATTACACCCGCGATCTGGAAAAGCCACTGAACGGTCTGCGTATTGGCCTGCCCAAAGAATTCTTCGGCGAAGGCTGCGATGCCGAAGTGATGGCTGCCGTGCGCGCCGCGATTGCCGAATACGAGAAGCTCGGTGCGACGACGGTTGAAGTCTCGCTGCCCAACTCGCATTTGTCGGTGCCGGCCTATTACGTTATCGCGCCGGCCGAAGCCAGTTCCAACCTGTCGCGCTTCGATGGCGCCCGTTACGGTTATCGCGCCCCCGAGTACGACAACCTCGAGCAGATGTACGAAAAGACCCGCGCCCAGGGCTTCGGTGCCGAAGTCAAACGGCGCATCATGATTGGCGCTTATGTGCTGTCGCACGGCTATTACGATGCTTATTACCTGCAGGCGCAGCGCATCCGTCGCCTGATCGCCAACGATTTCGTCGAAGCCTTCAAGTCCTGTGACGTGATCATGGGCCCGACCTCGCCGTCGACCGCTTTCAAGCTCGGTGAGAAGGCGGCCGATCCGGTCCAGATGTACCTCTCGGACATCTACACGATTGCCGTCAATCTGGCCGGTCTGCCCGGCATGTCGATTCCCTGTGGCTTTGTCGGCGGCTTGCCGGTTGGCCTGCAGTTGATCGGCAACTATTTTGCCGAAGGGCAATTGCTCAACGTGGCCCACCGTTATCAGCAGGCAACCGACTGGCATCAGCGCCGGGCGGCCATCGAATAGGCATGTGGCGGCGTTTGCTGCTTGTTGTCGTTCTGGCAGCGGCCGGTTGTGCCGAGGTCGAGAAGCAGCCGGAAATCGTTGCCGCCGAAGAGCCTGTGGTCGACAAGTCGGCGACTGAAAGCAAAGAACCGAAGTTCAAGAACTCGACGCTCAAGTATCTGGCCAATCGCAACCTCAAGCCGCAGCCGACGCGGCCGCTCAATGTCCGCTCGCGCTGTACGCACCGAGATGCCATCGGGACCCAGACGCGGCTCGACCTGCTGGTCAAGGAAGCCCAGGTCAAGACCTTCGTCGCCCAGGTCAGCATGAAGGGTCACGGCACCTGCCGCTTTGACCTTGCCGACTTCGAGCAGGTCGAAAAAATGCCGCAAGCCCTGCTGCGCCACAAGAAACAGTCGGATTGCCTGGTTCGCATGTGGGAGCAGGGGCCGAAAGTAACGATTGCATTCAACAGTTGTCCCAAGTCCTGCGATGGGCAGGCCTTCGACTATCTCTGGCCGATCATGGTCGAGGCGAAGAGCGGGCAGTGTTTCTGAAACGGATGAAGCTATGAAACAGTGGGAAGTGGTAATCGGCATCGAGACGCACGCGCAACTGGCGACGGTTTCGAAGATTTTCTCAGGCGCCTCGACGGCTTTCGGCGCTGAGCCGAATACCCAGGCTTGCGCGGTCGACTTGGCCTTGCCGGGCGTTTTGCCGGTGCTCAACAAGAAGGCGGTCGAGTGCGCCATTCGCTTCGGCCTGGCCATTGGCGCCGAAGTCGCCCAGAAATCGGTTTTCGCCCGCAAAAACTATTTTTATCCGGACCTGCCCAAGGGCTACCAGATCAGCCAGATGGACCTGCCGGTTGTCGTCGGCGGCAACATCACGGTGCAGGTCGGCCAGGGCGACAAGGCTTACGAGAAGGTTGTTCGCCTGACGCGCGCCCACCTCGAAGAAGATGCCGGCAAATCGTTGCATGAAGACTTCCAGGGCAAGTCGGGCATCGACCTCAACCGGGCCGGCACGCCGCTGCTCGAAATCGTTTCCGAGCCCGACATGCGCTCGTCCGACGAGGCCGTCGCCTACGCCAAGTCGTTGCACGCGCTGGTCCAGTGGATTGGCATCTGCGACGGCAACATGCAGGAAGGTTCTTTCCGCTGCGACGCCAACGTTTCGGTGCGGCCGAAAGGTCAGGCCGAGTTCGGCACCCGGCGCGAAATCAAGAACCTCAACTCTTTCCGTTTCCTCAAGGAAGCCATCGACTTCGAAGTCCAGTGGCAGATCAACGAAATCGAAGAAGGCCGCAGGATTCAGCAGGCCACGGTGCTGTTCGACCCGGATAGCGGTGAAACCCGCATGATGCGCAGCAAGGAAGACGCGCACGATTACCGTTATTTCCCTGACCCTGACTTGTTGCCACTGGTTATTTCGAGCGAATGGATTGCTCGCGTTCAGAGCGAACTGCCGGAATTGCCGGTCCAGATGCGTGAGCGCTTCATCAGCGAATTCGGACTGTCGAATTACGATGCGACGGCGCTGACAGCAAATTCCGAAATTGCCGCTTTTTTCCAGTTGACCGTGGGAATCGCCGGGAAGCAGAACGCCAAGCCCTGCGCCAACTGGGTCATGGTCGATCTGGCTGCCCGCCTCAACAAGGATGGCAAGGAAATCGCCGAATCGCCGGTGTCGGCCGCCCAACTGGCCGGCTTGATCCTGCGCATCGCCGACAACACCATCTCCAACAACATCGCCAAGAAAGTTTTTGAGGCCCTGTGGAATGGCGAGGGGACGACGGCTGACGAAGTCATCGACAAACAGGGGCTCAAGCAGATCACCGACAGCGGCGCCATCGAGTCACTGGTTGATGAAGTGCTGGCGGCCAATCCGGCCAATGTTGCCGAGTTCAAGGCCGGCAAGGAGAAGGCCTTCAACGCCCTGGTCGGTCAGGTCATGAAAGCGGCCAAGGGCAAGGCTAATCCGCAGCAGGTCAATGACCTGCTCAAGCAGAAACTGGCGGGCTGATCAGCGAGTTGGTGCGGGCGCGGCCGGCAATGGCCGGCGCGTCAGTTCAAAGTAGCGCTTGCGATCGGCATCGTACTTGGATTTGATGGCCTCGAAATCACGCTTCTTGATGTCGAGCAACTCCTGCTGGAGCTTTATCTCGTGGTCGAGGGCGCGTAAATCCCGTTCAAGATCAGGCGGCAAGGCCTTCTTTTTGTAGAACTCGGCCTCATTCTCGAATTTTTTGCGCTTGGTGCGCGCCTGGTCGATGCGTGTAATCGTTGCCAGAATGGCCAGATTTACATCGGCCTCGGCCTTGCGCTGGGCCAGGTCGATATCTTCGGGCATCGCATAGGTGTCGAGCAGGGCCTGGTCGCGCCGGCGCTGTTCGCGACTGGCGTCTTCAAGCTGCTTGCGCCGCCGGTTTTCGAGAACCAGCTCGGCTTTTTGTTCTGGCGTCAGCGCCGCGCCAACTTCCTTGACAATGTTGCCGCCGCTGTCCAGAACGCGATAGGCGCGTCCGCGGCACTGCTCCGGCAACATGTCGCCGCAGACCCGGCGACCCGTGCTTGGATCATGGCAGCAGTAAAACTCCCCCGCCGCCTGGGCTGTGCCAAGCGAAATCAACAACAGAGGGGGGAGGAGCAGTTTACGCATTTATGCCGTACTGCTCCCGATAGCGACTGACGGCATCGCGGTGGGCAGCAAATTCCGGATGGTGGGCGAGGAAGGACATCAGGTCGCTGAGCCCGGCAACAGCGATGACCGGAATGCCATAGTCGCGCTGGACTTCCTGAACCGCCGACAATTCGCCCTGGCCGCGTTCCTGGCGGTCCAGCGCAATCAGCACACCGGCCGGTGTGGCGCCGGCCGCGCGGATCAGTTCGACCGATTCGCGGACCGAGGTGCCGGCCGAAATCACGTCATCGACAATCAGCACGCGGCCACTGAGCGGCGCCCCGACAATGCTGCCGCCTTCGCCATGATCCTTGGCTTCCTTGCGGTTGTAGGCAAAGGGGAAATTGCGGCCGCGCTGGGCTAGTGCCATGGTAATCGTGGCGACCAGCGGAATACCCTTGTAGGCCGGGCCAAACAGCATATCGAACTGGACGCCGCCGGCTTCGGCCGCTTTCGCGTAGAATTCGGCGAGACGGCCGAGTGAGTTGCCGTCGTTGAACAAACCGGCATTGAAGAAGTAGGGCGAGAGCCTTCCCGCCTTGGTTTTGAATTCGCCAAAGCGCAGTACTTGGCAGCTCAGCGCAAATTCAATGAAATCCTGACGAAAATCCATATTTTTCCATTCTATTCGACCGGGAAAACCGGGCCGATCATTGCACAATGTTACGCATCATCTCCCTGAATCTCAATGGTATCCGCTCTGCCTGGAACAAAAATGTCCTGCCGTGGGCGGCATCGCAGAACGCCGACATTTTTTGTCTGCAGGAACTGAAAGCTCAATTGCCGGATTTGACGCCGGAAATGATGGCGCCGAATGGCATGCATGCGTTCTATCACTGTGCCGAAAAGAAAGGCTACAGCGGCGTCGGCATCTGGAGCAAGGAAAAGCCGGACCGTGTGGTCGAGGGCTTCGATGGTGGCGAGTTCGATGCCGAAGGGCGATACATTCGAGCTGATTTCGGCAACCTGTCGGTGATTTCACTCTACCTGCCATCAGGTTCATCGTCGCCGGAGCGGCAGGAAGCCAAGTTTCGCTTTCTCGACGCCTTTTTCCCGCAAATGCTCGCCCTGCGCGCCGAAGGTCGGGAAATCGTCCTGTGTGGTGACTGGAACATCGCACACCAGGCCATCGACCTCAAAAACTGGAAATCGAACCAGAAGAACTCGGGCTTTCTGCCTGAAGAACGTGCCTGGCTGAGTCGTGTCTTCGATGAGCAGGGTTGGGTCGATGTCTATCGCCACCTTTATCCGGAGGCAGGCGATTGCTACACGTGGTGGAGCAATCGCGGCCAGGCCTGGGCCAAGAATGTCGGTTGGCGGATTGACTATCAAATCGCCACACCCGGTATTGCCGCTTCTGCCCAAAAGGCTGAAGTTTACAAGGTCGAGCGATTTTCCGATCATGCCCCGCTGATCATCGATTACGACTTCAAATAAGCATCCAATGTGCATTGATTTCGCTGCACAGTAGGGATAATCTGTACTTCTGCTTAACTCACCAACGAGGTTGAAAATGTCCGAAGAAATGACTGCTGCCAACAAGGAAAAGTTGGTTACTGATCTGAAGGTAGTGATCTCCGACACCGAAGAATTGCTGCGCGCCACCGCTGGTGCCGCGGGCGAAAAAGTCAGTGAACTTCGCGAGCGCCTGAGCGTTCGTCTGCGTGACACCAAGGAGCGCGTTCTCGATCTGGAAGCCGCGTTGGTCGACAAGACCAAGGCTGCAGCTCGTGCCACGGATGATTTTGTGCACGAAGAGCCGTGGAAAGCTGTTGGCGTTGCCGCCGCACTGGGCCTCGCTCTTGGCGTACTGATCGGCCGTCGCTAAGCGAATGGCTGAACAGGCAGGCGGTGAAGCGGGTCGCGAAGGCCTCTTCGCCGCGCTGAAAAACAGCGTCGCGGCACTTATTGCGATCGGTAAGACGCGCGCCGAACTCCTGGTTACCGAGCTTGAGGAAGAGAAACTTCGCCTCATGTCGCTCTGGTCGAAGGCAATCGGCGCGGCGTTCATGCTTGCCGTGGGCGTTGTCCTGGCCATATTTTGCCTGGCGCTGGCTCTCTGGGAGCATCGGGTTATTGTTTTCGGCATCTTTGCCGCGCTGTTCATCGGTGGTGCCCTGTTCCTGATTGCTTCACTGAAACGGCAGACGGCGCAACCGAGCAAGATGTTCCGGGCGAGTTTGTCGGAACTTGAAGCTGACATGGCGCTTTTGCGTCGCCATCGCAACAAGTCGGAATGAACCCAAAATTACTGGAACTGGCCACCCGGCATGGCGCCCTTAAGGCGCGTATTGACGAACAGCGCCGCACTTTGGCGCGCCATTCGGTTCCGCTTGAAGCAGCGCTGGCGCGGGGCGATACCGTCCTCAAGGGTGTTGACTGGCTCAAGCATCATCCGGCAGCAGTCGGCGTCGCCGTGTTTGTCGCCGTTGTGGCTCGCCCGCGGCGGGCTTGGCGTTGGGCTCGGCGCGGGCTTTTCCTTTGGCGAGGCTGGCAGGCCATCCGTAGTTCGCTGGTTGGTGCACGTTGACCGTGGGTGAGTCAGGGGCTGAACAGGCCGTACTGCCGAGCTGGTGGCGGCAGATGGTTTCCTCGCAACGGCGGCAGGCGCGCCGGGTTCTGGCCGAGTTGATGGCGACCCGTGGAATCATGCCGCTGTTGATGAAGGTCCGTAACGGTGGCCACTGGACGCCAGATGAAAAATTGGAACTGGTCCGGCATTTGCGCCGCATGGTTCGTTTGTCGCCCTATCTGATAGCCTTGGTCCTGCCGGGCTCCATACTGTTTCTGCCCATTTATGCCTGGTGGCTGGATAGGCGCCGAGTCAGGCGGGGCGACTAGTATTCGCTGTGCTTTCGTGCCATGGTGCAACTTTCAGCAATAGCACCATTCCCGGCACAGCCAGCGCCACACACAGCCAGTAAAAGCTGCTCCAGCCCAGAGTTTCGACCAGCCATCCAGCCGAAGCATTGATAAAGGTACGCGGCACGGCGGCCAGGCTCGTGAAGAGAGCCATCTGGGTGGCCGTATAGGCTGGGTGGGTCGAGCGTGCGATGTAGGCGACGAAGGCTGCGGTCCCCAAGCCGACCCCCAGCGCTTCGAGGCTGATGACGAAGGCCAGCGCGATGCGCTCTTCTGCTCCGATGTTGGCATAGTGCCCTTGCGATGCCAGCCAGGCAAAGCCGAAAATGGACACTAGCTGCACAACTCCGAACAGCCATAACGCCCGGTTGATGCCCAGTCGTATCATCCACAAGCCGCCGAGAAGGGCACCGATCACCGCTGGCCAGAGGCCGGCATGTTTGGCGATGAGTCCGATATCGGTCTTGGTAAATCCCATGTCGAGATAAAACGGGGTGGCTAGTGCCGTGCACAGACTATCCCCCAGTTTGTAGAGGAAGATGAAGCCGAGGACCATTACGGCACCCCGCCAGCCTTGCCGGCCGATGAATTCGTGAAACGGTTCAGTGACTGCCTGACGCAGGGTTTTTGGGGCTCCCTTGACGAGCGGTTCGCTAACCAGCCAAGCCATCACCATGCCGGGGATCATGAAGGCGCCGGTGATCCAGAAAACTTCATTCCACGGGAGGCGATCCGCCAGGATCAGCGATAACGAACCTGGAATCAGACCGGCAATGCGGTAGGCGTTGACGTGGACGGCATTACCCAAGCCCAGTTCGTTGTCGTCCAGAATTTCGCGTCTGAATGCGTCAACCGCAATATCCTGCGTGCCCGACAGAAAAGCCAGCAGCGCAGCGAGCCACAGGATGGGCCAGATGCTCTCTTTCGGATCCAGCCCACCGAGCGAACCAATGACAAATAGCAGGCCGATCTGGGTCAGTAGCATCCAGCCCCGGCGGCGGCCGAATCCGGGGACGCTGAAGCGGTCGAGGAGCGGCGACCAGAGGAACTTCCAGGTGTAGGGAAACTGGATCAGGGCAAAAAAGCCGATGGTCTTGAGGTCGACACCTTCGCTGCGCAGCCAGGCGGGTAGCAGGTTGAGCAGTAGATAGAGCGGCAGGCCCGAACTGAAGCCGGTAAAGATGCAGATCAGCATCTTCCGGCTGAGCAAGGCAGCAAGCCAGGCTGGCATCAGCGGTTTTGCGTCAGTCGATAGACCGCCAGGCTGCCAAGGAAATTAACCTCGCTGGTGACGGGATTGCCTTCTTCGTCGAGAACGCTGCGTTCGCGGATGATCAGCCCCATTTTGTTACACAAGTCCTCGAAATCAAGCAGTGTGAAGAAGCGCACATTGGGCGAGTCATACCACTGGTAAGGAAGGTCCTCGGAAACCGGCATGCGGCCATCAAGTACTGAACGCAGATTTTTCCAGTAGGCAAAGTTGGGGAAGGAGACCACGGCCTCACGCCCGACGCGCAGCATTTCGCGCAGGATTCCCTCGGTATGACGCACGGTTTGTAGCGTTCGTGAAAGCACGACATGGTCGAAAGCCTGATCGGCGAACTCGTCAAGGCCGCGCTCCAGGTTGCCCTGGATAACGTTGATACCATTCCTGATAGCGGCGAGCACATTGGCGTCGTCGATCTCAACACCGACACCTTGCACTCCGCGCTGGTCGATCAGATGTTTAAGCAATGTGCCGTCGCCGCAGCCAAGATCGAGCACACGGTGGCCGGGTTCGATCCAGCCGGCGATCAGTTCGAAATCGGGGCGGCCCAGAGTGTGCGTCATAGCTTGATATTCCGCAGATAGGCATCGACCACGCCGTGATAATGAGCATCTTCCATCAGGAAGGAGTCGTGGCCGAAATTGAGACCGATTTCGGCGTAGGAAACATTGCGTCCGTTGGCCAGCAAGGCTGCAACGATTTCCTTCGAACGTGCCGGCGTGAAGCGCCAGTCCGTAGTGAACGACGCAATCAGGAAGTTGGCCTTGCTGCGCGCCATGGTGGCATTCAGGTTGCCGTCGTTCTCGCGTGATGGATCGAAATAGTCGAGCGCCTTGGTCATCAGCAGGTAGGTATTGGCGTCGAAGTAGCCGGCGAACTTGTCGCCCTGGTAGCGCAGGTAGGATTCAACTTCAAATTCGACATCGAATCCGAACGAAAACGCACTGTTGCGCAGTTCACGACCGAATTTTTCACCCATCTGATCATCCGACAGATAAGTGATGTGGCCGAGCATTCGGGCCAGGCGCAGGCCGCGCACCGGACGGGTGTTGTACTCGTAGTAGTTGCCGCCATGGAAATCCGGGTCCGTGAGGATGGCTTGGCGGGCGACATCGTTGAAGGCGATGTTTTGCGCCGACAGTTTTGGCGCAGCGGCGATGACGATGGCGTTGCGCACCCTGTCCGGGTAGGTGATGCTCCAGCGTAACGCCTGCATGCCACCCAGGCTGCCACCCATGACTGCTGCCCAGCTATCAACGCCGAGCATGTCGGCAAGTCTGGCTTGAGCATGCACCCAATCGTTGACCGCAACGATTGGAAAATGGGCGCCCCACGGTTTGTCGGTGGCCGGATTGATTGACGACGGTCCGGTTGAGCCATGACAGCCGCCCAGGTTGTTCAAGCCGACGATGAAGAACCTGTCAGTATCGAGCGGCCGCCCCGGGCCAACGATGTTGTCCCACCAGCCGACATTTTCCGGCTGGTCAGCGTAATGACCAGCAACATGATGATGGCCGGAAAGCGCATGGCAGACCAGGATGGCGTTTGATTTTGCTGCGTTGAGCGTCCCGTACGTCTCGTAAACCAGATCGTAGGCGGGCAGAATTCCGCCGCTGCGCAAATGCAATGGCTGGTCGAAGTGAGCGCGCTGTGATTCGACGGCGCCGACGGATTGTCCTGGCATGCTGTTCCTGAAAACAAAAACCCAGTTGGCCTTAAACGTGAACTCGTCGGGCGAACTGGGTGGTTCCCGTTTTAGCTGAATTTATTTAGCGCCCGCAATCAGAGCTCAAATCGGCGCCACTGGGATGTTTCCAGTATCTGCAGACGATACCGAGCGGGGCGCCAAAAGTCAATGTAACGATCCGGTTATGCAATAGGTGGTAGCGTGGTAAAGATTTGCTAAAATCCCCAGAAAACAAATTTCTAGAAAGCTTTGGCCACAATGCTGGATCAACGGCGGCATCAACGAATTCGTTTCGGCAACTTGCCTAAAGTCAGGATTGGCTTTGGAGGGGCGATCGGCGAAGGGTTGATCGAAAACCTCTCCTTGTCCGGCCTGATGGTGCGGACAGACATGCCGCTCGAAATTTCGCATAACATCGGTTGCGAGTTTCGGATTTTTGGCTCGCCAATGATTGACGTTCCAGCTGCGGTTGTCAGTCGCGTCGGTGACTTGTTTGGGGTCCGCTTTCAGACTGGACCAATCAACCAGATACTTATCGACGATGCCATTAATTCGGCGCTGGCGTCCGGGAACGCCTCCATTCTGGCTGTACGCGAGTTGGGGGGCAAGAAAATCATGCGGATCACCGGTGGTCTCGGAAACCCATTGCGCAATGACTTCATGCATGCGCTGACGAGGGTCGGGGTGGATGAAATAGATCTCGAAGGCGTTACCGTGGTTGATCAGGCTGGATTGGCTTTGTGCCTGGTGGCATGCAATCGGCACGGCGTGAAGCTGGGTGCACAGTCGCCATGTTTTGCCGAGGCTTGGAAGCAGGCTCTGGCGGTGCCGGGGGGGCTCGAAAAAATGGAGACGCCGGGGTTGTGATCACTAAAGCAGGCAATTTGCCGTATGTCTCGTTGGCCATCGTGCTGACGGGCGTCTCGATGGGCGGCAATGCCTGGGCGGCGGATGAGGATGCATATTTCAGCGAATTGCCGATTGTCGCTTCGGTCAGTCGCCTGCCGCAGAGACTGGCTGATGCACCCGCCGCGGTAACAGTTGTCGACCGCGACATGATCAAGGCCTCCGGGGCACGAGACCTCAACGATATTTTCCGCCTGGTGCCAGGGTTCCAAACCTATCCGAATAATACCGAGTCGGCGCGGGCAACCTACCACGGCATGGGGGACGGGGATTATTCATCGCGGGTCCAGGTTCTTATCGATGGGCGATCGATGTATTCGCCATTGTTTGGCGGCGGTGTTAACTGGGCGACATTGCCGGTCGCGCTTGAAGATATCGAGCGCATCGAGGTCGTGCGCGGTACAAATGCCGTTTCCTACGGCAGTAACGCCTTTCTCGGGGTGATCAACATTGTTACTGTCGATCCAGCCTTGACGCGCGGCTTCTCGGTTTCGTCCAGCTACGGCAATCAGAATGTTCGCGACTACGGATTTCGGGTGGGCGGAAAAATTGGTGAGGTCGGTGATTTTCGCTTTACCTACAAGCAGCTAAATGATGATGGTCTGACGGATCGCTATGACTGGATCGATTCGTACTTTTCCAGGCTCTTTGATTTTCGGGCTGACGTGGTGTTGAGCGAGAGGGATAGTCTCCAGTTGTCCATGGGTCGGGCTGACGGGATAATCCAGAATGGCCGGAATAAACTTGTGGGTGGTTTATGGCAGCAGAATCCGGAAAACCCCATGCGGCAGATGCGTCAGTCGGATAGCTATGCCCAAGTCATTTGGCGACGTGTTTTTTCCGCTGATTCGGATTTCCAGTTTCGTTATTCCTATGTGGTCGACCGTTCCGATGATGCATTTACATTTTCGAATTTGCATATCAATCAGTCTGGTGATGAAGGCGTGCGGCATGAAATCGAGGTGCAGCATAGTTTGAAAATAGACAAGGCCGTCCGCATGGTTTGGGGCGGTGGATGGCGCGAAGACGCAATGCGCTCGGAGTGGTCATTGCCCGGGATGGGGGAAGTTAACCGCAGTATTGGTCGCGTCTTCGGTAATCTGGAGTGGCGGCCGGCTCATTGGTTCACCGGCAATGCCGGTCTGGCGCTAGAGGATGATTCGCTTGCCGGGATGCATGTTTCGCCGCGCGTCAGCAGCAATTTTCATTTGACTCCGGAGAATACGCTACGCCTTGGCTATTCAAGGGCTTATCACACCGGAAGCACCGTTGATTACCGAGGCCAGCAAAGGGCCTTTGGTGTTTCCTTTTTCAGTGCACGCCCGGACTTGATGGCGACTGAAGGCCTGGATACGCTGGAGGCGGGGTATCTTGGCGACTGGCGAGACTGGCGGGCCAGTCTTGATGTTCGGGTATTCAGCGAGCGCATCCGGAACCGCTTGTACAAGATTGATATGGATACAACGAACCCTCTGGTCGGGTTGTCGACAGTGCCGATTCAGAGTGTCGAAATCCAGGGTGTTGAATACCAGTTTAAATGGCAGCCATTTGACACCACTCGTCTTGTCTTCACGCAGACTTTGGCGAATCTATCCAGTGACTACCTGTCTTCTGCGCTTGCCCTGAACAATTCAACTTTGACGACGACCAAAGCAGTCCAGATTCGGGAGTTGACCGAGCGCTCGATGCCCGCGCGATCAACGTCGGCGCTGTTGATCCAGAAATTGCCACTCGGCCTGGAGTTTTCAACTGCCGGTTATTGGCAGGAGTCGATGAAGTGGAGCACAAACACGACTGCGCAACGCTATCGTCGGTTTGACGTGCGCCTTGGTTATCCCTTCCGGTCGGGCAGCTTGGCGGGAGAGATTGCCCTGACCGTACAAAGCCTTAATGGCGCACACAACGAGTACAAAGCGCCAAATCCCGACGATACAAATCCGAATCCGGATGGACGCATCGTCGAACGCCGCCAGTGGGTCAGCCTGCGGCTTGATTTTTGATTCGCTGACGCCGTTCTAGGCAGAGCGCATGACTGCGCCCTCCAGCCAAACCTCGAAGGGTTCGCTCGGGGCGACAGCCTTGCCTTCGGCAAAGTCGATTCCCAGGCTGCGCAGTTGTTCGAGGGTGTCCAGATCGTCAACGCCATCGGCGATCGTATGGATATCCTGATCCGCGGTAATTTCCTGAACTGCTCTCAACAACGCGGTTGATGCGCGATTTCCGCCCAATTCGCGCGTCAGGCTGCGGCTCAGTTTGACGTAACTTGGCGTGATGCTGCGCAAGTGGGTGAATGACGACAACCCGCCGCCGAAATCGTCCAGCCCGATCTGGCAGCCGAGCGCGCGCATCTGGCGGGAAAACTCCATGGCCTGGCTGGTCAGGAGCGTTAGCGTGTCTTCGGAAAAAACGAAGCACAGTCGATTGCCGGGTAGATTGCGGCTGCTCAGGTTGCGCGTGATGAAGTCGACTGTGTCGCGGTTGCCGACTGAGGCGCGGGAAAGCGGGACAAGGCAATGCAGCAGCTTCTGCTGATTCTTGGCACGTGCCAGGGCGGCGATGGCGGTTTCGATCAGGCGCTGGTCGATGGCGGGCGCGAGGTCATAGCGTTCGGCCGCGTCGCTCAGGGCGGACAGGGTGACTGGCGGCTGGCCCGGCTCGTTGAGTCGGGCCGTAAGCTCAACGAGATGGCTGCCCGACGGATGCTGGAGGGCGCGTAGCGGCATGGCTTCGACCAGGAGCCTGTCATCGGCCAGGGCGTTGGCAATTCGACTCGCCCAGTTGCTGGTTTCCTGACGACGGTCCGGGCTCAGTTGCGCTTCCTGCTCGCAAACGCGGTTGCGGCCGCTTTCCTTGGCGCGATGGCAGGCGGCATCGCCGGCGGCGAGCACTTCGTTGATGTTGCGAACCTTGCGGTTGACCGTAGTCAGCCCGATGCTGGTGCCGATGGCAAAAACCTTGTCCTGCCAGATAAAACGATAGGCGGCGGCCAGTCCGCAGATATCTTCTGCCACCTGGTTGGCGCGCGGCCCGCTGCAATTGGCCAGCATGATGCTGAATTCATCGCCACCGAGACGGGCCAGCGTATCTTCTTCGCGCAGCCGCCCCTGAAAGAGCAGGGACATCTGGCGGAGCAGTTCGTCACCGGCCAGGTAGCCACAGTTATCGTTGACCTGCTTGAAACGGTCGAGGTCGAGAAAGAGTACCGCGAATTCCTCGCCGCCGGCCTGGACGCTGGCCAGCGCTTTCTCCAGCCGGTGTTCGAATTCACGCCGGTTGAGCAGGCCGGTCAGCGCATCGTGTCTGGCTTGGAAGGCGAGTTGGGCGGTGGCTTCCTCGATGCGGGATTGCATCGAAAAATGCACCTCTTCGATGTGCGCGGCCATTTCGTTGAAACCGTTTTCGAGGATGCCTATTTCACCGCTTGTGTTGGCGGGAACTCGCGTGTCGAGGCGGCCGGACGACATGCCGTGTATGGCCTGGACCAGGCGCATGACCGGCCGGGCAAGATTGTCGGCCATGGCGATGGCGAGCGCCGCCAGAATGAGCAGGCCGGACAGTACGATCATCAGCCCGCGCTGGAGCAATTGACGCTGTCGGTTGGCCAGTTCGGTCTTGTCGAATTCGACAAAAACGTGGCCGATGATTTCCGGGGGAAGTGCCTTGCTGCCGACGCTCGGCTCGAACAGTACGTCGGATTCACTGATCGAGCGTTTGACTGGAGCGCCAAAAGCAATCCAGTGCTCGGTTTCGCCGATCTGCGTGGGTTCGCTCATGGTGCGCCGCAGTTCATCGGCAGCCAGCGAGACGCGACCGCTGACGGCGATGGTTCGGCCCTTCTGGTTGACGATGACGGCCGCCTTGACCCCCGATTCCTGGACCGTTGCCTGGGCGAGACCATGCAAGCTTTCGAGCTGCCCGGCAATGATGCCGTACTCGCTGACAGGCGCCAGATAGCGGACGGTGGCCATTCCCTTGGCCTGCAGTTCGCCCTCGAGTGTGCGGATGCCGCTGTAGGTGAAATAGCCGACGAGCACGATGGCGATCAGCGCGCTGGGCAGCAGCGTCAGCAACAGCAGGCGGTGGCGTAGGGTAAGGTGGCTCATCGGGCCTCCCTGTCGGTGACCATGGCACGCCGGATAGCGGCCTCATCGGAAATGTTGAGGCCCAATGACTGAGCGACATTGCCGTTGATGGCGATGGCGAACTGACTGGGGGCGGCCGGCAGTGGCAAGTTGGTGCCATGGGCGACAATCGTGTCGGCCGTCTGGCGGGCGATCTGGGCGGGCGTGCTGTGCAGCGCGGCGAGGGCGCCGGCGTTGACGAAGGCGGGGGAATAGCCAATGACCGGCCGCTGGTAGCGGAAGGCCGTGATCAGGATGGGCTTGATGTTGTTGCGATGGTAAATCTTGCTGTCGGGAACGGCGATCAGGACATTGACCCGGCCAAGCAGTGAATTGAGCGCTGGCAGCAGCGTATGTTCGGTGTCGGCATCTTCGCTGTCCAGCGTCAGGCCGGCGCTGCTGAAAGCCTGGCGGTACTGCCCGGCGACATTTCTCGTTTCATTGCTGACGAGCATCCCGGTCCGTTTCAGGCCGGGGAGCAGATGATTGATAAATGCGGCCTGACGCGCTGCTGGCTGGTCGAGGTAGATGGCGGTGATACGACCGGGACGACGGAATTCGGCGAGTATTTTTTCGTAACTTTGCCGGGGCAGCAGGGTGGCGATGATCGGCGGGTTGTCGCTCCGGCCCAGCGTTTTGCGCAAGGCATCGCTGCCGACAGTAACGACCAGTTCGGCCTGTCCGGCCAAGGGCGGGATCGCTTCGGCTTGATGTCTGGCCGAAATGCTCCAGGTCGTGCCAGCCAACGCCTCTTCCAGCGTCGAGGAGAAGTCGGCGTAGGCGCCTCCGCGATCGCTCAGAACGAGCGCAATACTGCCTCCCCAGGCCGGCAGGACTAGCGAAAACAGGGAGATGAGCGCAAAAAGGACAGACCGCAGCATTGTCCGCATATTGCCTTAGCGACTATGCCAAAGCAATTGTGGTTTTGCACAATTCAGGGACTTTTGATGAAATTTCTGATCTGTTCCGTGATATTCGTCACGGGCATGGCAAAGGCGAATTTCTTGATGAACGCGCCATCCGGGCCGAGCAGGATCATGCCGGCGGAATGGTCGACCGCATAGCGGTCCGGCGCGGTGCCCGGTTCACGTACTTTGGCGTAGCGGATTTTGAAGTTGTCGGCGGCGCGGCGGACGAGGGCCGGCGAGGCGGTCAGGCCGAGAATACGGGGGTCGAAAAATTCGGTGTAGGTTTTGAGGATCTTGCCGGTGTCACGTTCCGGGTCGACCGAAATGAAGATCGGCTGGACACGGCCGGCATCCTCACCCAGTTGCTTGAGGATTTCGGCCATCTCGACGAGCGTGGTCGGGCAGATGTCGGGGCAGTAGGTGTAGCCGAAGGCGATGAGCTGGAAGCGGCCGCGGAAATCCTCGCTGGTGATGGAGCGGCCGTTCGGGTCTTGCAGCAGGTAGCGCGGGATGATTTCGGCGCTCGCCTCGTTGAGTAGCTCAAGGCTGTGGGTGGCCTGGGCGAAAGCCGGGCCGGCACAGAGCAGGGCGAGGAGTAGCGCGCCGCGGCGGATCATTTGGGCGCCGGGAAGCTGGCCTGCAGTTGCTTTTCGGCGGCGGCCATATTGCTGGCCAGTGTTGCCGCATCGGGGCAGGTGGCGCCCTTGCCTTGCTCCAGATAGGCTGCGTTGGTGGCGTTTTCAAAAACTTCGCCGTAGCCGCGGGTCTTCGGGGCGATGGTGATCACGGCGTTGCGGGCGCGGGCGACCAGGGCCGGCTGCTGGCAGGCAAGGGCGATGCCGTTGAGGCGGCCGATGGCTTCGACGGCGGCGCTGCCCTCATCGGCGGCCAGGCTGTGGTTGACGATGGCGCACAGGGTCAGGGCGAGCAGTGGGGCAAAAATTTTCATGGCGCGAGTCCTCTGGATTGAAGGACGATTATAGGGAAGGCGCCGGGGCAGACCTTTTCACAGATCAAAAATGGCGAGCAATTGTGGCAGGCCTTCGCTGATCGCCACCGGACCGGGAGTCAGGATGATGGCTGATTTGATTTCATGCATGTTTTTCCGGTTGACCGCAGGAATGGCCTCCCAGCCGGGCCGGGCGGCGACGCGTTCGGGGCGGAAGTGCTTGCCGCACCAGGAGCCGATGATGATGTCTGGGGCGCGGGCGATGACGTCTTCCGGTGTCGGCCGGCGATCCTTGGCTAATGGCGAGCGGGCTTGTTGGGCGAAGATGTCTTCGCCGCCGGCGATTTCGATGAGTTCGGAGGCCCAGCGGATGCCGCTGATCAGCGGTTCGTCCCATTCCTCGAAATAGACGCGCGGCTTTTTGCCGGTTTTGGCGAAACGTTCGGCGGCGATGGCGCGGGCTTGTTCGATTTGCGCTTCCAGCCCGGCGACGATCTCCAGTGCCTTGGCCTCGGCGCCGACCAGTCGGCCAACCGTTTCAATCATGCCGAGAATGTCCTCGACACTGCGCGTGTTGAAGGCGTAAACCGGCACGCCGGCCTTGATCAAATCGCGTGAAATCTCGCTTTGCAGGTCGGAGAAGGTCAGCACGAGATCGGGCTGCGTCGCCAGAATCTTGTCGATGTCGCCGCTCGTGAAGGCGAAGACCTTGGGCTTTTCCTTGCGCGCCTCGGGTGGGCGTACGGTGTAGCCAGAAATGCCGACGATGCGGTCCTGCTCGCCGAGGGCGTAGAGCACTTCAACCGTTTCGGTGGTCAGGCAGACGATGCGTTGCGGCGTGCGGCTCATTTGGCCGGCCTCCGGCTGCGCGCGACGTCGAGATGGGCGCAGAGCTTTTCGGTACCGTCGAGGATGCGCGGCGTGTGGCGTTGCATGATGTCCGGGTTGATGTGGAACAGGTTGTCGCGTTTGACGGCGGTCATCCGCGTCCATTTGTCCCAGTCGTGCAGCCATTCCGGCTTGGCGTCGCCCATGCCGGTGGCGATGATGGCCTCGGGGTCGGCTTCGAGCACGGCTTCGACGGTGACGTTGGGCGCCATTTGCTTGAGATGGCCGAAAACGTTTTCGCCGCCGCAGATCTTGATGGCGTCGCTGATGATCTGCGGGCCGCCGACGGTCATCAGTGGCGTTTTCCAGATTTGGTAGAAGACGCGCACTTTCGGCTTGCTGGCATTGGCGACGCGCAAGCCTTCAAGGCGTTTGCGGAAACGCTCCGCCGTGGCGTTGGCGGCGGCTTCGGTGCCGGCCAGTTGACCGAGTCGTTCGAGCTGGTTGGCGATGTTGTCGATGGTGTTCGGTTGCGAAACATAGACGCTCAGGCCGAGCGCCCTGAGCTTGTTCACCTGCGTCATGTTATTGCCGCTTTCCCAGGCCAGCACGATGTCTGGTTTCAGCGCAGCGACGGCTTCGAGGTCGATGCGCGAATAGCCGCCGACGCGCGGCACTTTCTTCGCCTCCGGCGGGTAGTCGCTGTAATCGACGGTGCCGACCAGTTTGTCGCCGGCGCCGGCCGCGTAGAGGCTCTCGGCGGCATGCGGGGCGAGGGTGACGATGCGTTTGGCCGGCGTCCTGAGGCGGACTTCCTGGCCGGTATCGTCCTTGACGACGAGATCGGCGTGGGCGGCGGTGGAAATGAGTGTTGCCACGGTCAACCGGAAAAAAAGGCCGAATTTCAAATGTTTCTCCAGGCGGAAAGAGCATCGCTCAGGCGCAGCCAGCCGGCTTCGTCGCCGGGCAGGCCAAAACGCAGCAAGGGTTGCTGGTCGTAATGGCGGGTCAGGATGCCCTGGCGGGCGAGGGCGTCGTGCAACTCGGCCGAATGGGCGCTGGTCAGCGTGGCGAACAGGGCGGTCGATTTGACCTCGCCGAGCGGTGCCAGCATTTGGTGCAGACGTTCCCCGGCAGCGATCAGGCGGGGCCGGGCAGCGCCTTGCCAGGTGGTGTCCTGCAGCGCCAGCCGGGTCACTTCGCGGGCCGGGCCGCTCACCGTCCATGGTCCCATCGCCTCGTTCATGCGGTTCAGGATGTCCGGCGCGGCGAAGACGAACCCGACGCGCGCCCCGGCCAGCCCGAAGAACTTGCCGATCGAGCGCAGCACGATGAGATTGGGCGCATCGTCAGTGCCGGCCAGCGGGGTCAGGCTGTCTTCGGGCGTCGGGTCCATGAAGGCTTCGTCGATGATCAGCCAGCCGCCACGTTTCTTGAGTTGATGGGCGGCGTCGATGGCGATGTCGCGGGGATGACGGTCGGCCGTCGGATTGTTCGGGTTACAGAGCAGGACGTAGGGCGTCGCGACGGCCAGCGCGCGCGGCAGCATGGCATTCTGCAGGAAACGCACCTTGTGCCCGGCGCGCTGCCAGGCCTGCGGATGCTCGCTGTAAATTGGCGAAATGCAGGCCACCATGGCGCGCGGCAGCAGGGCCGGCAGCCAGTGGATGGCGGCTTGGGAACCGGCGACGGCCAACAGGTTGGCGTTGCCGTAATAGGCCGCAGCTGCGGCTTCCAGACCATCGTTTTCCTCGGGCAGGCGCTGCCAGGCTTCGGCGGATAAGGCCGGCACCGGCCAGCCTGCCGGGTTGATGCCAGTCGACAGATCCAGCCAGTTGGCCAGCGGGATGTTGTAGTGCGCCGCGGCTTTGCGCAGGCCACCGCCGTGTTCAAGCATGAGCGAATCCAATCACAAAAAGTACAGCCAGCCACAGCCACAGGCTGCGCTGGATCAAGCTGATCGCCCGGCTTAGGTCGGCCGCCACGGGGGCCGGGCCGGCGCCGAGCGGCGGGCGGATTTCCTCCTGACCATGATAAATCGCCGCGCCGCCGAGCAGTACGCCGAGGCTGCCGGCGCCGGCCGACATCACCGGCCCGGCGTTCGGGCTGTCCCAACCCGGCGCCTGAGTTCGCCAGCAGGCCAGCGCGTTGCGCGTGTGGCCGAGCAGGGCGTAGGTCAGGGCCGTCAGGCGGGCGGGAATGAAATTCAAGGCATCGTCAAAGCGCGCGGCAAAGCGGCCGAACAGGTTGAAACGTTCGGTGCGGTAGCCCCACATCGCGTCCAGCGTATTGGCCAGCCGGAACAGCACGGCACCCGGCCCGCCGAGCAGGGCGAACCAGAACAGCGTGGCGAAGATGGCGTCGTTGCCGTTCTCCAGCACCGACTCGACGCCGGCCTTGGCGACGCCGGATTCGTCGAGCCCCGATGTCTCGCGCGAAACGATCCAGCCGACGCGTTGCCGGGCCTCGTCGAGCCGCCCTTCCTGTAGCGGTTTGGCGATGGCCTCGGCGTGCTCGCACAGGCTTTGCGCGCCGATGGCGAAATAGAGCAGCACGACGTCGACGGCAAACGGCGCCAGCGGCCGCAACCAGAAAGCCAGCGCCACCCACGGCCCGACGGCCAGCAACCAGGCCAGCACACCGCCGGCAATTGAACGACGGTTGAGCCGCTTTTCAACGGCCGCCGCCAGATTGCCGAAGCCGACCAGTGGGTGAAAGTGCGATACCTCGCCGAGCACGCGGTCGAGCAAAACGGCGCTCAGCGCGGCCAGCGGCATGGCGTAGGCGTCGAAACCGAGGCTCATTTCGGAAAAACGCCCTTTTCCTGAATATCGGCCTGCAATTCAGCCAATGCCACGGTCAACGGGAAATTTTGCCCAAAATCAGAATCGCCCCACTGCTCGAAATAGACCAGATCGTTGATCGGCAGACGCGGCAGCCAACCGGCCTTTTCGAGTTCCGGCTTGTCGTTGAAATGACTGACGTAACCGATGCACAAATAAGCAATCGGTACGATGTGGTGCGGAATGCCGAGCGCGTCCTGTAGCGCCTTCTCGTGGAAAATGCTCACCCAGCCGACGCCCAGCCCCTCGGCCCGCGCCGCCAGCCACAGGTTTTGCACGGCGCACACGCTGCTGTAAAGGTCCATGGTCGGCATGTGGGTGCGGCCAAGCACCACCGGCCCGCTACGCGAACGGTCGCAGGTGATGCACAGGTTGATCGGCGCTTCGAGAATGCCCTGCAACTTGAGCTTCGAGTAAATCTCGCGCTTCTCGTCAGGGAACATCCGCGCCGCTTCGTTGTTGGCCTCGGCAAAAACGTTATGGACGCGCTGCTTCACCGCCTCCGACTTCACCAGCAAAAAATTCCACGGCTGCATAAAGCCGACCGACGGCGCATGGTGCGCCGCCATCAGCACGCGAGCGAGCAAATCGTCGGGCACCGGCGTCGGCAAAAACTGGCCGCGCACATCGCGCCGGCTGAAAATGGCCTGATACACCGCCGCCCGGTCGGCGTCGGAAAAAGCCTGCGCCTGCGGCGCGGAAAGGTTTTCCATGGAGTCCCCTTCTGGAAAAACAAAGGCCGCCGTCCACGCAGCCCGCAATCATCTCCCGGCCGGTCTTCTGACTTGGAGTCACCCGAACGATGCGCCTTCCCGGCTTTCACCAGTGGCAAATGCATCGCCCGTCATCCTCACAGCGTTGGGCACGTGGCGGAGTCACACCGCCTTCCCGATTCTCCATCTCGGCGCCTTCACAAAATGCCCCCGACTTTGTCGACTACGCCTCGCCGTGCAGATGCACTGTCTTCGGCTCGTCTTCGCGTCAGGGACAATTTGTGAAAGCGCCGCAAACGGCACCGAGAGATATAAAGGGCGAAGGATAGCAGGTGGGGGTGGGGTAAGGCGATGGAGGGCGGTTCAGCCACGCCGCCGTCGGACAAGAAATATGGCAAGTGCTGTAATTCCCGCGCTCAGGAACGTCAAGCCAAAATACGGCAGTCGACGGACGACTCTGGAAAATGACCTATCCTGGTCCAAGGCTTCAAATGAAATGCCGTAATGAAGGCAAACCAAATACGCGATGAGTGTTATCGCCAGCCCAACCACTACAAATGCGTAGCCTGGCATTGCGGAGGCGTAAGTTTCCTTCCCGCGCACCAGCAATGTGATCGGCAGTACTAGGCCAATCAACATGGCGAATCCAACGTAGGTCAGATTGAGTCGGATGGAAATGAGCGCGGTGATGATCGCAATCGGGAAGAAGGTAAGCCGTTCCATTGATGTGGGGCCGATTGATTTTGTCTGGTGCTGGCGCCTTAAGTCTAATGGCATTTAATGCCTCGCGTACGGATTACGCAAGGTCCGGATAGTGCACTAATCCGGGATAATCCCAGCTTTCATTTTTGACACGATCCATGCCCTGTTCTTCCCTGATGGTCCAAGGGACCACCTCCGATGCCGGCAAGACGACGCTGGTTGCTGCGTTGTGCCGCATCCTGCAGCGTCGTGGCGTGCGCGTGGCGCCGTTCAAGCCGCAGAACATGGCGCTCAATTCGGCAGTTACGGTCGATGGTGGCGAGATCGGGCGGGCGCAGGCGTTGCAGGCGCTGGCTTGCGGGCTGGCGCCGCATACCGATTTCAATCCGGTGCTGCTCAAGCCGACGACCGACAAGAAGGCGCAGGTCATCATTCACGGCAAGGTGGCCTTCGACCTCGATGCCAAGGCCTATCACGACTACAAGCCGCGGGCGATGGGGGCGGTGCTCGAATCGTGGGCGCGGCTGACGGCGGCTTACGATTGCGTCGTGGTCGAGGGGGCGGGGTCGCCGGCCGAGATCAATTTGCGCGACCGCGACATTGCCAACATGGGTTTTGCCGAGGCCGTCGATTGCCCGGTGATCATCGTCGCCGACATCGACCGGGGCGGGGTTTTTGCCCACCTCGTCGGTACGCTGGAACTGCTGTCGCCGACCGAGCAGGCGCGGGTCAAGGGTTTCGTCATCAACCGTTTTCGTGGCGACATCGCGCTGCTTGAATCCGGCCTGACCTGGCTGGAAGAGCGCACCGGCAAGCCCGTTCTCGGCGTTCTGCCGTATTTGCACGGCCTCATGCTCGATGCCGAGGATGCCATTGCGACTGCTACGGTCAACGGGAAAAAAGCGGCAAAATTGAAAGTCATCGCGCCGGCTTACCCGCGCGTTTCGAACCACAACGACCTCGACCCGCTACGCCTACATCCGGAAGTCGATTTCCGCTGGATAGCCCCAGGCGAAACGCCGCCGGCGGCCGACCTGATCGTCCTGCCCGGCTCGAAGGCGGTGCGTGCCGACATCGACTGGCTGCGTGAAAAAGGCTGGGCGACGGCCATTCACAAGCATTTGCGTTACGGCGGCAAGGTGGTCGGCCTGTGCGGTGGCTACCAGATGCTGGGCCAGATGATCCACGATCCGCAGGGGCTGGAAGGTCAGGCGGGCAGTACGCCGGGGCTGGGCGTGTTGGGCGTGGAAACGACGCTCGAAGCTGAGAAGCAGCTGCGGAATGTGAGTGGTCACTTGTCTCTGCCGGGATGGCCGGCCATGACCGGTTATGAAATTCACCTCGGCGTGACGCGTGGTGCTGGCCTAGCGCAAAGCGCCGTCGAACTGGCCGACGGTGTCAGCGACGGCGCCATTTCTGCCGACAACCAGGTCTTCGCAACCTATTGTCACGGCGTCTTCGATCACCCGGAAGCGCTGACCGCCTTGCTCGCTTGGGCTGGTATGACGGAAACCGAGCAGGTCGATTTCGCCGCCCGCCGCGAGGCCGACCTCGACCGTCTGGCCGATTCGGTCGAGGCGGCGCTCGACTGGGCAAAGATGGATGCCCTGTTGCCGCGCCACGCAGCGAGCTGATCGCCACTTGCCTCGCCGGGCAGGCGGCCCCGGATTTGCTCTTTAGGTCGCGACCGGACTGTCCGGCGGTACGTCTTCATGTTTGATGCGCGAGAGGGCGACCTGGCGCTGTATTTCGCGGAAATCCTTTTCCCGACCATGCAGCGCATAGAGCGTTCGCGCCGCGCTGAAAGCCTTTTTGGCATCGGGGCTGGCCATCAGTTTCCCGGATTGCAGGTCGGCCAGTTCATGGTCGTCGAGCGAGAGTGCTGCGCGCATGATGTCGAGGCGTGTCGTGGTGTTGAATTCGGTTGCGAGCATGGCCGGGCGCAGGCCGGCGAAGCGGATTTTGCCTTTTTCGACTGAGCTGATGGCCAGCAAGGCGGCAAAACTGGCCTGTTCCATGAGCCCCATTTTTTGCAATTCGGAATCGCGGATGCCGAGCAACACTTTTTCGGCGGTGATCTTGTCGCCGGCGTTGATGTGGCTGCGCGCCGTGGCCAGGCGGTCTTCGGCTGAAATGGCACCGGGCATGGTGTCGTTGGCGATGACATCGGCCATAGCGGCCAGCGCTGTTTCGGTATCGCCGTTGAGCGTCGCGGCCTCGGCCAGCAGACGTTTGCGTAGATAGTTGCGGGGTGTTTTCTTGGCTATTTCGTCGAGGATTTGTTGCGCCTCGGCATGCTCGCCCTGGGCCATGCAGATGCTCGCCTTGAGGTCGCCGGCATCGAAGAAGTGCGGGGTGCTGGCGACTACCCGATCGATTTCCTCACGCGCTTCCTGCAGGCGGTTTTGTTTTTGTAGCGAACGGGCAACGCCGGCTCGGGCCCACGGGAATTCGTAGTTTTCGAGAATGTTGCGGTAGGCGGCTTCGGCTGATTTGACGTCGCCGCTGGCGATAAATATCTCGGCCCGCTGGCGCAGGATTTCAAAGCGGTAGGGCCGCCCGGCTTCGCTGTCGCGCGAGGCTTCCAGAATGGCCAGGGCGTTGGCGTATTCCTGCTGGCGCTTTTCCTTGTAGTAGCCGGCAAAGAACAATTTCTTGGCGACGATGCGTTCGAGACGGAACAGCAGCTTGTCCGGCGAAAATGGCTTGATGATGTAATCGTCAGGAATGAGCTCGACGGCGGAAACGACCTGTTCGTAGGACTGTTCGCCGGTGACCATCATGAAAATGGTTTCGTCGGGCAGCAGGTTGAAGCGCCGCAACTCTTCCAGCAACTGCTGGCCGGAACGCCCCTCGCCCAACATGTAGTCGCAGAGGATGATGTCCGGCATGTTATTGCGGATGCGGAAGATGGCATCCTGATAATTGCTGGCGAACTCGACGGCAAAGGCACCCAGTTGCTGGGCGACGGTACGCAGGGCATCGCGCGCCTGTGACTGGTCGTCGATGACGAGAAATCGCTTTTTGCTGTAGTCGGTCATTATGGCAAGCGAAGTTCGAAGCGGGCGCCGCCCAAGGCGCCATGGTTGCTCAACAACAGGCTGCCCTGGCGTTCGTGACGGTGGTGAAGCCGGGCCAGACGCTCGGCCACCATGAGGCCGGTGCCAGTCGTCGGGGGTAGCGCGGCGAAACCCGGGCCGTCGTCGTCGACCCGCAGGCAAAGCCAGCCATCGTCGGTCGTGGCGCTGACATGCACGGCCTTGCCGGCGAAACGGCCGGCGTTTTGCACGGCGTTGTTGAGCATGTCGGTAACCAGATCGCGGTCGAGCGGCCATTCGTCGAAAACCTGGCAATCGACGCTCAGCGCGATGCCGCGTTCGGCCAGATGTTTCCGCTGGGCGAGCATGACTTCGTCGCAAACGTCGCCGACGATGGTCGGGGTGACCGATGCCGCGGCGTCGTGGCGCATCAGGTGGTAGGCGGTCAGCGTCCGCGACAGCCGGTTGGCGGCCGATTCGATGGCGTAGCGCGCTTCGCCCATTGCGATGCCGTGCGCCGCTTCGCTGGCGGCGATCATCGATTCGGCGATGAATAGCTGGTTCTTGGCGTCATGGATGCCGGAGGCCAGGATATCCAATAGTTTGTGCATGCTTTGTCTCCACTTTTTTAGTGAAGCATAGCGTGTTCAGCCCGTTGAGCGCAGCGTGTAGGCGAAACAAAGGCGCAGCGGGATCGCGGCGGCGGTGAACAGGTTGGTCAGTTCGCTGGTACTCAGGGTGGCCGGCATGACGCTGACCCGGCCGTTGCCGACCTCGAAAACCGGGGTTTCGAGCAGCGAACGGCGGGCGGATTCGAGGGCGCCGATCGTCTCGCCATCGAGGTCGGTGCTGGCCAGCAC
Organism: Ferribacterium limneticum; assembly: GCF_020510565.1. NCBI lineage: Bacteria > Pseudomonadati > Pseudomonadota > Betaproteobacteria > Rhodocyclales > Azonexaceae > Ferribacterium > Ferribacterium limneticum. The sequence goes on from NZ_CP075189.1 coordinate 164,785, forward strand.
GAGGAAATGAATGGCCGGGGCCGGAGCGTTGAGCAGCGGATCGTTGTCGGCCGAGCGCGGCAGCGGTGTGCTGCGTACGCGGGTGTCTTCCTCGATGCGCCAGGGCCAGATGTAAAGGCCCGCGGTGTCGTCCGGTCGGCTGATGCGGACGGGCAGGGTGGCGTGCTTGCTGATGACTTCGCACAAGGCGGTGAGGCGGGTGAAGAGGGGCATGGCGTTCTCCTGAACGTGCCGGGTGGCCAGTCAGGCTAGCACAGCGCGGTCTGCTTAGCCGGGCTGTTTGAGGCTCAATGGCAAGCCGGCGGCGACCAGCGTGACCTGCTCGCAAACGGCCGCGACGCGCTGGTTGAGCCGGCCCTGTTCGTCGGCGAACAGGCGCGAGACGGGATGCATCGGGACGATGCCCCAGCCGACTTCGTTGGAGACGAGAATGATGTGGCCGGGCAGCTGGGGCAGCAGGTCGATCAGAGCCGCGGTTTCGTCGCGGAGCAGCGGGCAGTCGATCGCCTCGCCGGCTTCGGCCTGAGTTGCGGCGACGCCGGCAAAGAGCAGGTTGGACAGCCACAGGGTCAGGCAATCGACCAGCACGCAGGTGTCCGGCGCGGCGAGTTCGCGCAGGCGGGTGGCGAGGTGCAGTGTTTCTTCGGTGCACCCCCACTCGGCCGGCCGGCGTTCGCGATGGTGGGCGACGCGGCGGGACATTTCGCCGTCGAGCGCCTGGGCGGTGGCGAGGTAGACGACCTTGAGGCCGCGTTTTTCGGCCGATTCACGGGCGCGTTGTTCGGCCAGCAGGCTCTTGCCCGAGCGCGCGCCGCCGAGGATCAGTTCTTTCATGGGCATGCATTGTCGGCGAACGGGCCGGTATAATCCACCCCGATTCGACGTAACGGAACCCGGTTTGAATCCGGGGCGGGCCCGCCGCTGTAATCGGGGACGGATGCTGCAACAGGCCACTGGTGAAAACCGGGAAGGCGCAGCGCTCCGGCTGATCCGAAAGCCAGAAGACGTGTCGAATCCTCTTGGGAAGCCTGTGGACAGGGTTTCGCGGCAGCGTTTTGGCGAATTCGCCAGACGTCGTCGCGAGGCCCTTTTTTCTTTTGGAGAATCGGATGCATTCGTTGGACTTCAAGATCACCGCCCCGGACCGGGCAATTGAAAATTCGCTCAAAAATCGGGTTGACCGCAAGACCAAGCCGCTCGGCGCGCTCGGCCTGCTCGAACGCACTGCCATCAAGATCGGCCTGATCCAGCAGCGCCTCGACCCGGAATTCGGCCAGCCGCACCTGCTGGTTTTTGCCGGCGACCACGGCGCGGCCAAGGCCGGCGTCTCGGCCTACCCGCAGGATGTCACCTGGCAGATGGTCGAGAATTTTCTGGCTGGCGGCGCCGCGATCAACGTTTTTGCCCGGCAGAACGACCTGCATCTGGCCATCATCGACGCCGGTGTGGCGCACGATTTCGGCAAGCGTGCCGGGCTGATTGATGCCAAGATCGCCGCCGGAACGGCCAATTACATCGAAGAGCCGGCGATGACCGTCGAGCAATGCGCCCAGGCCATCGCCCGCGGCGCCGAAATCAGCCGCAATCTGGCTGCCAACGGCTGCAACGTTGTCGGCTTCGGCGAAATGGGTATCGGCAACACGGCCGCCGCCTCGCTCATCACCCATTGCCTGACCGGCCTGCCGCTCGCCGAGTGCATTGGTCGCGGCACCGGGCTTGATGATGCCGGGCTGACGCGCAAGCAGGCACTGCTCGAAAAGGCGCTCAACCGCTATCGCGCCGCCGGTGGCAACAACGACCCGCTGGCCGTGCTGGCAGAATTCGGCGGCTTCGAAATCGCCATGATGGTCGGCGCCATGCTCGGCGCTGCCGAAGCGAAGATGACCTTGCTCATCGACGGCTTCATCGTCGGCTCGGCGGCGCTGACTGCCACCCGGCTGGCCCCGGCGCTGGCCGACTACAGCGTCTTCTGCCATCGCTCGGCCGAAGCCGGTCACGCCGCCCAACTGGCGGCACTCGGCGCCGAACCCTTGCTCGACCTCGGCCTGCGCCTCGGCGAAGGCACCGGTGCCGCGCTGGCCTTCCCGCTCGTTCAGGCTGCAGTCAATTTCCTCAACGAAATGGCCAGTTTCGAATCGGCAGGCGTTTCCGACAAGGCATGATCCGCCGCGAGCTGGCCACCTTCTTCGCCGCCCTCGGCTACTTCACCCGCCTGCCCGTACCGGGCTGGGTAGGGTATTCGGCTGACGGGCTGGCCCGGGCGGCGCGCTACCTGCCGCTGATCGGCCTGCTCGTCGGCGGCGTCGGCGCGCTGGTTTTCTGGCTGGCCAGCCAAGTCTGGGCGCAGCCGGTGGCCGTCGTGCTCAGCATGGTCGCCACCATCGCCCTGACCGGTGCCTTCCATGAGGACGGACTCGCCGACACCGCCGACGGTCTCGGCGGCGGTTGGGACAAGGCAAAAATCCTGGCGATCATGAAGGATTCGCGCGTTGGCAGCTACGGCGTGATCACTGTCGTCCTCGCCCTGCTCGGCAAGTTCGCATTGCTTTCGACGCTGCCGGCTGGGCAGGTGGTGGCGGCGCTGATCGCCGGCCACGCTGTTTCGCGCTTTTGTGCGGTAAGCCTCATGGCGACGATGGACTACGCCCGCGACGACGAGACCAGCAAGGCCCGCCCCGTCGCCGCCCGGCTTGGCCTTGGTCCGCTCCTTTTTGCGCTGGTTTTCGCCGGCCTGCCGTTTCTGCTGTTGGCGCCCGAGCCGGCGCTGACCGCCGTCGCCCTGGCGGCGCTGGCAACGATTTGGCTCGCCGCCAAGTGCCGCCGCTGGCTCGGTGGCTATACCGGCGACTGTCTCGGGGCGGTGCAGCAGGTTGCCGAAATCGCCTTCTACCTCGGCTTGGCTGCGCATTTTTAGCGCCGCCAGGGGCAAAAACGCCATTCCCACGGTCAACCGGAAATCTTGCCCAAAATTGAAAACCAGCCGGTGGCTGTCCATCAGCCGATTTGCCGTTAAGCTTCCGGCATCGCACTAGCGTCCGAAACCATGGAAAAACCCCACGCACCCTCCACCGAAAAGAACCGCGACCCGATTCTCGCCGTGCTCCGCGAAGTCTTCGCTGACCGCCGGCAGGTTCTGGAAATCGGCAGCGGCACCGGCCAGCACGCCATCCATTTCTGCGCCCAGCTGCCGCACCTCAGCTGGCAAACTTCGGACCGCCCGGAATTCCTGCCCGGCATCCGCGCCTGGCTAGCCGAAGCCACTCTGCCCAATATCCTGCCGCCCTGCGAATTCGACGTCCTCGGCCCATGGCCGAACGGCCGCTACGACGCGGTGTACAGCGCCAACACGCTGCACATCATGTCCTGGGAGGCTGTCGAGGCCTTTTTCGCCGGGCTGCCCACCGTCCTGAAACCGGGCGGCCTGCTCTTCATCTACGGCCCCTTCATGTTCAATGGCCGCCACACCAGCGAAAGCAATGCCGCTTTCGACCAGTCGCTGAAAGAAAAGGCGCCGCATCAGGGCGTGCGCGACGTTGCTGCGGTCGATGCGCTGGCCAGGCAAAGCGGGCTGGAACTGGTCGAGCAACGGGCAATGCCGTCGAATAATTTTGTATTGTTGTGGCGGAAGGGTGGCGCAAATGAGTAACTCGAATGCTCATCGTAAAGAAGTAGTCGAAAAATTTTGCGAAGCGTGCATTTGGGCTCGTACAGTCAGAAATCACTTTTCTGCATTATTTGAATTTAATCAACGCCGACTGGACCTTTTAGAAGAGGTTTCGGCTTTCTTTTTCCACGATTTGAACATCATTTTGATCGAATACATCTTGCTCCAGTTGTGCAAGTTGACCGATCCAGAGTCAACAAAGGTTGGAAAAAATTGGCTAGATAATCTGACCACCAATTACATTCTGACGCTTCAATGGAGTCCGGAAACCCTGAATGCGCTCAAGATTAAAAACGATGAGCTCATGGTATTTCGGTCAAAAATTGTCGATGCACGGCGAAAATTAATTGCGCATAGCGATCTTCGGATGCACTTGGAAAGTATCAGCTTGGGTGATTTCTCGGAAAGTGATGAGTTTGCATTTTGGGCGGCGCTACAGGCGTTTGTCGATCTCGCGCATTCGGAGGCGATTGATGGCCCATACCCAATTGACGCGACGATGCAAGGCGGAGACGCCTTGAGCTTGATTCATGTGCTGAAAGACGGTGTCGACTACGAAGCTGTTGTGGCAGATGAGGAAGGGTTTTTGTTGAATCGCGTAGGGAAGAGACGTTATGAAGATGCCTAGCCCTATGGGTATCGCGCGGTAAATATGCGATCTCCGACGTTGTCGACATAGCGATTTGTCCAATGCGCCTCCACCTGATCCGCCACCCAAAGCCGAGCATCGAACCGGGCATTTGCTACGGTCAACTGGAAATTTCGGCCAAAATTGAAATGGCCGAAGTCGCCCGCCTGCGCGCCGAATTGCCACACGGCCTGCCGCTGTGGAGCAGTCCGTTGATGCGTTGCCGGCAACTGGCCGAGCGGCTTCACCCGCAGCCGATCATCGACGCGCGGCTGGCCGAAATGAATTTTGGCGACTGGGAAGGCAGGCCCTGGGATGACATTCCGCGCCACGAGCTTGATGCCTGGGCCGCCGACGTCGCCGGCTACGCGCCGCCCGGCGGCGAGTCGCCGGGCGCCTTGCAACAGCGGGCGCTGGCTTTCGTGGCCGGGCTGGATGTGCCGGAAGCCGTGGTCGTCACCCACGCCGGTATCATCCGCACCTTGCTCGCCCACTGGCAGAACCTGCCGCCAGCGCGCTGGAGCGAGCTGAAAATCGGCTTTTCGACAGTAACGAGCGTGTCCCTCTCGCGCGACAGCGCCGACCTGATTCGCCTGAATCGGTAGAATGTCGACTTTCGTATTCGACGACCGCCCTCTGTGACGCAAAACTCAAGCTCCGCCTATTCCAACAGCCAGATTTATCGCCGCCTGCTGACCTGGGTTCGGCCGCACTGGCGCGTTTTTGCCCTGGGCGTACTCGGCATGGTGATGACTGCGGCGACCGAGCCGCTGTTCCCGGCGCTCATGAAGCATCTGCTCGACAGCGGCTTCGTTGCCAAGGACGAGACCGACATCATCCTGATTCCCGCTGCAATGATCGGCATTTTCATCATCCGCGGCGTGTCCACTTACGCCAGCGGCTACTCGATGGCCTGGGTCGCCGCCAAGGTCGTGCTCGATCTGCGGCAAGCCATGTTCCGGCGCCTGCTCTCGCTGCCGACCAAGTTCTACGACGACCAGTCCACCGGCACCCTGATTTCCAAGGTGGCCTACGACGTGACCAACGTCACCCAAGCCGCCACCGGTGTGCTCACCACGGTCATCCGCGACACCTTGACCATCCTCGGCCTGCTCGGCTTCCTGCTTTATCTCGACTGGAAACTGACGATGATTGCCCTGACCGTCGGCCCGATCATCCTTGGCGTCATCAAGATTTTCAGCAAACGCCTGCGGGCGGCCAGCCGCTCGGGCTATTCGGCCATGGGCCTGATTACCCATATCCTCGAAGAAGCCGTCGGCGCGCACAAGGTCGTCAAGATTTTCGGTGGCCAGAAATACGAGGCGGCCCGTTTCGACGGGGCGACCAACGTCTACCGCCGCGCCACCATGCGCGAAGCCGCCGCCGCCGCGGCCACCGTGCCGCTGACCCAGGTCGCTGCCGCGACCTCGGTGGCCATCATCACCTACATCGCCTTGCGCCAGTCGGCAGGGCCGAACGGCACCACGGTCGGCGAGTTCCTCTCCTTCGTTACGGCCCTGCTCATGCTGCTCGCCCCGGTCAAACGCCTGACCGACGTCAGCAACCCGCTGCAACGCGGTCTGGCCGCCGCCGAAAGCGTCTTCCAGGTGCTCGACGAATTGCCTGAGGATGACACCGGCGGCGTTGAACTGCAGCGGGCCAGCGGCCACCTCAAATTCGATCAGGTCAATTTCAGCTATCCCGGCACCAGCCGGCCGGCGCTCCAGGACATCAATCTGGACATCATGCCGGGCCAGACGGTGGCGCTGGTCGGCGCTTCGGGCAGCGGCAAGACAACGATGGCGGCGCTGATTCCGCGCTTCTATCACCTGACCACCGGCCGCCTGCTGCTCGATGGCCACCACGTCGACGAACTCAAGCTCGAGAGCCTGCGCAACAACATCGCGCTGGTCAGTCAGGATGTCGTGCTGTTCAACGACACCGTCCGCGCCAACATCGCCTACGGTTTCGCCGGCCAATCCACCGAAGAAGAAATCATTGCCGCCGCCAAGGCCGCCAACGCCTGGGAATTCATCGGCCAGATGGACAAGGGCCTGGATACCGAAGTCGGCGAAAACGGCGTCAAGCTCTCCGGCGGCCAGCGCCAACGCCTCGCCATCGCCCGCGCCTTCCTCAAGAATGCCCCGATCCTGATCCTCGACGAAGCCACCTCGGCCCTCGACACCGAATCCGAACGCCTCATCCAGGCCGCCCTCGACACCCTGATCGTCGGCCGCACCACCATCGTCATCGCCCACCGCCTATCGACCATCGAACGTGCTGACTTGATCGTCGTGCTTGAACAGGGGCGGATCGTCGAACGTGGCCGCCATGGCGAATTGCTGGCGCAGGATGGTGTTTATGCCAAGTTGCAGCGCTTGCAACGCGAATCGCTTACCGGCGAATCGCTGATCGATAACGCAGGCGCTTGAGGAAAAAGAAAGGCGCCAGCAACCAGGGGGCTGCCGCGTAGGTCAGGATACGCAGGCGAAAATCGGCGGGAAGCATGCTGTACTCAAGGCAGAGACCGATTTTCCGGCCCAGGCCTTTGCTTGCAAACATGCTTTCGATGAACAGTTCTTTTTTGAGTTTCTCGTCCAGCACCGCCAGCGTAGCCGGGCTGGCGCCGAGTTCGCGGGCATTGTCCAGCATGCAGCGCAACTCGGTCTTGGTACTGTTGATCTTTCGGGTCAGTCCCTTGATCACCGTGGCAGCGTCCAGGACTTTTTGCTTGCTGGTCAGGCCGCCACGCCGGTAATTGACCAGCGGAACTGGCAGCGTGATGGCCGTTGCCAAACCAATCGCCCGGAAGGCCATCACCATGTCCTCGCCGACCGCCCCTTTGGGCATGCCGCCAAAACGGTCGAACAGGCGACGCGTCCATGCCTGCGCCGCGCCGATCACGTGGGGAGGCGAACGGCTCCAGTCATCCAGCGATCGATATTTCTCCAGTTGGCCGATCCGGATCGTGCCCTGAATCCTGCCTGACTGATCCATATCGAACAGATAGGCGCCGATCAAATCGGGCTTGCGCTCGTGAGCAAGCCAGAACTCGACAACGGTGCTGACCCGCGCCGGTAGTGAAACGTCGTCGCCGCCGGCGATGAAGATCAATTCACCTGAGGACTGTCTGACCGCCTGATCGATGTTGCCGCCGATGCCGAGATTTTCCTGGTTGCACAACAGTTTGATGCGATGTGGCCCGGTATAGCCATCAAGACATGCCTTGATCTGCTCGACGGTGCCATCTTTTGAGGCGTCATCGGAGATGACGATTTCCAGATTCGTGTAGTCCTGGGCCAGAGCGCCGGCGATTGCTTCGCTTATGGTGTCCTGCTGGTTGTAGCAAAGCAGTAGCACGGTGACCGGGGGCAGAGGGGTGTTGCTCATTTTGACGAGGCGGCTGCCAGCAGTTCGAACAGGACATCGAAGTGCTGCGGCAGTGAATAGGGATAGTTGATGTACTGGCCGGGGTTGTCGAGAAGACTCAGTGTGCCGGAGTCCAGTCGTTCCAGTGCTTTTTGCAGGGCGGCACGCAGCGCCGGCTTATTGCGCTCGAAACGCAGGCAGGCGTGGTCAGAGAGGACTTCGGCGGCGCCGACCGTCGTGGAAAAAATAGCCGGCGTTCCGCACAGGATGGCCTCCGGACCGACTAGACCGAAGGCTTCGTAATGCGACGCGAGAATGACGGCATCGGCGGCGGCGTAAAGCGCAGGCATGTCGTCGCGAAAGCCGAGGTTGATGACATTGGGCGCATTCAGCGGTGTTTTTCCGGCCACCACGAGGCGAACCAGCGGGTCGAAACCCTCCAGTGCCTCGAGAATCAGGTCTGCTCCCTTGAGGGCGTGGTTATTGGACGGGAAGAGCAGCATCAAATCGCCGGAAGACAGGCCGAGCGACTGTCTCGTTTGTTCCCGGGTATTCCTTGTGGCGAGCGAGAACTTGTCGGTATCCACTGGCGGGTAAAGCGTGACAACCTTGTCTGGATCTATTCCGTAGTGTTTGACGATTTCCCTGGCAACCTTGGCCGAGTGGGAAACGATGCGTTTTGCCTGCAGGTAGAGCGCGGTTTCCCGGGTAACGGTGGCGCGATCGAAAAATCCGATCCTTTTTTTGCCACGATCAAGTAAATGACCAAGATGCGTGCCGCCGACAATGCACAAGTCAGGACCGGGCGCCCGTGAAATGCCGATGGATGGCCACTCGTTGCAGCACTTGCCATAGGCGCGCGACTCGAACAGATAGTTGTTCAGGCGGGAAAAAGGTGTCCTGTCGGGCATGACAACGAATTCGACCCCTTGCGGGGCGGTGCCTGGCCATTCGAGCTGGCGGGTAACGATGCGGCAGGGGATTTTTTGTTTTGCGGCATAAGAGATCAGGTCGAGTACGTGCCGCTCCATGCCGCCGCCGGATCGAATGGAGTGGAAAATCAGATTGAAGCCTGGCAACGGGGTCATGTCGATATGAGCTGTCGGTAAGCCTGCAGCCATGGTGGCGGCCAGCGATGGGCTGGCGTCGGCGAAAATAGGCCGGAAAGTGTATCATCCGCCCACCCCAGAGAGCCGTCCGGTAGCCCCTACGAGTTTATGATCGCGTCCGTTTTTCCTCCGCCCAAGCGTGTTTTGGTGATTCGCTTGCAGAATCATGGCGATGTGCTGCTGACGACACCGATTTTCTCAGCCCTCAAGCAACAATTTCCAGAGGTGGAGGTTGATGCGCTGGTCTTTGCCGAAACGGTTCCAATGCTTGTCGCGAATCCGGATCTGACGAAGGTGTGGGCGTTGCCGCGTGGCAAGCAGGTTGGCCGGGGACTGCGTCGGGTCAATGCATTCATTCAATTGATGCTGGGTATTCGTCGTCGTCGCTACGATTGGGTCTTGCATCTCAATGACCAGTGGCCGGGAGCCCTTGCCGCCGCCGTCAGTGGCGCTTCGCTACGGTTCGGCTACGAGATGGAGAAGCGGGATTTCTGGCTGTGGCGAAAGATATTTCCGGTGCGTATCGTGCCGACTTTTGCCGGTCACATGGTCGAAAAAAACCTGGCTGTACTGGAGGCGCTTGGCGTGCCTGTCGATCCTTTGTGCGCGCCGTGCACCATGGGCTTCTCCGGGCAGGATGCCGAACTGGTAAACAGGAAACTCGCCGAAGCGGGGGTGACAGGAAAATATGTTCTGGTTCACCCGACCTCGCGTTGGTTCTTCAAATGCTGGGAAGACGACCGTTTTGCCGAGGTGATTTCGGCGCTTGCCGGTTCCGGTTGGCAGGTGGTGTTGACCTCGGCGCCAGATCAGCGTGAAGTTGACCTCGTCGATGGCCTGCTGCGTCGGGGGAGCCACCCCGGAGTGGTGTCGTTGGCCGGCCAGCTTACGCTGCCGCAACTGGCTGCAGCAATTTCCGGGGCGACATTGTTCATCGGCGTCGATTCCGTGCCCATGCATATGGCGGCGGCGCTTGGCGTGCCGCTCGTTGCCCTGTTCGGGCCGACGCATGTCCACATCTGGCGACCCTGGAGTGATCGTGCCGAGGTGATTCATGCGGCCGACTACGGCTCCTTGATTGCTCCGAATGACGTAGATACATCGACATCCGAGCGTTACCTTTCGAATATTCCCGTGCAGCCCGTGCTCGACGCCGTGTGGCGGCAATTGGCGCGTTTCGCCGAGGAGAAGCAGGTGGCCGATGTTGCCTGATCGTTCCTGGCAGGGCCTTTGGCGCCTTGTGGCGCTGGGAATATTGCTTTGTTATCCGATCATGGTCGTCAAGTGGATCCCGTTTGGCGGCGGGGCGCGTTACTTGAATGTGCTGGCGGCGCCGGTCTGCCTGATATTGTTGTGGCAGGCACCGCGCGACGAGGTCCGGGGGCTGTTGATATCAGCAGTACGCTGGGGGATACCTTTCCTGCCCTTTGTCCTGATTTGGACTTTTGCTCAGCTATGGCATGACTACGATCCACTGGACCTTAATCCTCCGATGCGCCTGCTCTGGTGTGCACTGCTGTTTCTCGGAGCTCGTCTGGCCGGGGTCAGTTATCGTCACCTTGCCATCGTTGCTGGGCTTGGCGCGGTCGTTTATTGCAGTGTTGCACTGGTGGAGGTCTACGGCCTTGGCCGGAAACGGGCATGGGGAGGGACCTATGAAAATCGATTCGGGCAATTCTCGATCTGGGTCGCTTCGCTCTGTTTTCTTCACGTATTTCTGGAAAAAGCAAAAGGTGAATCACGTTCGTTGAGTGCCCTGCTACTGCTGGCTGGCATGCTCGGGTGTATTTCCACATGGCTTAGCGGATCGCGAGGAGCCTTGTTGGCCTTGTTGGTGTTGATTGCCATTGCATTGTTCAGCTCCACTAACCGTAGGCGAGGCTTGCTGTTTGCAATAGCGCTGACGTCAGTCGTGCTTGCTTTCTGTCTGCTTGATGCTCCGACGTACCAGCGGCTTGAATTGACATTAGGACAGACGAAGGACTATTTCAGCGAAGCAGAGTTCTCGCCGACATCCGTCGGTATTCGGCTTGAGTTGTACCGTATTGCTTTTTTAACCTTCCTTGACCATCCGGTGATCGGTCCCGGTTATACCTCGCTCGAGCAGTTGTATGAGACGCATCCAGCTTTAGGTGTTGCACGCCCGGAGATGTTGGAGATTCCTGGTTTTCACAACGACTGGTCGGAGACGATTGGCATCGGTGGTGGTCTGCTGTTGGTTTCACTCTTTGGCACATGTCTCTGGATGGCTCGGTCTGCACGCAGGAATGTCTACCAACTGGCGTTTCTTGGATTCGCGGTGATATTTAGCTTCAGCGAAATATTCTTTACCAACAAAATGGGTTTGAGTTTGTTGATGGCAAGTTGGGCACTCTATGCGGCTGCCGAGCAGAATCAAGAGCAAAGTGCATGAAAATAATCAAGAAATTTCTTTTCCGGCAAGCAGAGCGGCGCCTAAAAAGAATACCGCCACTGTTTCGCGGACAGGCTAGGTTTGATCTGCATTACCCTAGAAAATATTCGTTCGGGGTCGGCAGCTACGGTTTGCCCAAAGTTCATGACTGGGATGAGGGCGCGACCTTGAGTATTGGCGCGTACTGTTCCATCGCAATGAATGTCCAGATTTTCCTCGGCGGTCATCATCATGGTGAATGGGCGACCACCTATCCGTTTTCAACGATGTTGCCTGATGTCGAGGGTATTCCCCCGGCCAGTTTCAGTCGTGGTGATGTCGTGATCGGCAACGATGTCTGGCTTTGTTCCGGTTGCATGGTGCTTTCCGGCGTGACGATTGGCGATGGCGCGATTGTGTCTGCCGGTGCGATTGTGACCCGGAATGTCGAGCCTTACTCGATTGTCGCAGGTAACCCGGCACGCCATGTTCGCTGGCGATTCGATGAGTCGACACGCGCTGCGCTGTGCAATATGGCCTGGTGGTCATGGAAGCCGGAAGAGATTGCCAGAATAGCTCATATTTTATGTTGCGATAATATCGACGCGCTAATCGATTATGCCCGTCAGCGATAACTGTTCATGCCGAAATTGTTGTGTAGATATTGCACTTGCGACCCCGTCTATTTAAATGTGGAGTTTGATTGATGAACGTTTCAACGAAACATCTCGATTTGGGTTGCGGGTTGAATCCATTTAACCCTTATTCGCAGGATTTACTCTATGGTTGTGATATCAGGGATATCGGTGATGAATTGATTAATTTCAATTATGAAAAAGTAAATCTTGTTGTTGCCAAGATTCCGTTTCCTGATCATTTTTTTGATTCTATTTCAGCCATGGACTTTCTGGAACACATTCCTCGGCAAATAGTTTTACCCAACGGTGAGATGTGTAACCCTTTCGTCAATCTAATGTCGGAAATTCATCGGGTTCTGAAACCAGGCGGTTTGTTTTTTGCGCTGACGCCTTGTTATCCACACCCCTCGGCATTTGTTGATCCAACGCATGTAAATGTAATAACTGAAGATACTTATTCTTATTTTATTGGCGATAATCCCATCGCATCCATGTACGGGTTTACGGGGCGATTCGGTGTAAAGAGAGTTTTCTGGGAAATGCCCAAGAATGTGAAACAAGCCAGTGTTTCTAAATTCAGGAAGTGGTATAGGCGTTTTCAACAAGTATGGTTCAGAGATGGATTGTCCCACCAGTGTTGGGAGTTTGTTGCGCGATAAGGTTTGCCTTTATCGGGATTTCCTCCGTGTTTTTTGAATATATTTAAATTGAACTGTCGTATCTTTGCCTAAAGAAAGCACCATGAGCACGTCTGCCATCCCCAGGATCACCGCCTACATCATTGCCTTTAACGAAGCGCAGAAAATCGCGGCAGCGGTGAATAGTGTCCTGTGGGCTGACGAAATTATCGTCGCCGATTCGGGTAGCACGGACGGCATGGTCGAAATTGCCGAGAGCCTTGGGGCGCGTGTCGTGCAGGTGCCGTTCAAGGGCTTTGGCGATCTGCGTAATCAGGCGATTGCTGCCTGTACCCATGACTGGATTTTCAGCCTTGATGCCGATGAGCGGTGCACGCCGGAGGCGCGCGACGAGATTCTGCGCGTCATCGCCGACTCGGCCAGCCTCGACATGTATTGGATGCCGCGCCGTAATTTCTTCATGGGGCGCTGGATCAAGCATTCGGGCTGGTATCCGAATTACCGCCAGCCGCAACTATTCCGTCGGGGCAAGATGAGCTACACGATGGAGCCGGTGCACGAGGGTTACGTGCCGCATAGCGACCGGCCGGTCGGGCATCTGCAGAACCCGATCTGGCAGGTGCCGTTCAAGAACCTGCATGAAGTCGTGCACAAGGCCAACCGCTATTCGACGCTCGGCGCCGAAAAGCTCACCCTGCGCGGGCGCAAGGGCAGCATGGGCAAGGCGCTGACGCACGGTCTGTGGTCCTTCATCAAGCACTATATTTTCAAGCGCGGTTTTCTCGATGGCTGGCCGGGTTTCATCATCGCTTTCGGCAATTTCGAGGGCACGTTCTATCGCTACGCCAAGGGCTATGAGATGGATCAGGCCTGGAAGGTGCCGGAAACGCCGCCGCTGCGCCGGCCCTGAGGCCCTATGCCGCCGCGCCTGATCTCGGTCATCGTCACCACCTATAACCGGCCGGACGCCTTGCGCGCCGTGCTGGCTTCGCTTGCCGCGCAGACTGATACAGCATTCGAAGTGCTGGTAGCTGACGATGGCTCACGGCAGGAGACGGCGGCGGCAGTCGCCGAGGCGGCGGTCAATTTTCCGGTCCCGCTGGTCCATCTGTGGCAGTCCGATGACGGGTTTCGTGCGGCGGCAGCGCGCAATCTGGCGGTGGCGGCAAGTCGAGGCGATTACCTCGTCTTCGTCGACGGCGATTGCGTGCTGCGCCCGGATTTTGTCGCGCGACACCGGGCGCTGGCCGAGCCGGCCTGGTTCGTGGCCGGAAACCGGGTGTTGCTGTCCGAGAGTTTCACGAAAAAGGTGCTGCAATCGCCGATGATCGAGCTGCACGGTGACAGTCGTCTGAACTGGCTGGGCCGCCGGTTTTACGGGGTGATCAATCGCTGGTTGCCGCTCTGCTTCGTGCCGGGGAACGGTTGGCGCAAGCGCCAGCCGCAACGCTGGCAAGGCGCGCGGACCTGCAATCTGGCAATGTGGCGGTCCGATTTCGATGCCATCAACGGCTTTGACGAAGCTTTTCAGGGCTGGGGGCACGAAGATGCCGACCTCGCCATCCGCCTGTTGCATGCCGGCGTAAGGCGGAAGGACGGGCGTTTTGCCACGGCCGTGCTGCATCTCTGGCACCGCGAGAACGACCGCAGCAATCTGGTCGAGAACGAACGCCGGCTGGCGGAGATTCTGGCTGCCGACCGGCGACGTGCAGCGGTCGGGATCGATACCTATAACCCCGATCGAGTCAGCGCAGCCGTGCTTCAGAAATTGGGCAAAATTTCCGGTTGACCGTAGGAATCAGTGCGCGGCTTCCCAGTTCGGCCCGACGCCGACTTCGACGACCAGCGGCACCTTGAGTTCGGCGACCTGACTCATCAGGCGGGGCAGGTGGGTACGGATGTCCATCAGTTCGTCGTCCGGCACTTCGAGCAGCAGTTCGTCGTGTACCTGCAGCACCAATTTTGATTTCAGCCCCGATTTTTCCAGCCACTCCTGCACGGCGATCATCGCCAGCTTGATCAGGTCGGCGGCTGTGCCCTGCATCGGCGCGTTGATCGCGGCGCGCTCTGCCCCCTGGCGGCGGTTGCCGTTGCTCGAACGGATTTCCGGGAACCACAGGCGGCGGCCGAAGGCGGTTTCGACGTAGCCTTTTTGCCGCGCCATTTCCCGGGCCTCTTCCATGTAACGGGCGACGCCGGGGTAGCGGGCGAAATAGCGGTCGATGTAGGTCTGTGCGGCGCTGCGTTCCAGCCCGAGCTGGCGAGCGAGGCCGAAGGCGCTCATGCCGTAGATCAGGCCGAAATTGATGCTCTTGGCGACGCGGCGCTGGTCGGGGCCGACTTCGAGCGGTGTGACGCCGAAGATCTCGCCGGCCGTCGCGCGGTGCACATCCTCGCCGTGTGAGAAGGCGTGGAGCAAGCCTTCGTCGCCCGAGAGGTGGGCCATGATGCGCAGCTCGATTTGCGAGTAGTCGGCCGAGACGATGCTCGAACCTTCGGGTGCTATGAAGGCAGTACGGATCTTCCGGCCTTCCTCGCTGCGTACCGGGATGTTCTGCAGGTTGGGGTCGGTCGAGGCAAGGCGCCCGGTGACAACGGATGCCTGCGAGAAGTGAGTATGCACTCGCCCGGTTTGCGTGTTGACCATGCGTGGTAGCTTGTCGGTGTAGGTGCCCTTGAGTTTGGACAGGCTGCGGTGTTCGAGCAGCAGCTTGGGTAGCGGGTAGTCGAGTGCGAGTTCGGAGAGCACTTCCTCGTCGGTGGACGGGCCGCCGGAGGGTGTTTTCTTCTTGACCGGTAGGCCCAGTTTTTCAAACAGGATGTCGCCGAGTTGCTTGGGTGAGGCGAGGTTGAAGGGCTGGCCGGCCAGTTCGTAAGCCTGCGCTTCGAGGGCCATGATCTTCTGGCCCATTTCGTGGCTTTGCCGGCTCAGAACATCGCTGTCGATCAAGATACCGTTGCGCTCGATCTGCCAGATGACCTGGCGGGCCGGCATCTCGATGTCGTGGTAGATGCGGCTCAAACCGGGTTCGTCGGCGAATTGCGGGTGCAGGACGTTATGGACGCGTAGGGTGACGTCGGCGTCTTCGGCCGAGTAGATGGCGGCGCGCTCGATGTCGACCTGGTCGAAGCTGATCTGCTTGGCGCCCTTGCCGCACAGGTCTTCGTAGGCGATGGTGTCGAGGCCGAGGTGGCGGGTGCATAGCTGGCCGAGGTCGTGGCCCTTGTCGGACTCGATGACGTAGCTTTGCAGCATGGTGTCGTGTTCTATGCCGGCCAGCGTGATGCCGTGGTTGGCGAAGACGTGCTGGTCGTACTTTGCGTTTTGCAGCACTTTTTTCCGGTTGACCGTGGAAAGCCAGGGTTTGAGCTTTTCCAGCACTTCGTCACGCGGCAACTGGTCGGCAACGCCGGGGGCAGTGTGGGCGAGCGGGATGTAGCAAGCTTCGCCCGGTTTGACCGAGAGCGAAATGCCGACGATGCGGGCGGCGAAGGAGTCGAGGCTGGTCGTTTCGGTGTCGAGCGCCGTCAGTTCTGCCGCTTCGATTTTGGCCAGCCAGGCATCGAATTGCGGCCAGCTCAGGACAGTTTCGTAGGTAACGTCGATTTTGCCTTGGAGCGCCGGAGCTGCGGCGTCGGAAACCGTGCGGGCCGGGATGTCGGCGGCCGCTTCCGGACCGTCGATATCGGCCAGCCACGAGCGGAACTGGTAACGGGTGTAGAGTTCGCGCAGCGTGGCGAGATCGGGCGCTGTTGCGTTCAGCGTGGCCGGTGCTGGCAGGTTGGTGAGGTCGCAGGCGACGGTAACCAGCTTTTTTCCCAGCGGCAAAAAGCCGAGGTGGTCGCGCAGATTCTGGCCGACGACGCCGCCGATTTCGTCGGCATGGGCGACGATTTCGTCGAGCGATCCGTATTGCGCCAGCCATTTGAGCGCGGTTTTCGGCCCGCATTTGGCGACGCCCGGTACGCCGTCGACGGTGTCACCAACCAGCGCCAGATAATCAACAATCTTGTCCGGGGGCACGCCGAACTTGGCCTCGACGCCGGCCTCGTCGAGCAGTTCGTTGCTCATCGTGTTGTACCAGCGGACGAGCGGATTGACCAGTTGGGTCAGATCCTTGTCACCGGTCGAAATCAGCGTGTTAATGCCGTCCACCGCAGCATTCGTCGCCAGCGTGCCGATCACGTCGTCGGCCTCGACGCCATCGACCATGAGCAGCGGCCAGCCGGCGGCCTTGATGGCAGCGTGCAACGGCTCGATCTGGCCGACCATTTCGGGCGGCATCGGCGGGCGGTGCGCCTTGTATTCCGGATACCAGTCGTCACGGAAGGTCTTGCCCTTGGCATCGAAGACGACGGCCTTGTAGTCTGCCTTGTAGTCGCTCTCGAGACGACGTAGCATGTTCAGAACGCCGTAGATGGCGCCTGTCGGCTCGCCAGCCTTGTTACGCAAGTCGGGCAGGGCGTGGAAAGCGCGATAAAGATAGGACGAACCGTCCACCAACAATAAGAGAGGCATAAAAAGTGACCGAGAGCGACAAGCTGGTAATGGGCGTCGAGACCGAGGCCCTGCTGAAAAACGCGACGGCCCGCGAGTCCTGGCGGATTTTCGGCATTATGTCAGAGTTCGTCGAGGCAACTGAGCGTCTGGCCGCCATCAAGCCGGCCGTGACCATGTTCGGCAGCGCCCGCGTGCGGCCGGAATCTCCTTATTACGAGTTGACCGAGCGGACGGCGCGCCTGCTGTCCGATTCCGGTTTCTCGGTCATCTCCGGTGGCGGCCCGGGGATCATGGAGGCGGCCAACAAAGGTGCCTTCTTCGGCAAATCGCCGTCGGTCGGCCTCAATATCCAGTTGCCGCACGAGCAATCCAATAATCCCTATCAGGATATCTCGCAGACCTTCCGCCACTTCTTCGCCCGCAAATACATGTTCGTCCGCTTCGCTAGCGCCTATGTCGTGATGCCCGGCGGCTTCGGCACGCTCGACGAACTGATGGAAGCACTGACCCTGATCCAGACCGGCAAGGCCCGCAAGATTCCTCTGATCCTCGTCTGCTCGGACTTCTGGGGCGGTATGATCGACTGGTTCAAGGACCGGCTGGTCGCCGAAGGCATGGTCGATGAGGAAGATATCAATCTGATCCAGTTGATCGATGAGCCGGAAAAAGTGGTCGAAGCCATCTTCAAGCACTACGAGGCTCGTCCTTTCGGCCCCTTGCCGAACGAACACGAGATGCTGCTCAACCTGTAAAATCAAAGCATCGTCATCGAGGATTCAACCATGCGCCGCCTTCTTCCACTCCTGCTTCTAGCCGCCTTGCCTGCCTGGGCGCAGAAAGGCGATCTCCAGCCCCTGCCGGCCGTGCCGCCGCCACCACCCGGCATGGAGGCCTTCGACGAAGCACTTGAGCCGCAGGTCACCATCGTCAAGCGCGAGACTGAAACGCGCGAGGAATACCGCATGAAGGGCAAGCTCTACATGGTCAAGGTCACGCCAGCTGTCGGCCCCGCCTACTACCTCGTCGATAACCAGGGCGACGGCCAGTTCGTCCAGGCCGACATTACCCATCCGGTGACCAAGCCGCCGATGTGGATCATTCATAGCTGGTAAATCTTGTCCGTCTATACCAAAGTCGGGCGCGATGAACTCACCGCCTGGCTTCAGCAGCTCGGGCTGGGTGAGCTGATCGACTACGCCGGTATTGCGGCCGGCATGCAGAACTCCAACTATTTTGTGACGACGGCCAGCGGTCGTTATGTGCTGACGCTGTTCGAGCGCATCGAGACGTCATCCCTCGATTTTTACTTGGCCCTGCAGGATCACTTGGCACACAGCGGGATTCCCAGCCCGCGGCCGGTGGCTGACGGCGATGGCCGCTATTGGCGCAACCTCGCCGGCAAGCCCGCTGCACTGCTGAGCTGTTTGCCGGGAGCTGCACTGGAGTCGCCGGATGCCGAGCACTGCCGCGCCGTCGGCCAAATGCTGGCTCGCCTGCACCGCGCCGCGGCTGATCTGCCGAATCCCTTGCCGAATCCCTGCGGCGCCGCCTGGCGGCAAGCGGTCGGCGAAACCTTGTTGCCTTTGGTCGCGCCGGATGAGCGTGATCTGCTGGCCGATGAACTGGCCTTTCAGGCGGCGCAGGACTATTCGGCCCTGCCGAGCGGCGTCATCCACGCCGACCTGTTCCGCGACAACGTGCTGTGGGATGCCGCGGGTCGACTGTCTGGCGTGCTCGATTTCTATTTTGCCGGCGAAGATGCCTTGCTCTTCGATCTGGCCGTCGTCGCCAACGACTGGTGTTCGGATGACGAGGCTCTCGCCGCGCTGATCGCCGGTTACGCCAGCCAACGTCCGCTCACCGAGGCGGAGCGCGCTGCCTGGCCGGCGATGCGGCGCGCCGCAGCCTTGCGCTTCTGGCTGCTCCGGCTGGAAGTCAGGCACCAGCCGCGTCAGGGCGAAGTGGTAACGATCAAGAATCCCGATGACTTTCGGCACCTGCTGGCACGTTTTCGCCTTGCCCCGGAAGCCTTGCCCCGTTAGCATCCGCGCATGAGTGAAATCCCTGTTTTTCCGATGGCCCCGACCCGGTTTACCGGCGCGAGCCGCGAAGTCGACCCCGGTGCCTGCTTTGACTGGCTGCGCCAGGGCTGGGCCATGTTTCTCGTCAATCCCGGCGTGTGGATTGGCAGTACCGTTCTGCTCCTCGTCATGCTGATGGCCATCTCCATCGTGCCGCTCTTCGGGCAGATCGCCGCGCATCTGCTGGTGCCGCTGTTCGGCGCCGGCATGATCAAGTTGTGCAAGCGACTGAACGATGGCGAAGAGCCGGAAATTGCCGACCTGTTCGCCGGTTTTCGCCACAACGCCGGGCAATTAGTCATGATCGGCGTATTTTTCGCGATGGGCATTTTTGGCATCGCCTTTCTGGCTTTCCTGCTCGTCAGCGGCGGCGTGCTCGGTGGCGTTGTCACCGGCAAGGTCGCGGGTTTCGGCATTGCGTTTGGTGGCGTCATGCTGGCCGGCCTGCTCGTCATGGTGCTCTCGGTGCCGATCATCATGGCCACCTGGTTCGCGCCGGCACTGGTGTTTTTCCACGACATGCAGCCGCTCGACGCGATGAAGGCGAGTTTCGCCGCCGGTGCCAAGAATTTCCTGCCGATGGCGATTTTCGGCACTTTCCTGGTTGTCGCCCTGTTCTTCGCCATGCTGCCTGTCGGCATGGGCCTGCTTCTGCTCCTGCCTGTCGCTTCCGGTGCAGTTTTCGCGTCCTACCGCGACATTTTTGTGGGAAGCTGAGATGCGCGCCCAGACACTACCGCCCGCCGCCGGCTGGCGCTGGATTTTTACCGGCTTTGCCATTTTTCGGCGCAATCCGATTGTTCTCGGCATGTTGGTCCTCACCTACTGGTTCACGGTGGTCTTCCTCAATGTGCTGCCGTTCATCGGTGCGCTCGCCGCTTCGCTGGTCATCCCCGGCCTCTCGGTCGGCCTCATGCAGGCCGCCCGTCAGGTTGAACGTGGTCAGGCGATCGGCGTACAGACCCTGTTTGGCAGCATGAAGGAAAATGCCCGCACCCTGCTCGCCCTCGGTGCCCTCTACCTGTGCTGCACGCTCGGCGTTCTCGGCATGTCCACCCTGCTCGACGGCGGCGACATGTTCAAATTCATGATGGCCGATACCCGGGCCGAACGGGCTGCCGTCGAAGACGCCGATTTCATCGCCCCGGCGCTGTTCGTCATGGCCATGATGACGCCGGTCATGATGGCCTACTGGTTTGCCCCGGTGCTTGCCGCCTGGCACCGGCTGACCCTCGGCCGGGCCTTGTTCTTCAGCTTTGTTGCCTGCTGGATGAACTGGCGGGCTTTCCTGGTCTATGGCTTGGGCATGATGCTGGTGGCCGGTGTCGTGCCCGGCGTCCTCCTTGGCATCCTGCTGCTGATCTTCCCCGACGCCGCCAGTTTCATTACTGCCGTCGTCACCATGCCGCTCGTACTGGTCATCGCGCCGACCATCTTCGCCAGCTTCTACGCCTGCTACCGCGACATCTTCGGCATTTCCGAAATTGTCTGAGCCGCTTGGCCTCTTCGGGGGCACTTTCGATCCCGTGCATTTTGGTCACCTCCGGCTGGCCGAGGAAGCCATCGCCCACCTCGGCCTCGGTGGTGTGCGCTGGATCCCCGCCGGCCAGCCGCCGCATCGCGGCACGCCGCAAGTGACCGCGCAGCAGCGTCTGGAGATGGTGCTACGGTCAACCGGAAATAATGCCCGATTTTCAATTGATGCCAGCGAGGTCGAAGCCGCCGCACCGAGCTACACGGTGCATACGCTCGAACGGCTGCGCCGCGAGCTCGGCGCCGAGCAGTCGCTGGTCCTGCTCGTTGGCGCCGATGCCTTTGCCGGACTCGCCACCTGGCATCGTTGGCGTGACATTTTTGCCCTGGCCCATGTCGCCGTCTCGCATCGCCCCGGTTTCCCGGTCGAAGCGAGCAGCCTGTCGCACGAGTTGGCGACCGAATTCAACGACCGTCGGCTGACCGATGTCGGCGGGCTGAAACTCGCTCCGGCCGGGGGGATTGTCACTTTTGCCATGACCCAGCTCGCCATTTCGGCGACGCAGATTCGCAAGCTGCTGGCCAACGGCCTGTCGGCGCGTTATTTGCTGCCGGATAGCGTTCTCGACTATATTCACCTTCACCAACTCTATAAAAGTACCTGATGGACATCCGCAAGCTGCAAAAAATCATCGTTTCCGCCCTTGAAGACATCAAAGGCAAGGATATCGAAGTCATCAACACCTCCAAGCTGACATCGATGTTCGATCGCATCGTCATTGCCACCGGCGACTCCAATCGTCAGGTCAAGTCGCTGGCCCAGAATGTGGTCGAAAAGGTCAAGGAAGCCGGCGGCGAGATTGTCTCGACCGAAGGCGAAGACGGCGGCGAATGGGTGCTGGTCGATCTCGGCGACGTTGTCGTGCACGTCATGCAAGCCAACGTCCGCGCCTACTACAACCTTGAAGAACTGTGGTCGGCGACGCCGGCCCAACGGCGCAAGGCCGTGGAGCAGGCTCGGCCGGAATGAAACTGGCCGTACTCGCCGTCGGTCATCGTCAGCCCGCCTGGGTGAACGAGGGCTGCGCCGAGTACCTCAAACGCATGCCGCGCGAACTGCCGGCCAGCGTTAGCGAAATCAAGCCCGAACCGCGCGGTTCGAAAACCCGCGAACAACTGCTGGCCGCTGAAAAAGGCCGCATCCGCGACGCCTTGCCGGGCAGTTGCCGCCTTGTCGTGCTCGACGAAAAGGGCGACGACCTGACCACCCTCAAGCTGGCCAAACGGCTTGAGGTGTGGATGCAGGACGGCCGCGACGTGGCGCTGCTGATTGGCGGCGCCGACGGGCTGGACGAGGAATTCAAGCAACAGGCAGACGACAAGTTGCGCCTGTCCAGCCTGACGCTACCCCATGGCATGGCTCGCCTGCTGTTGTGCGAGCAACTCTACCGCGCCGTCAGTGTCTTAAAGAACCACCCTTATCATCGGGAGGGATGATGCGTCTCTATCTTGCTTCGCGTAGTCCGCGCCGTCGTGAGTTGTTGCACCAGATCGGCATCGATTTCGATACTGTCGTTTTTCGCGACGGCATGCGCGCCGATAGCGAAACCGACGAAACGCCGATGGCGGGTGAGTCGCCCGTGGTCTACGTCGAACGCGTGGCGCGCGCCAAGGCGATGCACGGACTGAAGATCGTCGAGGAGCGTCGCCTGCCGATGCGCCCCGTGCTGGCCGCCGACACGACGCTCGAACTCGACGGTGAAATCATCGGCAAGCCGGTCGACATGGCTGATGCCGCGGCCATCCTGCGCCGCCTGTCGGGACGCACGCATCGCGTGCTGACCGGCGTCGCCATCGATCATCAGCGGCGTACCGAATATCTGTTGTCGACCAGCGAAGTGCGCTTCCGCCAGATCGATGACGAGGAAATCCGTCACTACGTGATCAGTGGTGAACCGATGGACAAGGCCGGCGCCTACGGCATTCAGGGCCGAGCCGGGCTGTTCGTCGAGCACATTTCCGGCAGTTACAGCGGCGTGATGGGCCTGCCCGTCTGCGAAACCGGCGAACTGCTCAAAAAACTCGGCTTCCGCCCACTTTAAGCGGCGCTGGCGCAGTCCATGATGGCGCGCGCTGCCTGCGTGATGCCATCGGTTTCCGGTAGCGGCGACGGTGATTGCGCGAGAATGTTTTCAAGGGCTGCCGCGAGTTGTCCGTATTCCAGTTGTGCGGCGCTGATCTCGAAACAGCGGCCGTTCGCCTTCAGCCATTCGATCAGACAATCCTGCTCCGGCCAGTTTTCGCGCCGCTGGTAGATGACCGGCGTGCCGTTGCAGGCGGCTTCGGTGAAGGTGCCATAGCCGGGCTTGGTGATGACGGCATCGACCGAGCAGAGCAGGTCGGTGAAGTTCAGGCCGAAAGATTCGCTGGCGATCGCATCGGGGTGCCGGCACTGCCATGCGGCCGGCACCAGCCAGCGGATGCCGTTCAGGCGCGGCCAGCTTTCCACCGGCAGGCGATGGGCGATGCCGCCCATGGCAATCAGGATGGCTTTGTCCCTATTCAGGCCGAGGTCGCGGCGCGTGCCGAGGGCGGCGATCGGGCCGACGGTCTGCACATTGGTCAGTGCATCCATCGCCATGCCTGGCGTGACGCGCAGGAAGGCTTGCGCCGAGCGGTAGGCGGTGAGCATCTCGGCGTGAATATTCTTGGCCCAGGGCTGATCGCCGAAATAATGGTCGAACAGGTCGGCCCAGTTCAGCGAGCACAGGCTGAGTGCCGGAATGCTGGCGGCTGCAGCGCCGGCCAGCGGCAGGTAGCTGACGTTGGTGAGGACGAGGTCGGGATTTAAGTTGGCGAGAAAGCGGGCTTCATTGGCAATGCGGCCTGGCCAGTCGGCGTGCGCCTGACGGTAGGCGGTGGCGCTAGCCGCCAGGTCGATGTGGGTGGCGTCGATCATCACGTAGCCGAAATCGGTGGTGTCGGCGATCAGTGTGTAGGGCGTTTTGATCCGTTGCTGCAGCTTAGTGGAAGGCAGGGCGCTGCGGATGGTCAGCCGGAAATTCGGGGCGATTCGGGCCAGTGCACTGAGTACGGGCGCCGTGATGGCGAGGTGGCCGAAGCCGTGGCTGGAAATGTCGACAAACAGGTGCATGCGGGTTGTTTCTGGGGTTATCGGGCATTGCCACGGTCAACCGGAAATTTTGGCCAAAATTGAAATGGTCCGGACGCCTTGTCGGGGCGTCCGGATTCGTGACCTCAGCGGTTCTTGAACGTCGGCTTGCGCTTTTCGGCGAAGGCAGCCATGCCTTCCTTCTGGTCTTCGAGGGCGAAAGCCGAATGGAAGACGCGGCGCTCGAAGAGCAGGCCCTCGTTGAGCGACGACTCGAAGGCGCGATTGACCGATTCCTTGATCATCATGACCACGGGCAGCGAGAAGCTGGCGATGGTCGTGGCGGCTTTCAGCGTTTCTTCCAGCAACTGATCGGCCGGAATGACGCGGGCGACCAGGCCGGATTTTTCCGCTTCGGCCGCATCCATCATTCGACCAGTGAGGCACAGGTCCATCGCCTTGGCCTTGCCGATGGCGCGCGGCAATCTTTGTGTTCCACCGGCCCCGGGGAGAGTGCCGAGCTTGATTTCCGGCTGGCCGAATTTGGCCGTGTCGGCGGCGAAGATCATGTCGCACATCATCGCCATCTCGCAGCCGCCACCCAGCGCGAAGCCGGCCACCGCCGCAATGACCGGCTTGCGCGTCGTCTTGATGCGCTCCCAGTTGCGGGTGATGAAATCGGTCTTGTAGGCGTGCATGTAGTCGAAATCCTTCATGAAGCCGATGTCGGCCCCGGCGGCAAAGGCTTTTTCATTGCCGGTGATGACGATGCAGCCGATGTTCTCGTCGGCTTCATAGGCGTCGATGGCGGCACCGATGCCATCAACCACGTCATTGTTCAGTGCATTCATCGCTTCCGGCCGGTTGATGCGGATCAGGCCGACCTTGCCAATGGTTTCGGTGAGGACTACTTGGGTCATGTCTTGTCTCCAGATGTATTCAGTGGGTCAGGGCAATCCAGGCCATGCCGAGCCATTCGTGCAGGGCGTAATAGGAAATTTGCAGGGCTTTGGCCTGCGGCAGGAAATCGCTCAGCAGCCAGTCGAAGCTCTGGTGGCTGAAAAAGGCGGTGGGGGCCGGAATGACTTCGAGTCCGGCCTGTTCGAAAAGCAGCCGGGCGCGCGGCATGTGGAAGGCGTGGGTGACGAGGAGGATGCGCTGCACGCCGGCGGCCTTGAGGATGGGCGCCGAGAGGGTGGCGTTGCCGGCGGTATCCATCGATCCGGACTCCTGCCAACGCGTTTCGACGCCGAATTCATTTTGCAGGATGCCGGCCATGAGTTCGGCTTCCGAGGCATTGGTCTCCACCAACTGGCCGCCGGTGACCAGCACGGGCAGGTCGTAGCGCCGGGCCAGCGTGGCGCCGTAGCGGGTCCGGATCAGCGTGCGGTCGTTCGCCGTATCGCCGCCGTATTCGCTGGCGTTGGTGGCCAGACCGCTACCGAGGACGACGATGGCGCCGGCCTCGGGCTTCGGCGCGTTGGGGGCGATGGCTGCCGACTGGTTTTCCAGAGAGGCGATCAGCAGACCGGCAACGGCCGGCATGCACTGGGCAATCGACAGCATGGTGGCCGCCACGGCCAGCCCGAAAGCCCAGCGCCGGCACCGGAAAACGCCAGCCACGCAGAGCAGCGCCAGACCGTTGCCGGGTGGCAGAAGCAGCGTGCTGATCAGGATTTTGAGGGTCCAGGCGACGGACATATTTCAGGTGAGCGGGTGGGTTCAGGGCGTCGAGTTTGTCCGTGTCATGGGCTGGCGTCAATCAGCGCGCTGAAGTGTCCGGTCGATGACAGTTGCCGGCTGGCAAATCCTGCTATCTTTGCCGATCAAGATAGAACAAGACCGAGGAGACAAGATGACCTACGCGATCGATCCGCAACCGCTGTGGACGCCCAACCCCGCCACTGTCGGCCAAACGCGCATGGCGCAGCTGATCAGGGCCAAGGGCAAGGCGAACTATGCCGAGCTGTGGCAATGGTCGGTCGATCAGCCCGAGGCATTCTGGTCTGAACTTTGGGATTTCTGCGGCGCCGTCGGTGAAAAAGGCGCGCAGGTGGTCGTCGACCGCGAAAAAATGCCCGGTGCCCGCTGGTTTCCCGAAGCCAAACTCAACTACGCCGAAAACCTGCTGCAACAGCGCGACGACAGCGAGGCGCTGGTTTTCTGGGGCGAGGACAAGGTCAAACGCCGGATGAGCCGGGCCGAGCTGGTCGGCGAAGTCGCCCGCTTCCAGCAATTCCTGATCGACGCCGGAGTCGGCGAGGGTGATCGGGTGGCAGGCTACCTGCCAAACCTACCCGAAACGCTGGTCGCCATGCTCGCCGCGACGGCGCTCGGCGCCATCTGGTCGTCCGCCTCGCCGGATTTCGGCGTGCAGGGCGTGCTCGACCGTTTCGGCCAGATCGAGCCGAAGGTGCTGATCTGCGTCGATGGCTACTGGTACAACGGCAAGCCGGTCGATTGCCTGGCCAAGAACGGCGAAGTAGTGAGCCAGATGCCCTCGCTGCGCAAGGTCGTCGTCGTGCCTTACCTCGATGCCGCGCCGGATGTGAGCAAAATTGCCCACGCCGTGGTCTGGAACGACATTCCCACGGTCAACCCGAAAAAAGCGCCAATTTTCAAAAGAGTCGGCTTCGCTCACCCGCTCTACATCATGTTCTCGAGCGGCACGACCGGCGTGCCGAAATGCATCGTCCATTGCCACGGCGGCGTGCTGCTCCAGCATCTCAAAGAGCACCAGCTGCACAGCGACGTGCGCCCCGGCGACCGCTTGTTCTACTTCACGACCTGCGGCTGGATGATGTGGAACTGGCTGGTCTCCGGCCTGGCCTGTGGCGCCACGCTGCTGCTCTACGACGGCTCGCCGTTCGCCGATGGCGGCACAGTGCTCTTCGACTACGCCGCAGCCGAGAAAATGACCCACTTCGGCACCTCGGCCAAGTTCATCGACGCCGCCGCCAAGCTCGCCCTGACACCGGGCAAGACACACGACCTCGCCGCCCTGCGCGCCATGTTCTCGACCGGCAGCCCGCTGTCGCCGGAAGGCTTCGACTGGGTCTATCGCGAAATCAAGCAGGACATCCTGCTCGCCTCGATTTCCGGCGGCACCGACATCGTTTCCTGCTTCGTCCTCGGCAACCCCGTGCTGCCCGTCTATCGCGGCGAAATCCAGTGCCGCGGGCTGGGCATGGCGGTCGATGTCGTCGACGATATCGGCCAGCCGGTGCGCGGACAAAAGGGCGAGCTGGTGTGCACCGGTTCCTTCCCGGTCATGCCGGTCGGTTTCTGGAACGACGCCGATGGCGCGAAATACCATGCAGCCTACTTCGAGCGCTTCCCGAGCATCTGGTGCCACGGCGACTTTTCCGAACTGACCGCGCACGACGGCATGATCATCTACGGCCGCTCCGACGCCACGCTCAACCCGGGCGGCGTGCGCATCGGCACGGCCGAAATCTACCGCCAGGTCGAGCAGCTACCGGAAATTCTCGAAGCGCTGGTCATCGGCCAGAACTGGCCGCCGGGCCGCAGCGACGATGTGCGCGTCGTGCTCTTCGTCAAGCTGCAGGAGGGGAAGCAACTCGACGCGGCGCTGATCGACCGCATCAAGAAGCAGATCCGCGACAACACCACGCCGCGCCATGTGCCGGCGCAAGTCGTGCAAGTGCTCGATATTCCGCGTACCAAGTCAGGCAAGATTGTCGAACTGGCCGTGCGCAACGTCGTGCATGAGCAGCCGGTCAAGAATGTCGAGGCCCTGGCCAACCCCGAGGCGCTGGAATTCTTTCGCGGCCGGCCGGAACTGGCGGGTTAGGCGCGGCCGAGCACGGCGCGGCGGGCCAGTCGTCCGGCGCGCTGGGCCAGTTCCAGCAGGCTGCCTGCCAGTCCGCTGATCGCTGCCGTAATGCGCTGGCTGGCGGCTGGGCTTTCGACCCAACGGTAGAACAGCGTCGCTGCGATCAGGCTGGCGGTCCAGGCCAGAACGAGGCCGGTCATGGCCGAAGCGTGCGATTCCAGCCCAAATTTGGCGTAGAGCCCGTTGGCCAGCAGCAGGACCGGGAAATGCACGAGAAAGAGCGAATACGATATCTGGCCGAGGAAGGCCAGTGGCCGGGCGTTCGGCCATTGTTCGAGAAGGCCTGAGCGGCGGCCGAAACCAAGCAGCAGGGCGACGGCCAGGGCGAGCCCGATACGCAGGCGGAAATCGATGATCAGCGCGGCGATGGTGATGGTGGCGATGACGCCGAGCCAGGCCGACATCTGCCGGCGGTCGGAAGCCCACCAGGCGGCGGCACCGAGGCCGTAGGAGCCGAAGAAATAGATGGCCCAGTTGTCCCAGCTGGCGTCGCGGTTGAAGACGAACAGCGAGGCGGCGGCCACGCCGAGTACCAGGGCAGGGGCGACGATCTTGCGGCGGCCACCCCAGAGCAGCACGGCCATCAGCGCGAAGAGCTGGAAGTCGATGGCGATGTACCAGACGCCGGCCGACAGTGCATCGAAGCCAAGCAGGCTGTGCAGCAGGAAGGCGTGGGCCAGCCATTGCGTGAAGGTGGCGCGGTCGGGAATCGCCTCGTCGTCCATCCAGTGGTCGGCGATGGCGGCGGCCATGATGGCCAGGCCGATGGCGGCGAGATAGGGTACAGCGAGGCGCAGATAGCGCTTCCAGATCAGCGGCAGCGGCGAAACGGCCAGCGCCTGGCCATGCGAAGACAGGCCGCGGGCAGCAAGAAAGCCGGCGATGACGAGAAAGACCTGGACGGCCATGCGGCCGTATTCAAAAAACCAGCCGAACAGGCCGGGCAGGGCTGCGCGCGCCGCCTCGGCGAGCGGGCCGTAAGACGAAAAATGGTTGAGCAGGACGAGCAAAGCCGCGATCGCCTTGAGGGCGTCGATCAGCGGCATGCGGTTGGAAACTTTGCTCATGGCCTTCAGTGTACACTGATTGCTGCAGTGCACAATAAATAATCCCGTGTGTTTTGTAAGGTTTAGTTAAACAAAACGCGCGACGAAGGAATTGGTGTACATGGCCGGCAAATCGATCCACACCCGATGGCCGCTGCCGGGGGCGACGGTGACCGGCTCGCCCTTTTTGTTTTCCATGCCGGTCAGCGTCAAAACGTGGTTGCCCGACGGGTGCACGCATTCCAGTCGGTCGCCGACGGAAAACCGATTTTTGACCTCGATTTCCATGAGGCCGCGCACCGGGTCGAAAGCGACGGCATCGCCAACGTAGAGGCTGCGATCCGATTCGGAGCTGCCGCGCAGGTAATTCTGGTATTCGACGTCGTGGTGGCGCTGCAAAAAGCCATCGGTGTAGCCGCGATTGGCCAGACCTTCGAGTTCGCGGAGCAGGGCGGGGTCGAGCGGCTTGCCGGCGACGGCGTCGTCGATGGCCTGGCGGTAGGCCTGGCTGGTCCGCGCGACGTAGTACGGGCTCTTGGTCCGGCCTTCGATCTTGAGCGAATCGACGCCGATTTCGACTAGGCGCTGCACATGCTCAATGGCGCGCAGATCCTTGGAGTTCAGGATGTAGGTGCCGTGCTCGTCTTCCTCGATCGGCATGAGCTCGCCCGGGCGCTGCTTTTCTTCGAGCAGGTATTCGATTTCATTTTTGGGCATTTTTTCCGGTTTACCGTGGGAACTGCCGTCGGAAGTGCTCAGCTTGTAGTCCCAGCGGCAGGAATTGGTGCAACTGCCCTGGTTCGGGTCGCGGTGATTGAAGTAGCCGGAAAGCAGGCAGCGGCCCGAGTAGGCGATGCACAGCGCGCCATGGACGAAGACTTCGAGCTCGATGTCCGGGCAACGCTGGCGGATTTCGGCGACTTCGTCGAGCGACAGTTCGCGCGACAGGATGATGCGCTGGACGCCCATTTTCTGCCAGAAACGCACCGAGGCCCAATTCACCGTGTTGGCTTGCACCGAGAGGTGAATGACCTGTTCCGGCCAGGTTTCGCGCACCATGTCGATGAGGCCGGGGTCGGACATGATCAGGGCGTCGGGCTTGAGGGCGATGACCGGCGCCATGTCGGCCAGGTAGGTCGGCAGCTTGGCGTTGTGCGGGATGATGTTGCTGACGACGAAAAACTGCTTGCCGCGGGCGTGCGCTTCGTTGATCCCGTCGCCCAGTTTTTCGATGCTGCCGAACTCGTTGTTGCGCACGCGCAGGCTGTAACGCGGCTGGCCGGCGTAGATGGCGTCGGCGCCGAAATCGAAGGCGGTGCGCATCATGTCGAGCGAGCCGGCGGGGGCGAGGAGTTCAGGGGCTTTGGACATAGTAGAATGCAGCGAAACCGCGCATTGTAGAGACTATGTCTGAAGAAATCCTGATCAATTTCACCCCGCAGGAAACCCGCGTTGCCGTCATGCAACAGGGTGTCGTCCAGGAACTCCATATCGAGCGCACGGCGAGCCGCGGGCTGGTCGGCAACGTCTATCTCGGCCGCGTCTGCCGCATCCTGCCCGGCATGCAGTCCGCCTTCATCGAGGTTGGCCTGGACCGCACTGCTTTCCTGCATGTTGCCGACATCTGGCAACCGCGTGAAACTGCGACCGAAAGGCCGATCGAGAAGATTCTGCACGAAGGGCAAAGTGTCCTCGTCCAGGTCGTCAAGGACCCGATCGGCACCAAGGGAGCCCGCCTGTCGACCCAGGTTTCGATTGCCGGCCGCATGCTCGTCCATTTGCCGCAGGAAAAGCATATCGGCATCTCGCAGCGCATCGAGTCCGAAGCCGAGCGCGAGTCGTTGCGCGAAAAAATCAATCGCCTCGTGCCGGCCGAAGAGCCGGGTGGATTCATCGTCAGAACCATGGCTGAGAATGCCAGCGACGAAGAGTTCGCCACGGACATCGCGTACCTGCGCAAGACCTGGGCCGATATCCGTGAAAAGGCCCGCACCTTCGGGCCACCCACCCTGCTTTACCAGGAGTTGTCGCTCGGCCAGCGCGTCCTGCGCGACTTCGTCAATCCCGACACGACGCGCATCGTCATCGACTCGCGGGAAAACTTCCAGAAGCTGACCGCCTTTGCGCAGGAATACACGCCGGCGGTGATCCCGCTGCTCGAGCACTACATCGGCCAGCGCCCGCTGTTCGACCTGCACGGCGTCGAGGATGAAATCCAGAAAGCCCTGGCCCGCCGCGTCGACCTCAAGTCGGGCGGCTACCTGATCATGGATCAGACCGAGGCGATGACGACCATCGACGTCAACACCGGCGGTTTCGTCGGTGTGCGCAACTTCGACGACACCATTTTCAAGACCAACCTCGAAGCGGCGGTCACCATCGCCCGCCAGCTGCGCCTGCGGAACCTCGGCGGCATCATCATTGTCGACTTCATCGACATGGAAAACGAAGAGCACAAGAGAGCAGTGCTCGACGAATTCAACAAGGCCTTGGCCCGCGATCACACCCGCCTGACGGTCAACGGCTTCACCCAACTCGGCCTGGTCGAAATGACCCGCAAGCGGACCCGCGAATCGCTCGCCCACGTGCTCTGCCAGCCCTGCCCGACCTGCGGTGGCCGTGGCGAGGTCAAGACGGCACGCACCGTCGCTTACGAAATCCTCCGTGAACTGCTGCGCGAAGCCCGCCAGTTCAACGCCCGCGAATACCGCATCCTGGCTGGCCCGGCCGTGGTCAATCTCTTCCTCGATGAAGAGTCACAGGCACTGGCCATGCTCTCCGACTTCATAGGCAAGTCCGTTTCACTGCAGTCAGAACCGAGTTATTCACCCGAGCAGTACGACATTGTTTTGATGTAATTCCCCCGAGGAGACAAACCATGAAAACAGAACCGGAGTTCGACAGCCTTGTACCCGCCCAATCTTTCGATCGCAGGAGTTTCATTGTGACCAGCCTGGGTGCCGGCTTCGCCTTGGCCACCCAGCCCGTGATGGCCCAGACGGCCATCAAGACCGACGAAACCGGCATCGTCGCCGGCGAGATCAAGGTGCCGGTCAAGGACGGCGAGATGGTCGCCTACCGCGCCGTCCCCGGTGGTCTCGAGAAACCGCCGGTCGTCCTCGTCGCATCGGAGATTTTCGGCGCCCATGAATACATCCGCGATGTCTGTCGTCGGCTGGCCAAGCTCGGCTACTGCGCCATTGCTCCCGAATTGTTCGCGCGCCAGGGCGATCCGCGCCAGATCAGTGCCATTCCTGAAATCCTCGAAAAAATCACCTACAAGACGCCCGATGCGCAGGTGCTCGGCGACCTTGATGCCTGCGTTGCCTGGGCGGCCAGCAAGGGCGCCGACACCAGCCGCCTGGCGATCACCGGCTTCTGCTGGGGCGGCCGCATTGCCTGGCTGTACAGCGCCCACAACCCGGCGCTCAAGGCCAGCGTCGCCTGGTACGGTCGTCTGGTCGGCATGGCCAGCCCGATTACGCCGAAACATCCGACTGAACTCGTCGGCGAACTCAAGGCGCCGGTCCTCGGGCTCTACGGCGGACTCGATACCGGCATTCCGCTGGAATCCGTCGAGGCCATGGAAAAGGCCCTGCAGCAAGGCAGTCTGGCCGCCAAAGCGTCGGAAATTCACGTTTACGACAATGCGCCGCACGCCTTCCATGCCGATTACCGTCCGAGCTACCGCAAGGAAGATGCCGAAGACGGCTGGCTGAAAATGCTCGCCTGGTTCCGCAAAAACGGCGTCTGATCGCCGATTCGAGGCTGCAAGGGGGCGCCTTCGTGCTAACCTTCGCGCCTCGACAAGACACTGTTCCATCATGACGACTACCGAAGCCACGACCACCAAGCCGAACGACACCCGGGCCCTGCTCAAGGACCTGCAGGAACGATTCGATGTCTTCCGCAATTTCAGCCCGCTGGCCATCGGCATCGACAAGCAGGTCTTCGCCCTGTTGCCCGAACTGAGCAAGAAATCCCTGCGCCTTGCCATGCGCAGCCACACCATTTCGACGCGCTACCTGAAAGAAATGGAAAAAGGCACGGTACGCCTGAATCTGGACGGCACGCCAGCCGATGAGGTGACCGACGAAAACCGTCAGCACGCCGCCGAGCAACTGCGCGAGCGCTTCAAGAAACAGGCCGAGGCACGCAAGGCCGCCGAGGCAGAAGCCAAGGCCGAGCAGCGCCGGACGGAAAAGCTGAACCAGCTCGCCGAGAAATTCGGCCGCAAGTAAGTCGGTTCCGAACAAAGAAAAAGGCCAGTCGCTTGACTGGCCTTTTTTCTGGAATTCTTTGGTTGCGGGAGCAGGACTTGAACCTGCGACCTTCGGGTTATGAGCCCGACGAGCTGCCAACTGCTCCATCCCGCGTCCGATAATCGTTTTTGCTGCTACACCGCGACTGGCAGTGCAATCTAAACAATAAGCCAGGGTTTGGTGTTGGCTGAGTGCTTGGAATTTATGGTGGGGCGCGACAGATTCGAACTGTCGACCTACGGATTAAGAGTCCGCTGCTCTACCAACTGAGCTAGCGCCCCACGTTCCCTGGATTTGCTGGTGGGTCGGCCGAGATTCGAACTCGGGACCAACGGATTAAAAGTCCGCTGCTCTACCGACTGAGCTACCGACCCGACCTACCGGGAGCGCGCATTATATAGACGGTGACCATGACCGTCAACGGAAAAGGCCTCTGTGAAGAATTGTGAGGATAGGTGTGATCCGGCTGTTCAGTGCCGATGATGCGGCTAGAATAAATTGTCGTTCAAGGCTGTTGAGCGAACGGACCGGAATGCATTTTTCAAGGAGAGCACCATGACGGAACAAGATATTTCACGCTATCAGGATCTTTTGATCACGACGGCGACCGAGGTTGGGCTGAAATTGCTGGCAGCCATCGCCTTCTGGGTGATCGGTCGCTGGCTGATCGGCATGGCGCTGCGCATGCTGCGTTCGGCGCTGGAGAAACAGAAAGTCGATCCGACCCTGCTGCGCTACATCGGCTCGATCGTTACCGTGACCCTCAACGTGCTGCTGGTGATCGGTATTCTCGGCTACTTCGGCATTCAGACGACGACCTTCGCTGCCCTGATTGCAGCGGGTGGTGTCGCCATCGGCATGGCCTGGTCGGGGCTGCTGGCGCATTTCGCCGCCGGCGCCTTCATGGTGGTTTTGCGCCCGATGAAGGTTGGCGATTTTGTCTCGGTCGCCGGCGTGACGGGCACCGTGGCAGAGCTGGGCTTGTTTACGACGACCATCAACACGCCGGACAACGTGCAGACCATCCTTGGCAACAACAAGGTATTCAGCGACACGATCCAGAATTTCACGGTCAACCCGTTTCGCCGCGTTGATCTGAAATGCCAGTTGTCGGGGGCGGCCGACCATCGGGCAGCGATGGCCTTGCTGCGCGAAAAGATCGCGGAGATTCCGAATGTCCTGGCCGAGCCGAAGGTGGATGTCGAAATTCTCGATTTCACGCTGGTCGGCCCGGTCCTCGCCGTGCGTCCGTACTGTCACAACGACAACTACTGGCAGGTCTATTTCGATACCAACAAGGTGTTGCGCGAGGCCTTGGCCGAGGCCGGCTTCCCGGCGCCAATGCCGGCGCAGAATGTGTTCGTTACGCAAGCGGCCTGAGCCGCTTCCGGCTTGAATACGAAAAAGCCCGCTTCGGCGGGCTTTTAAATTTTGGTCGTTTTTTCCGGTTGACCGTGGCAATACCTTTCAGCCGAGACGGCGGCAGATTTCCGTGGTCAGCGCGGACTGGTTCATCGCGTAGAAATGCAGTCCCGGTGCGCCGCCCTTGAGCAGGCGTTCGCACAATTCGGTCACGACATCGAGGCCGAAGGCGCGGATGGAATCGCTATCGTCGCCGTAGCTTTCGAACTTCTTGCGCATCCAGCGCGGCAGTTCGGCGCCGCAGGCATCCGAGAAGCGTGCCAGCTTGGTGAAGCCGACGATGGGCATGATGCCCGGCACGATGGGGACATCGACGCCCAGCGCCCGGGCTTCGTCGACGAAGTGGAAATAGGCGTCGGCGTTGTAGAAATACTGGGTGATGGCCGAGTTGGCGCCGGCCTTGACCTTGCGCGCGAAGGCGTCGAGGTCGTCTTTCGGGCTGCGCGATTGCGGGTGCCATTCCGGGTAGGCGGCGACTTCGATGCTGAACCAGTCGCCGGTTTCGGCGCGGATGAATTCGACCAGCTCATTGGCGTAGCGGAATTCGCCGGTTTCGGCCATGCCCGACGGCAGGTCGCCGCGCAGGGCGACGGTGCGCTTGATGCCGGCGGCTTTGTATTCGTTGAGGATGTCGCGGATGTTGTCACGCGTCGAGCCGATGCACGACAGGTGCGGCGCGGCGTTGTGGCCTTCGGCAGCGATTTCCTTGACGACGGAGAAGGTGCGCTCGCGGGTCGAGCCGCCGGCGCCGAAGGTGACCGAGAAGAAGGCGGGATTGAGTTTTGCCAGCTCGGCGCGCACGGTGCGCAGCTTGTCGACGCCTTCCGGCGTTTGTGGCGGGAAAAATTCGATGGAGATTTCTGTAGTCATTTTTTCAACCAGATGAAAAATTCGCGGTTGCCATCACCGCCGGTAATCGGGCTGTTCAGCCAGGCTTTCACGGTCAACCGGAAATTTTGGGCTAAATCGAAAAACTTGCGTTCGACGCCGGCGTAAAGCACCGGATCGCGGACGATGCCGCCCTTGCCGATGTTGGCCGGGCCGACTTCGAACTGGGGTTTGACGAGGAGCAGCAGGTCGCCGTCGGTGGCGAGCAGAGCGGGCAGTTGCGGCAGGATGAGCGCCATCGAAATGAAGGAGACGTCGCCGACGATCAATGCGAAACCGCCTTCCGGCGAGGCTTCGCCGAGATCGGCTGAGCTCAGTGCGCGACAGTTGATGCCTTCGAGCGCCGTGACGCGCGGGTCGCCGGCCAGTCGGGGATGCAATTGCCCGTGGCCGACATCGACGCCGACCACATGGCTGGCGCCTGCTTGCAACAGGCAGTCGGTGAAACCGCCGGTCGATTGGCCGACATCGAGGCAGCGCTTGCCGTCAGCCGAAAGGCCGGTTTCGGCCAGCGCCCCGGCCAGCTTGAGGCCGCCACGCGAGACGAAACGGTCTTCGGGATCGACTTCCACGGTCAACTGGGTTTTTGGCGGTAAATCGAAAGCCGGTTTGACGATGGTGCCGCCCGACCAGCTGACCCGGCCAGCCGCAATCAACCGCTGGGCAGCCGTGCGCGAGGCGGCAAGCCCCGCTTCGACCAGCAGTTGATCGGCCCGCGGCACTATTTACCGGCCTTTCGCCGACAAAAATACCGCGCTGAGCGCCCAGGAAATCACGCTGTAAACCACCGAGCCGAACAGCGCCGGCCAGAAGCCGCCGACGTTGAAGCCATCGACCAGATAGCCGGCAAACTGAAAGAGCAGGGCGTTGATCACAAAAATGAACAGGCCCAGCGTCAGCAGCGTGACCGGCAGGGTCAGCAAAACGAGTAGTGGGCGCAGCACGGCGTTGATCAGCCCGAGAACGAGGGCGACGATCAGCGCCGTGCCGAAACTTGCCACATGGACCGACGGCACGACATATGGCAACGCCAGCAGGGCGAGCGCGTTGATGATCCAGATGGCAAGTAATCGCATGGGTTTAGTACCGGTAATGGTCGGCCTTGTACGGGCCTTCCTTGGCAACGTTGATGTAGGCGGCCTGCTCGTCGGTCAGCTCGGACAACTGGGCATTGAGCGTCTTGAGTTGCAGGCGGGCGACCTTTTCGTCGAGGTGCTTGGGCAGCGTGTAGACGCCGACCGGGTACTTGTTGGAACCCTTGACGGCTTCTGTCCACAGTTCGATCTGGGCGATGGTCTGGTTGGCGAACGACGAGGACATCACGTAGGACGGATGGCCGGTGCCGCAGCCGAGGTTCACCAGGCGGCCCTTGGCGAGCAGGATGATGCGCTTGCCGTCCGGGAAGATGACGTGATCGACTTGCGGCTTGATCTCTTCCCACTGGTACTTCTCGATCGACGCGACGTCGATTTCGTTGTCGAAGTGACCGATGTTGCAGACGATGGCGTTGTTCTTCATCGCCGCCATGTGGTCATGGGTGATGACGTGGAAATTGCCGGTCGTCGTGACGAAAATGTCGGCCTTGTCGGCAGCGTATTCGGTGGTGACGACGCGATAGCCTTCCATGGCCGCCTGCAGGGCGCAGATCGGGTCGATTTCGGTGACCCAGACTTGTGCCGACAGGGCGCGCATGGCCTGGGCGCAACCCTTGCCCACGTCGCCGTAGCCGACGATAAGGGCGACCTTGCCGGCGATCATGACGTCGGTGGCGCGCTTGATGCCGTCGACGAGCGATTCGCGGCAGCCGTAGAGGTTGTCGAACTTGGACTTGGTGACCGAGTCATTGACGTTGATGCCCGGGAACTTGAGTTCGCCGCGCTGATGCATCTGGTACAGGCGATGCACGCCGGTGGTGGTTTCCTCGGTGACGCCCTTGACGGCGGCCAGACGCACGGAATACCAGGTCGGATCGACAGCCAGCTTGGCCTTGATGGCGGCGAAGAGGATGGTTTCTTCTTCCGAGCCCGGCTTGGCGACAACCGAGATGTCCTGCTCGGCACGAGCGCCGAGGTGGAGCAGCAACGTGGCATCGCCGCCGTCGTCGAGGATCATGTTCGAGTAGCCGCCGTCGGCCCATTCGAAAATGCGATGGGTGTAATCCCAGTAATCGACCAGGGTTTCGCCCTTGACGGCGAAGACCGGGATGTTCTGCGCAGCAATGGCGGCGGCAGCGTGATCCTGGGTCGAGAAGATGTTGCAGGAAGCCCAGCGGACTTCGGCGCCGAGCGCAGTCAGCGTCTCGATCAGCACGGCGGTCTGGATGGTCATGTGCAGCGAACCGGTGATGCGCGCGCCCTTGAGCGGCTGGGTCTTGGCGAATTCTTCGCGAATGGCCATCAGGCCGGGCATTTCGGTTTCGGCAATGAGGATTTCCTTGCGACCCCAGTCGGCAAGGTTGATGTCAGCGATAACGCAGTCTTTGAATTCAGCCACAGTAAGCTCCTAATAAACTGTGACGGGGAGGAGGCGGTGTCTCACCGAACCCCCTGCGCCCGGCAGGGTTGAACAGTGAGCGCGGTTTCAAACCGAGCCTGGGGGTGATCTCCTGCAGCGCTCCTCGGTAGGGTGCGGATTATAAAGCCGTTTTCAGGTTTTGTCGCCTGCCCAGTAGTGGTCGATGTCCTTGATGCCCCATTTTGCCGCTTCTTCGCGGCCGGCGATTTTTTCGGGGCTGCGGGCGATGTCGATCAGCTCTGGCTTGATGTAGGCCTGCGACTTGGTCGAGAAAAAGACCTTGACCTTGGGCTTGAGCAACGACTGTTCGCCCTGCTCGACGACGACGCCCAATTTTCCTGATTCCAGCCTGACCAGCGAGCCTACCGGGTAGATGCCGAGGCTTTTGACGAAGGCCTGAAAAACGGTCGGGTCGAAATGGCCCTTCCATTCGGACATGCGCTTGATCGACTCGGCAGGATCCCAGCCAGCCTTGTAGGGGCGATTCGAGGTGATCGCATCGTACACGTCGCACACGGCGCCCATTTTGGCGAACAGGCTCATCGTTTCGCCGTTGAGTCCCTTCGGGTAGCCGCTACCGTCGATCTTTTCGTGATGGTGCAGGCAGACATCCTTGACGATATCGGTGATGCCTTTGCCCGCCAGCAACAGCTTGTGGCCTTCTTCCGGGTGGGTCTTGACGAGGGCAAACTCCTCCTCGGTCAGTTTCCCCGGCTTGTTCAGAATCTCCATCGGAATCATGGCCTTGCCGAGATCGTGCAACAGGCCCGCCATGCCGGCTTCGCGGGTTTGCTGCTCGTCCAGTTCCAGTTTTCGGGACAGCGCGATCATCAGGGCGCAGACGGCGACCGAATGCATGTAGGTGTAATCGTCGGCAATTTTCAGGCGGGCCAGGCTGATCAACGCACCCGGATTGCGCAGCACGGAATTGGAAATTTCCTCGACCAGCGGCGCTGCGGCTTCAGCCTCGATGGCCTTGCCCATGCGCGCTTCCTGGAACATCGAAACAACGGCTTCCTTGCCCTTGGCGCAGATTTTTGCGGCGCGTTTGACTTCGTCGTTGAACGAAGCCTTTTCCTGAACGGCGGGCAGTGGCTCGGGAATTTCTTCAACCGCCACGATCTGTTCGGCGCCGGCGATGTCGATATCCAGCCCTTTGGATACGTCGATCCAGACCTCGGAGATCGAACTTTCGCGGATTAGCGAGAGGTCATTGGGATCGCTCAGGACGAATTTCGTTCGCCAGAACGGATGTTCCAGCCAGGCACCACAGAAGGCCTGCAGGTGCATGCCCAGCGTTAGCTCCTGAACGGGGATTTTTTTCAGCATATTTGGTGATTTTAACGAAAAAGGGAGCCGTTCAGGCTCCCTTCTTGCAAAACTTCACAATGCTGTTGTTTTACAGGCCAGCGTCCGATTTGAGCAAGTTGGCGCGGTCTGTGGCTTCCCAGGTGAATTCCGGCTCGTCGCGGCCAAAGTGGCCATAGGCAGCGGTCTTCTGGTAAATCGGGCGGAGCAGGTCGAGCATATTGACGATGCCTTTCGGGCGCAGGTCGAAGTGTTTCTTGATCAGCGCGGTCAGGGTTTCGTTGCTGACCTTGCCGGTGCCGAAGGTGTCGACCATGACCGAGGTCGGCTCGGCGACGCCGATGGCGTAGGAAACCTGAACCAGGCAGCGTGAGGCAAGGCCGGCGGCGACGATGTTCTTGGCGACGTAGCGGCCGGCGTAGGCAGCTGAACGGTCAACCTTGGATGGATCCTTGCCGGAGAAGGCGCCACCGCCGTGCGGTGCAGCACCGCCGTAGGTGTCGACGATGATCTTGCGACCGGTCAGGCCGCAGTCACCTTGCGGGCCGCCGACGACGAAACGGCCGGTCGGGTTGACCAGGAACTTGATGTTGCCCTTGATCAGTTCTTTCGGCAGCACCGGCTTGATGATCTGTTCGATGGTCGCTTCGCGCAGGTCCTCGAGGCTGATGTCCGGCGAATGCTGGGTGGACAGCACGATCGTATCGATCGAATCCGGCTTGCCATCGACGTACTTGATGGTGACCTGCGACTTGGCATCCGGGCGCGCCCAAGGCAGGCGGCCGTCCTTGCGCAGCATGGCCTGACGCTCGACGAGGCGGTGCGACAGGTAGATCGGCAACGGCATCAGCGACGGGGTTTCGTCGCAGGCGTAGCCGAACATCAGGCCCTGGTCGCCGGCGCCCTGATTGAGGTTGTCGTCGTAGGCCTTATCCACACCCTGAGCGATGTCCGGGCTCTGCTTGTCGTAGGCGACGAGCACGGCACAACCCTTGTAGTCGATGCCGTATTCGGTGTTGTCGTAGCCGATGCGCTTGATGGTCTCGCGGGCAACCTGAATGTAATCGACGTTGGCATTGGTGGTGATTTCACCCGCCAGGACGACGAGGCCGGTGTTGCACAGGGTTTCGGCGGCAACGCGGGAATGCTTGTCCTGAGCCAGGATGGCGTCGAGGATGGCGTCGGAAATCTGGTCGGCAACCTTGTCCGGGTGGCCTTCGCCGACGGATTCGGAAGTGAAGAAATATTCGCTCATGTGAAGCTCCAGTGGTCCTTTTATCCGGCGCTACCTGCTTCGGACCACGAGCGGTGACGCTTTAGCAGTATTTATTAGTCGCCCCGCAAGTTGTCTGTTTAACTCGGCGAACGGATAATATTAAACTTTTCTGAGGGGGATTCAACCCCCGGGGCTTCATGGTTTTTATCTTTCGCATCCTTTCCCGCCTGCCCCTGAGCGTCCTGCACCTGCTGGGTGGCTGGCTCGGCCGCCTGACTTACTGGCTGTCGCCGACTTATCGTCGTCATCTCCGCGAAAACATCGCGCAGGCCGGTCTTCCACCGTCACTGCGTGGCAAGGTGGCGGCCGAAACGGGCAAGCAGATGCTGGAGTTGGCCCGCATCTGGATGCGTCCGCTCGAGGAAGCGATTCCGCTGGTGGCCGACGTGGTTGGCTGGGAGCATGTCGAGGCGGCGCAACAGGCCGGCAAGGGCATCGTCTTTCTGACACCGCACCTCGGCTGTTTCGAGATCACCGCGCAGTATCTTTCGTCTTTTGGTGATATCACGGTGCTCTACCGTGCACCAAAATCAGCGGTAGCCCAGGAACTGATCCTGACCGGCCGCAAACGGGCCCATTTGCATCTGGCGCCGGCCGATCTCTCGGGCGTGCGCGCCCTGATCAAGGCGCTCAAGAAGGGTGAAATGGTCGGCATGCTGCCCGATCAGGCACCGAAGACCGGCGAGGGGGCCTGGCTCAAGTTCTTTGGTCGATATGCCTACACGATGACGCTGGCGGCTCGCCTGACCGAAACAGGGGCCGCCTCTTTGCTGACCTGGGGCGAGCGTCTGCCCGGCGGACGTGGCTACCGGGTCCATTTTCAGCCGCCAATAAACCCGCTGGCGGGTTCCACGGTCGACCGGGCGCAGCAGATAAATGTCGAAATTGAGACGCTGATCCGCCAGTGCCCAACGCAGTATTTGTGGGGCTACAACCGATACAAAAGACCGGCCGGTGCCGACGCGCCACCGGCGGAGTGAGTTCCTTGAAGATTTTCTTTACCTATATTCTGGTTGGTTTTCTCTGGCTGCTGCACTGGTTGCCGTTGTCCGTGTTGCGTTGGCTGGGCAGCGGGCTGGGGCGTCTGCTCTATGCGCTGGGTCGTAGCCGGCGCGAAGTGGCACTGACCAACCTGCGCCTGTGCTTTCCTGAGAAAAGCGAAGCCGAGCGGGAAACCTTGGCGCGCCGTCATT
Source organism: Ferribacterium limneticum (assembly GCF_020510565.1). Classification (NCBI taxonomy): domain Bacteria; kingdom Pseudomonadati; phylum Pseudomonadota; class Betaproteobacteria; order Rhodocyclales; family Azonexaceae; genus Ferribacterium; species Ferribacterium limneticum. The sequence continues at coordinate 206,155 of NZ_CP075189.1, forward strand.
TCGTCGCCTTTGCCCGGGCTGTGCTCGACCGCACGCTCGGATGGTGGGCCTCCAGGGAACGGCTGCAGCGCATCATTCGCATTCACGGGGTCGAGCATCTGACTGATCCCGAAGGCCGGCCGGTGGTCATGCTTTCTCCGCATTTCGTCGGGCTGGATGCCGGCGGGACGGTGATCTCGATGCACGTGACGGGATGCAGCGTCTTCTCGAACCAGAAAAATCCGGTCCTCAACAAGTTGCTTTATGATGGCAGGATGCGTTTCAACGAGGCGATACTCCTCTCGCGTCAGGATGGCATGCGCAAGATCGTCAGGGCCATGAAGGACGGACACCCGTTTTACTACCTGCCGGACATGGATTTCGGTCCCAAGGAATCGATTTTCGTGCCTTTCTTCGGCGTTCAGGCAGCAACGATTCCCGCGTTGTCGCGGCTGGTTCGCCTGACCAATGCGCGCGTCGTGCCGGTCATCTGCCATCAGGTGCCGGATGGCTACGAGATCGAGGTGATGCCGCCCTGGGAGAATTTTCCCGGCGAGAGCGTCGAGGTCGATACCGAATTCATGAACAAATTTATTGAAAGCCAGGTGCTGCGCATGCCGGAGCAGTATTTCTGGTTGCACAAGCGCTTCAAAACCCGGCCACCCGGAGAGCAGAGGTTTTACAAATGAACAGCCTGAACGTTGAAATTCGTCCCGTGACGCCGCCCGATGTGCCGGCGATCTCGGCCCTGGCCCGCGAAATCTGGCAGGCCACTTACCCCGGAATCATCACCCAGGAACAGATCGATTTCATGCTCGAGCAGCGTTACGGCCATGAGCGCCTGTACGATGATCTCGAGGATCTGCACAAATGGCTCGATCAGGCTTTTCTCGGTGATCGCCGGGTAGGCTTCGCCTTCAGCGAAATTTACAAGGGTGAATTCAAGCTCGACAAGCTGTATATCCACCCCGACGTGCAGCGTCAGGGGGTTGGCGGGCAGTTGATTGCCCACGTTGCGGCGCGGGCAAAAAAAGAGGGCTATCCCTGTGTGATTCTGGCGGTCAACAAGCGCAACGACAAGGCGATCAATTCGTACATGAAATATGGTTTCGTCGTGCGTGAGGCGATTGTCGACGATATCGGCCACGGCTACGTCATGGACGATTTCGTTATGGAGAAGAAACTTTAAGTTTTTGAGGCAACTCTCTGTCTCTGTTATGTTTTTCCTAATCTTTCGGTGAGGCGGTACGTGAAACTCAAATTCTCAAAAATGCATGGCCTAGGCAACGATTTCGTTGTCCTTGACGGCATCAGCCAGTCGCTGGCGTTGACGCCCGAACAGCTGTGCTATCTGGCCGACCGCCATTTTGGCGTGGGTTGCGATCAGATATTGCTGGTCGAAAAAGCAACGCAGGCGGGTGTCGATTTCCGTTACCGCATCTTCAACGCCGATGGCGGCGAAGTCGAGCAATGCGGCAATGGGGCGCGCTGCTTCGTGCGGTTTGTGCACGATCAGGGCCTCACCGACAAGCGCGAGATTCGGGTCGAGACAATGAAGGGCCTGATTACGCCGCGCCTTGAAGGCGATGGCAATGTCACGGTCGACATGGGTGTTCCGCGCTTTTTGCCGGCTGAAATTCCCTTCCTCGCTGACGACGATGTGATTGTGCACATGCTCGACGTAGCCGACGAAACACTCGAAACCAGCGTTGTCTCGATGGGTAATCCGCATGCCGTGCAGGTGGTGGATAGCGTGGAGTCGGCGCCGGTCGGTGAGCACGGGCCATTGATCGAAAAGCATCCGCGCTTCCCGCAGCGGGTTAACGCCGGATTCATGCAGATTGTCGATCGCCACGCCATCAAGTTGCGCGTTTATGAACGCGGTGCGGGCGAAACGATGGCGTGCGGTACTGGGGCCTGTGCGGCGGTGGTCGCCGGCATTCGCCGCGGCCTGCTTGACTCGCCGGTCCGCGTCACGACGCGCGGCGGTGATCTGAATATTGCCTGGGGCGGCGGCGAGCGGCCGGTTTTGATGACCGGCCCGGCGGTAACGGTATTTACTGGAGAAATTGAATTATGAGCGCCATGTTTCCCGAAGAAATCGCGGACTACCTGAAGAATAATCCGGGCTTTTTCGAGCAGTACGCCGACCTGATGGCCCAGATTTTCGTGCCGCATCCGCATGGCGGCCGCACCGTCTCGCTGGCCGAGCGTCAGATGCTGACCCTACGTGACAAGAACCGGGCGACCGAAAGCAAGCTGGCCGAACTGATCTCGTTTGGCGAGGAGAACGACCAGATCGGTGAGAAAGTACATCGCCTGTCTGTCGCGCTGATCGCCGCCGAGACCTTTCAGGCGGTGATCCATCTGCTCAATTTCCATCTGCGCGACGACTTTTCCGTTCCACATGTCGCCCTGCGTCTGTGGGACAAGCCGGAAGGTATAGAAGACCTGCCGGAATTTGCCGCCGTCAGCGAGGATCTGCAGGTTTTCGCCGAAACGCTGGCCCGGCCGTACTGTGGCTCGACCGCCGGTTTTGGCACGACCTCGTGGTTCGGCGAGGCGGCTTCGCACATTCGTTCGCAGGCGCTGATTGCCCTGCGTAACGGCGGCGGCACCATTGGCATGATTGCGCTGGGCAGCGAGGATGCGCAGCGCTTCTATGCCGACATGGGGACGTTGTACCTCGAGCGCCTCGGCGAAATGGTTTCCGCAGCCCTGGCCAGAGTGACCAAGAGCGTGCTGTGACACCGGCTGCTGCGGTCGACGCCTGGCTGGCTGAACTTTCGGACCAGCGCCGGCTGTCGCCGCACACCGTTTCAAATTATCGACGTGATTTGGAAAAGCTGCTGGCGGCGACGGGTGAAACCCCGCTGGCCAGTTTGCTGGTGCATCACATCCGCCGCTTCGTCGCCCAACTCCATGGTCAGGGACTGGGTGGCCGTTCGCTGGCGCGGACGCTGTCAGCCTGGCGTGGATTTTTTGGCTGGCTCGGTGAGCGTGGCCTGATCAAAGCCAATCCCTGTGACGGCATCCGGCCGCCGAAATCGCCGCGCATGTTGCCGAAGGCTCTGTCGGTCGACGAAACCGCCCGCTTGCTGGCGCCGTTCGAAGACGACGACCCGGTACAAGGTGCCCGTGATCTGGCTATGTTCGAGCTGTTCTACTCCTCAGGTCTACGCTTGGCCGAGCTGGTTTCGCTCGATTCCGAGGTGCTCGACAGCGTGGCGCATGAAGGCGAGATTCGCGTCCTCGGCAAGCGCAGCAAGTTGCGACTGGTCCCGGTCGGCAGCAAGGCACGCGAGGCGCTGGCGGCATGGGCGGCGCTGCGTGAGCAATTGGCCAAGCCGGGAGAAAAGGCCTTGTTCGTTGGTCAGCGCGGCGGGCGCATCAGCCCGCGTCTGGTCGAGTCGCGGCTGGCGCGACGGGCCGTGTTGCTGGGTTTGCCGGCGCATGTCCATCCACACATGCTGCGCCATTCCTTCGCCTCGCACGTTCTGCAATCCTCGGGCGACCTGCGCGCGGTGCAGGAAATGCTCGGCCACGCCAGCATCGCTTCGACCCAGGTCTATACGCACCTGGATTTTCAGCATCTGGCCAAAGTCTACGATTCGGCCCATCCGCGGGCCAAAGCAAAATAGCGCTTGATTCCCACGGTCAACCGGAAAAATCGGCCAAAAATCAAGGCTTCGTTGACGATTGCTCCACAGGGCGCTATCCTTCCCGGCTTAGCTAATTCGCCGGAATCAAGGAGTTTTTCATGGCCATCAATCGCGTTCGCCGTTCTTCCCTGGAGCGCCGCTGCGTTTCCAAGTCTACCAAGCGTCTGTTCAAGAACACGGGCAAGACCATGTTCAAGGTCATGTACGCCGCCGAGTGTCATCAGCGCAACCGTAAGGCTCTGGGCGCTTAAGTTTTCGCCAGTATTCTGAGCCCCGGTTGCCGCAAGGTAACCGGGGCTTCTTGCTTTTTAGATCGGGAAAAACATGGCTCAGCTGATTCTGCTTCCGGGCAAGGAACGTTCGGCGTTCAAACATCACCCGTGGTTGTTCGCCGGTTCGGTCGGTCGTCTTGAAGGCCGGGCCCGGCCGGGTGATACGGTCGAAGTGCTGGCCGATAACCTGCGGCCGCTCGGCCGTGCGGCCTACAGCCCGAAGTCGCAGATCCGGGCGCGTTTCTGGACGTTTGATGCCGAAGAGTCAATCGACGACGCCTTCTTCAAGCGGCGCATCGCGGCGGCCGTGGCGCTCCGTCAATCGCTGCCGGAGCTGCGCGGCCAGCAGGGCTTGCGCCTGATCCATGCCGAATCCGACGGCCTGCCCGGCGTCATTGCCGACCAGTATGGTGACACGGTCGTCGTCCAGCTGACCTCGGCCGGGGCCGACAAATGGCGCAACGCCATCGTCGCCGGGCTGGTCAAGGCGACCGGTTGTGCCCGCGTTTATGAGCGTTCCGATTCCGATGTCCGTGGTCTTGAAGGACTTGGTCCGACGACTGGCTGGCTGCACGGCGAGGCGCCGAAGACGCCGCTGTCGATCGACGAAAACGGCGTTCGTCTGGCGATTGATATCGCTGGCGGCCACAAGACAGGTTTTTATCTCGATCAGCGCGAGAACCGTGCCTTGCTCGGCCAGCTGGCGGCGGGCAAGGATGTCCTGAACTGTTTCTGCTACACCGGCGGCTTTTCGCTGCAGGCGCTGGCTGGTGGTGCCAAGAGCGTGCTCTCCATCGACTCCTCAGGCCCGGCGCTGGCGCAGGCACAGGCCAATCTGGCCCTGAATCCGAAGTTGCCGGCCGACCGGGCGCAATGGCAGGAGGCTGATGTTTTTCAGGCCCTGCGTGATTTCCGTAAGGCCGGCAAGTTGTTCGACCTGATTGTCCTCGATCCGCCCAAGTTCGCGCCGTCCGCCGCCCATGCCGACCGGGCGGCAAAGGCCTACAAGGACATCAATATTCTCGGCTGCCGGCTGCTCAAGCCGGGTGGCTTGTTGATGACCTATTCGTGTTCCGGCGGTGTCGGGCTGGAGATGTTCCAGAAAATCATCGCCGACTCGGCGCTTGATGCCGGGCGCTCCGCACGCATCGTTCGTCGCCTGGCTGGCGCGGCCGATCACCCGGTGGCGTTGAACTTTCCCGAAGGCGAATACCTCAAAGGCTTGCTGGTCCAGGTGGACTGAGCCGCTTTGCCATCTGAACGTAACCCAGCCCTGATAAACTGACTAGATGCTTCAGTTGCGTCACCTCCTTCTCGTCGTCGTGCTCTTCTTCGCCCAACTGGCGGCGGGGGCGCACGCCGTCGAGCATGCGGCGAGCAACGATGACGGCTTGCCGACGCATGTCTGCCAGCTTTGTCTGGCTGCGCATGATCTCGGTGCGGCCTTGCCGTCGCTGGCGGCCTTGCCGCCGGTGCTGGCCGTTCAGCTCGTACCGGAATCGTTCTCGGCCCATGGCCGCAACGCGTTCCCGGCGCCCATCGCGACCCAGCAGGGCCCACCACTTTTCTGAAATTGCCCGTTATTTCCGGTTGACCGTGGGATTCCCACGGTCGGCCGCTTGCTACGCAATTTCAGGAAATTCCCATGCAAAAGTCTTTTGCCATGGCGGCCTTGATGGCCGCCTCGTGCGGCGCGCAAGCCGCATCCGATGCCGATCTGGCGGCCATTCGCGCCCAGATCGACGACATAAAAAAAACCTACGAGCAACGCATTGCGGCGCTCGAACAGAAGCTGGTTCAGGCTGAATCCCGGGCTACCTCCCAGGCCAAGCCGGCCGCACCGGAAGTCGACAGCCGGCCGGTCGCCCCTGCCGCGACGGGCGCCAGCGGTTTCAATCCCGAGGTGTCGCTGATTCTTCAGGGGCAGTACAAGAGCATGAAGGACGTAGCCGAGCGCGGCATCACCGGTTTTGTGCCGGCGGGCGGCCACGATCATGGCGCTGGCGCGATTGAGGGTATCAACAAGCGCGGGTTTTCGGTCGAGCACACCGAGCTGGTGCTGGCTGCCAACATCGACCCCTACTGGCGCGGGCAGGCGATTCTGGCACTGGCCGACGGCGAAGTCGAGGTCGAGGAAGCCTGGTTCCAGTCGCTCGCCATCGGCCATGGCGTCGGACTCAAGGGCGGGCGTATGCGCTCCGGCATTGGCTACCTCAACGAGCAGCACCCGCACATGTGGGATTTCGCCGATGCGCCGCTCATGTATCGGGCGATGTTCGGCGACCACGCCAGTTACGCGCAGGACGGCCTGCAGTTCAAATGGCTGGCACCGACGCCGGTTTTCCTTGAGTTCGGAGCTGAAGTTGGCCGTGGCGCCAACTTCCCGGGAACGGATCGCAACAAGAATGGAGCCGGGGCTGGGGCGATTTTTGCCCACATTGGCGGCGATGTTGGCGTTTCCAACGACTGGCGAGCCGGGGTGTCGTATTTGAAAACGAAGGCCAGTGCTCGGGGAGCACATTTCGCAGGTACCGTGGATGACGAAGTTGAAGGACTTTTTTCCGGTAACTCATCGACCTGGCTGGCTGATTTTGTCTGGAAATGGGCGCCAAACGGCAATCCGAAATATCAGAACTTCAAGTTTCAGACTGAGTATTTCAGCCGCCAGGAGAACGGTGATCTGACTTGTGCAACGCCAGAAGACGCAAGCGCAACGGTGAGTTGCGATGGTCAAGTTAGCGCCTACAAAACCCGCCAGTCCGGCTGGTACGCTCAGGGCGTTTACCAGTTCACCCCGCAATGGCGCGCCGGCCTGCGTTACGAGCAACTCGACAGCGGCACCCGCGATTTCGGCGCCAATGCGGCCAATCTGGTCGTCGACAGCTATCGGCCGAAAAAGGCGTCGGTCATGGTCGATTACAGCTGGAGCGAGTTCTCGCGTGTTCGTCTGCAACTCGCGCAGGACAAGTCGATGCTGGGCATCACCGACAATCAGCTGACATTGCAGTACGTCATGAGCCTGGGCGCCCACGGCGCGCACAAGTTCTAGGAGCCGCCATGAAACATTTCATTTTTGCCTGTTTTTTCGGGTTGACCGTGGGAACCGCCCAGGCCGACCTCAAGGTCTTCGCCACCGTGCCGGAATGGGGCGCGTTGGCGCAGGAAATCGGCGGCAGCAAGGTCACGGTCTACACCGCGACCACCGCTTTCCAGGACCCGCACCGCATCGAGGCCAAGCCATCGCTGCTGGCGCGGGCCCGGCAGGCCAATCTGCTCATCGCCGCCGGCGCCGATCTGGAAATCGGCTGGTTGCCGCTGGTCATTCGTGACTCCGGGAATTCCGGCATCCAGCCCGGTCAGGCGGGGTATTTCGAGGCGGCCGGCTTCGTCAATCGCCTTGATGTTCCGGCGACGCTCGACCGCGCTCACGGCGACGTCCATGCTGCCGGCAATCCGCACACCCACCTCGATCCGCGCAATGTGTTGAAAGTCGGCGAGGCGCTGACGGCACGCATGGCCGAACTCGATGCGCCCAATGCCGCTGCCTATCAGGCCGGCTACCAGGCTTTCGCCGGCAAATGGCAGACCGCGATGGCGCGCTGGCAGAAAGAAGCCGCGCCGCTCAAGGGTGCGCCGGTGCTCGTCCACCACGCATCTTTCGTCTATTTGCTTAATTGGCTGGGCATGAAGGAAGTCGGCACACTCGAACCGAAGCCGGGCATCGAGCCGACCAGCGGCCATCTGACCAGCCTGCTGGCCCGCCAGCAGAGCACCCCGGCCAAAATGGTGCTGTGCGCCGCCTATCAGCAGGAAGGGCCAAGTCAGTGGATGGCAGGAAAGACCGGCATGCCGGCTGTTCTGCTGCCCTACACGGTGGGCGGCACGCCCGAGGCCAAGGACTTGTTCGGCCTGTTCGACGACACCGTTCAACGCCTGTTGAAAGGAGTGCGGTGAGCAGTCTTCTCCGCGCTGAGCAGTTGGTCGTCGGCTGGCAGCGGCCGGCGACCCAGCCGCTCGATTTGACCATTGCGGCCGGCGAAATCGTCGGTCTGACCGGCCCCAACGGCGTCGGCAAAAGCACGTTGCTGGCGGCTTTTGCCGGGCGGGCCAAGGTCTTTTCCGGGCGCATCGAGCAACGTCCCGGCCTCCGCCTGGCCTTGCAGCGCCAGGACGTACCGCCGGTCGTCGGCATGCCCCTGTCCGGCCGCGAATTGCTGGCGCTGACCGGAGCCGGTGCCGTCGGCCTGCCGGCCTGGCTGGCCGATCGCCTCGACATCCGCCTCGACAAACTGTCCGGCGGCCAGCGCCACTACCTGACGCTGTGGGCCGTTCTGCAAGCACCGGCCGATCTGGTCCTGCTCGACGAGCCGACCAACAACCTCGACGTGGCCGGTGTTGCCCACCTGACCGAACACCTGCGCGACCGGGCAGCGGCCGGCGCCGGCATCCTCGTCGTCAGCCACGACACGCCCTTCGTCGAGGCCGTTTGTGACCGCGTAATCGCATTGAGAGGTCACGATGTCGGCTGAACTTTTCCTGATTCCTTTCCTGACCGGCCTGGCCTGCGCCATCGTGCTGCCGGTGCTTGGCTGCTACCTGCGTCTGCGCGACGAATGGCTGGCGGCGCTGGCCTATTCGCATGTCGCTGCGGCCGGTGCCTTGCTCGCCCTGGTCGCTGGCATGGCGCCGGTGCTCGGCGGGCTGGCGACGGCGGCGTTGGCCGGGGCCGGTCGGCGCCTCTTTGCCCGGCGCTTGTCCGGCGGTGCCTCCGATGCGCTATTGCTGCTGACCGGCTGGGCCGGAGCCGTGTTGCTCGCCGCCAACGCTCCGATGGCCGAACGCCTTGGTCATGCCCTGTTCGACGGCCAGCTCTACTTTGCCGGTAGCGAGCAGCTCTGGCCGGTCGCCATCGGTGGCCTCGTAGCCCTGCTCGCCCTGCGCAGCTTGTCGCCCCGTTTGTTGCTGGCCCGCGTTTATCCCGACCTCTTTCGCTTGCGCGGCCTGCCGGCCTGGCCGACTCAGGTCGGCTTCGATCTGCTGGCGGCGCTCAGTCTGGCCATGGCAACGATGAGCCTCGGCGTCATGGGCGCCTTCGCGCTGGTCTTCATCCCGCCGTGGCTGGCCTTCCGCCGCGCTGCCAACTGGCGCTCCGGCTTGCGCTGGGCCCTGGGAATCGGCGTTCTGGCCTATGTCGCGGCTTTTGCCCTGGCGCTCGGGCTGGATCAGCCATTCGGACCGGTTCTGGCTCTCCTCTTGGTGCTAGTAGGCTTGCTCGTTGCATGAAGTCCGAGGGCATGCTAAAACTACTCCCCCGCGTGCGGAGTGGTTATGGTTTTTTCCTTTTTCAAGAAGCAGGACAAAAAGATGCCCGAACGGCCGGCCGCCCGTCCGCGTGCACCGGACCCGCTGCCCGAGGCCAAGGCGCCAGTAGCACCGCCCGAGGATCAAGCCAAGCCGCTGCCTGAGCCGCTGCCGGATCTGGAATTTACCCCCGGCAAACCGACCAAGCCCCAGCCGGCACCCGCCGCCCGCAAGCCTGAGGGGAAACCTGTAGCGCCCTTGGCGCCACTGGCTGCCGATTCCGATTTCAGCATTGACGATTTCGACAGCGACGATTTCACCGAATCCAGCGTCATGGGGATCGACGTCAATCACGACGAAGACCCGCTGCAAGCCTGTGTCGAGCAGGTTGTCGTTCTTTATGCCAACGGTCAGGACGGCGCCGCACGCTCGCTGCTCGAGACCTTCGTGCGCTCCTACCACGGCCGGGAAGGCCGGCGTTTCTGGCTCCTGCTGTTCGACCTGTTGCAGGCGACCGGCGAGCGGGCTGCTTTCGAAAAACTCGGTGCCGATTACGCCGAAGCCTGCGAAATGTCGCCGCCCACTTGGTTGCAGGAGTCGCCCGCCGCCAAACAGGCCACCGGCGCAGTCGGTCCGCGCAAGATATTCCTGCAGGGCGTGTTGACCGTGGAAGGTGCATTGCCGGTCAGCGAGCTGGCCAAACTGATTGAACAAAAAGCGCAGGTCACCGTCGATTGCACCAAGCTGATCGGTTGCGACGATGAGGTGGCCGGGCAACTGGCCGATCTGCTGAGCCGGGCCAGAAAGACCAGGTTGTCGGTGGTGCTCAGTGGTACGGATGTATTTATTGATCGCCTGAATAGCCGCATGGTCGCCGGCGATATCGCCCACGAGCCGTCCTGGCGCCTGTTGCTGGAGTTGCTCCAGCGGCATGGCACGCAGGATGCGTTCGAAGAGCGAGCCGTCGATTACGCCGTGACCTTCGAGTTGTCCCCACCGTCGTGGGAGCCGCGCGTGGCTGCCGTCACCCCCGCGGTCTCTGCTGCCACGGCTCGCCCGGCTGACGACGCCTATTATTTGTCGGGCGAACTCAAGGGCTGCCGCTTTGACGAGCTGGTCGCTGTCATCGAGGGCGTCGAACAGCCAATCATCGACTTTTCCGGCGTGCGCCGGCTCGATTTCGTTTCGGCCGGGCAACTGGTCAATCGTCTGGCGCCGTATAAGGCGGCGGGGCGCGACATCGTCATTCGCAGCCCGAATCATCTGGTCGCCGAGCTGATGGCCGTGGTCGGCCTCAACAAGCAGGCGCGCATTCTCGTTCCCAAGTCTTAATCAGGAAAAATCATGGAGCAATATCACGGCACGACAATCCTGTCGGTGCGCCGGGGCAATTCCGTCGCCATGGCTGGCGACGGTCAGGTCACGCTCGGCAACATCGTCATCAAGGCTACCGCGAGGAAAGTACGTCGCCTGTACAACGGTCGCATCCTGGCCGGCTTCGCGGGTGGCACGGCCGATGCCTTTACGCTGTTCGAGCGCTTCGAGGCCAAACTCGACAAGCATCAGGGTAACCTGCTGCGTTCGGCCGTCGAGCTGGCCAAGGACTGGCGTTCCGACCGCGCCCTGCGCCGGCTGGAAGCCATGCTGTCAGTGGCCGACAAGGAGGTTTCGCTGATCATCACCGGCAACGGTGACGTGCTGGAACCCGAGCAGGGCATCGTCGCCATCGGCTCAGGCGGCTCGTATGCGCAAAGCGCCGCGCGTGCCTTGCTGGAAAATACCGACTTGGCGCCGCGCGAGATCGTCACCAAGTCGCTGGAGATCGCCGGCGACATTTGCATCTACACCAACCGAAATTTCACGATCGAGGTGCTGGAATGAGCGCGATGACGCCGCAGGAAATCGTTTCCGAACTCGACAAGCACATCGTGGGGCAGAAGAACGCCAAGAAGGCCGTCGCCATTGCCCTGCGCAACCGCTGGCGGCGCTCGCAGGTGGCCGAGCCGTTGCGTCAGGAAATCACACCGAAGAACATCTTGATGATCGGGCCGACCGGTGTCGGCAAGACCGAAATCGCCCGCCGTCTGGCTCGTCTGGCCAACGCACCCTTCATCAAGATCGAGGCGACCAAGTTCACCGAGGTCGGCTACGTCGGCCGCGATGTCGAAACGATCATCCGTGATCTGGTCGAGATGGCCATCAAGTCGCATCGCGAACGGGCCATGAAGACCATGCGCGCTCGCGCCGAAGATGCCGCCGAGGAGCGCATCCTCGACGTGCTGTTGCCAACGGCGCGCGGTCCCAACTTTTTTGCCGAAAATTCCGAGTCGACCGCAAGCGATAACACGACGCGCCAGAAATTCCGCAAGAAGCTGCGCGAAGGCGAGCTCGACGACAAGGAAATCGACATCGAAGTCGCCGCACCGGGCATGCAGGCCGAAATCTTCGCGCCGCCTGGCATGGAAGAGCTGACCCAGCAAATTCAGGGCATGTTCCAGAACATCGGCGGCGGCAAGAAGAAGTCGCGCAAATTGCCGATCAAGGAGGCGCTCAAGCTGCTCACCGATGAGGAAGCCGCCAAGCTGGTCAATGACGAGGACGTCAAGCTTGAGGCGGTCAAGGCCGTCGAGCAGAACGGCATCGTTTTCCTCGACGAACTCGACAAGATCGCCAGCCGTTCCGAAATGCAGGGCGCCGACGTCTCGCGCCAGGGCGTCCAGCGCGATCTGCTGCCGCTGGTCGAGGGCACGACGGTGTCGACCAAGTACGGGATGATCAAGACTGATCACATTTTGTTCATTGCCTCGGGTGCCTTCCATCTGTCCAAGCCATCCGACCTGATTCCCGAGCTGCAGGGCCGCTTCCCGATCCGTGTCGAACTTGATTCGCTGTCGGTGGCCGATTTCGAGTGCATCCTGACCCAGACTGACGCCTGCCTGACCAAGCAGTATCAGGCGTTGCTCGAAACCGAAGGCGTGCAGATCGAGTTTGCCGACGATGGTATCCGCCGTATGGCGGAAATTGCCTTCCAGGTGAATGAGCGGACCGAGAACATCGGCGCCCGCCGCCTGCATACGGTGATGGAAAAACTGCTCGAAGAAGTCTCGTTCGATGCCGGCAAGGTCGGTCTGGACAAGGTGCTGGTCAATGCCGCCTATGTCAACGAGAAGCTCGGCGAAGTCGCCGCCGACGAAGATCTGTCGCGCTACGTCCTGTAAGCGCTAAGGGCTTTCCCGACTGTGCGGGTGGCAACGCTGCCCGCACAATCCCGTTTATTGTCTATCCCCGTTCGAGGCCCTCCGTTTGGACGAGCAAAGCCTGAGTTTCCGTCTGCTGGCCATCCTCTTTCCCATTTTCGGGATTGTGGCCGCCGGCTATTTCTATGGCCGCAAGCACAAGCCGGAAATGGCCGTGGCCAACCGGCTGAACATGGACGTCTTCGTGCCGGCTCTGGTTTTCGCGGCGATGGCCGGCAAGTCTTTCGACCTGACCGCCTACGCGCCGCTGGCCCTCGGCGGCTTTCTCGTTCTGGCGACCTGCGGCCTGCTCGCTTGGCCAATTGCCCGGCTATTCGGCATCCAGGCAAAAACGCTGGTGCCGCCGATGCTGTTCAACAACTCCGGCAACATCGGCCTGCCACTCGCCGTGCTGGCCTGGGGTGAAGCGGCGTTGCCGGCGGCGGTGATTCTGTTCATGGTCGAGAACACGCTGCATTTTTCGTTCGGCGCCCGTCTGCTCGATCCGACGACGCGCATCCTGACGCTGTGGCGCATCCCCGTCGTGTTTGCCGCCATCGCCGGGCTGGCCGTGGCCTTGATCAAAATCCCCATCTGGACGCCGCTGGTCATCGCCATCAAGATGCTCGGCGACGTTTCCGTGCCCCTGCTGCTCTTCTCGCTCGGCGTGCGCATGACCGACGTGTCGTTCAGCGAATGGAAGGTGGCGGTGGGCAGCGCTGTGTTGCGACCGGTGGCCGGCATGTTGATCGCAGCCGGTGTCATTCAGTTGCTCGGCTTGCAGGGCCGGGATGCGGCGATGCTGTTCGTCTTCGGTGCGCTGCCGCCGGCCGTGCTCAACTTCCTGTTCGCCGAGCGCTACAAGCAGGAACCACAGCGTGTGGCGTCGATCGTGCTGATCGGCAATCTGGCGGCCTTGCTTTTCCTGCCGCTGGCGCTGGCTTACGTGCTTTGATTTTGGCCGTTTTTTCCGGTTGACCGTAGCAATGCCGATTTACCGGCCGTAACGGTCCATCTGGCGCCGGTCGCGCTTGGTCGGCCGGCCGTGGATGACGGCGGCGGGATCCTGAACAAACTGCCGGCTGTCACGCGCCGTTTCGCGGGCGCTGATGCTTTCCGGTGTTTCTTCGTAAAGCAGCCGGGCTTCCGGCGCCGGGCCGCGTTTGTCGGACAGGCCTTTGACCGTCACTTCCCAGCGCGTTTCGCTATTGGCGATGTCGAGCTGGTCGCCGACCTTGATCTCGCGCGCCGGCTTGATGGTCGCGCCATTGACCTTCACCTTGCCGCCGCTGACCGCGTCGCTGGCCAGCGAGCGCGTCTTGAAAAAACGTGCTGCCCACAGCCATTTATCGACGCGCAAACCGCTCACTTCGGGAGGAGGGACTCACCGGCGTAAAGCTGCTCGACCGTTTCGCGCTGGCGAATGACGTGGATCTGGTCACCATCGACCATCACTTCAACTGCGCGTGGCCGAGTGTTGTAGTTCGAGGCCATGGCCATGCCGTAGGCGCCGGCCGACATCACGGCCAGCAGATCGCCGGCTTCGACGGCGAGCGGGCGGGCCTGGCCGAGGAAATCGCCGGTTTCGCAAACCGGGCCGACGACGTCGTACTCGGTGGCAGCACCAGTGCGCGGGACGACGGGCAGGATGTCGTGCCAGGCCTCGTAGAGCGCTGGCCGCATCAGATCGTTCATGGCGGCGTCGATGATGGCGAAATTCTTCGCTTCACCTTCTTTCAGGTATTCGATGCGGGTGAGCAGCAGGCCGGCATTGCCAACCAGCCGGCGACCGGGTTCGAGGACGACCTGCAAGCCGCGCCCGGCCAGCTTGTCGAGCAGCGGCGTCAGGTAGGAGGCGACGGTCGGCTGTACCTGTTCGGCGTTGTACTTGATGCCAAGGCCGCCACCGAGGTCGAGGTGATGAATGTGGATGCCTTCGGCCGCCATCTGGTCAACCAGGGCCAGAATGCGGTCGAGCGCTTCGACAAACGGTGACGGGTCGAGCAGTTGCGAGCCGATGTGGCAGTCGATGCCGGCGACTTCGATATTCGGCAAGGCAGCGGCGCGGCGATAGAGCGCCAGTGCGTTGTCGTAAGCGACGCCGAACTTGGCGCCCTTGAGGCCGGTCGAAATGTACGGGTGCGTCTTCGGGTCCACGTTCGGATTGACGCGCAGGCTGATCGGCGCCTTCTTGCCGCTCCGGCCGGCGACGTCGTTGAGGCGTTCCAGCTCGGCGGCGGATTCGACGTTGAAGCAGAAAATGCCGACTTCGAGCGCAAGCTTCATCTCGTCAGCCGTCTTGCCGACGCCCGAGAAAACGACCTTCTTCGGGTCGGCACCAGCGGCCAGCACGCGTTGCAGTTCGCCGCCGGAAACGATGTCGAAGCCAGCGCCGAGGCGGGCGAAGACATTGAGGATGGCGAGATTGGAGTTGGCTTTGACGGCGTAGCAGACCAACGCGCCTTGGCCAGCGGGATGGCCGCCGAGAACGTCATGGAATTCGCGCAATGAGGCTTCCAGCGCGGAGCGGGAATAAACGTAGGCCGGCGTGCCGAATTGATCGGCAATAGCGGGCAGGGCGACGGATTCGGCGTGCAGCACGCCGTTTTTAAGGGCAAATTGGGTCATGGGGCTTTGGGGCTGGTGGTCGTGCTAACATTCTTGGCGGCTGGCTTGGCGTTGCCAAGCAGCGGTTCAGACGCCGGGCCGGGTGGCCGTTCAAGTTGGCCTTTCATGCCGCAGGCAGCAAGGCTCAGGATAATCAGCAAGGCGGCGATTCTGGACATGTTCGGGGCGCTGTCAGCGAAGAGCGGGATGGTAGCACACGATGGATGACAAGGAATTCAACACCCTGGCCGAGGCGACGCTGGCCAGGATCGATGCGGCGCTCGAAGCCAGCGGGGCGGATGTGGACTGCCAGTTGGCGGCTGGCGGCGTGCTCGAAATCGAGTTTGACGACGGCAGCAAGATCATCGTCAACCGCCATGGAGTCGCTCGGGAAATCTGGGTCGCCGCGCGTTCGGGCGGTTTCCATTTTCGCTGGGACGGCACTGTCTGGCGCGATACCCGCGATGCCGCCGAACTGATGGAAAAACTGTCAACGCTCGCCAGCCAGCAGGCCGGCGAGACGATCCAACTGCGCTGATCAGTCGGTTGGTGGTGCGCTGAGGTCCGGAGTCGGCAACGGAGCGGTTTCCTGGGCTTCTTCCTCCGGTGGTTTCTCCTTCGCCGCATTCTCGGCGTAGATGTAGCTCCGCTCCCGGCCTTCGCCGGTGGCTATCAATCCTTCCGGTGGTTGCGGGAGCAGCGTCGGTACATCCTTGAGCGCCCGGCTCATATAGCCAATCCAGATCGGCAGCGCCGCGGAGCCGCCAGTTTCCTTGTCGCCAAGTTTCCTCGGTTGGTCAAAACCGATCCATGCACATCCACTAACCGTCATCTGATAGCCACAGAACCAGGCATCCAGGTACTCGTTGGTCGTGCCAGTCTTGCCGGCCAGATCATGTCGTTTCAGGATCGCCGACGCCTTGGCGGCTGTGCCGTAGATGGTGACGTCACGCAGCATGGCATCCATCATGAAGGCATTGCGCGGGTCGATGACGCGGGAGTCTTCATTGCCGGCCTCGGTCGCCGCCGATAGAGCCAGCACCTGATTTCCGCCGTCGCGAATTTCGCGGACGACGAAGGGATTGACCCGGAAGCCACCGTTGGCGAAGACCGAATAGGCAGTCACCATCTGCCACGGCGTGACCGACCCGGCGCCGAGAGCCATGGTCAGGTAAGGCGGATGCTTGGCGGCATCGAAACCAAAGCGCGCTGAGTAGTCCTGGGCGTAATGCGTGCCGATAGACTGGAGAATGCGAATCGAAACCATGTTCTTCGACTTGGCCAGCGCCGTGCGCATGCGCATCGGGCCTTCGTACTTGCCGTCGTAGTTATGCGGTTCCCAGGCGGCGGCGCCGGTCTGGCTGGCCGGGATGACGATAGGCTCGTCGGCGATGACGCTATTGGGGCCGTAACCTTTTTCCAGCGAAGCGGAGTAAATGAAGGGTTTGAAGCTGGAACCCGGCTGCCGCCAAGCCTGAGTGACATGGTTGAACTTGTTGCGGTTGAAATCAAAGCCACCAACCAGGGCACGAATGGCCCCATCTTTCGGGTCGACCGCAACGAAAGCAGACTCGACTTCCGGTAGCTGGCTGATCTGCCAGCTACCCTTGTCATCTTTTTGCAGGCGAACGATGGCGCTGCGCTTGAGCCGCTTGTTTGGCGGCGCCTTGTCATCGAGCATCCGGGCGGCAAATTTCATGGCATCGCCGGTCAGATTTACGACCTCCCCTCCTTTGCGATAAACCTTGATGTGTTTGGCGTCGGCCGCCAGAACCAGAGCCGGAATCAGATCCCCGGCATCGGGGATGTCCTGCAGTGCTTCATCGATTGCCTCGTCCTGGTCAGACTTGATGTCCTTCATGTCGAGATAGGATTCGGCGCCCCGGTAGCCGTGCCGCCGGTCGTAGTCCATGACCCCTTTGCGCAAGCTATTGTAGGCAGCCTCCTGTTCGGCCTTGATCACCGTCGTGTAAACTTTCATGCCGCGCGAGTACACCTCGTCGGGAAAACGCTCGGCAGCGATCTGCCGGGCCATTTCGGCTACGTATTCGGCGTGGACAGCATATTCGGCCAGTTCGCGTTTGACGACCAGCGGCTCCTTGAGTGCCGCTTCGTGCTGTGTCTCGGTGATATGGCCCAGTTCGCGCATCCGGCGCAGAACGTAATGCTGCCGAAGCCTGGCGCGGTTCGGATTGACGATCGGGTTATAGGCCGACGGCGCCTTGGGTAGTCCAGCCAGCATCGCGGCTTCGGCAATCGATATGTCTTTTAGTGGTTTGCCGAAATAAATCTGGGATGCTGCCGCGAAACCATAAGCGCGCTGGCCAAGGAAAATCTGGTTGATGTACAACTCGAAAATCTGGTCCTTCGAGAGGTTGCTTTCTATTTTGAAGGAAAGAAGGGCCTCGTAAAGCTTGCGGGTGTAAGTTTTTTCGCCAGTCAAAAAAAAGTTGCGCGCAACCTGCTGGGTAATAGTCGAGGCACCCTGCCGTTTGCCGCCGCCGACCAGGTTGGCACCAATTGCTCGCACGACGCCTGTGTAGTCGATGCCGCCATGCTGGTAAAACCGGTCATCCTCGGCCGCCAGGATTGCATGTTTCATGACTGCCGGGACGTCTGCGATCGCCACCACGGCGCGGCGCTCCTCGCCAAATTCGCCGATCAGGAATCCGTCGGCGGTGTACACACGTAAAGGTATCTTTGGCCGGTAGTCGGTTAGTACCTCAAGCGATGGCAGGTTGGGGTAGGTCAGGACAAGAACAATCAACGCCATCGCCACTACGATGGCAACAAGGCCGATCAAAAATATGACAGGGTAAATAACTAGGCGCAGCGCCGAAGGTAAGGAGGGCACGGTGGTCTGATGGGTGAAATGGGAGTTGCGCGGATTATACGCTGGGGTAAATCGGCGCCGTGAAATTGCTTTACATGCCTAGATGTTATTGTTAGCATCTGAAGTGAATTATTGGTTATTTTGCTAACTTCGCATTCCGTAAGGACTTTTTGGGGGTCTGGGTGGGCTTAGATATCTCAGCGTTGTTAAATCCCAAGGCGCGTTCCTTGTTCGGTTTGGACATCAGTTCGTCCGCCGTCAAGATGGTTGAACTGACCGCCAATGGGAAAGACGGCTATCGCGTTGAGCGCTACACCATTGAGGTGTTGCCCAAGGACGCGGTTTCCGATGGCAATATCGCCAATCTGGATGGCGTTGTCGACTGCGTCAAGCGTGCCTGGAAGCGAATGGGTACATCGACCCGCAATGTCGCGATGGCCTTGCCGGGTTCAGCGGTCATCACCAAGAAAATCATCGTGCCGGCTGGATTGCGCGATGAAGAGCTTGAGGCTCAGGTTGAAACCGAAGCCAATCAATATATTCCATTTGCGATCGATGAGGTAAATCTCGACTATCAGGTGATCGGTCCAGCTCCGGCGGTGCCTGATGAGCTTGAAGTGCTGATCGCCGCGTCCAAGAAAGAGCGTGTCGAAGATCGTGTCGCGGTGGCGGACTCTGCCGGTCTGAAGGCAACTGTCGTTGATGTCGAGTCGTTTGCGGCTTTGGCTGCTTTTGAGTTGATCGAGCGCCAGTTGCCAGAATCAGGAAAGAATCAGGTTGTTGCTTTGATTGATGCGGGCGCCAACGTCATGAACCTGACGGTGCTGCGCAATGGTCAGCAGGTATACGCTCGCGAACAGGCGTTCGGTGGCGGTATGCTGACTCAGGATATCGCCCGCCACTACGGCATGAGTTACGAAGATGCCGAGGCTGCGAAGCGGGCAGGTAATCTGCCGGAAGGTTATGAAATCGAGTTGCTGAACCCGTTCATGGAGAATCTGGCACTTGAGGTTTCTCGGGCACTGCAATTCTTCTTCACCTCGACCCAATACAATCAGGTTGATCACATTGTTCTGGCTGGGGGCTGTGCAGTAATCCCTGGTATCGACGAGGTCGTTGCCACAAGAACACAAGTTAATACGCTGATCGCCAACCCCTTCGCTAACATGGTTCTTTCGGACCGCGTTCGGGCAAAAAGTTTGCTGGCTGACGCCTCATCGCTAATGGTCGCTTGTGGCCTGGCACTGCGGAGGTTCGATCCATCATGATTCGTATCAACCTCCTTCCACATCGCGAAGAGGCAAAAAAAGCCAGACGCGAGCAGTTTTTTGTTTTGGCTGGGCTGGTTTCGGTGCTCGGTGCGCTGATTGTGTTCGCGGTCTACACCCTGATAGGTAGTGCGATAAGCAATCAGGATGACTCGAACAACTTTCTCAAGAGCGAAATAGCCGTGCTTGACAAGCAGCTTGACCAGATCAAGCGCTTGAAAGAGCAAACCCAAGCTCTGCTGTCTCGCAAGCAGGTTATCGAAAACCTGCAGCGCGATCGTGGTGAAACGGTTTATCTGCTGAGTGAGCTCGTCAAACAGGTGCCAGAAGGTATTTACCTCAAGTCACTAAAACAGGATGGACTGAAGGTCAACATCACTGGCCATGCTCAGTCAAATGCCCGTATTTCGGCGCTGATGCGCAATCTGGATGCCTCGCCGTGGTTGGAAGCGCCGCAACTGATAGAAAGCAAGGCGGTTGTGATTAACGGACGCCGGATCAACGAATTTGGCATGACCTTCATTCTCACCCGAGTCAAGCCTGAAGACGGGAGGGTGAAAAAGTGAACGCCAAGAGTATTTCGTTGCCCAAAATTGACTTTCAGTCCATGGCCGATGATTTTCGGCTAATGAACCCGAATGATCCGGGTGCATGGCCGTTAATTCCAAAAATAAGTGTTTTGATAGGGTTGTTTGCCGCCATTCTTCTCGCCGGTTGGTGGTTTGTCTGGAATGACCAGTTGACCGAACTCGACACCAAGCAACGAGAAGAGGAAACGCTTAAGCAGCAGTATCTTGATAAAAAACGCCAAGCAGTCAATCTTGATCTTTATATCCAGCAACTTGCTGAAATTGATCGTTCGTTTGGCGCGCTCCTCAAGCAATTGCCGGACAAATCGGAAATCGAGGCGCTGCTTATCGAGGTGAACCAAGCCGGTCTTGGGCGCGGTTTGCAGTTCGAGTTGTTCAAGCCAGGTCAGGAGCAGGTCAAGGACTTCTACGCAGAGTTGCCGATTACCGTAAAGATTAACGGAAGCTACCATGACTTCGGGGCGTTTGCGGCCGATATTGCCAAGCTTCCTCGTATTGTCACCCTGAACAATATTTCCGTTGCGCCCGTCAAGGAGGGGGGGCAGCTTTCGCTGGACGCCACAACAAAGACGTTCCGCTATTTGGATGAGGAAGAGATAGCTAAGCAGAAGAAGGCCGATCAAGAGAAGAAGGCTGCGCAAGGAGCGAAGAAGTGAAACGAATATTGCTCATCGCCCTGTGTGCTCTCCTCAGCGCTTGTGCTGGTGGTGATCACGAAGAGTTAAAACAATGGATGGCTGAAAACACCCAAGACATGCGCGGCAATATACCCAAACTGCCCGATGTTAAACCCTATGAGCCAGTCCCCTACGATGTAGAGGCTACGATTGATCCGTTCAAGCCGAACAAGATCGAGCCAGAGTCCAAATACAAACAGGTTGCCGGCAAAGGGGGGGCATTTCAGCCTGATTTTGAGGCTCGAGAGGTTCGTAACAGCCTGCTTGAAAAATATCCGATCGAATCGTTGAAAATGATCGGTTACATGAATGTCAACAAGCGACCAATGGCTGTTGTTCAAGTTGAAGACAAGGTTAAGCAAGTCAAGGTCGGAGATTATTTGGGTCTTGATTTCGGTATGGTGACGCAGATTTCGGACACGGAAGTTCAACTGCGCGAATTGATTCAGGATTCTGCTGGGGACTGGACTGAGCGCAAGAGCTCGCTCTACCTGCAGAGCAAGGAGGGAAGCAAGAAATGAAATTTATTACCTATGCGATGGCTGTAGCTTCGGCCTGCCTTGCTTTGTCGTCTCCTGTGCGAGCGGAAGCACCAACAGCAAACACTATCGAGGCAGTTAACGTTGCGCAACAGGGAAATGAAATCGCTCTCCGGATCGATTTGAAGGAGCCGCTAGCTTCCCCGCCTCCGGGGTTTAGCGTGGCAAATCCCGCAAAAATTGCGCTTGATTTTCAGTCAACCGCAAATGGTTTGGGTAAGACCAGCCAGATATTCAATCAGGGTGATTTGCGCGGCATGAATGTTGTTCAAGTCGGGGATCGCACTCGGGTAGTGCTTAATCTCGTAAGGAACATGAATTACAAGACGCGGCTTGATGGCAAGGCGCTCTACGTCACCCTTACTCCGATTGAACGCTTGGCAGATTCCGCTGCGCAACGAACTACCCGTTTTGCCGAGGAGAGCCTGGTTGGCTCGAAGCACTCCGTAAGCGACGTGATGTTCCGTCGTGGTAAGGATGGTGAGGGGCGGATTGTCGTTGATCTGAGTGATACGGGTACCGGAATAGATATAAGGCAGCAGGGGGCCAATCTCGTAGTCGATTTCATGAAAACAACGGTGCCAGATCGTTTGCGTCGCAAGCTTGACGTCACTGATTTTGCCACGCCTGTCACTGCAGTTGAAACCAAGGTCATTGGTGACAATGTCCGGATGATTATTTCACCAAAAGGCTTGTGGGAGCACAACGCATATCAAAGTGACAACCAGTTTATTGTTGAAGTTAAACAGATTGTTGAAGATCCCAACAAGCTGGTTCAAGGTGCGAAGGTTGGCTATCAAGGGCCAAGGGTAAGCATCAATTATCAGAATGGTGACGTGCGTGCGCTGTTGCGCCTGATGGCCGAAGAACTGAATCTCAATGCGGTTATCAGTGAAACAGTGACTGGGACGACCACATTGGTGCTGAAGGATGTGCCCGCCGATCAGGTAATCGACATCATCTTCCAGCAAAAGGGTCTCGATATGCGGAAAAAGGGCAATATTATCCTGATTGCCCCGCGCGATGAAATTGCTACCCGCGAAAAACTGGATTTTGAATCAAAGCAACAGATCAGCGAACTTGAGCCGCTCAAGCTGGAGCAGTTCCAGTTGAATTATCAAAAGTCAGCCGACGTGGCGAGATTGCTGGCTGGTTTGCCGTTGACCGGTGTTGGAGCTGCACCAGTTCCGGCGGCTGGGGTGAATATCGCTGCCCAGCGCATCCTGAGCAAGCGAGGGAGTGCGGTTGCTGATCCACAGTCGAATATTATTTTCGTCAACGACATACCAAGCAAGCTTGAGGAAATTCGTACATTTATTCGCTCGATCGATACTGCCGCAAGGCAGGTGCTGATTGAAGCGCGGGTTGTTGAAGCCCAGGATAGTTTTAAGCGGGAGATTGGCGCAAAGCTGGGCCTGATAAATTCCAAGTCAAGCGAGATTTTAGGTACAGGCATCAACGTTGCCGGTGGCAAAATGACCCCCGCGATAACTACGACTTCGGGAGGGACTACGACGACCACTCCCGCTACTCTGGTACAAAATTCGATGGTCGGTGTAAATTTGCCGGTTCCTTCTACCGGAGGGGCGCTTGCATTTTCGCTGTTCAATTCCTCGATAACACGAATCCTCAATGTTGAACTTGCAGCCTTGGAGTCGGATGGGATAGGAAAAATCATTTCCAGCCCAAGGGTGATAACGGCTAACAACGTAAAGGCAAAAATTGAGGATGGTACGGAAGTTCCATACATAACTGCGCAGGCATCCAGCGGATCTACGACATATACAGTTAGCTTTAAACCAGCAAAATTGTCGCTCGAAGTGACTCCTCAGATAACTCCAGAGGGAACAGTCAGAATGAACTTGATTGTAAAAAAAGAAGAGCCGGACTGGACGAGAGCTGTTAGCGTAAATGGATTCCTGAATCCGCCAATCAAGAGCTCAATCGTGGAGACTAATGTTGTTGTCGAAAATGGTGGAACAGTAGTGATCGGTGGCGTATTTATCACCGATACCCAGAATACGGTTGATAAAGTGCCGTTGCTGGGTGATATACCATTCCTCGGGTGGCTGTTTAAATACAAGAATGACACCGGAAAACGTCGTGAATTGTTGGTGTTCATTACTCCACGTGTGATTTCCGACAAGATGCGATTCGACTGATCGAGATTCATCGGAAACTCACGGGGTCGGCGATGCCGGCCCTGTTTTTTTGTGCTTGGCGGGTAGTCGGCTAAAATCCAAACGTGGAAAATCGTCGTAACATATATCTCGTCGGACTCATGGGGGCCGGCAAAACAACAGTCGGTCGCCAATTGGCGAAGCGCTTGGCTCGCCCGTTCTTCGATTCAGATCATGAAATAGTTGAGCGGACAGGTGTGCCGATCCCAACAATCTTCGAAATTGAAGGCGAAGATGGTTTCCGGCGACGAGAAGTGCAGACCATTCACGAGTTGACGGAGACATCCAATATCGTGATGGCTACCGGCGGAGGCGTTGTACTCAACGCGGAAAATCGTCGGAGATTGCACGAAACAGGGTGGGTTGTATATCTGAACGTTCCCCCGGCCTTGCTTTTTGAGCGCACACGGCATGACCGGAATCGCCCGTTGTTGCACGTTGCGGATCCCCTAGCCAAGTTGGAGGAACTGCATGCTGTCCGCGACCCTTTGTATCGAGATACTGCGCACATTGTGGTGGATGGTGGGCGTCTGGTTGCCTCCGGTATTGTGCTGCATCTCCTGAGAGAATTTAACTGTCAATGCAAAACCTGATGGAAACACTCTGTGTCGCTTTAGGGGATCGTTCGTACCCTATCCACATCGGAAGCGGCCTGCTCACGCGAGTTGAATTGATCCTGCCTCATATCAGGCAAAAGAAGGTCGTTGTGGTGACGAACACCACCGTTGCTCCCCTGTATCTTCAAACAATTCAGTCAGCGTTGGAGAGTGCAGGGGTATCGGTGTTGCCAGTTATTTTGCCTGATGGAGAACAATTCAAGACTTGGGAAACGTTGAACCTTGTCTTTGATGCCTTGTTGGGGGCGCGCTGTGAGCGTGGAACGACCTTGGTCGCCCTTGGTGGGGGGGTGATAGGAGATATGGGGGGATTTGCTGCCGCCTGTTACCAACGAGGAATGCCTTTTATCCAGGTGCCAACAACACTTTTGTCGCAGGTTGACTCATCCGTTGGTGGCAAGACGGCGATTAATCATCCTCTCGGGAAAAACATGATTGGCGCCTTCTATCAGCCTAAGCTTGTGCTTGCCGATATTTCGACGTTGAACACCCTGCCGGAGCGAGAGTTGAAAGCGGGCTTGGCCGAGGTGATCAAATACGGTTTGATTAGAGACTTGGATTTCTACGCATGGCTTGAAGAAAATCTTGAAAAACTGCTGGCCCGAGATCCTGCCGCGCTGACGTATGCAATTCACCGATCCTGTGCCAATAAAGCCGAGGTTGTCGCGGCGGACGAAAAAGAAACCGGTGAGCGTGCACTGCTCAACTTGGGGCATACCTTTGGCCATGCGATCGAAACGGGGATGGGGTACGGCGAATGGTTGCATGGCGAAGCCATTGCTGCCGGCACGCTAATTGCTGCGGAGTTATCGCGTCAGTTGGGATTGCTGGATGAAAGTGCGCTCAAGCGAATTGAACGCATATTTGTTCGAGCCGGTTTACCGGTATTTGGACCCAAGCTTGGTGTGGCCAGATATCTCGAGTTGATGAGCCACGATAAGAAGGTGCAGGATGGAAAACTCCGTTTGGTGCTTCTTCAGGAAATCGGCAAGGCTGTTGTTTCTGATCGAGCTAGCGATACGCAGATCAGCGCTGCCATTGAGGCCAGATGCACCTGAACAGGGAGTCGTCTTTTCTTGGTGTGCTTAGTTGGTGCGTTGCAGCATCTTGAATTGACAGGGGTTTGCCAGTATATTTGATGGTTGCCTCTAATTTTCCTACAGGCCGAAGCAGAAAATATGATGCTCGGCTTTTTTCAACATTGGCCCGTAGTTTTTGGCCAAGTTATTTGAAGGAATGCGTGTGATGGAACCGGGAGTACCTGAGCGGCAAGGGTTGTACGACCCAGCCAATGAGCACGATGCTTGTGGTGTGGGCTTTGTCGCCCATGTCAAAGGTCAGAAAAACCATGGCATCGTCGAGCAGGGTTTGTTGATCCTGAAGAATATCGATCACCGTGGTGCTGTTGGCGCCGATCCCTTGCAGGGTGATGGCGCGGGTATTTTGATCCAGATTCCGGACCAGTTCTATCGCGAAGAGATGGCGCGTCAGGGAGTCGAATTGCCGCCCGCTGGCGAATATGGGGTCGGCATGGTATTTCTGCCGCAGGAGGCTGCTTCGCGCCACGCCTGCGTTGAGGAGATCGAGCGCTCTATCGTTGCCGAGGGTCAGGTTCTGCTTGGCTGGCGCGATGTGCCCGTCAATCGTGAAATGCCCATGTCACCGACTGTGCGCGCCAAGGAGCCGGTGATTCGCCAGGTATTCGTTGGTCGCGGCCCGGATATTTTTGTAACGGATGCCCTTGAGCGCAAGCTGTATATCATTCGTCGTCGTGCCGCCAACGCGATCAAGTCGCTGAAGCTGAAATTCGGTCAGGAGTTCTACGTCCCGTCCTTCTCGGCCCGCACAGTTAACTACAAGGGTCTGCTGCTGGCTGATCAGGTTGGGGTGTACTACCTTGATCTGCAGGACAAGCGGACTGTTTCGGCGCTGGCGCTCGTGCACCAGCGTTTCTCGACCAACACCTTCCCGACCTGGGACCTGGCGCATCCGTTCCGTTACATCGCCCACAATGGCGAAATCAATACGGTGCGTGGCAATGTCAACTGGTTCAAGGCCCGTGAACAGGCAATTTCCTCGCCGATTCTCGGCGATGACCTGAAGAAGGTCTGGCCGCTGCACTATCCCGGTCAGTCCGACTCGGCTTCCTTCGACAATGCGCTTGAGCTGCTGGTGATGGGCGGAGGTTATTCGTTGGCCCAAGCGGTCATGCTGATGATCCCGGAAGCCTGGGAAAAGCATACCCAGATGGACGAGAACCGTCGCGCCTTCTACGAATACCATGCCGCGATGATGGAGCCTTGGGACGGCCCTGCTGCCGTGGCTTTCACCGACGGTCGCCAGATTGGTGCCACGCTTGACCGTAACGGTTTGCGTCCGGCCCGGTATCTGGTCACCGATGACGACCTCGTCGTGATGGCTTCCGAGTCTGGCGTACTGCCGATTCCGGAAAAGAAAATCGTCAAGAAATGGCGCCTCCAGCCGGGCAAGATGTTCCTGATCGACATGGAGCAGGGCCGCATCATAGACGACCAAGAACTGAAGAACTCCCTGGCCAACGCCAAACCGTATCGCGAGTGGATCGAAAAGATCCGTATCAAGCTCGACGAAGTGCCGGCACCGCACGAAAAGTGCTCGGCGCCAGCTGCTTCGCTACTGGATCGACAGCAGGCTTTCGGCTACACGCAAGAAGATGTCAAGATCATTCTTGAGCCGATGGTCCAGAATGGCGAAGAAGCCACTGGTTCCATGGGTACCGACTCTGCCTTGCCGGTGCTGTCGGCCAAGAACAAGACGCTTTACACCTACTTCAAGCAGTTGTTTGCACAGGTGACCAACCCGCCGATCGATCCGATTCGCGAAGAGCTGGTCATGTCGCTGGTGTCCTTCATCGGACCAAAGCCAAACCTGCTCAACACCAACGATATCAACCCGCCGATTCGTCTTGAAGTGTCGCAACCCGTGTTGTCCTTCGACGACATGGAAAAGCTGCGCAACATCGAGAAATACACGTCCAACAAGTTCCACTCCTTTGAGCTGGATATTTGTTACCCGGTCGCCTGGGGCAAGGACGGTATCGAAGCACGCCTCGCTTCGCTGGCTGCTGACGCTGAAGACGCTGTGCGTTCCGGTGCCAACATCCTGATCGTCTCCGACCGCAAGGTAGATGCCGAGCATGTCGCCATCCCGGCGCTGCTAGCCACGTCGGCTATTCACCAGCACCTGGTCAAGAAGGGCCTGCGCACAAGCGCCGGCCTCGTCGTGGAGACCGGTTCGGCGCGTGAAACCCATCACTTTGCCTTGCTTGGCGGCTACGGCGCCGAAGCGGTCCACCCCTACGTGGCGCTCGAAACCATCGCTGGTTTTGCCAAGGGTGATGCCGAAAAGGCTGAAAAGTACGCCAAGAACTACGTCAAGGCGATCGGCAAGGGCCTCATGAAGGTCATGTCCAAGATGGGCATCTCGACCTACATGTCCTACACCGGCGCTCAGATCTTCGAAGCCATCGGCTTGCAGAAGGAGTTCGTCGAAAAATACTTCACCGGCACGCCGTCAAATGTCGAGGGTATAGGCGTTTTCGAGGTTGCCGAGGAAGCCATTCGTCTGCACGATGAAGCGTTCTCAGGCGATCCCGTACTGGCCAGCATGCTCGACGCCGGTGGTGAATACGCTTACCGTATTCGCGGCGAAGAACACATGTGGACGCCGGATTCGATTGCCAAGCTGCAGCACTCGACCCGTTCCGGCAAGTACGAGACCTACAAGGAATACGCCAAGCTGATCAATGATCAGACCAAGCGTCACCTGACCCTGCGCGGCCTGTTCGAATTCAAGCCGACTGGTACCGCCATTCCGCTCGAAGAAGTCGAGTCCGCCAAGGAAATCGTCAAGCGTTTTGCCACCGGGGCCATGTCGCTCGGTTCCATTTCGACCGAAGCGCACACGACGCTGGCCATTGCCATGAACCGCATCGGTGGTAAATCCAACACCGGCGAAGGTGGTGAGGATGCCAAGCGTTTCGTGCCGCTCAAGGCCGGTCAGACGCTTTCCGAAGTGGTTGGTGCCTCGCGTATCGAACGCGACTACACCTTCAAGGAAGGTGATTCGCTGCGCTCTGCCATCAAGCAGGTTGCCTCCGGTCGCTTCGGCGTGACCACCGAGTATCTGGTCAATGCCGACCAGATCCAGATCAAGATGGCGCAAGGCGCCAAGCCGGGCGAAGGTGGCCAGTTGCCGGGTCACAAGGTTTCCGAGTACATCGGTTTCCTGCGTCACTCGGTGCCGGGTGTCGGCCTGATTTCGCCGCCGCCGCACCATGACATTTACTCCATCGAAGACTTGGCTCAGCTCATTCATGACCTGAAGAACGCCAATTCCAAGGCTTCCATCTCGGTCAAGCTGGTCTCCGAAGTCGGTGTCGGTACGGTTGCTGCCGGTGTTGCCAAGGCCAAGGCCGATCACGTCGTGATCGCCGGTTTTGACGGTGGTACGGGTGCTTCGCCACAGTCCTCGATCAAGCATGCCGGTACGCCGTGGGAACTCGGCTTGTCCGAAACCCAGCAGACCCTGGTCCTGAATCGCCTGCGTTCGCGCATTCGCGTCCAGGTCGATGGCCAGATGAAGACCGGCCGTGACGTCGTGATCGGTGCCTTGCTGGGTGCGGACGAATTCGGTTTCGCCACGGCGCCGCTCGTGGTCGAAGGCTGCATCATGATGCGCAAGTGCCACCTCAATACCTGCCCGGTCGGTGTGGCCACGCAGGATCCGGTGCTCCGCAAGCGCTTCTCCGGCCAGCCTGAGCATGTCGTCAATTTCTTCTTCTTCGTTGCCGAAGAAGTCCGCGAGATCATGGCCCAGTTGGGCATTCGCAAGTTCGACGATCTGGTCGGCCGTGCCGATTTGCTCGACATGCGTGCCGGTATCGAACACTGGAAGGCCAAGGGTCTGGATTTCTCCAAGATCTTCTTCCAGCCGAATGTGCCGGCCGATGTGCCACGCTTGCACACCGAAACGCAGGACCACGGACTCGAGAAGGCGCTCGACCACAAGTTGATCGCCCAGGCCAAGCCGGCTCTCGAAAAGGGCCAGAAGGTCCAGATCGAAACGACGATCATCAACGTCAACCGTACCTGCGGCACCATGCTATCAGGCGAAGTTGCCCGCCGCTACGGCCATGCCGGCCTGCCGGACGACACCATCCACGTCAAGCTGACCGGTACCGCCGGCCAGGCCTTCGGTGCCTTCCTGGCCAAGGGCGTGACGCTGGAATTGACTGGTGAAGGTAACGACTACGTCGGCAAGGGTTTGTCGGGTGGTCGCATCATCATCAAGCCGAGCCCGGATTTCCGCGGCGATACGCAGCAGAACATCATTTGCGGCAATACCGTCATGTACGGCGCGACCGAAGGCGAGGCTTTCCTTGCCGGTGTCGGCGGCGAGCGCTTCTGTGTCCGTAACTCCGGTGGTACTGCAGTTGTCGAAGGTGTTGGCGACCACGGTTGCGAATACATGACGGGTGGCACTGTCGCTGTACTGGGCATGACCGGCCGCAACTTCGCGGCTGGCATGTCGGGCGGTATCGCCTACGTGCTGGACGAGGATGGCAGCTTCAAGCATCGCTGCAACCTCGCGCAGGTGGCTCTCGAGAAGGTCTTGCCGGCGTCGCGTCACGCCGCTGGCGAACCGCTGCATCTGGGTATCGCTGACGAGACTCAGCTCAAGGAGTTGATCACCCGTCATGCCGAATACACCGGCAGCGCGACCGCCAAGGCCATTCTGGCCAACTGGGACGCCTATCGCGAGAAGTTCGTCAAAGTCTATCCGCACGAATACAAGCGCGCCCTCACCGAGATGGCCGTTGCTGCACAGAAGGAGGCTGCATAATGGGCAAGCCGACTGGCTTCATGGAATTCGAGCGCCTGTCCGAGTCTTACGACCCGGTCGAACAGCGCCTGAAGCACTACAAGGAATTCGTCCACGCCTTGTCTGACGACGATGCCAAGATCCAGGGCGCGCGTTGCATGGACTGCGGTATCCCGTTCTGCAACAACGGCTGCCCGGTGAACAACATCATTCCGGACTGGAATGATCTGGTTTACCGCGGCAACTGGAAGCAGGCGCTGGAAGTGCTGCACTCCACCAACAACTTCCCGGATTTCACCGGCCGCATCTGCCCGGCACCCTGCGAGGCTGCCTGTACGCTCGGCATCAATGCCGCGCCGGTCGGCATCAAGTCGATCGAGCACGCGATCATCGACAAGGGCTGGGAAATGGGCTGGGTTGTGCCGCAGCCGCCGAAAGCGAAGACCGGCAAGAAGGTCGCCATCGTCGGTTCCGGCCCGGCCGGCCTGGCTGCCGCCCAGCAACTGGCGCGCGTTGGCCACGACGTGACCGTGTTCGAGAAGAGTGACCGCCTTGGTGGCTTGCTCGCTTACGGCATTCCTGACTTCAAGATGGAAAAGACCCTGGTTGACCGCCGTGTCGCCCAGATGGAAGCCGAAGGCGTCACCTTCAAGACCAAGGTCGTGGTTGGTGACAAGAACGTGCCGGCCGGCATCAACAATGATGCGACCACCGTCGTTTCGGCCGATCAGCTCAAGCAGGATTTCGACGCGGTGATTCTCGCCGCCGGCTCCGAAGTGCCGCGCGATCTGCCGGTGCCTGGCCGCGAACTCAAGGGCATCTACGCCGCGCTCGAGTTCCTGATTCCGCAGAACAAGGAAGTCCAGCAGGGCAAGGCCAATCCGGTCAACGTCAAGGGCAAGCACGTCATCGTCATCGGTGGCGGCGATACCGGTTCTGACTGTGTCGGCACCTCGAATCGCCACGGTGCCGCCTCGGTCACCCAGTTCGAACTGATGCCGATGCCGCCGGAAGAGGAAAACAAGGAGCTGACCTGGCCGTACTGGCCGTACAAGTTGCGCACTTCGTCTTCGCACGACGAAGGTTGTACCCGCGATTTCGCCGTCGCCACCAAGGGCTTCGTCGATGATGGCAAGGGCAACGTCAAGGCGCTCAAGGCTGTTCGTCTGGACTGGAAGGACGGCAAGATGAGCGAAGTTGCCGGTTCGGAATTCGAGCTGGCGTGCGACAACGCTTTCCTGGCCATGGGCTTCACCAACCCGGTTGGCGGCCTGCTGGATGCCTTCGGCGTCGAGAAGGATGCGCGCCAGAATGCCAAGGCGACGACCGACGGCGAAGGTTGCTACAAGACCAATGTCGACAAGGTTTACGCCGCTGGCGACGTGCGTCGCGGCCAGTCGCTGGTGGTCTGGGCGATCCGCGAAGGTCGTCAGGCTGCCCGTGAGGTCGATGCATTCCTGATGGGTTCGACGACGCTGCCACGCTGAGTCGAGCGCTCTCGAAAAAAGCCCCGCCGCCTGAAAAGCCGGCGGGGCTTTTCAATTTTGGCCTTTTTTTCCGGTTGACCGTGGGATTCTCTTTTTGACTATTTTTCTCATGATCAGGTGGCAGGCTGGCGAAACATTGTCTCTGTCGTGTGAGAATGGCTGCTGATTTCAAGGGGAAAACATGTCAACTGAACTGCAACCTGCCTTGCTCGTGACAACGCCAAGCGGCGCCCTCGACGGGCACATGCTGGTAATTCTCGGCATCATGTTCGTCGCCGGGATACTGGGCGGTACGGCCAACTACTTTCTGGCCGACCGGCGCGGCGATGCGGGCCGCCACGACTGGCTCAAATATCCGGTCTTCGGCGTGGTGGCGGCGCTGACCGTGCCGCTCTTTCTCAACATGCTGTCGAGCACGCTGCTCGAGGGGGCGCGGACCAAGCCGATCGATCTCTACGTGTTTTCAGGTTTCTGCCTGATCTACGTCGTCGCCTCGCGGCGCTTTTTCGAAAACATGGTGCAGCGCCTGATGGCGCAGATCGACCAGGTCCGGCGCGACGTTGGTCGCATCGAACAGCAAAAGCGTGACGAGCCCATCCTGGCTGTGCCCAAAGCCGAAACCGAGGTGCTGAAGGCCGTCGAGCCCGATCCCAAGGACGTTCTCTCCTACAACGACGTCGAAATCCTGCGCGCCTTGTCCGAAGGCGGCTTCGTTTATGGAAATCTGGCCGCG
Organism: Ferribacterium limneticum; assembly: GCF_020510565.1. Lineage (NCBI taxonomy): Bacteria > Pseudomonadati > Pseudomonadota > Betaproteobacteria > Rhodocyclales > Azonexaceae > Ferribacterium > Ferribacterium limneticum. The sequence goes on from NZ_CP075189.1 coordinate 237,998, forward strand.
ATCTGCGACAGCACCGGACTGGCCCGCGATTATGTCAGCCAGCGCCTGACCGTTATGAAAGCCATGGGTGTCATCGAGACGCGAATCAACGACAAGAATGTGCTGCACTGGTTTGTTTCGACCCGCGGAAAGGCCGTGCTCGGCGACATTCTCGGCGGTCAGGAACAGAAAAAGAGCGCCTGATCCCTTCCTCACCGAAGAAAGCCCCGCCGTCTGAAAAGCCGCCGGGGCTTTTGTTTTTCTACGCGAGTTGCGCTGGATCAATGGGCAAGCATGGCAAATGCGTCGCCGGCTTCGACAGTGCGGGCCGATCATGTGAAAATGCAGATTACCCAACCGCACAAGATTCTGCTCAATATGAATATCGTCATTCTCGCTGCCGGCCAAGGCAAGCGCATGCATTCCAACCTGCCCAAGGTCTTGCACCCGATTGCCGGCAAGGCCCTGGCGCAACATGTCATCGACACCGCTCGTCTTCTTTCGCCGGAAAAACTGATTGTCGTCTATGGTCATGGCGGCGAGGTGGTACGCGCCACACTGGCCGCCGACGACATCCTATGGGCAGAGCAGGCGCAACAACTGGGCACCGGCCACGCCGTCGCCCAGGCCGTCTCGCAACTGGGCGATGCGGCGCAGACGCTGGTGCTCTATGGCGACGTACCGCTGACCACGGTCGGTGCGCTCAAGCGCCTGCTGCAGGCCGGCAAGGACGGCTTGTCCATCCTCACCGTCGACCTCGCCAACCCGACCGGCTATGGCCGCATGGTGCGCGATGCAAATGGCAACATCGTGCGCATCGTCGAGGAAAACGACGCTACGCCCGAAGAAAAGGCGATCCGCGAGGTCAACACCGGCATCATGGCGATCCCGACGGCGCGTCTGGCCGACTGGCTGGGCCAGCTCAAGAACAACAATTCCCAGGGTGAGTACTACCTGACCGACATCGTCGCGCTGGCCGTGGCCGAGGGCTTGCCAGTACGCTCCGCCCAGCCCGAGGGCGAGTGGGAGGTGCTCGGCGTTAACAGCAAGGTGCAGCTGGCCGAACTGGAACGTCAGCACCAGCGCAACCTGGCCGATCAACTGCTCGTCGCCGGCGTGCGCCTGGCCGACCCGGCGCGTATCGACATTCGTGGCTCACTGAGCCATGGCCGCGACGTGTCCATTGACGTCGGCTGCGTTTTCGAAGGCAAGGTCGAACTGGCCGATGCCGTCGAGGTCGGTCCTTACTGCGTGCTGAAAAACGTAAAGGTGGGCGCCGGAACGCGCATCGCCGCCTTCTGTCACTTCGAGGACGCGGTGATCGGGCCGGACGGCGTGCTTGGGCCTTATGCCCGGCTGCGTCCGGGTACCGAACTCGGGCCGGAGGTGCACATCGGCAACTTCGTCGAGGTCAAGAAGAGCATCATCGGCGCCCAGTCCAAGGCCAACCATCTGGCCTACATCGGCGATGCCCAGATCGGTCAGCGCGTCAATGTCGGCGCCGGCACGATCACCTGCAATTATGACGGTGCCAACAAGCACCTGACCATCATCGAGGACGATGTCTTCATCGGCTCCGATACCCAACTCGTTGCCCCGGTGACGGTTGGCCGCGGGGCAACGCTTGGCGCCGGCACGACGCTGACCAAGAATGCGCCACCGGACGCCTTGACCGTCTCACGAGCCAAACAAATGACGTTGCCCGGCTGGGAACGTCCGAAAAAGGTAAAGAAATAATGGATTTCTGGTTCACGGCTTTCATGTTTGCCATCGCCATTCTCATTGCGGTGGGCGGCTCTTTGTTACTGGTCGGCTATTTCGGCACTTTGCCCGCCTCTTTCGCCTTTGGCTGGAAGAGCTGGTTGCCGACGCTGGCCTTGCCCATCGTCGGCCCGATCTGGTTTGCCGGCAGGCACTGGTCGGAATTTTCCAAGCCGGGCAAGCAACTGATTTTTGGCGTGCTGCTCTTCGTTGTGGCAATTGCCTTGCTTTACGGTTTTGGCCCCCACTTTGTCGATCGCATGGCGGCCAGTGGCATGTATCGCGAATAGATGACGGCTCGCTGATCGCAAGGCTGGCCACTGATGTGAACTGATTTTTCGCTGAATTTTCTAAGCTAAGGGAGAAGAAGATGTCCAAGTACACCACCGAGGCTCTACGTTCTGTTGCATTGGTCGGCCATGGCGCCGCCGGCAAGACCAGCCTGGCCGAGTCCTTACTGTTCGCGACCGGCGCCATCAACGCGAAGGGCAGCGTCGAGAAAGGTAATACCGTTGCCGACTTCGATGCCCAGGAAAAAGAGGCTGGTCACTCCCTGACCTCTGCTGTCGTCAATTTCGGTTATGAAGGCACGCATGTCCACCTGATCGACACCCCGGGCTACCCCGACTTTTCCGGTCAGGCCATCGCCGCGCTGGCCGGTGTCGATACGGCCCTGATCGTCGTCAACGCGCAGACCGGCGTCGAACTGATGACCGAGCGCATGATGCGCTACGCCGGCGAGCGGAAGCTGTGCCGGATGATCGTCATCAACAAGATTGATGCCGAAAACCTTGATCTGCCGGGCCTGGTTGCCAACATTCGCGAGCGTTTCGGCAAGCAGTGCATGCTCCTAGACCTGCCGGCGCACGGCGCGGCCGATGTCGTCGAAGTGCTCGAGCACGATGCCGGCGATGCCGATTTCGAATCGGTCGCGGCGGCGCACCGGGCGCTCATTGACCAGATCGTCGAGGAAGATGAAGACCTGCTCGCTCAGTACCTTGAAGATGGCGCCGATCCGACCGCCACCGCCTTGCATGCGCCATTCGAGAAGGCGCTGCGCGAAGGCCACCTGATTCCGATTTTATTCACCTCGGCCAAGACCGGTGCCGGCATCAAGGAGTTGCTGCATGTGCTCGCCTCGCTGGCGCCGAACCCGGCCGAAGGCAATGCGCCGCCGTTCTACAAGGGTGAGCCGGGCGACAAGACCGAGCCTTTCCAGGCCGAGCCGGATGCCGCCAAACACGTGCTGGCCCACGTCTTCAAGGTGGTGGCCGATCCCTACCTAGGCAAGATTGGCGTCTTCCGTGTCCATCAGGGCACGATGAAGAAGGACATGCAGCTTTTCGTCGGCGACAGCAAGCGGCCGATCAAGGTCGGCCATCTCTATCAGTTGCAGGGCAAGGACAGCATCGAGGTCGATGAACTGCTGCCAGGTGACATCGGTGCGATTGCCAAGATCGACGAGGTTGATTTCGACTGCGTGCTGCACGATTCGCACGACGAGGATCACATTCACCTCGTGCCGCTCGAATTTCCCAAGCCGATGGCTGGGCTGGCCGTCGAAACGAAGAAGAAGGGCGACGAGCAGCGCCTGTTCGACATCCTGGCCAAGCTGGCCATGGAAGATCCGACCTTTGTCGTCGAGCGTCATCCAACAAGCAATGAAACGGTCATCCGCGGCCTCGGCGAGATTCATCTGAAAGCCAAGCTCGGGCGCATGGCCAGCCAGTACAAGCTGGAAGTCGATACCAAGCCGCCGCGCATTCCCTATTGCGAGACGATCACCGCCCCGGCCGAGGCGATGTATCGCCACAAGAAGCAGTCGGGCGGTGCCGGCCAGTTCGGTGAAGTGCATCTGCGCATCGAGCCGAAGGGGCGTGGCGAGGGCTTCGAGTTCGTCGATGCCGTCAAGGGCGGCGTCATTCCCGGCGTCTTCATGGCAGCTGTCGAGAAGGGCATTCGTCAGGGGCTGGAAGGCGGCGTTGTCGCCGGTTATGCGGTCGACGACCTCAAAGTCACGGTTTTCGATGGCAAGACGCATGCCGTTGATGGCAAGGAAGTCGCCTTCACGATGGCTGGTCGCAAGGCCGTCATCGAAGCGATTCGCGGCGCCAAGCCGATTGTGCTCGAACCGATTGTCAGTATCGAGATCATTGTTCCGGAATCGGCCATTGGTGACCTGACCGGCGATCTGTCCGGTCGGCGTGGTCATATCACCGGCACTGATGGGCGCGGGCATGGCATGTCGGCGATTAGTGGCGAAGTGCCGCTGGCTGAACTTAACGACTATCAGTCGCGGCTTAAGTCGCTGACGGGGGGGCAGGGTAGCTACACCATCGAGTTTGCGCGCTATGCCGCTGTGCCGCCGAATGTGCAGCAGCAACTGGCGAGCAAGTTTCAGTTGCATGATGAGGATGAGTGAGGGGTTAGTCCCCCCGGGGTGCTAATTAGCTTGGGGTTCCGCCTTGCTGGCGGGCGTACTTTCTTTTGCTTCGCCAAAAGAAAGTAGCCAAAGAAAAGGCGACCCCGGGGGCGGCGCCGGGCTCTGCCCGGTTCCTTGCGCTACTCGGCAGGCCGGGCGGCTTGCTAAACTCGCCTGCGGCTCAGACAACGCAAGCCGACAGCCCCCGGCCCGCCTGCGTTGCTCAGCGCCTTCCACGGGGACCACAAAGGCGTCCGGGCTCGGCCGCTTTGCCGAAAATTCAGACTCCCACGGTCAACCGGAAAAAAGGGCCAAAAATGAAATCTGCCATTCAGGCACCCAAGCTCAAGCTCGGATTGTTTCACCGGGCCCCTTGAGAGGTGCCGAGCAACGCAGGGGCTGGCGGATAAAGGGCGAGGACTGTCTGAGGGCGAAGCCCGAGTTCCGCAGCCCCCGTCAGTCGCGAGTAGCGCAGGGAACCGGCGTAGCCGGCACCGACCCAGGGTCGCCTTCTTCTTTGGCTACTTTCTTCTTGGCGAAGCAAGAAGAAAGTACGCCCGCGCCTCAAGCGCGGAAAACAAGGGTTACGAAGAGGCTCCTGGAGCTTGAGGATGGAACCCCCTGCTAATTAAGCAGTACCCCCACCCGACCAATTAACCGTCGCCAGAAACAGATAACCCGCGCCATACACCGTCTTGATGAACGCCGGACTCTGTGGGTCGGGTTCGAGCTTGCGTCGCAGACGGGAAATGCGGACGTCGATGGCGCGGTCGTTGGGAGCCAAGTCCCGCGTGCCCATGAGTTTTTCGCGCTGCAGGATGCGGTTCGGGTTATTGACGAAGACCCTGAGCAAATCGGCCTCGGCCGTGCTTAGCGCATGCTCTTCGCCATTGGGGGCGGTCAGCGTGTTGTTGCCGAGGTTGAAGCGCCAGCCGGAAAACTCGGCGATCTGGCGGGCTTGCGTTTCGCTGCCTTCGCGCCGGCGCACGATGCTGCGCACTCTGGCCACCAGTTCGCGCGGTTCGAATGGTTTGAGCACGTAATCGTCGGCACCGAGTTCGAGGCCCATGACGCGGTCGCTGACGTGGGCGCGCCCGGTCAGGATCAGAATGCCGCAGCCCGACTGGGCGCGGACGCGCTGCATGGCTTCGATACCGTCCATGTCGGGCAGGCCGAGGTCGATGATGCAGAGGTCGGGAGCCAATGTGCGCAGGCGGCGCAGGAGGTCACCGGCGCTGCGGCACCAGACGGTGCGGAAACCGAAGTCGGCGAGCACCTGTTCGATGATCTTGGCGACATCGGGGTCGTCTTCGACGATGGCGATCAGCTTGGCGGGTTCGTTGTCTTTCATTGTTTTTCTTTGTTGGTGGCACGCAGAGCGCGGGCCAGGTCCTGGCGGACGAAGGGTTTGGCTAGCACCGGCAGGTCGCTGCCGACTTCGGCCTCGTCGGTGTAGCCGCTCATCAGCACGATGCGCATGTCGGGCTGGCTCATCAGTACGCGGTCAGCCAGCTGCCGGCCATCGAGGCCGCCGGGCATGATGACGTCGCTGACGACGATGGCGATGTCGGGAATCTGGTCGATCATGGCCAGCGCCTGCACGCCGTCTTCGGCTTCGATCACCGGGTAGCCCAGATCGATCAGTTGCTGGCGAACGACGCGACGGACGTTCGGCTCATCCTCGACGAGCAGGACCAGTTCGCCACCGGCCGGCAGGGTGGCGTCCTCGCCCGGCGCATCGACATCTTCTTCCGGTGTCGCCAGCGGCAGCACCATGAGCACGGTCGTGCCTTGTTCAGGCTGGCTTTGAATCGACACGCCGCCGCCCGACTGCTTGGCAAAACCGTAGGCCATGGCCAGCCCGAGGCCGCTGCCCAGCCCGAGGCGCTTGGTCGTGAAGAAGGGTTCGCAGGCGCGGGCCAGCGTAGTGGCATCCATGCCGCAACCGTTGTCGGCGACTTCGATCAGGGCGTACTGGCCGGGACTGACATCGAAGGCGGCGGCATCGGTCGATAGTTCGACGGCGCGCGCCGCGATGTGCAGCCGGCCGCCTTCCGGCATGGCGTCGCGCGAATTCAGGGCGAAGTTGAGCAGGGCGCTTTCGAGCTGGCCGGGGTCGACCAGCGCGTGCAGCGTCATGCCGCCGAGATCGGTTGATACGGCAATCGACTCGGGCAGCGAGCGGCGGACCAGCTTGGCCAGGCTGCCGATCAGGTTGCCGATATCGACTGCCTTCGGTTCGAGCGGCTGTTGCCGCGAGAAGGTGAGCAGGCGCTTGATCAGTTGCACGCCGCGCCGTGCCGACTGCAGCGCCGGCTCGACGAATTCGTTGATTTCGGCATCGTCCGGGCGGTGATCCTGGAGGGCGGCCAGGTTGCCGATGATGACGGTGAGCAGGTTGTTGAAATCGTGCGCCAGGCCGCCGGTCAGCTGGCCGATGGCCTCCATTTTCTGGGCCTGGACGAGGGCGGCCTGCATGCGCTTCTGTTCGGTGATTTCCTGCGAGAAAACGAAAAATCCGAGGTTTTTCCCGTCGACCGCAAACTCCGGGACCAGGGTGCTGCGCGCGAAAACCGTCTGCCCCTGGCGCTCCATCTGGTATTCGTAGGTCACCTGCTGGCCGGCCAGCGCGCGTTTGACCGGGTCGCGCACCTGGCTGTAGACGTGCGGTCCGATCAGGTCGAGCACGGCCCGGCCGGTGACGCTCTCGCCGGGGTAGCCATACCAGTCGGAGTAGCCCTTGTTGGCGTATTGATAGACCTCGTTCTGGTCCACGTAGCCGATCATGATGGGAATGGTGTCGTTGATCAGGCGCAGCCGTTCTTCGTTGCGGCGCAGGGCAGCGGCGATGCGTTCGTTTTCCTCGCTGGCCCGGCGCAGGTTGGCGTTGGCGTTCTCGAGCTGGGCGGTACGCCGACGCACCCGTTCGTCGAGCTGGATGTTCTGGTGTTCGGTCAGGTGCTCGATGTAGCGCTGCTCGGTGACATCGCTGTACAGCGTGACGAAACCCTTGTGCGCCAGCGGTTCGCCGCGCAGGAGCAGGACCCGGCCATTCGGCCGCTGGCGTTCGGTGACGTGTGGCGCGAAGTTTCGCGCCGCGGCGACGCGCTCGGCTATCTGCGCCTCGATGTCGCCCGGGCCGTATTCGCCGCGTTCGGCGTTGTAACGGATGAAGCCGGCGAAAGGGGCGCCGATGTAGGCCAGTTCATCGGGAAACTCGAGCAACTGGAGGAAAGGGCGGTTCCAGGCGACGAGGCGCAGGTCGGCGTCGAAAACCGTGATGCCCTGGTCGAGCAGGTCCAGCCCGGCCTGCAGCATTTCATGGCGCGGGGAGGAAGGGGACGAGGCGGTCTCGATAAGCATCGGTCGATTCTAGTGCACGGTTCGGGGCGGATTTCGTGATGTAACGATTCGTTACATTCTGCCAATAGTTGCGCAAGAGTGTTTTGTCATTCTCACGATCAATAAAAAAACTTGCGGCAATGAGAACAGCAACTCGGCAAGAAAATCGTGAGGAGATAAATCTTGGTTAACCCGTATTCCGTCGGGCTGGAGCAAAATCCGGCCAATTTCGTCGCACTGTCCCCGCTCAGCTTCATCGAGCGTTCAGCTTTCATTTACCCGAAGCGTATCTCGGTCATCCAGGGTGCCCGCCAATATACCTGGAAGGAAAGCTACGACCGTAGCCGCCAGCTGGCTTCCGCCCTGAAGAATCGCGGCATCGGCAAGGGCGACACGGTTGCCGCCATGCTGCCCAACACGGCTTCGATGTTCGAATGCCATTTCGGCGTGCCGATGACCGGCGCCGTGCTCAATACCCTGAACACCCGTCTCGACGCCGAAGCCATCGCCTTCATGCTGGCCCACGGCGAAGCCAAGGTGCTGATCACCGACCCCGAGTTCTCGGGCATCATCAAGGCCGCGCTGGCCCTGCTCGAAGGGCCGAAACCGCTGGTCATCGACAGCCTCGATCCGGACTTCACGGGCGGCGAGTCGCTTGGCGAAAAGAGCTACGAGGATTTCCTCAAGGAAGGCGAGCCCGATTTCGCCTGGAGCCTGCCCGACGACGAGTGGGATGCCATCGCGCTCAACTACACCTCGGGCACCACCGGCAACCCGAAAGGTGTCGTTTATCACCATCGCGGCGCCTACCTCAATGCCGCCTCGAACATCATTTCCTGGGGTATGCCGCCGCACTCGGTGTACCTGTGGACCCTGCCGATGTTCCACTGCAACGGTTGGTGCTTCCCCTGGACCCTGGCCGCCAATGCCGGCACCAGCGTCTGCCTGCGCAAGGTCGATCCGGCCCTGATCTTCAACCTGATCAAGGCGCACAAGGTCAGCCACATGTGCGGCGCACCGATCGTCTGGGGCATGATGATCAACTCGCCCGACAGCCTCAAGGAAGGCATCGAGCATCAGGTCAATGGCCTGATCGCCGGCGCCGCGCCGCCGGCCGCGATCATCGAAGGCTGCGAAAAGATGGGCTTCAACATCACCCACGTTTACGGCCTGACTGAAACCTATGGCCCCGCTGCCGTCTGCGCCAAGCACCCGGAATGGGACAAGCTGCCGATCGACCTGCGGGCTGCCCGCAACGGCCGCCAGGGCGTGCGCTACCACATGCAGGAAGGCATCGAGGTCCGCGACACGGTCAGTCTCGAGCCGGTGCCTTGGGATGGCGAGACGATGGGCGAAATCATGTTCAAGGGCAACCTGGTCATGAAGGGCTACCTCAAGAACCCGAAGGCGACCGAAGAAGCCTTTGAAGGCGGCTGGTTCCATACCGGCGACCTGGCTGTCGTGCATAGCGACGGCTACGTCAAGATCAAGGATCGCTCCAAGGACATCATCATCTCCGGCGGCGAAAACATCTCGTCGCTCGAAGTCGAAGACGTGCTTTACCGCCACCCGGCAGTCGTCGCCGCCGCCGTGGTCGCCAAGCCCGACGAGAAGTGGGGCGAAGTGCCCGCGGCCTTCGTCGAACTCAAGGCTGATGCGAGCTGCACCGAGGCCGAGATGATCGAGCACTGCCGCGCCCATCTGGCCCGCTTCAAGGTGCCCAAGCAGGTCGTGTTTGGCGAATTGCCGAAGACGTCCACCGGAAAGATCCAGAAATACGTCCTGCGTCAGCACGCCAATTCGGCGCTGGCCATCGAGTAATCCGCACTCCCCTGTCGTCATGCCTTGATCGGCAGGGGGCTGCGCGTGCGAAAAGGAAATCCCATGAAGATTCTCGTACCCGTAAAACGAGTCGTTGATTACAACGTCAAAGTCCGCGTCAAGGCCGATGGCACCGGCGTAGACCTGGCCAACGTCAAAATGAGCATGAACCCCTTCGACGAAATCGCTATCGAAGAAGCCGTCCGTCTCAAGGAAGCCGGCATTGCCAGCGAAGTCATCGCCGTCTCCTGTGGCGTTGCCGCCTGCCAGGAAACCTTGCGCACCGCCATGGCCATCGGTGCCGACCGCGGCATCCTCGTCGATTGTGGCGACACCGAAATCCAGCCGCTGGCCGTCGCCAAGCTCTTGAAGGCCCTGTGCGACAAAGAACAACCGCAACTCGTCATCTGCGGCAAACAAGCCATCGACGACGACGCCAACCAGACCGGCCAGATGCTCGCCGCCCTGCAAAACTGGCCGCAAGCTACCTTCGCCTCCAAAGTCGTCATCACCAACGGAAAAGCCAGCGTCACCCGCGAAATCGACGGCGGCCTCGAAACCCTCGAAATCAATCTCCCGGCTGTGGTTTCCACCGACCTGCGTTTGAACGAGCCGCGCTACGCCACCCTCCCCAACATCATGAAAGCCAAGAAAAAGCCGCTCGACACCGTCAAGCCGGCCGACCTTGGCGTCGACGTCACCCCGCGCCTGACCACCCTCAAGGTCGCCGAACCGGCCAAGCGCAGCGCCGGCATCCGCGTCGCCGACGTCGCCGAACTCGTCAACAAACTCAAGAACGAAGCCAAGGTGATCTGATCATGACCATTCTCGTTATCGCCGAACACGACCACCAACAGCTCAAAGCCGCCACCCTCAACACCGTTGCCGCCGCAGCCAAGATCGGTGGCGACATCCATGTTCTCGTCGCCGGATCAGGCTGCCAAGCCGCCGCCCAGGAAGCCGCCACGCTGCAAGGCATCAGCCTCGTCAAAGTCGCCGACGCTGCCCACTACCAGAGCCAGACCGCCGAAAACCTCACCGCCCTGGTCATCGCCAATGCATCCGGCTACAGCCACATCCTCGCCCCGGCCACCACCTTCGGCAAGAACCTCGCTCCCCGAATCGCCGCGCTCCTCGACGTCGCCCAGATCTCCGAAATCACCGGCGTTGAAAGCCCGGACACCTTCGTGCGTCCGATCTACGCCGGCAATGCCCTGGCCACCGTCAAGAGCGCTGACGCCGTCAAAGTCATCACCGTCCGGACCACCGCCTTTGACACGGTCAACCGGGAAAATGCCGCGAAAATCGAAAACATCGCCGCTGCAGCCGACACCGCCCAAAGCACCCTCACGAACCGCGAACTGACCAAGTCCGAGCGTCCCGAACTCGGTGCGGCCAAGATCATCGTCTCCGGTGGTCGTGGCCTGGGCAGTGGCGAGAACTACCACAAGCTCCTCGAGCCGTTGGCCGACAAGCTCGGTGCGGCACTCGGTGCCTCCCGCGCCGCCGTCGATGCCGGCTTCGTGCCGAACGACTATCAGGTTGGCCAGACCGGCAAGATCGTTGCCCCGCAGCTCTACATCGCCGTCGGCATCTCGGGTGCCATCCAGCATCTGGCCGGCATGAAGGAGTCGAAAGTCATCGTCGCCATCAACAAGGATCCGGATGCACCGATCTTTCAGGTGGCGGATTACGGGCTCGTGGCTGACCTGTTCGAAACCATTCCGGCCCTCGTCGCCGCGGTCTAATCAAGAAATACGGAGAGAAACCCATGAGCACCTATATCGCCCCGATTCGCGACATGCAGTTCGTCCTCAACGAAGTGGCCGGCCTCGAAGAAATCTGTGCCCTGCCCGGTAACGAGGAATGTTCGGTCGATCTCGTCGAGTCCATTCTCGACGAAGCCTCCAAGTTCGCCACCGGCGTCCTCGACCCGATCAACAGCGTCGGCGATCGTGTCGGCCACGTCTGCAAGGACGGCGTCGTCACCACGGCGCCCGGCTTCAAGGAAGCCTACAAGCTGTTCGCCGAAACCGGCTGGAATTCCATGCCTTTCGACCCGGAATATGGCGGTCAGGGGCTACCGGCTGTCGTTTCGATGGCCGTCAATGAAATGTGGAAGGGCGCCAACATGGCCTTCGGCTTGTGCCCGATGCTGACCGGCGGGGCTATCGAAGCCATCGCCCACCACGCTTCCGACGAACTCAAGCAGAAATACCTGCCGAAGATGATCGAAGGTACGTGGACCGGCACCATGAACCTGACCGAGCCGAACGCCGGTTCCGATCTGGCCGCCATTTCCTCCAAGGCCAAGGCCGTCGGCGACGGCACCTTCCTGGTCAGCGGCACCAAGATCTTCATCACCTGGGGCGAGCATGACGTCGCCGAAAACATCATTCACCTCGTGCTGGCCCGCCTGCCGGACGCGCCGCCGGGACTGAAGGGCATTTCGCTCTTCCTCGTGCCGAAATTCCTGGTCAATGACGACGGTTCGCTCGGCAAGCGCAATGACCTGATCTGCGCCTCGATCGAACACAAGCTCGGTATCCACGGCAGCCCGACTGCCGTCATGTCCTACGGCGAGAACGAAGGGGCCGTCGGCTACCTGATCGGCGACGAGAACAAGGGCATCGGCTACATGTTCACGATGATGAACCACGCCCGCGTCAATGTCGGCCTCGAAGGCGTCGGCATCGCCGAGCGCGCTTACCAGCACGCCTTGTGGTACGCCCGCGAACGCGTGCAGGGCAAGATCATCGGCGATACCTCGGGCGAGAAGAAGACCATCCTGCATCACCCGGATGTCCGCCGCATGCTCATGGACATCAAATCGCGCACCGAAGCCATGCGCACGCTGGCCTACTACACGGCTGCCAACATCGACCGTGCCCATGCCGGCAATGCCGCTGCCCAATCCCGTGTCGACCTGCTGACCCCGGTCGTCAAGGGCTGGAGCACGGAGCAGGGCGTCGAGCTGTCGTCGACCGCGCTGCAGGTCTTCGGTGGTGTCGGCTTTGTCGAAGAAACCGGCGCGGCGCAGTACTACCGCGATTCGCGCATCACGACCATCTATGAAGGCACGACGGCGATTCAGGCCAACGACCTGGTCGGTCGCAAGCTGGCCCGCGAAAAGGTGCCGGGCGCTGCCATGAAGGCGCTCATCGCCGAAATGTCGGCCGATGCTGAAGTCTTCGCAGCCAACGCGCAACTGGCCGGCATCGCCGCCAACCTGAAAAACGGCATCGCCGCCCTGACGACCGCATCCGACTGGATCATCGCCAACTACGAGAGCGCCCCGGCCGCTGTGCATGCCGGTTCCGTGCCCTTCCTCAAGCTGACCGGCATCGTCGTCGGCGGCTGGCTCATGGCCAAGTCGGCGGCCATCGCCGTCCGCCACATCGCCGCCGGCACGAGCGACGATTTCTACAAGTCCAAGCTGGCCACCGCGAACTACTTCGCCGCCCACCAGCTGCCGTTCGCCGCTGCCTACTCTGCCGAAATGACCGGCGGTGCTGACTCGGTCTTCGCCCTGCCGGAAAGCCTGTTCTGATCATGAGCACGCGCACCGATCGTGATGCAATGGAATACGATGTCGTGATCATCGGCGGCGGCCCTTCGGGGCTGTCGTCGGCGATTCGCATCAAACAACTGGCCGAGCAGAGCGGCAAGGACGTCTCGGTTTGCCTGCTCGAAAAGGGCTCGGAAATCGGCGCCCACATCCTGTCCGGCGCCGTGCTCGAACCGCACGCCCTGGCCGAACTTTTCCCCGACTGGCAGGAGCGCGGCGCGCCGCTTAATACGCCGGCCGGTGAAGACAGGCTCTTGTATTTGACGGAAGCAGGCGCTTACAAACTGCCAACGCCGCCGCAGATGGGCAACCACGGCAACTACATCATCAGCCTGGGCAATCTGGCCCGCTGGCTCGGTGAGCAGGCCGAAGCGATGGGCGTTGAAATCTACCCGGGTTTCGCTGCGGCCGAAGTGCTTTACCACGAGGATGGTTCCGTCAAGGGCGTCGCCACCGGCGACCTCGGCATCGGCAAGGATGGCCAGCCCGGCCATAACTTCCAGCCGGGCATGGAACTCCATGCCAAGCAGACCATCTTCGCCGAAGGCTGCCGCGGTTCGCTGACCAAGGAATTGTTCGGCAAATTCAATCTGCGCGATGGCGTCGATCCGCAAACCTACGGCATCGGCATCAAGGAACTGTGGGAAATCGATCCGGCCAAACACCAGCCGGGGCTGATCGTGCACTCGGTGGGCTGGCCGCTGAGCTCGGACACTTACGGCGGCTCCTTCCTCTATCACCTGGAAAACAACCTTGTCGCCATCGGCATGGTCGTCGGTCTCGATTACCAGAATCCCTGGCTGTCGCCCTACGAGGAATTCCAGCGTTACAAGACGCACCCGACCATCCGTGGTTTCTTCGAGGGCGGTCGGCGCATTTCCTACGGCGCCCGCGCGCTGTCGGAAGGCGGCTACCAGTCAGTGCCCAAGCTGACCTTCCCGGGCGGTTTGCTCATCGGTGACACGGCCGGCTTCCTCAATGTGCCGAAGATCAAGGGCACGCACATGGCGATGAAGTCGGGCATGGTTGCGGCCGAAGCCGTCTTCGAGCATCTCGCCAAAGAAGACGCCGGGGCGGAAGCCACCGAGTACGCCGAGCAGATCAAGAAATCGTGGCTGTGGGACGAGCTTTACACCGTGCGCAACATCCGCCCGGCTTTCAAGTGGGGCCTGTGGGGCGCGCTGGCTTACGGCGCCATCGACACCTACGTCTTCAAGGGCAAGGCGCCGTGGACGCTGCATCACCACGACGACCACACGCAACTCGGCGACAAGAACAGCCATCCGAAGATTGCCTACCCGAAACCGGATGGCACGCTGACTTTCGACCGCCTGTCATCGGTCTTCCTCTCTGCCACCAACCACGAGGAAAACCAGCAGACGCATCTGCGCCTCAAGGATGAAAGCATCGCCATCAGCGTCAATTACGCCAAGTACGGTTCGCCCGAAACGCGTTATTGCCCGGCCGGCGTGTACGAAATCCTCGGCGAGGAGGAAGGCAAACCCCGCCTCCAGATCAACGGGCAGAACTGCCTGCATTGCAAAACCTGCGACATCAAGGACCCGACCCAGAACATCAACTGGACGGTGCCGGAAGGTGGCGGTGGGCCGAACTATCCAAACATGTAGTTCAAATTGAGCCGACCGGGAAAATTCCACGGTCGACCGGAAAAAAACATGAAAACCCGAGAACAGCGCAGCAACACAAATTTATCGGAGTTTCCAGGAGGTCTTATGTCACAACCTAATATCCAGGCGAAGATTCGGAGCAATCCGCGATTCGCCGAACTGGTCGGCAAGCGCACCCGCTTTGCCATCATTCTTTCTCTCGTCGTGTTGGTGCCTTACTACACCTTCATGTTCCTCGTCTCCACCCAGCCGCAATTGTTTGCGAGCAAGGTGGCAGAAGGCGGCGTCGTGACCATTGGTTGGCCGATTGCTGCGCTGATCATCGTTGGCGGCTGGCTGCTGACCGGTGTTTACGTCAACCGCGCCAACAGCGAGTTCGACGAGATCACCGCTGAAGTCCTCAAGGAGGCCCGCAAATGAAGCGCTCCCTCTCTGCATTGCTCGCCGGCAGCCTGCTCGCTGTTTCCTTCGCCGTCTTTGCCGGTCCCGGCGCCATCGAAGGCGTCGAGAAGCAGCCGATCAACGTCAGCGCCATCGCCATGTTCATGATCTTCGTGCTGGCCACGCTCGGCATCACCAAGTGGGCGGCCGGCAAGACCAAGACGACGGCTGACTTCTACACGGCTGGCGGCGGCATCACCGGTTTCCAGAATGGCCTGGCCATTGCCGGTGACTACATGTCGGCAGCGACCCTGCTCGGTATTACCTCGATGGTCTACTTCAAGGGCTACGATGGTTTTGTTTATGCCGTCTGCTTCTTCGTTGGCTGGCCGATCATCCTGTTCATGATGGCGGAACGTCTGCGCAATCTTGGCAAGTTCACCTTTGCCGATATCGCCTCCTACCGCCTCGACCAGAACCGCATCCGCACCTTCGCGGCCATCGGTTCGCTGACTGTCGTCTGCTTCTACCTCATCGTCCAGATGGTCGGTGCCGGCCAGTTGATCCAGCTGCTCTTCGGTCTGGAATACAACTATGCCGTGGTGGTGGTTGGCCTGCTCATGATGGTGTACGTCACCTTCGGCGGCATGACGGCAACGACCTGGGTGCAGATCATCAAGGCCTGCCTGCTGCTCGGCGGCGGTATCACGCTGATGCTGCTGACCTTGTCGCAATTCGGCTGGTCGCTCGACAACCTGTTCTCGAAGGCCATCGAGTCGCACAAGCTGGGCGAAAAGATGATGGCGCCGGGTTCGCTCATGGCCGATCCGGTCTCTGCCTTCTCGCTGTCGCTTGGCCTGCTCTTCGGTACCGCCGGCCTGCCGCACATCATGATGCGCTTCTTCACCGTGCCGAACGCCAAGGAAGCCCGCAAGTCGGTGTTCTACGCGACCGGCTTCATCGGCCTGTTCTTCCTCGTCACCATCATTCTCGGTGCTGGTGCTATCACCATTGTCGGTACCAACGGGGCCTTCTTCGAAGGCGGCCAGGTCGGTGGCAAGCTGATCGGCGGCAACAACATGCCGGTCATGCACCTGGCCAAGGCCGTCGGCGGTGACATCTTCCTCGGCTTCCTGTCGGCCGTCGCCTTCGCCACCATCCTGGCCGTTGTTTCCGGTCTGGCCCTGGCTGGCGCCTCGGCGATCTCGCATGACTTGTATGCCCGCGTGATAAAGAAGGGTACGGCCAGCAGCGCCCAGGAAATGAAGGTCACCCGCTTTGCTTCCGTTGGTCTGGGTCTCACCGCCATCCTGCTCGGCATCGCCTTCAAGGACCAGAACGTGCTGTTCCTCGTCGCGCTCGCTTTCGGCGTCGCCTCGTCGGTCAACTTCCCGGTCCTCATCCTGTCCATGTACTGGAAGGGCCTGACCACCCGCGGCGCACTCTGGGGCGGCATTGCCGGCCTGGTTTCGTCGGTTGGCTTGGTTGTCCTGTCCCCGACCGTGTGGGTCAAGATTCTCGGCAACAAGGTCGCCATCTTCCCGTACGACCACCCGGCCATCGTTTCGATGACGCTCGCCTTCTTCGTCACCTGGCTGCTTTCGGTCACCGACAAGAGCGCCCGCGCCGCCCAGGAGAAGGAAGCCTACGAAGAGCAGTACATCCGTGCCCAGACCGGGCTCGGCGCTTCGGGTGCGCACGCGCACTAAGTCACTCTGCGGGTGAGATACGGGAGAACAGTGCCCGCCGTCTCATTCCTTTCGGGGCCTTCGGGCCCCTTTTTTTATTTCAAAATCGGGCATTTTTTCCGGTTGACCGTGGGGTTTTTATCTTTTTGTGAGGTCTAGTACTTTTGGCAGAGTTACAATAGAAAAAGAGCCTCCGTTTTGAGGGGCGAAAGGAGAGCATGCGGTTTGTAGCCAACGAAAAGTCCGTGCCGAGGATTCACCTGATCGGCAGTATCGCCATGGTCCTGTTCTTGACCGTGGCCTTGGCGGCTTTCTTTACCTGGCAAAACCTCTCCGAACGCCGTGATTCGTTCGCCCGCATCGAGCAGGACGTCACCGCCCAACTGAAGGGCCGGGTCACGGCGGAAATGGACCGCTCGCTCGAATACATCGAGTTCGCCCGCTCGCGCAGCGAAACGGCTCTGCGCCAGAGCCTCATCCAGCAAGTCGATACCGCCTTCCAGATCGCCCAGGCCATATACGACCGTGAATCGCCGCGCCGTCCGGCCGCGGAAGTGAAGCGCCTGATCATCGAAGCCCTGCGCCCCGTGCGCTTTTACGAAGGGCGTGGCTACTACTTCATCGACGACATGAACGGCCAGTTCATCCTGCTCCCCACCGCGCCGCAGCTGGAAGGCAAGACCGTCCTCGACAACAAGGACGACACTGGCCACTTCATCATGCGCGGCCTGATCGAGGCGGCCGGCAAGCCTGATGGCCAGGGATTCTCGCGCTACCGCTGGTACTCGCCGGACGACCCGAAAAAGATGTCGGACAAGCTCGCCTATGTCCGTCGCTTTGCACCCTACGACTGGCTGATCGGTACCGGCGACTACACCTACAAATGGGACCAGTTGCAGCAACAGGAGGCGTTGGAACGCTTGCGCTCGGTGCGTTTCGGGGCGACCGGCTACATCGCCGTCATCGGTCGCGACGGCCGTCCGCTCATCTCGCCGTCGAACAAGGCGCAGGAAGGCCTGCCGACCGAATCCCTGCCAGCGATGGAGCGCGCAGCGCGCGACCTCATGATCGACAAGGCGATGACCGGTGGCGGCTTCGTCAATTACGAATGGCCGCACCCGCAAACCGGCAAAGCGGCGACCAAAACGGCGCTCGTGCACCGTGTCGAACCTTGGGGCTGGGTGGTCGTTGCCACGGTTTTCAACGACGAATTCCAGAGTGCGCTCGATGCCGAAAGGGAGGTTTACGAAGCCGGCTCCGACCAGCGTTCACTGCAGTTTCTGCTTGCCGTACTTGGCGCGCTGGGCATAGCGCTGGCTGGTTCGCTGCTTTTCTCCCGCTGGTCGAAGCGTCTGTTTGCCAACTACCACGAGCAGAACCTCGCCCAGCAGTCTGCCCTGCAGGCCAGCGAGCAGAAGCTGGCGACCATTCTCGACAGCGTCGAGGCCTACATCTACATCAAGGATCCCGACTACCGTTATCTCTACGCCAACCGCCCGGTGCGGGATTTGTTCGGCAAGCCGATGGCGGAGATCGTCGGGCATGAAGATGCCGCGTTCTTCGATCAAAAGACCGCCGACAACATTCGCGCCAATGATCGGCGCGTGCTCGAGCACGGCGAGCGGGTGGCCGAGGAAGAGGTCAATACCAGCCGCGACGGCACGGTGACCAACGCTTACGCCACGGTCAAGCTGCCGCTGCGCGACGCCGACGGAAAAATCTACGCGCTGTGCGGCATTTCGACGGACGTGACCGCCCGCAAACAGAACGAGATGGAGCTCGAACAGTATCGCCATCACCTCGAAGCGCTGGTCAGTTCTCGCACCGAGGAACTGGCCGAGGCCAAGGATGCAGCCGAGGCGGCGAGCCGGGCGAAGAGTACTTTCCTGGCCAATATGAGCCACGAGATCCGGACCCCGATGAATGCCATCCTCGGTCTGGCCCATCTGCTGCGCAAGGGGGCCAGCGAGCCGAAGGCGATCGATCAGCTCGGCAAGCTGACCGATTCGGCTCGCCACCTTCTCGGTATCATCAACAACATTCTCGATTTCTCGAAAATAGAGGCTGGCAAGTTCGCGCTCAATGTCGCCGATTTTTCACCGGCCAAGGTCGTTGAACAAAGTCTCGGCATGCTGGCCGAACGGGCTGCCGCCAAGGGTTTGCAGCTGGTCGGCGAGATTGATCCGGCGGTGCCAGCCATGGTCTCCGGCGACCCGATGCGGCTCCAGCAATGCCTGCTCAACTACCTGGGCAACGCCATCAAGTTTTCCGCATCGGGAACGATCAGCGTCCGTGCCTCGCTCAGTGAAGACACCGGCGACGCGGTGCTGCTGCGCCTGGCGGTCACGGATCAGGGCGTCGGCATTTCCGCCGAGCAATGCGCCACCCTGTTCAGCCCCTTCACCCAGGCCGACGACACGACGACGCGCCGCTTTGGC
Source organism: Ferribacterium limneticum (assembly GCF_020510565.1). Classification (NCBI taxonomy): domain Bacteria; kingdom Pseudomonadati; phylum Pseudomonadota; class Betaproteobacteria; order Rhodocyclales; family Azonexaceae; genus Ferribacterium; species Ferribacterium limneticum. The sequence goes on from NZ_CP075189.1 coordinate 257,026, forward strand.
GGCACCGGTCTGGGCCTCGCCATCAGCCGCCAACTGGCGCACATGATGGACGGCGAGGTTGGCGTCGACAGCCAACTGGGCGTCGGCAGCACCTTCTGGATGACGGCGCGCCTGCCCCGGGCGACCAGCCAGCCGGCCCGGCCGGCGCCGGCCGATGCGACGCCGGTCATGCCCGAGGCGCTCATCGCCCAGCGCTTTGCCGGCGCCCGGGTGTTGCTGGTCGAAGATGACCTGATCTGTCGCGAAGTGGCGCTCGAATTGTTGTCGATCGCCGGCCTGACGGTCGATGTCGCCGAGAATGGCGAGCAGGCGGTGGCCAGCGTCAAGGTCAACGATTACGCCGTGGTCCTGATGGACATGCAGATGCCGGTGATGGGCGGCCTCGAGGCGACACGGGCGATTCGCGCCCTGCCTGGCAAGGCGACGCTGCCGGTCCTGGCGATGACGGCCAATGCCTTCGAGGAGGATCGCCACGCGTGCCTGCTTGCCGGCATGAACGACCATGTCGGCAAGCCGGTCGATCCCGATGTGCTGTTCGTGACCCTGCTCAAGTGGTTGGAAAAACCCGGCTGATGGGTCAGGAAATTTCATTTTTGCGCCTTTTTTCGGGTTGACCGTGGAAGGAGCGATGTGCCGGAAGAATCACCAGCAAGGCGGAGCGAAGCATTAGAATCGTCTTCCCGCCTTCCCGTAATTCAGTGACTGCCTCGTGGTGTCATCACAGATGAATTCAATCGATATTTTCCCTTGGGACGACAACTTCAATACGGGGCTGTCCACGGTCGATGAGCAGCATCACCAGTTGGTCCGCCTGCTCAATGAGCTGGCCGGCCATGTCGCATTCAAGACCGATGAACTGGTGCTCGATCGCCTGTTCGACGAGCTGGCGGAGTACGCGGTCTACCATTTCGACTCGGAAGAGGCGATCTGGCGCACGTATCTGGTCAATGACCCCGGCGAGATAGCGCACCGCAGGACGCATGCTTCCTTTGTCGACGAAGTCGTGCGCATGCGCCAGGGATTGGCTTCGCGGCCCTTGATGGAAGTAGCCGAAGAGACGCTCGGCTTTCTCGCACGCTGGCTCGCCTCGCACATTCTCGAGACCGACCGCTACATGGCCTATACCGTTCTGGCCATCAAGGATGGATTGCCGGTCGACGCCGCCAAGGTTCGGGCCAAGGAACAGATGGGCGGAACGACGCGGACGCTCATCGACATCATCCTGTCCATCTACGGCACCTTGTCCAACAATACCTTGCGACTGATGCGCGAACTGGCCGAACACCGCCAGGCCCAGACCTCGCTCAACGAGGCCAAGGCGGCGCTGGAGGCGTCGAACAGCCTGCTCCAGACGGTCGTCGGCAACGTGCCGGTGCGCATTTTCTGGAAAAGTCGTGAGCTCGACTACCTGGGCTGCAACCCGGCCTTTGCCCGGGATGCCGGCAAGCAGTCGCCGCAGGAACTGATTGGCCGGAGCGACTACGAGATGGGCTGGGCGCCGGAAGCCGATCTGTATCGCGCCGATGATCGCAAGGTCATCGAATCCGGTATTCCCAAGCTCAACTACGAGGAGCCGCAGACGACGCCGGACGGCAAAACCATCTGGCTGCGCTCATCCAAGGTTCCCCTCAAGGACGGCAACAACGAGATCATCGGCGTCCTCGGCATCTACGACGACATCACGGCGCGCAAGGTCGGCGTCGAAGCGCTCAGGGAGAGCGAGGAGCGACTCCGGCTGGCCTTGCTGGCGGCAAATCAGGCCTGGTTCGACCTCGACCTGGGCACCGGGGCGGTCGTCGTCAGCCCGAACTACGCACGGATGCTCGGCGAGGAGGCGGCTGAGTTCAAATCCAGCCTGGCCAACTGGCTCGACCACATCCATCCTGACGACATCGTGGCGCTCAAGCAGCAATTCGATCGCTGCCTCAAGCTCCCGGGGGCACAGACCATGGAGTACCGGCGGCGGACCTCATCGGGCGACTGGATCTGGATGCAGTCGGTCGGCGAGGTTGTCGAGCGCGATGGCGATAATCGCCCGCTGCGCATGATCGGCATTCATACCGATATTTCCGAGCGCAAGAAATCGCTGAACGAACAAAACCGGCTCAATCGGGCCTTGCGCCTGCTCAGCGAGTGCAATCTGGCGCTGGTCAGAAACGACAGCGAAGTCGAGCTCTTGAAAGACGTCTGTCGTTTGATCGTCAAGACTGGCGGCTACATGAGCGCCTGGGTTGGCTATGGCGAACACGATGCGGGAAAAACCGTTCGTCCGGTCGCGCAGTCAGGCTGCGAGGCCGCTTATCTCGACAAGGCGAGAATTTCCTGGGATGGCGTCAGCCCCTATTCCGAAGGGCCGACGGCCCGGGCGATTCGTTCCGGCCAGACGCAAATCAACCAGGAGCTGCCGGCCAATAACGGCCAGGAGCCCTGGCGCCTCGCCGCCATCCGGCAAGGCTACCAGGCCGCCATCGCCCTGCCGCTCAAGCAGGGTGACAGCGTTCTCGGGGGGCTCTGCGTCTATGCCGCCGAATCCCATGCCTTCGGCCCGGAAGAGGTCAGCTTGCTCGAGGAGCTGGCGTCCAACCTGAGCTTTGGCATCATCGGCCTGCGCGCCCGGGTCCAGCGAGAAAAGGCCGAGGCGGCCAATAAAGCCAAAAGCTCCTTCATCGCCAACATGTCGCACGAGATCCGCACGCCGCTCAATGCCATCAGCGGCATGGTGCATCTGCTGCGTCGTTCGGGCGTCACAGCGGAACAGGATGGGCGCCTCGAAAAAATCGATACGGCCGGCCAGCATCTGCTGGAAATCGTCAATGCCGTGCTCGATCTGTCGAAAATTGACGCTGACAAGCTGGAACTGGAAGACAGCGCCATCGACATCAATGCCATTCTCGACAACGCCGCGGCCATGGTGCACGACAAGGCCCGGGCCAAGAATGTCGCCTTGCTGGTCACGCATGCCCCGAATCTGCGGCTGCGGGGCGACCGGACCCGGCTGCAACAGGCTGTCCTGAACTACCTGTCCAATGCCGTGAAATTTACTGATGCCGGCCAGATCGAGCTCGGCTGCCGGGTCGTCGAATCGACGCCGGACGAGGTGCTGATCCGTCTCGAAGTCAGGGACAGCGGGATCGGAATTCCGGCCGACGCCTTGCCCAGGCTCTTCTCTGCTTTTGAGCAGGCGGACAATTCGACGACGCGCAAGTACGGTGGCACCGGCCTCGGCCTGGCCATCACCAAGAAATTCGCCCAGTTGATGCAGGGTGATGCCGGGGCCGAGAGCGTTCCCGGGCAGGGCAGCACCTTCTGGTTCACGGCCCGGCTCAAAGTTGTCGGGCCGGCCGCGACGGGCTCGGGCGATGCGTCGCCGGCGAATACCGAGGCAACGCTGCGCGGCCATTTCGCCGGCCGCCGCGTTCTGCTCGTTGAAGACGAACCGATCAATCAGGAAATTGCCCGCATGTTGCTGGAAGACGTCGGCCTCGTCGTCGATGTCGCCAATGACGGCGTCGAAGCCGTTGCCGCCGCTGCCGACCAGTCCTACGATCTGCTGCTGATGGACATGCAGATGCCGCAGATGGACGGCCTCGAGGCGACGCAGCGGATCCGCCGGCTGGCGGGATACAGCGCGACGCCGATCATCGCCATGACCGCCAACGCCTTCGTTGATGACCGGCAGCGCTGCATGGTCGCCGGCATGAGCGACTTCATCGCCAAGCCGGTCAATCCGGATGTGCTGTTCGCGACCTTGCTCAGGAACTTCGAGGCCTTGCCGGAGAGCTGAATCAGGCCGGATGTGCCGGGCGGAGCGAGGTGCTTGGCGTCGCCCGGGATTTCATTTTTGCGCTGTTTTTCCGGTTGACCGTGGGAACACGGCCGGCTTCTCAGCCCGTGGCAATCTCGGCGCGCTCGAACAGCGAGCGGATGACGACCCGGCGGATGCCCGGATTGTCCGGCACGGCGTACATCACGTCGGTCATCATTTCCTCAAAAATGCCGCGCAGGCTGCGCGCCCCGGCCTTGTACTCGATGGCCAGCTCGGCCATCTGGCGGAAGACGTCGGGGGCGATCTGGAGGTCGACGCCGTCGGCCGCCAGCATGGCCCGGAACTGGCGGTAGATGGCGTTCTTCGGCTCGGTCAGGATGCGCACCAGCATGTCCTGGGAAAGATCATGCAGGCGGGTGACGATGGGCAGGCGACCGGCGAATTCGGGGATCAGGCCGAATTCGAGCAGGTCGGTCGGTTTGACGCGGGCGTTCAGGCGTTCGAGGATTTTCTGGTCTTCGCCCTCGGTCGTCGAAATGAAGCCGAAGGTGTGCGTCTTGGTCAGGATGTGGTCGAGCCCGACGAAGGCGCCGCCGCAAATGAACAGCACGTTCGTCGTGTCGATATGCCGCCCGTCCTTGAGCCGCACCGGCGCGCCTTCCATGATCTTGAGCAGGGCGTGCTGGACGCTTTCGCCCGAGGTGGCGCGGGCCTGGCCGCCGACGGCCTTGAGCTTGTCGACCTCATCGACGAAGACGATGCCGCGCTGGGCAAGCTCGATGTCGTCGTTGGCGCGGTCAATCAGGCGATGCAGGATAGCCTCGATCTCGTCGCCGACGAATTGCGTCTGGGCCAGCGAGGTGGCGTCGGCGGTGACGAAAGGCACGTCGAGAATGCGCGCCAGCGTTTCGCAGAGCAGGGTCTTGCCGGTGCCGGTCGGGCCGATGAGCAGGATGTTGCTTTTGGTCAGTTCGACGCTGTCCACCGCAGCATTCGCCGCCATGCGCCGGAAGTGGGCGTAAATGGCGACGGCCAGCGTGCGCTTGGCTTCTTCCTGCCCGATGACGTGTTCGGAAAGCTGGCGGACGATTTCGCTGGGTTTGAGCTGGGTGGACATCGGGGCGCTCCTCGGACGGAATGCCCCGATGCTAGTCTTCTCAGCCCTTTTCGGGAAGGACGATATTGACTTCGAGGACTTCGTAATTGCCCTGTTTCTCGAGCGAAACGCGAATGTCCTCGGTGTTCACCTTGACGTACTTGGAGATCACGGCGATCAGCTCGCGTTGCAGGTCGGGCAGGAAATTGGCGCTGCTGCCGCCACCATCGCGTTCGTGGGCGATGATCAGTTGCAGGCGTTCCTTGGCCAGGTGAGCGGTTTTCGGCTGGTTGCCAAACAGTTTCTGGAGCCAGGACATCTCACTTGCCTCCGAACAGGCGCTTCAGGAGGCCCGGCTTGACGTAATCGACGAAACGCAGCGGCTTGTCCTCGCCGAGGAAGCGGCTGATCACGTCGTTGTAGGCCTCGGCCGCATCGGTATCCTTCTGGTGGATGACCGGCGAGCCCTGGTTGGAGGCTTGCAGGACTTCTTCCGATTCCGGAATGACGCCGATGATGGGCACCCGGAGGATTTCCTGGATGTCCTTGTACGACAGCATTTCGCCGGCCTCGACGCGGGTCGGGTTGTAGCGCGTGATGAGCAGGTGTTCCTTGATCGGGTCGCGGCCTTCGATGGCACGCCGCGACTTGGCCTGCAGGATGCCGAGGATGCGGTCGGAGTCGCGCACGGACGAGACTTCCGGGTTGGTCACGACGAGTGCTTCGTCGGCGAAGGTCAGGGCCATGATGGCGCCCGATTCGATACCGGCCGGCGAGTCGCAGACGATGTAGTCGAAGCCCTGGTGTTCGAGTTCCTTGATGACTTTCTCGACGCCTTCCTCGGTCAGCGCATCCTTGTCGCGCGTTTGCGAGGCGGGCAGCACGTAGAGATTGTCGGCGTGCTTGTCCTTGATCAGCGCCTGGGTCAGCGTCGCCTCGCCGTTGATGACGTTGATCAGGTCATAAACGACGCGGCGTTCGCAGCCCATGATCAGGTCGAGATTGCGCAGGCCGACGTCGAAGTCGATGACGGCCGTCTTGAAGCCGCGCTGGGCGAGGCCGGTGGAAAAGCTGGCGCTGGTGGTGGTCTTGCCGACCCCGCCTTTGCCGGAAGTTACGACGACGATTCTGGTCACGTGAGTTCTCGCTGGGTAGGTTATGAAAAGGAGTCGCGTCGAAACGCGCGATTAACGGAGGGCCAGGGCCGCGACGGTCAGGCGGCTTTCGCCACCGTCCTCGATCAGGCAGACGGTCGCCGGCTGGCGGGCGAGTTCGGCGGGAACGCCGGCCTCGAAAGTGCGGTAGATGCCGGCCACGGAAACCAGTTCCGCTTCCAGGCAGGTGGTGAAGATGCGGGCTGTCTTGTCGCCGCTGGCGCCTGCCAGGGCGCGGCCGCGCAGCGGGGCGTAGACGTGGATGTTGCCGTCGGCGATGACCTCGGCGCCGGCGCTGATCATGGCCGTGACGATCAGGTCGCTGCCCTTGGCGTAGAAACGCTGGCCGGAGCGCAGCGGTTTGTCGAGCGTGACGGTGCGCGGGGCGGGTTCGGGAGCGGGCGGCGGGGCGACGATCGGTGCCGGTTCTGGCGCGGTGGCGGGCGGCGGCGCTTCGGCTGCTTTCGGACGGGCCGTGCTGCGGCCCAGAGCATCGGCGCCAACTGCCGGCAGACCGGCGGCAAGCGCCGTGCTGGCCAACTCCTCCGGTAGGCCGCGTGTGGCGATGGCGTGTAGGCCGGAACCGCGCAGCAAATCGCAAATCCCGGCCAAATCGGGGCTATCCGGTAGATTTTCGGCGGGGCTGAAATCAAGGACCGCTAGCTCGTTCTCGAAAAAGTCCGGGCTATTGCCGGTCAGTTCGCCCAGTGCGGCGTGCAGCGTGGCGAGGTCGGTGGTACGGAGCTGTGTCTGGATGATCTTGAGCGAAGTGCCCTTGAACTGAATCGGTGCGTCTTTGGCCATGCCTGCTGCGGTGTTGCGGAAAGGGGCGCGATTATCCCATAGGCGACCAGTGTAAAAAATGAAACTTGTGTAACGGTGCGTTCCGGTGCAGGCCAATGCAGAATGGATAGAGATGGGCTGGGGCGAGTCGCAGCAAGCGGGTAAAATGACGGTTTTTGCCGAAAGCCAGCCCATGCTGAACAAGCTCTCCGCCTTCCCCGGTGTTCACGGCCCGGTCGTCATCATCGTCATGGACGGCTACGGCCTGCCCAAGACCGATGTCGGCAGCGCCATCGCCGCCGCCCGCAAGCCGACACTCGACCGCCTTTTCGCCAACTACCCGAATATCCGCCTGCGCGCCCACGGTACGGCCGTCGGCATGCCGTCCGACGACGACATGGGCAATTCCGAAGTTGGCCACAACGCCATCGGCGCCGGTCAGGTTTACAGCCAGGGCGCCTCGCTGGTCTCGAACGCCATTGCTTCCGGCGCCATCTGGCAGGGCGAGGCGTGGCAGCAGATCATTGCCGGCGCAAAGGCCGGTCGCGGCGTGTTGCATTTGCTGGGGCTGTTCTCCGACGGCAACGTGCACAGCCATATCGACCATCTCAAAGCCATGGTCGTCCAGGCCAAGGCTGAAGGAATCAAGACCGTGCGCGTGCACGCCCTGCTTGATGGCCGCGATGTGCCGGAAACCAGTGCGCTCGATTACGTCGTGCCGTTTGAAGCCTTTCTCGCCGAGATCAGCGCCGACGGCTTCGATGCCCGCATCGCCTCGGGCGGTGGCCGCCAGTACATCACCATGGATCGCTACGACGCCAACTGGGCGATGGTCGAAAAGGGCTGGAAGACGCACGTGCTCGGCCTGGGCACGCAGTTCCCGAACGCGACTGCTGCGGTCAACGGCCTGCGCGAGCAAAATCCGGGCACCATCGACCAGGATCTGCCGGAATTCGTCATCGCCGACGGTGGCAAGGCCATCGGTACCATCGAGGACGGCGATTCGGTCGTCTTCTTCAACTTCCGTGGCGACCGCGCCATCGAAATCACGCGGGCCTTCGAGGAAGCGGCTTTCGACAAGTTCGACCGCATCCGCGCCCCGCAGGTGACCTACGCCGGCATGCTGCAATACGACGGCGACCTCAAGCTGCCGGCCCGTTTCCTGGTCGCCCCGCCGGCGATCAAAGACACGACGGGCGAATGGTTCGCCAAGTCGGGCATCGCGCAGTTTGCCTGCTCGGAAACGCAGAAATTCGGTCACGTCACCTATTTCTGGAACGGCAACCGCTCCGGCAAGTTCGACGGCGAAACCTGGCAGGAAGTGCCGAGCGACGTCGTGCCTTTCGAGCAGCGCCCGTGGATGAAGGCGGCCGAAATCGCCGATGCCATGATCGCCGCCATCCAGTCCGGCCAGTACCAGACCCTGCGCTGCAATTTCGCCAACGGCGACATGGTCGGCCACACCGGCAACTTCTACGCCGCGACGCTCGCCGTCGAAGCCGTCGACCTGTCGCTGGCCCGCGTGCTCCAGGCCGTCGATGCGGCCGGCGGTGTGGCGCTGATCACGGCCGACCACGGCAATGCCGACGAAATGTTCGAACTGGACAAGAAGACCAAGCTGCCGGCCATGAACAAGGACGGCTCGTTCAAGGCCAAGACCGCGCACACGCTGAACCCCGTGCCGCTAATCCTCTACGACAACGTGAGTGGCGGCAAACTGGGTCTCAAGCAGACGGAAACGGCCGGCCTGTCGAACATCGCCGCCACCGTTGCCAACCTGCTCGGGCTGGAGAAGCATGCAGCCTGGGACGACAGCGTGCTCGATATCAAATAAGGAATTCCGGCACAAGAAAATGGGCGTCTTGCCGTGTGGCAGACGCCCATTTCATTTTTTGCGATTTTTTCCGGTTGACCGTGGCAACCGGTCGGCAGCCAGAAAAAACTAGCTTTTCGACTTGCCTTGCGCCTTGTCGAGTTCCGCCAGCAGTCGCAAGGCGCGTTCCCGGTTTTTTTCCTTGGCGGCGGCGCGTTCGGCCACCTTGGCGGCTTCGTCCAGCGACGCCTTGAGCAGCGCTTCGTGCGGTGTCAGGCCGCCCATGGCAGCGCTGAGCATACGCTCGACTTTTTCGTCGAGATCTTTGTCCGGCATCGGAATCTCCATCAGGATCGGCTACAGACTTGGCGCTTCACTCAGGGTGGGCAGCGCCAAGTCGCTATCGTTATTTGACGCCCGGTTTTCGGCCCGGCGCCGGGCGTGGAATATACCCCGAAATCCGGCATTGAAAGCCTTCAATTGCCTTGCCTTTGACGTAGCTGGTCACGCTGCAGCGCGAAATGTCGCCGCGGGCGGATAGCTCGGTCAGCGAGGCGCGGACATCGGCCAGGGGCATATTGATCGCTGCGGCGATATCGAAATCGAGCAACTGGCCATGTTTCTTGAGGTGTTCGAGAACTTTTGTGGCGTGCATCAGGATTCCTTTCGATGGCTTGAACGGGTTTCGCTTCCGCGTTACGACGCGGAATGGATGGCCGCTTTCGGCAATAAAACAAACTCCGCATTTTGTTGCGCCTGCACACGGCGGCCGGGGCAAGGCAAACAAAAAAAGAAGCCCGCACGGGGCGGGCTTAAATCCATTTCTTGGAGGAGATGGAGGAGACAAGGTTCATTATGCCCCCAAGTATTGTGCACCGCAACATGTTTTATGTATCAAATTGTGTCGACGGGTTTTTCGCGACTGGCTAATCGTCGCTTTGGCTCTCTGTGTCGATGTTCCAGCGATTAAACGCAGGCCAAAAAAAGCCCCGCGGCAGGCGCGGGGCTTTCGATTTCGGGAGGCCCGAAAGAATTACTTGGACTTCTTGGTGACGGCAGCGATGTTGGCCTGGGCTGCATCAGCAAATTGCTTGGCCATGGTGTTCATGTTGCCGAAAGCCGAGTTGGCGGCAGCGATGGCGCTCTGGATCGCGGCAACAGCACCTTCGGAACCAGCCGGAGCCGACTTGGTGGCCTTTTCGACCATGCCGGCGATGGACTTCTGGAAGTCACCGAACTGGGCTTCGACCATCTTGGCCAGATCCTGTTGGGTCTGGGCAGTGATTTCATAGACGGAACGCGAGTAGGCAACAGCCTTCTCGACAGCCGGCTGGGCCAGGGCGGTTTGAGCGGCGAGGGCTTCCTTCGGATCCTTGGCACCCATGACCGACTTGACGCCGGAAACGGTATCTTCCAGAGCAGCGCGGGCGGTGTTCAGGTTGAGGGCAGCGATGCGCTCGGCGGATGCCAGGGCGGTGTTGGCGACGGACAACAGGGAGTCAACGGTTGCTTTGTTGGCGGCGGCGAATTGCTCAGGATTGATAGACATGTGTTGTCTCCAGAAAGGGTTATCGGTGTGTTCGGCAACGAGTATAGCGCACAATCTGTGAAAATTGTGCACTGCAACAATTTTGTTGTCGTGGGTGATGCAGGCGTTATTGAACGTGGCCAGCCGACTTCATTTTCGTTTCTGTGAAGAGTCTTGCCAATGCAGGACTTTCGGCTCGGGAGCTTGAAATTCAAGGCGACTATTCTCGGCCGGCTCGAATTGTCGTCCGAGTTCATCTACCAAGCCGGCGACGGCATCCTCAATCATGTCGAGAACCAGCTCGAAGCGTCCGCCGAGGGTGAGGTAGGGATCGGGAACCTCGTCTTCGGTGAAGCGTCTGGCGTAGTCCATGACCAACCTGATTCGCATCAATTGCTCTTCGGTCGCCATGCGCCGCAGGTTGTACAGATTGGTCCGGTCCATGGCCAGGATGAGGTCAAAATAGTCCAGGTCCTGCCAGCCGATACGCCGGGCGCGGATTTGTGACAGGTCATAGCCCTTCGCCCGCGCCACCCGCTGGCTGTTGCCGTCGCAAGCCTCGCCGACGCGATAGCCGTGGGTCCCGGCAGAACAGACCTCGATCCGGTCGGCCAGTCCGTTTTGCTCGATTAACTGGCGCAGTATCGCCTCGGCTGTCGGCGAGCGACAGACGTTGCTCATGCAGACACAGAGGATGCGGAAGGGGGTTTTCATTCGGCCACGGTGGCGCTACTTCAGGTTTCTTTCGCGCACGATGGGGGGCACGAATTTCACTGAAAACCGCCAGCCTTCCGGGGTGGCTTTGAGGAGCAGGGATTTCGACTTGGCCCCGGCGTCGAAGGCGGGTTCATCGCCGAGCAGTTCGATGGCACCAATGCCCTTGATGACGCAGGCGCCGGGAAGGGTGACGAAAGCCGATTCGGCGGCGACCAGAACGAATTGCCCCTCGCGCGATTCCGAACACGACAGCCCTTTTGGCACGGTGGACGGATTCTCTTTCCAGGCCAGGCGAAGCGTTTCCAGGGCGGCGCCGAGTTCGTCGGTGATTTTTGCGGCGAGGGTGACTTCGCGTGACTTGGCGTGGTTCATTTGATTCTCCGGGGGTTCTGGGCGGGGCCGATCAAAGCCACGACAACCAGCGGCCAAGTCCCAGCATCAGGAGTATCGGCAGGTAGGGAAAGGCGACGGTCGGGCGCAAGGCGCTGACCAGGTAACTGCCGAGCAGGGCGCCGCCAGTTGGGCGGCTGGCCAGCCAGTCGGTATGAAGTTGCATGGCGGACGGCGTCGGGTTCGGTTGAGCGAGGCGTGCCTCGACACTGAGCAGGCGATCGGCCAGGCGCGACTGGTAAGTCTTGAAAATGCCTTCCTGTATCCAGCAGATCAGGACCGTGAAGGCGATCCAGGTCAGCGGCAAACCGGTGGCCAGTCCGGCTATGGACAAGGCCAGGCAGGCCAGTTTGATGAACAGGGCGTTTTGTTCGTGCTGCTCGTGATTGTCCTGCAGGGTTTGCCATTCCTTACCCAGTAAGGTGGAACTTTCCATCGGTGTTCTCCTGTGTCGCTGGCTGCACTGAGTCTACAAGAATAGCCGCTGCCGTAGAGAATGGACAAAAAATGCAAAAGGAATATTTTTTGTCGGTGGATGTGAGCGGTATTCTTTGATTAAGTGGGTTGCATGCTTCGGTTTTTTCGAAGCATTGATGATGATGTGTGGGGTGGTTTCAATGTGCCGGGCTCCTTACAATGGTCGCCTGATCTTTCGCCTGGCTATTTCCCCATGCTCGAATTCCTGCTCTCCCCCGAAATCTGGATTGCCTTCTTCACGCTGACCGCGCTGGAGTTGGTACTTGGCATCGACAACATCATTTTCATTTCGATTCTGGTCGACAAGCTGCCCAAGGAAAAACAGGAGGTGGCACGTCGCATCGGCCTGTTTCTCGCCATGTTCATGCGCATCGGGTTGTTGCTGCTGTTGTCGTGGATCGTCGGCCTGACCGAGCCGGTGCTGACGCTGTTCGACTTTGCTATTTCCGGGCGCGACATGATCCTGATCGCCGGCGGCCTGTTCCTGATCTGGAAGAGTACTGGCGAGGTGCACCAGTTGCTCGAAGGCGAGGAGGGCGAGGCCTCGAGCAAGGTGGCGTCGAGCTTTGCTGGCGTCATCGCCCAGATCATCGTCATCGACCTGGTGTTTTCGCTCGACTCGATCATCACGGCGGTCGGCATGGTCAGCGAAGTTGGCGTGATGATCGCCGCCGTCGTCGCCTCGGTCGGCCTGATGATGTTGTTCGCCCGCTCGATCGGCGAATTCGTCTCGAACCACCCGACGATCAAGATGCTGGCGCTGTCATTCCTGGTCGTTGTCGGCGTCGTGCTGATCGCCGATGGTTTCGGTCACCATGTGCCGAAGGGTTACATCTACTTCGCCATGGCCTTCTCGGTCGGTGTCGAAATGCTCAACATCCGCATGCGCAAGAAGACGGTCAAGCCGGTCGATCTGCGTGAACCCTACGTGCGCGAACAGGAAGGAACCTGATCCGGCAAGCTCCCCTCGAGGGCCTCGAAAGCGGGTGCAAAGTCAAAAGTCTCAATCAACTGGGCAATTTGCCGGGTTCGCGCGCTGCCCAGTAGCTGCTCGAATTCCGCACGGTACAACGCGAAATAGACCTGTGAAGCCATGTCGTCAGTCGCCAGCAACTCGCCCAGTTTTCGGATCAGCAGTGTGCTATCGGTCGCCTCACGGGGAGCGGTCGGTAGCGGGGCGGCGCAAATTTCGTCCGGCAGGCTGTCGAGTTGGGCTATGAATTTGGCAAGTTCCGGCTTTAAATCGAGCAGGCGCTCACGGGCGAGAGCGGATGCATTGCTCAGCTGCTGCTTGAGTGGTAGTTCGATGCTCTCCGCAATTTCGCGGATTCTTCGAGCGCCAATGCTGGCAGCGCCACCTTTCAGCGAGTGGGCGAGGCTCCGGGCTTCATCGAGGCGGTTGTCATCGAGCGCGCGAAGCAACTCGTCAGCGTTGTCACGGTGGCTGAGTGCGAACAGTTTCAGCAGGCGGCAGTAGCGCGGCAGCTTTCCGGCCACCACTTTTAGCCCCTCTTTGACATCCAGATTTGTTATGCCGTGCAGCGTACGCAGCGTGCCGGCGTCGGGCGCGCTAGGCGCTGCAGGGGCAGACGTATTTGACGGCGGGCGCGTAGACTCGATGCGAATCCAGCGCAGCAGCGTGGCGTACAGCTTCTCCGGGGTGACCGGTTTGGCAAGGTGGTCGTTCATGCCTGCCCCCAGGCAGATATCCCGATCCTCGTTAAATGCGTTGGCCGTCATGGCAATGATGGGAACCGACGTGTGCCCGGGCATGCGGCGAATAGCTTGGGTTGCTTCGATGCCATCCACATTGGGCATCTGGATATCCATCAGGATAAGGTCGTAGTCACTGCTACTGGCCAGGTCGATGGCTTGTTGGCCGTCCGCCGCAACGTCAACGTGCATGCCGATATCCCTGAGAAGTTCGGTGGCAACCTCCTGATTGACTTGGTTGTCCTCGGCCAGCAGGACGCGGCGACCGTTCAGTGGGGCCAGGTTTAGGCTGTCCTGATGGTGAAGGAGGGGCTCCATGTAGCGGGCGGGGCCGAGCAGGGCATGGTTCAGCGCCTCATGCAGGTCCGATGGCATAACGGGTTTGTTCAGCTGGTAAACGATGCCGGCTTCATTCAGGCGCGCCTGCGGCCAGTCACGGCCATAGGCCGTAACCAGTACGATGCGGGGGATTCCCTTGCCGATGCGGAGAATGCGGCGTGCGGTTTCGATGCCGTCCATGCCGGGCATTGCCCAGTCGGTCAGGATGACATCAAAGGTTTTTCCCTGAGCGAGTGCAGCTTCGACACAACGCAACGCAGCCTCGCCCGACTCGGCAGTGCTGACTTGTGCCCGGTAGCTTTGTAACATGTGGCTCATCGCGTCGCGGGCGTTGATATCGTCGTCAATGACCAGAACATTGAGTCCTTCGGGCAGGCTTCCCCGGGGCAGCTGGTTTATCTGGCTGATGGCATGTTGAAAAGGAATTTCGCACCAGAAAGTGCTGCCTTTCCCCGGGGTGCTGAAGACGCCGATCTCTCCTCCCATGAGCTTGGTCAGTCGCTTGCAGATGGCCAGACCAAGTCCGGTCCCGCCATATCTGCGCGTGGTCGAAGAATCGGCTTGTTCGAAGGCCTGAAAAATCCGGATCTGTTGATCCGGCGTCAGCCCGATGCCAGTGTCAGTGACTTCGAAGCGCACATGTAGGCTGGTCGCGTCTTGCGCCATAAGGCGAGCGCTGAGGATGATGCTGCCGTGCTCGGTGAATTTGATTGAATTGCTGGCGAAATTGGCGAGTATCTGGCTGAGGCGCATGGCGTCGCCATGGACGAACTCGGGAATGTCCGGGTCGATGCGGTCGATCAATTCCAGATTCTTGTTTTCCGCCTGGATGCCGATCAGGTTGTTCAACTGGCGAAATATCTGGCTGAATTCAAAGTCGCCGGGGTCGAGCGTCAGCTTGTCAGCCTCGATTTTCGAGAAGTCGAGGATGTCGTTGAGTATACCGAGCAGGTGTTGTGCAGCCTGGTTGATCTTGTTGAGCTGGCTGTTGGCGTGAGCGCTCTCGACATCCCGGTGTAGCAGGTGGGTCAGCCCGATGATCGCGTTCATCGGTGTTCGGAGTTCGTGGCTCATGTTGGCCAGGAAGGCGCTTTTGGCGCGGTTTGCTGACTCGGCAACATCCTTTGCCTGTTCGAGTTCCTGAGTCCTTTGGTAGACGACCTCCTCAAGGTGTTCGCGGTGTTGCTGCAAGGCATGGGCCGCATTTTTCCGTTTGGCGATTTCTTCGAGCAACTCCGCGTGATTGGTTTGTAATTCACTGCGCATGGTTGCGAAGCTGCTGACCAGCGCACCGATCTCATCGTTGCCAACGGATGGGAGCGGGGTGTCATAGCGTCCTCTGGCTAGTGCGCTGGAGGCGGAGACAAGGCGGCTGGCCGGGCGGATCACGGTAAGTTCCAGAACGACAGCGATGATCACGGTCAGGGCGAGGACGATGGCCAGCAGCAGGTAGAGCAATTCGTGATGATGGGCGAGGTTGTCGGCAATGAAGGGTTGCATGTCGACGGTTACCTGCAACTGGCCGAGATCCTTGTCGAGGAAACGAATCGGGCGTTTCAGGGTGTGCGCTATCGCCTGATCTGGCGGCTGCTGGCCCGAGGGGGCTGGCTGAAGGGGGTAGAGCTGCTGCCCGTCGGCGTTGATCAGCCTAATTTGCTGCCATTCCCCGTTGCGTGTTTTGACGGCGTCGAGATTCTCGTAAATATTTGCCAACTGGTCACTGAGAAGCAGCGGGACAAGTCCTTCCGCCACGCTATCGATATGCCGTTCAATCAGGCGGAGATTGCTTTCTTCCGCGTTGCGAATCGAATCCGGTATCCAGGTGAATTGCAGGAGTCCGCCAATCAGCGCGCCGATCAGAATCAATGGCAACAGGAGTTTCTGGCGAAGTTTCATGGCCGTATCGGCTAGTCACTCAAATAAGCTTCCAAGCCCAGTTTCTTCAAAGGCAAGTAATCCTGCATCGAGGTGGAGACTGGATCTGGCATCGGTATGGTTTGCAGGAGTCTCTTGCCATCCTGGGTTGTGGCGAGCCCCAGCAGGGATTGCTGTAGCGACTGACGCACCCTGGCCGGCACTTGGGGGTGGGCGACAATCGGGTGAGACGGCATGTCACGCGTGGTGTGGAGTATGCGCAGCGCGTCCTGTACCGTCTTTTCCTGCACCTGCAGCGTCTTTTCGACGCCGCCACCGGCCGGAAGCTGGCCGGTCGCAACTTGCAGATAGACGGAACTATGCGACTTGACGTCGACCGGGGTGAGTCTTGTCTTGAATGTCTGTTCCAGTTCGGCGCGCAACAACAGGCAGGCGCCCAGCGCATCGAGCGCGGGAACGGCTAGCTTGGCGCCGTTGAGTTCAGCCGGCGTCCTGAGCGGGCTGTCATTGCGAACGACCAGTATGCCCCGCAGTGGCTGCTGGTCGCGGACGAGCGGGATATAGCCCTGACGCTGGTCCTTCTTTACTACGAGGTAGGGATTGATGTAGGCGAAATCGAAGCGGCCCTTGGCAAGTTCGTTCTCGAAGTCGGGTACGGTCAGGGTAGCAACCAGTTTGAGCTTGTAGCCGGTGCGCCGGCTGAGTTCGTCAACGACAGGCTGCCATATGGCGAACAGCTTGCGTTGTTCGTATTGGGGAGCGACGGCGAAGGTGTAGCTCTCTTCGGTCTTCGCCGGACCGCTGAGCAGCAGTGCGAAGATGAGCAGAAGGGAGGTGATGGCGCGCAAGGAATCCATGTGAGGCTCCGGATTTTTTGTATTTGTTATTTATAGATTATCTGCCTCATTTGTCTCCAGGTAAAAGCATTTTCATGGCTTGGCGCCGCCTATTTTTTGGACGATCATGGGCCCCGATGATCGGCATGAAGTGCAGATCTTTTTGCGCTTCGCCTCTTGATCAGACCGGCGAGAGGATGGCGACGACGCGGCCCGGTTCGATGCGGATCGAACGAAGCAGCCAGCGGGCGGCCTTCTCCTGGGCGGTGCCGTCTTCGCGCAGGATGTAAACTGGCTTCGCGCGGAAATAATTGCTCATCAACTGGGTCACAGCCTGGCGGGCCATTGGTTCCGACTCGCGGCCGATGGCTTGCGATTGGACCGAGTGGGCAACCGGGTTTTCGAGGAAAAAAGCCTTGGCGTTGTCGTCGTAGCGGATGCCGGAGGTGCCTTCGAAGGCGACCGGAACGGGTGGGCTGCCGAGCAGCGAGACATTGATGCGGGCTGACAGCGTGGCTCTGCCTTCCGGGGTGCCGAGGAAAATCCGGGGTGGCTCGATGAGCGACACGACAACGAGGCCGTTGCCGTAGCTTTTCTGCATCGTGCCGCTCTTTTCCACCTGAGTCTGGATATCGGCCTCGGAAAAGTAGATTTCGCGTTCGAGAAAGCCGGCGCCCCACAAGGTGCCGCTGGCGAACAGGGCCAGCGCGGTTAGCGCCGCTCTCAGTCTGATGCTTGTATTCATGCGTGTCCTCAATTCGTCCCGGCGGTCTTGCCCGCCCATTTGCGTCGGTAGTGTACCGGTGCCATGCCGGTCCATTCGACAAAGGCACGATAAAAGGCCGATGTGTCGGCGTAGCCCAGATCGGCGGCAACCTGGGCAATCGAATCCTTGCTCTTGGTCAGGCGGGCCAGCGCCATGTCGCGGCGCAGGGCGTCCTTGATGCCGCGAAAGCTCGAACCTTCTTCTTCGAGCCGGCGGTGGATGGTGCGCGGCGAGAGGTAGAGACGGTCGGCGATGTCGTCGAGGCTCAGCGTGGCGGGCAGGGCGGCGCGCAGCAGGTCGCGGACGCGGATCACCATTTCGCGGTCGCGCCGATAGAGCATCGTGATCTTGCCCGGGGCGCCCTCGAGGAAGGTGGTTAGCGCCGCGTCATCGCGGCGGATGGGCAGGTCGAGCAGGTTGGCGTTGAAGCTGGCGACCAGCGTGCCGACGCCGCCGGGAACGGTCGGGGCGAAGCGCGAATCCTCGGTGAAGATCAGCGGGTAGTCGGCCGAGTGGGCCGGTCGGCGGTAGGGGAAAATGACGCTGTCGAGCCCGATGCCGCGCCCGGCCAGCCAGCAGGCCAGGCCGTGCAGCAGGCGAAGCAGCCATTCGAAGGCGAAGATGCGGCCGGGGTCGTCGGAGCTGTCGGCGAGCTTGCGTGTTTCGGCGATGACCAGCTCGGCATGGCCGTGCGAGCGCCGCACGCTGACCGCCAGATCGGGCAAGACGACATGCAGGAAACGGCTGGCCCGGTTGAGCGCGTCGGCAAGGGTCGGTGCGCTGAGGCAGCCGCGGCACAGGAACTCGAAGCTGCCGATGCGCATGGGCTGGGCGAACAGGCCGAAACCCTCGTCGTCGAGCTCACGGTTCAGTCGGTTGTAGAGGGCGGCGTAGCGGTCGATGGGAATCCGGCTGGCGGTGTCTGCAATATTGATCCCGGTGGCGGCGAGCAGGGGGGCTGGGTTGATCTGGCGGCGAGTCAGGCCGGCCAGCATTCCGGTAACAAAACCCATTGCAACAGTGGCTTGCGTTCGGGCTGGGGATTCCTGGTTGGTGCTATGCAGCATTTTGGCCATTTTTTCCGGTTCACCGTCGCACTGTATCACCTTGGCGGAATTTGCACGATTGTCGTCATTCGCAACAATGGCGCCGTGCCAAAAGCGGCCTACCATGGGCGCCTTTCCCCCTTATCGTTGAGGCAGGCGTCATGACCGATCTTTCCGTTGCCAAGAAGCTTTCCCCGTACAAGCCGAAGAACAAGGTGCGTTTCGTCACTGCCGCCTCGCTGTTTGACGGGCACGACGCCTCGATCAACATCATGCGCCGCATTCTGCAATCGACCGGGTCCGAAGTTATCCACCTCGGCCACAACCGCTCGGTGCAGGAAATCGTCAATGCCGCGCTGCAGGAAGACGTGCAGGGTATCTGCATCACCTCGTATCAGGGCGGCCACGTCGAATTTTTCAAGTACATGATCGACCTGTTGAAAGCCAACGGCGGGGCCAACATCAAGGTTTTCGGCGGCGGCGGCGGGGTAATCGTCCCGTCTGAAATCAAGGAGCTCCACGCTTACGGCGTGACCCGTATCTACGCGCCGGAAGATGGTGTGCACATGGGCCTGCAGGGCATGATCAACGAGGTCGTGCAGAACGCTGACTTCGACGTCGCTGATGAAGGCGTGCCGGGTGTCGAGCAGGCGCTGGCCGGTTTGCAGGCGGGCGACAAGCGCCTGCTGGCACGCCTCATCACGCTGCTCGAAAACGGCGAAGTGCCGGCCCTCAAAGAGCCGCTGCTCAAGGCGGCAGCTGCGCTGGAAACGCCGGTTCTCGGCATCACCGGCACGGGCGGTGCCGGCAAGTCCTCGCTGACCGATGAAATCGTCCGTCGTTTCCGCCTCGATCAGGGCGATACCGTCAAGATCGGCATGATCTCGATCGACCCGTCGCGCAAGCGGACCGGCGGTGCGCTACTCGGCGACCGCATCCGCATGAACGCCATCGAACACCCGAACATCTTCATGCGCTCGCTGGCCACCCGCGATACCGGCTCCGAAATTTCCGTCGCGCTGCCCGAGGTCATCGCTGCCTGCAAGCTGGCCGGCTTCGATCTGGTCATTGTCGAAACCTCCGGCATCGGCCAGGGCAATGCGGCCATCGTGCCCTTCGTCGATCTGTCCCTGTACGTCATGACCCCCGAGTTCGGCGCCGCTTCGCAGCTCGAGAAGATCGACATGCTCGATTTCGCCGATTTCGTGGCGATCAACAAGTTCGACCGCAAGGGCGCCGAGGATGCGCTGCGCGATGTCCGCAAGCAATACCAGCGCAATCGCGAGGCCTTCTCCACGCCGACCGACGACATGCCGGTGTTCGGCACGCAGGCCGCCCGCTTCAACGATGACGGCGTGACAGCTCTGTATCAGGCCCTCGTTCCGGCGCTGACCGAGAAGGGTCTCAAGCTCAAGCCTGGCCAGTTGCCCATCGTGACCGTCAAGCAGTCGTCGACCCAGCGCGCCATCGTCCCGGCCCAGCGCGTCCGCTACCTGGCCGAAATCGCCGACACCGTGCGCGGCTATCACGCGCACACCGAGTCGCAGGTGACGATTGCCCGCGAGCGTCAGGCGCTGCGAATTTCCAAGCAGATTTTCACCGGTTGCGAGAAAAACACGGGCGATTTCGACGAAATGCTCGCCTTCAAGGATGCCCAGCAGGATCCGAAGGCGAAGAAACTGCTCGACATGTGGCCGGCCACCGTCGAGGCTTATTCCGGCGACGAATACGTCGTGAAGATTCGCGACAAGGAAATCCGTACCAAGCTGGTGTCGGAATCGCTGTCCGGTACCAAGATCAAGAAGGTCATCCTGCCCAAGTTCGGCGATGACGGCGAAACCCTGCGTTTCCTGATGCGCGAGAACGTCCCCGGCTCCTTCCCGTACACCGCCGGCGTCTTCGCCTTCAAGCGCGAAGGCGAAGATCCGACCCGCATGTTCGCCGGCGAAGGCGATGCTTTCCGCACCAACCGCCGCTTCAAGCGCGTGTCCGAAGGCATGCCGGCGCATCGCCTCTCAACGGCGTTCGACTCAGTGACGCTGTACGGCTGCGATCCCGACGAGCGTCCGGACATCTACGGCAAGATCGGCAATTCAGGCGTCTCGATCGCCACGCTCGACGACCTCAAGGTGCTCTACGACGGTTTCGATCTGCTCGCCCCGAGCACTTCGGTGTCGATGACCATCAACGGCCCGGCGCCGATCATTCTGGCCTGCTTCTTCAACACCGCCATCGACCAGCAGATGGCCAAGTTCGAAAAGGACAACGGCCGCCAGCCGACCGAAGACGAAGCCGAGAAAATCCGCGAATGGACGCTGTCCACCGTGCGCGGCACGGTGCAGGCCGACATCCTCAAGGAAGATCAGGGCCAGAACACCTGCATCTTCAGCACCGAATTCGCCCTCAAGATGATGGGCGACATCCAGGAGTTTTTCGTCCATCACCAAGTGCAGAACTTCTACTCGGTGTCGATTTCTGGCTATCACATCGCTGAAGCCGGTGCCAACCCGATCAGCCAACTGGCCTTCACGCTATCCAACGGCTTCACCTACGTTGAAAGCTATCTGGCACGCGGCATGAAGATCGATGACTTCGCGCCCAACCTGTCCTTCTTCTTCAGCAACGGCATGGATCCGGAATACTCGGTGATCGGCCGCGTCGCCCGCCGCATCTGGGCCGTGGCGATGAAGAACAAGTACGGTGCCAACGAGCGCAGCCAGAAGCTGAAGTACCACATTCAGACTTCCGGCCGCTCGCTGCACGCGCAGGAGATGGACTTCAACGACATCCGCACGACGCTGCAGGCGCTGATCGCCATCTACGACAACTGCAACTCGCTGCACACCAACGCCTATGACGAAGCGATCACCACGCCGACCGAGGAAAGCGTGCGCCGCGCCATGGCCATCCAGCTCATCATCAACCGCGAGTGGGGCGTCGCCAAGAACGAGAACCCGAATCAGGGCGCCTTCGTCATCGACGAACTGACTGACCTCGTCGAAGAAGCCGTGCTCAAGGAATTCGAAGCCATCGCCTCGCGAGGCGGCGTGCTCGGTGCCATGGAAACCGGCTACCAGCGCGGCAAGATCCAGGAAGAGTCGATGTATTACGAGCACAAGAAGCACGATGGCTCCTACCCGATCATCGGCGTGAACACCTTCCTCAACCCGAAGGGCATGGCCCAGCAGGAAATCGAGCTGGCCCGTTCGAGTGACGAAGAAAAGCAGTCGCAGATCAAGCGCCTGCGCGACTTCCAGACCCGCCATGCAGCAACGGCGCCGGTCATGCTGGCCAAGCTCAAGCAGACCGTGATCGAGGACGGCAATGTTTTCGCCGTGCTCGTCGATGCTGTCAAGTGCTGCTCGCTCGGCCAGATCAGCAGCGCGCTCTATGAAGTCGGCGGCCAGTATCGGCGCAGCATGTAAGGCCGCCGTAAAAGGCGAACAGCAAACCCTACCCGAAAGGGCGGAGGAGAAAAAAGACGGCGAGGCTAAGTACCTCGCCGTTTTCATTGGCGCGTCGGGCGCCAGCGGAGGCCTGTGCTGCAAGTTGCCAGATCGATGGCGGATGCCGGAGAATCGCGCTGTCCTCTCTTCCGCCTATTCGGAGTGCATCATGAACCATGCGGATCTCGCTTCCTGCCTACAGTCCAACCGCATTACCCGTCGCCAGGTGCTCTGGATGCTCGGCGCCAGCGCCCTGTCGGGCTGTGCCACCTCGCCGGTCGGGGGCGGTTCCATCCTGGTCGGGATGAGCGAAGACGAGGAAAAGGCCGTAGATCAGAAGGTGGCGCCGCAACAGTTCTCGCAGGATCTGGGGGCGGTGCAGGATGAGGCCATCAACCAGTACCTGAGCGATGTTGGCCGGCGTCTGGATGCCAAGGTGCATCGGCCGCAGATGCCGTATTCCTACCGCGTACTCAATGCCAACTACGTCAATGCCTACACCTTCCCCGGCGGGGCGATGGGCGTGACGCGCGGCATCCTGGTCGATCTCGACGACGAAGCCGAACTGGCGGCGCTGCTCGGCCATGAGCTCGGTCACGTCAATGCCCGTCACGCCGCGCAGCGGCAGGGCCAGGCGATGGTGACGCAGGCGGCGATGACTGGCGTGAACATCATCGGTACCGCTGCCGGGTTCGGCGGCCTGACCGACCTGGGCACCCAGCTCGGGGCCAGCGTGCTGCTCTCCAGCTATTCACGCGACAACGAGCGCGAGGCCGACGCGCTGGGGCAGGAATACATGGTCCGGGCCGGCTATCCGGCCAGCGGCATGGTCGGCCTGCAGCAATTGCTGGTCGAACAGCAGAAGGAATCGCCGGGGATGTTGCAGACGATGTTCTCAACCCACCCGATGAGCAGTGAACGGCGTGACTCGGCGAAGCAGCTGGCTGAGAGCAAGTACGCGACGAGCAACAAGCGCGACGCCGGGCGTGAGCGTTTCATGGACAACACGGCCTCACTGCGCCGTATCAAGCCGACCATCGACGCCTGCCAGAAAGGCGAAGTGGCGATGGCGGCCAAGGAGTACGGCAAGGCCGAGGAGCGTTTCCGCACGGCCTTGAAGGCCACGCCACACGATTACGCAGCCAATGTGCTGATGGCGAAATGCCTGTCGGAACAGGACAAGGATGCCCAGGCCCTGGAATACGCCCAGACGGCGACCCGGGTTTATCCGCAGGAAGCCCAGGCCCACAAGCTGGTCGGTGTGCTGGCGCTCGGTCAGAAGGATCCTGGCATGGCTTTCGAGCATCTCGATCGCTATGACCGGCAGTTGCCCGGCGATGCCGGCGTGACCTTCCTGAAAGGGATTTCGCTGGAAGGCATGGGCAAGCGGCCGGAAGCTGCCAAACAGTATGCCGCCTATCTGCAACGCACGCAGCAGGGCAAGGCCGCGGAGTATTCGATTAGCCGCTTGAAGAGCTGGGGCTATCTGAAATGATTCTGGCCCTTTATCCCGGCTGACTTAGCGGCTTGAGCCGCCATGCCAGCGGAGGACCAGAATGGTCAGGTCGTCGACCGGCAACTGCGTCGCTTCGAAGCTGCGCACACTGATGCGCAGGGCTTCGGCACAGGTCGCCACCGGTGTTTGTGCCGACTGGGCGGCGAGTGACTGGAGCAGGCGCTCGGTGCCGAAAAAGCTCTGGCCGTCGGTTGCCTCGGTGACGCCGTCGGTGAACAGGCAAAGGGTGTCGCCGGGCTCGAGCTGGCGGGTGACAGCCCGGAACGGATAATCCGGGACACCACACATCGGTGGCCCAAGCGCCTCGCCCAGGTCGATCCGTGATAGTGCCCCGTGGCGAAGCAGCACCGGCGCGTCGTGCCCGGCCGAGACGAAACACAGCTCGCCGCTGACGATGTCGAGAACGGCGATGAAGGCAGTAACGAACAGCATTTCCGGGTTGTTTCGATCCAGCTCGTTGGCGACTTCCCGCACCGCGGCGCCGAGATCTTTGCTCAGTCTCGCCATGCTCGCAGCCAATGCCTTGGTCATGGCCATGAAGAGACTGGCGGGGACGCCCTTGCCCGAGACATCGGCCACCGCAAAGCAGATCCGGCGTTCGTCGAGCCGGAAGCATTCGTAATAATCACCGCCGACTTCGCGGGCCGGTTCGAGGATGGCCGCTATCGAAAAGCGGGTTTCGCCGGCAAAGCTGGTTGCCAGGTCGGGGAGCAGGCCCATCTGGATACGGCGCGCCGTATCGAGTTCGCCGGCCAGGCGTGCTGCTGCTTCGCGGGTTGCCAGCAAATCGCGTTCCGCTTTCTGGCGCCGGCGTTCGGCGGTAATGTCCGAGCCCACTCCGCGCCAGCCGGTAATCGTGCCCGCCGCGTCGGTCAGCGGCTTGCCGCTCAGCGACCACCAGCCGATTTCTCCGGCCAGCTCGATGGGCACGACAATGTCACGAAACGGCGTGGCTGAACCAAGGGCGTCCTCAAGTTGCGTAAAGGCTTGCCGCCCCTCGGCGTCCGCCGACCCTTTCCGGCCGAGCAGGGCGATCGACAGCGGCTGGGTGTGCAGGGCGGCAACTGGCATGCCCAGGGTGTCGGCCAGTCGCGTCGAAATGTGGCGCAAACGGCCCTGTTCGTCGGTTTCCCACAACCAGTCGCTGGCATCGTCCTCGAAGTCGTTGAGGAGCAGACCGATGACCTGCTTTTGCCGCTCCACTTCGCTTTCTGCGATCAGGCTCTTGACGAACAGGCGGGAGGTGATGAGCACCGAGGCAACGACCGAAATGCCGTAGAGCGAGAGGAGGATGGCGAGATAGACATAGGTCATGCCATAGAGGAGGAGCATGGTGACCGTCCCGCCGACACACATGGCAGCGCCCCACAAAGCGCCAGCCCATGGCCAGCGGGCGGTGTGGAAAGCGCCGTGGGGAATGGCCGTGGCAAAAAAGGCGGTGACCAATATCTGGCCGGTGATGTTGGTGCGGCCGAACAGATAGGCCAGCATGACCGCGAAGAGGAGGCCGGAGATGGCGACCGAGGCAGTCAGCAGGCGAACGGCACGGGCACAGGCTTGATGGTTGGTTTCGGCCTTGTTGCGTTGCCAGATGATCAGGCCGGCGCCGGAGCTGGCCCAGACCGCGGCGCACCAGCCGATAAGCAGGCCGGGCGTGGCGTCCGCCCAGAAAATCCAGGCGTAGATGAGCGAGCAGACCATGCAGTCGAAGGCGCTGACCGGCATTTGCTGGAGCAAGGCGCGGAACTGCCGGAAACGATGGACGGCGGCGACATCGGCCGGTGCATCGGGGTCTCGCCAGCAGTAGGACAGTTTGCGCCAGCTCGACATCAGGCCGCTGGCGTTGAGCAGGGTAGTTAGGCGTCCCGAGTCGTCGGGCAGGTTTTCCGTTGACGGCGTGGCGTTTGAGTGGGGCACTGGCGTTCGGGCCTGGAGTCTGGCGCTGGTTAAGCAAAGGTCATCAGGGTATCTGAATCGGGAAGCGAAATACCGTCGACCATTTCACGCCTTGTGCCATGTCGCGTCGGCTCGGGCCATTTTGATTTTGGCCGCTTTTTCCGGTTGACCGTGGGAATCAGTCGCCGAAGCTGCGCAGCCCGTCGAGGTCGAGAATGTTGATGCCGCCGTACTCGCTGCGCACCAGCCCGGCGTCTTCGAGCACCTTGAGCGCCTGATTGGCCCGTTGTCTTGAAACACCGGCCAGATAGCCGAGTTCTTCCTGCGAAATCTGCAGCAGGCGGTTGGTACCGGGGTAGAGCACGGGGTTGAACAGGGCGGCCAGGCCGCGCGCGATGCGGGCATCGGTGTCGAGCATGCGCTCGTTTTCGATCATGCCGATGAACTGGCCGAGGCGCTCGTTGAGCTGGGCGATCATGTAGCGGTTGAACGGGATGCTGTGGTCGAGCAGCCACAGGAAGGTGGCGCGGCTCATGAAGGCGACGCGCGTTTCGCGGATGGCCATGACGTCGTAGCGGCGCGCTTCGCTCTTGAGCAGTGAGCCTTCGCCGAACCAGCCGCCAGTGCTGATGCCGGTCAGCGAAGTGGTCTTGCCGGTCGTCCAGTGGCTGGCCATCTTGCCCAGGCCGTCGATGATGCCCATCCAGTAATCGACTGGCTCGCCCTTCATGCAGATGAAGGCGCCCGGCGCGAAGCTGCGTTCGAAGGTGCCGGCCAGCGCCCTGGCCATTTCCTCGGCGCTCAGTGCCGGGCCCCAGACGGAGGTGCGAAGGAGTTCTTCGGCGTTTTTCAATTTATTTCCTGGATTGTCTGCCGGATGACAATTATACGGCGGGCAGATGCATACACTGAGCCGCAAAGTGAGAGACTGTCCGGGGCTGCAAGGTCTGTGTAAGCCAGCCGTCCCCACAATGATTCAAACGAACGTTAGACCGCGAACAATGAGTCGCGGCGGAGGAGACTAAGAATGCCCACGCAGGCGAATTTCGCCGCGCTGGATGGTTTGCATACCTTCCCGCGGCTACTGTTTCATCACGCGAGCATCCGGCCGAATGCGCCGGCCATGCGCGAAAAATATCTCGGTATCTGGCAGACCTGGACCTGGTCCGATGTCGGCGAACGCGTCCGTGCTCTGGCCTGTGGTCTGGCCTCGCTCGGTTTCAAGCGTGGCGATAACCTGGCCATCATCGGCGACAACCGTCCGCATCTCTACATGATGATGACCGCCGCCCAGTGCCTCGGCGGCGTGCCGGTGCCGCTCTACCAGGACGCCGTGGCCAGCGAAATGCTCTTCGTGCTGCAGGATGCCGGCATTCGTTTTGTCGTTGTCGAGGATCAGGAGCAGGTCGACAAGATGCTGGAAGTCAGCGATCAGGTCGGCACGCTCGAACACATCATCTACGACGATCCGCGCGGCATGCGGCACTACAACCAGCCCTTCCTGCACGACATCCATGAATTGATGGAGATGGGGCGGATTCATGACCGCAACCATCCGGACTTCCTCAATGCCGAGATTGAACAAGGGCATTTTGACGATGTGTCGGTCATGCTCTACACCTCGGGCACCACCGGCAAGCCGAAAGGCGTCTGCCAGACGCACGCGGCCTTCATCGCCGCGGCGCAGGGCGGGGTGCAGGTCGACAAGCTGGGCGCCGATGGCGACATCCTGTCCTACCTGCCCATGGCCTGGGTTGGTGATCACCTCTTTTCCTACGCCCAGGCGTTGGTCGCTGGTTTCACCATCAATTGCCCGGAATCGGGCGAAACCGTCATGTCGGACCTGCGCGAAATTGGCCCGACTTGCTATTTCGCGCCGCCGCGCGTTTTCGAGAGTCTGCTGACGTCGGTCATGATCCGCATGGAAGACGCCGGCAAGATCAAACAGAAAATGTTCCACCACTTCATGGCCGTCGCCAAGCGCTGCGGTGCCGACATCCTCGACGGCAAGTCGGTCGGTTTCGGCGACCGCTTCCAATACTGGCTGGGCAACCTGTTGATCTACGGTCCGCTGCGCAATGTGCTCGGCATGAGCCGGATCAAGGTTGCGTATACGGCCGGTGCCGCGATCGGGCCGGAGCTGTTCCGCTTCTACCGTTCGATGGGCATCAACCTCAAGCAGTTCTACGGCCAGACCGAAACCTGCGCCTACGTTTGCCTGCAGCCGGACGGCCAGATCAAGTTCGATTCCGTCGGTCAACCGGCCCCGGGCGTCGAAATTAGGATTGCTGATAACGGCGAAGTGCTGGTCAAGGGTCCGATGCTGCTCAAGGAGTATTACAAGCGCCCGGACGCCACGGCCGAGTCGATCAATGCCGACGGCTACTTCATGACCGGCGACGCCGGTTTCCTTGACGAAGATGGCCACCTCAAGATCATCGACCGTGCCAAGGACGTCGGCAAGCTGTCGAACGGCGCGATGTTCGCCCCGAACTACATCGAGAACAAGCTCAAGTTCTTCCAGCACATCAAGGAAGTGGTGTGCTTTGGTCACGACCGCGACATGGTCACCGCCTTCGTCAATATTGATGTCGGCGCGGTGGGCAACTGGGCCGAACGGCGCGGAATTTCCTATGCCGGCTATACCGATCTGGCCAGCAAGTCGCAGGTGCTGGAACTGATCCGCGAGTGCGTCGAGCAGATCAATGCCGACCTCGTGCACGACAGTATGGTCGCCGACTCGCAGATTCATCGCTTCCTTGTCCTGCACAAGGAGCTCGATCCGGACGACGACGAGCTGACACGCACGCGCAAGGTGCGCCGCAACTTCGTTGCCGAAAAATACAAGGTGCTGATCGACGCGCTCTATGAGGGCAAGGCCAATCAGTTCATCGAAACCGAGGTCAAGTTCGAAGATGGCCGGCGCGGCAAGGTGTCAGCCGATCTCAAGATCATCGATGCCAAGACCTTCCCGATCGTGAAAAAGGCAGCCTGAACATGAGCAAGAAAATAGGCGACGTCATTCTCGACCTGCAGAACATTTCCCTGCGCTTCGGTGGCGTCAAGGCGCTGACCGACATTTCCTTCGATGTCCGTCAGCACGAAATCCGCGCCATCATCGGCCCGAACGGTGCTGGCAAGAGCTCGATGCTCAACGTCATCAACGGCGTTTACCACCCGCAGGAAGGCAAGATTTTCTGGCACGGCAACGAGCGCAAGCGCATGGAGCCGCACATGGCGGCCCAGCAGAATATTGCCCGGACCTTCCAGAACATCGCTTTGTTCAAGGGCATGAGCGTGCTCGACAACATCATGACCGGGCGCATTACCAAGATGAAGGCCAACTTCATCGAGCATGCGCTTTGGTTTGGCCGGGCTCGGAAGGAAGAGCTGGAGCATCGCAAGAAGGTCGAGGAGGTGATCGACTTCCTCGAAATCCAGCACATCCGCAAGACGCCGGTCGGCCGCTTGCCCTACGGCTTGCAAAAGCGCGTTGAACTTGGCAGGGCGCTGGCCGCCGAGCCGTCGATGCTGCTCCTCGACGAGCCGATGGCGGGCATGAACGTCGAGGAAAAACAGGACATGTGCCGCTTCATCCTCGACGTCAATGACCAGTTCGGTACCACCATCGTGCTCATCGAACACGACATGGGCGTCGTCATGGACATTTCCGATCGCGTCGTCGTGCTCGATTACGGCAAGAAGATCGGCGATGGCGTGCCCGATGAAGTCAAAAATAATGAGGATGTGATCAAAGCCTATCTGGGCGCTGGTCACTAAGGAGTCGGGACATGAATTTTTTCTTTGAAGTCCTCATCGGCGGCCTGCTTTCCGGCGTCATGTACGCGCTGGTGGCCCTCGGTTTTGTGATGATCTACAAGGCCTCGGGCGTCTTCAACTTTGCCCAGGGCGCCATGGTTTACCTGGCCGCACTGTCGGTTGTCGGTTGCATGGAAAAGGGTGCGCCGCTGTGGTTGGCGATCATTCTGGCTTTTGTCATCATGACCCTGTTCGGCATCGCCACCGAGAAGTTCGTGCTGCGCAAGCTGGTCAATCAGCCGCCGATTGCCCTGTTCATGGCGACGATCGGCCTAGCCTTCTTCATCGAAGGGCTGGCCCCGATGATTTTCGGCAGCGAGCCGCGGGCGCTCGAGCTAGGCATCGTCGATGAGCCGATTCCTTGGGTGCTCGATAACTGGAACATGGTCATTTCGAAGTTCGACCTCGTCGCTGCCGGTGTTGCCGCGGTGCTCGTTGCTACGCTCGCCCTGTTCTTCCAATACACCCGCATCGGCCGGGCGCTGCGCGCCGTGGCGGATGACCATCAGGCGGCATTGTCGATTGGCATCCCGCTGCAGAACATCTGGGCCATCGTCTGGGGGGTGGCCGGTTTCGTCGCGCTGGTGGCCGGCATGATGTGGGGCGCCCGCAACGGTGTGCAGTTTGCGCTCACTTTCACCGCACTCAAGGCGCTGCCGGTGTTGATCCTTGGCGGCTTCACCTCGGTACCGGGGGCGATTGTTGGTGGCCTGATCATCGGCGCTTCGGAAAAGCTGGCTGAAATCTACATTCCGCCCGTCATGCAGGATCTGTTTGGCGGCAATTTTGGTGGCATCGAGGGCTGGTTCCCTTATGTGCTGGCTTTGCTCTTTTTGCTGGTGCGGCCCGAGGGGCTGTTCGGCGAAAAACACATCGACCGGGTTTAAGGGAGAAAACACATGCTTTACCGTGAAGCCGGTCAATTCAAGACGACCTACGCCGCCGACCAACAGATCTTCCCGATTCGTCAGGACCGGATCGGGGTCATCGCGCTACTTGTCGTCGCTTTCATCGGGGTGCCGCTTTTTGCCAGCGAATACTGGTTCTCGGCCATCCTGATTCCTTTCCTGATTTTTGCCCTGGCAGCGCTCGGGCTCAATGTCCTGACCGGTTATGCCGGCCAACTCTCGCTCGGCTCGGCCGCTTTCATGGCGGTCGGTGCCTATGCCGCTTACAACTTCCAGCTGCGCGTCGAGGGCATTCCGATTCTGGTTTCCTTCATCTGCGCCGGGTTGACCGCAGCCGGGGTGGGCATCCTGTTCGGTCTGCCATCGTTGCGCATCAAGGGGTTTTACCTGGCCGTGGCGACACTGGCGGCGCAGTTTTTCATCGTCTGGTGCCTGACCAAGTTCCCGTGGCTGTCGAACAACTCGTCGTCCGGCGTGATTTCGACGCAACGTCTGATCATCTTCGGCCATGAACTGACAACGCCGGTCGAAAAGTATCTGTTGGTCCTCTCCATCGTCGTCGTCATGGCGCTGGCTGCCAAGAACATGGTCCGTTCGGCCACGGGCCGGGCCTGGATGGCGGTGCGCGACATGGACGTGGCGGCGTCGGTTATCGGCATCAAGCTCATGCAGACCAAGCTGCTCGCCTTTGCCGTGAGTTCTTTCTACTGCGGTGTGGCCGGCGCGCTGTACGCCTTCTGCTACCTCGGCTCGGTCGAGCCGGATGGCTTCTCGCTCGAAATGTCGTTCAAGATTTTGTTCATGATCATCATCGGCGGCGTCGGTTCGATCATGGGCAGTTTCCTCGGCGCCGCCTTCATCCTGCTCCTGCCGATCTTTCTCGATATCGCCCTGCCGTTCTTTGCCGAACTGTTCGGGCTGCCGTTTTCCAGCGCTACCGTTTCGCACATCCAGATCACGGTGTTCGGGGCGCTGATCATGTTCTTCCTGATCGTCGAGCCGCACGGGCTGGCCCGTTTGTGGCAGATCGCCAAGGAGAAGCTGCGCTTGTGGCCGTTCCCGCATTAGTGCTGACTGTAGTGAGAGCGGTGGGGCCCCGCCGCTTTTTGTAATAACTGGAGGAGACATTCAATGATCAAAAATTTCAAACCCGCTATTGCCGCCGCTGCGGTGTCCCTGGCCATGCTGTCGCAGATGGCCGTGGCTGCCGAGGAGCAGTTCTTTCCGCTGATCGACTACCGCGTCGGGCCCTATGGCTCGAACGGCCAGGCTTTCTACGGTGGTTTCATCGATTACCTCAACTACGTCAATCTCAAGGAAAAGGGCGTCAATGGCGTCCAGATGACCTACGAAGAGTGCGAAACGGAATACAACAACGCCAAGGGCGTCGAGTGCTACGAGCGCCTGAAGAGCAAGGCCGCCAAGTCGGCAGGCCCGCTGCACACGATGTCGACCGGCATTTCGTACGCCCTGATCGACAAGTCAGCCCAGGACAAGCTGCCGCTGGCCATGATGGGCTACGGCCGTACCGATGCGGTGGACGGCTCGGTCTTCCCGTACGCCTTCCCGCTGGTCACCACCTACCAGATGCAGGCCTCGGCCATCGTCAAGTTCCTCAAGGACAAGAACGGCGGCAGCCTGGCCGGCAAGAAGATTGTTTATCTCTACCACGACTCGGCCTACGGCAAGGAAGCCATCGTCGCGCTGAACGCCGAAGCAGGCTTGAATAAGTTTGAACTGGTGCAGATTCCGGTCGCGCATCCGGGCAACGAGCAGGGCGCGCAGTGGCTCAAGATTCGCCAGGAAAAGCCTGATTTCGTCATTTTCTGGGGCTGGGGCGTCATGAACCAGACGGCTTTGAAGGCCGCCCAGAAGGTTGCTTTCCCGCGTGACAAGATGATCGGCTCGTGGTGGACGGGGTCGGAAGAAGACGTGATTCCGGCCGGTGAAGCCGCCAAGGGCTACATGGCCGCGACGTGGAACGTCGCTGGCAAGCAGGTGCCGGTGATCGCCGACATCGAGAAGGTGGTCTACGGCGCCGGCAAGGGCAACCTGCAGGACACCGCGAAGATCGGCACCATCCTCTATAACCGCGGCGTTTCTGCCGCCGTGCTGTCGGTCGAAGCGATCCGCAAGGGCCAGGAAAAGTACGGCAAGGGCAAGGCGCTGACCGGTGAACAGACCCGTTGGGCGCTGGAAAACCTGAACATCAACGACGCCCGCCTGAAGGCTCTCGGCGCCACCGACCTGCTGCCGGAAATCAAGACCTCCTGCGACAACCACGAAGGTTCGGGCAAGGTGAAGATCCAGCAGTGGGACGGCGCTAAGTGGGTGCCGGTGTCGGGCTGGATCGAGGGTAACAAGGGATTGATCCACCCGCTGTTCCAGGCTTCTGCCAAGCAGTACGCCAAGGAAAAGGGCATCACGCCGCGCGATTGTTCCAAGGAAAAATGAGACGGCAGGAGAAAGGAGTGGGGGCGCGAGCCCTCGCTCTTTCTCTCCGTCCCATGAATCGGAAACGCATATGACTACACACACAGCCGCTGCGGCGGGCGAAAACTACCTGAGCATCAACAACATCGAGGTCATCTACGACCACGTGATTCTGGTGCTCAAGGGCGTGTCGCTGAATGTGCCGAAAGGCAAGATCGTCGCCTTGCTCGGGGCCAACGGTGCCGGGAAATCGACGACGCTGAAGGCGATTTCCAACCTGCTGCACGCCGAACGCGGCGATGTGACCAAGGGCTCGGTCGAATACAAGGGTGATCGCATCGATCAGCTGACGCCGAACGAGCTGGTCAAGCGCGGCGTTATCCAGGTCATGGAGGGGCGGCATTGCTTTGGCCACCTTACGATTGAGGAGAATCTGCTGACCGGAGCCTATACGCGCTCGATTTCGCGTGGGGAGTTGAAGGACAGCCTGGAGAAGGTTTACCACTATTTCCCGCGCCTCAAAACGCGGCGCACCTCGCAGGCTGGCTATACCTCGGGTGGCGAGCAGCAGATGTGCGCAATTGGCCGGGCGCTGATGGCCAAGCCGGAAATGATCCTGCTCGACGAGCCATCGATGGGGCTAGCGCCACAGATTGTTGAAGAGATTTTCGAGATTGTTAAGGATCTGAACTCGCGGGAAAACGTGAGTTTTCTGCTGGCCGAGCAGAACACCATGGTCGCGCTGAGGTATGCGGACTTCGGGTACATCCTGGAGAACGGGCGGGTGGTCATGGAGGGGGATGCGGAGGATCTGAGGACCAATGAGGACGTTAAGGAGTTCTACCTTGGTCTCTCCTCGGCCGGCCGAAAGTCCTTCAAAGACGTAAAGCACTATCGTCGCCGCAAACGCTGGCTCTCTTAGTCGGTTGCAGTGCGCGTTCCATGGCGGCGTTGTCGGCCGGCTTGTTGGCAGGAGCCAACGGCGCCGGCCTCCGCCTTGCCCTGAAACGCTACTTTGCAACCGTCGTGCTGTGTTCCTCATGGCTGAGAGGGCATCAAACCCAAATGCCACGGTCAACCGGAAAAAACGGAGAAAAATGAAATGAGCTATTACGACCCGCTCGAGACCCGCGATCCGGATGAGCGCGAGGCGGATTTGATGGACAAGCTGGCGCGTCAGGTGGCGCATGCCAAGGAAACGACGCATTACTATTTTCAGTCGTTGGCCGGGGTCAACCCGTTTGAATGTGCGACGCGCGAGGCGCTGGCCAAACTGCCGCTGACCCGCAAGCGTGACCTGATCGAGTTGCAGAAAAAGACGCCGCCATTTGGCGGCTTGAATGCCTTGCCGCGACACAAAGCCAAGCGGGTGTTCGCGTCGCCCGGGCCGATCTACGAAATGCAGGGCAAGGACATTGATTCGTGGCGCATGGCGCGCGTGCTGTACGCCGCCGGTTTTCGCGACGGCGACCTCGTGCACAACTGTTTTTCCTACCATTTCACGCCGGGCGCTTTCCTCATGGAAGGCGGCGCCCGCAAGCTCGGCTGCGCGGTCTTTCCCGGCGGCACCGGGCAGACCGAGCAGCAGGTGCAGGCGATGGTCGATCTCAAGCCGGAAGGCTATGTCGGCACGCCGTCCTTCCTGCGCATCATTGTCGAGAAGGCCGAGGAAATGGGCGCCGACATCAGTTCCTTGCGCAAGGCCTGCGTTTCCGGTGAAGCCTTGCCCGGCGTTACTCGCCAGTGGCTCAACGAGCGTGGTATTTCGGTGCGCCAGTGTTACGCGACGGCGGACATCGGCGCCATCGCCTACGAAACCGAGGCTCAGGAAGGTATGGTCGTCGAGGAGGAAATCCTCGTCGAAATCGTTCGTCCGGGCACCGGTGATCCGGTCGAGCCGGGCGAGGTCGGCGAAGTTGTCGTCACCACCTTCAATCCGGATTACCCGTTGATCCGCTTCGCCACCGGCGACCTGTCGGCCATCCTGCCCGGCCGTTCGCCCTGTGGCCGCAGCAATATCCGCCTCAAGGGCTGGATGGGCCGCGCCGATCAGACGACCAAGATCAAGGGCATGTTTGTCCACCCCGAGCAGGTCGCCCAGATCGCTGCCCGCCATCCGGAAATCCACCGCATGCGGCTGGTCGTCGACAACCCGGGCGGTCAGGACCGCATGGTGCTGCATTGCGAAATCGAAGCCGGCCACGAGGCGCTCGACAAGGCCTTGGTCAACAGCCTGCGCGAAGTGACCAAATTGCGCGGCGATGTGGCATTTGTCACACCGGGGGGCTTGCCCAATGACGGGAAGGTGATCGAAGATAGCCGGATCTATTGATCCGGGAAATTGCCATGCGAATTCTCCTCGTTGCGCTGGCTTGCCTGACGCTATCAGCCCAGGCCGCCGAGCCAGTGGTTTTGCGGCCATCGGCCAAGCTGCTCTTCAAGCAGCCGGAGCTGCTGCAGGCCGGCCAGTGCGTGCGCTACGAGGAGGGCGGCAACGGCTGGGTGGCGACCGATCCGGTCTTTTTCCTCAAGGGTGAGGTGCTGGCCGCCGAGGTGCGCACCCGCCATCTCGGCAAATGCCCGGTGGTGCCCGGCAAGACGCTCGAGCGCTACAGCCGCGACGAATTCAATCGCCACGTTCAGGCCTTCCCGTGTGTCGCCGAGGGTGTTCCGGAGCGCGACGAACAGAGCGGGGTTGTCCGCATTCGCGTCGCCGACTGGGAAACGCCGCATGCCAAAAAAGCCGAGAACGCCGGTCGTTTGTATCGCGGCATGTTCGTCGAGAAGAAGCTCGAAAAAGGCATGGAAATCGAGCTCGAAGCTGACCTGCTGACCGTCTGCGAGCTCTAGCCGCCGGCGTTTGGCTTCCGGGCTGTTCCTACGGTCAACCGGAAAAAAGCGGCAATTTTGAAATCCTGCCGCGCCGTGGCGGGAACAGCCAGCGGCTAATCCGCGACCAGCTTGAGCAGTTGTCCCTTGCCTTCGTCGGTCAGCAGGTAGATCGTCCCATCCGGCCCCTCGCGGACATCGCGCACGCGCTGGCGCAGGCCGGTGAGCAGCTTCTCTTCGCGGACGACCCGGCTGCCATCCATCTCCAGTCGGGCCAGATAGTCGAATTTGAGCGAGCCGACGAGCAGGCTGCCGCGCCAGGCCTTGCCGTAGCGCTCGCTGCGCACGAAGGTCATGCCGGATGGCGCAATCGACGGCACCCAGTAATGCAGCGGCTGCTCCATACCGGCCTTGCCGGTCAGGCCATCGCCAATCGCGCCGCCGCCGTAATTTTCACCGTAGGTAATGACCGGCCAGCCGTAATTCTTGCCCGGCTCGGGGCGATTGATCTCGTCGCCGCCCTGCGGGCCGTGCTCGTGCATCCACAGGCGGCCGTCCGGACCGAGCGTCGCGCCCTGGCTGTTGCGGTGGCCGTAGCTCCAGATTTCGGGCAGTGCGCCGGGCCGATTGACGAAAGGATTGTCGGCCGGAACGCTGCCATCCTTGCCGATGCGGACGATCTTGCCGTGATGGTTATCGAGTTTCTGGGCGTCGGCCATGCGCGAACCGCGTTCGCCGAGGGTCAGGAAAAGCTTGCCATCGTCTGCCTCGACGATGCGGCAGCCAAAATGCAGGCGGCTGCTGATCTTGGGTGTTTGCCGGAAGATCGTCGTCACTTTTTCCAGCCGTCGGGCATCGGCGGAAAGGCGGGCCGAGGCGAGCGCCGTCGAATTGCCCCTGCCCAGCGCCGCTGGCTCGGCGTAGCAGAAATAAATCATCCGGTTGCGGGCAAAATCGCGGTCGGCCACGACGTCGAGCAAGCCGCCCTGACCGGTGACCTCGACCGCCGGCAGTCCGTCCACCGGGGTGCCGACCTTGCCGTCGGCGGTAATCACGCGCAGGCGGCCCGGGCGTTCGCTGACCAGCATCCGGCCGTCGCCGATGAAGGCCAAACCCCACGGGTGGTCGAGTCCGCTGGCGACGACTTCGACGCGAAGTTCACCACTTTCCGCCGCCAGCGGCAGTGCCGTCAGGGCCGCGAGCAAGATGGCGAGCAGGGGCTTCGGCATTTCGATTTTGGCGATTATTTCCGGTTGACCGTGGGAATCAGCCGGCGATCTTGCCGCGTCCAAACAAGCCCTTGACGGCTTCCTGCAGGTCGGCCGGGAGCACGATGACTTTGGCGTTGTCCTTCTCGCCCATGCGCTCCAGCGCGGCGATGTATTTTTCGCCGAGCATGTAGGACATCGGCCCGGTCTTGTCACCGATCGCGGCAGTGATACGGCGGATCGCTTCGGCCGAGGCTTCGGCCAGCATGACTTGGGCGTTGGCGTCGCGCTTGGCCGATTCCAGCCGCGCCTCGGCTTCGAGAATGGCCGATTGCTTTGCCCCTTCCGAACGGGTGACGACGGCCTTGCGTTCCCGCTCGGCGGCGGCCTGCATTTCCATAGCCTTCTGCATCGACTGGGAGGGCTTGATGTCCTGGATTTCGACCGACTTCACGGTCAGACCCCAGTCCACCGCCTCGTCGGCAATGCTTTCGCGCAGCCGGGCCTTGATCTTGTCGCGCGACGACAGCGCCTCGTCAAGCTCCATTTCGCCGACGATGGAGCGCAGCGTCGTCATGATCAGGTTGCGGATCGCTTCGGAAAAATCGGTCACGCCATAGACCGCCTTGACCGGATCGGTGACCTTGATGAAAGCGATGGCGTTGGTCAGGATCACCGCGTTGTCGCGGGTGATGACCTCCTGCTCCTGGACATCGAGGATGATGTCCTTGGTCACCAGCTGGTAGGCCACCTTGTCGAGGTAGGGGATGACGATGTTGAGGCCGGGCTTGAGCGTGCCGTGGTACTTGCCGAGCCGCTCGACGATCCATTCCTCGCCCTGCGGCACGATGCGCACGCCTTTGGCGATGGTGACGACGACAAAGACCAGAATGGCCAGCGTGACGATAAAACCTGCGTTCAAGTCCATTTTTCGACCTTTCTAAGCCTTGTCTACCTTGAGAAAACTGCCTTCCACCGAGACGACCCTGACCCGTTCGCCGGCCGCGATGGCGGTGTCGGCGACGCAAGCCCATTCTTCCGAGCCGAGCAGCGGCCCCTGAAAACGTACCTTGCCGCGCGCGAAGGGGGCGACGGCGCTGACCAGCAGGCCGATTTCACCGACCGCCTCGCCATCGGCCGTGCCCGAGCGGGTCTTGACGAAGCTCTGCTTGAAAACGCGGAACCAGAGGAAAACCATGGCCAGCGAGGCCAGCGTCCACGTCGCCAGCTGGGCCGTCAGTGACAGATCGAAAGCCAGCGCGAGCAGTCCGACGAGCAGCGCGCCGAGGCCGAACCAGACAATGAAAAACGAGGGGACGGCCAGTTCGGCGAGAATCAGCGCAATGCCGCCGACGACCCAGTGCCACCATTCGAGATGCATGTTTTTCTCCTTTGCCCGGCGAGTATTTCGGGTTTGCCGGGCAGGGTCAAGGCGGATTTCAGTTTTGGCCAATTTTTCCGGTTGACCGTGGAAGTCGCCAATTGCTCCCCGGCACAGCGATTAAAATGCGCCGATGAACACCGCGCTGCTGCTCCTCCCCGATTTCGCCCTGATCCTGCTCGGCACCGCCATCCGGCGCTGGATGCACCTCGGCGACCATTTCTGGAGCGGCGTCGAGAAGCTGGTTTATTTCATCCTGTTTCCGGCGCTTCTCATCAACGCCATCATCAAGACCAAGCTCGACATCGGTTCGGCGCTGCCTCTCCTCGCCACCGCCCTCGCCGCGATGGCCGCCGGCATGGTGCTCGGACTGATTCCCAAACTGTTCAGCCGCCTGCCGGCGCTGACTTACGCTTCGATGTTCCAGTGCGCCTACCGCTTCAATTCCTACATCGCGCTGGCCGTCGCCGGCATGCTCTTCGGCGCGCCGGGCATCGCAACGATGGGCCTGATCGTCGGTGCCGCCGTGCCCTTCGCCAATCTGGTCTCGGTCTGGATGCTGGCCCGCCACGGCGATTCCGGCCTGTGGCGCGAAATCGCGCGCAATCCGCTGATCTGGGGCACCGCCGCCGGTTTCCTGCTCAATCTCGCCGGCTTCGTGCCGCCGGCACCGCTGCAGGCTTTTCTCGGGCGACTGGCCGATGCCTCCATCGCGCTCGGCTTGATTACCGTCGGCGCCGCCTTGCGTCTGGACAGCACGCCGGGCGTACGCGGTTTGTCGCTGTGGCTGGTTGCGGTGAAACTGCTCGCCCTGCCGCTCGTCGCCATCGGAGTCGGTTCGCTGC
The DNA here is from genome assembly GCF_020510565.1 of Ferribacterium limneticum. Taxonomy (NCBI): domain Bacteria; kingdom Pseudomonadati; phylum Pseudomonadota; class Betaproteobacteria; order Rhodocyclales; family Azonexaceae; genus Ferribacterium; species Ferribacterium limneticum. The sequence continues at coordinate 295,606 of NZ_CP075189.1, forward strand.
TCGGCCTGTCCGGCCTCAACTATCAGGTGGCGGTGCTGTTTGCCGCGCTGCCCACGGCTTCTTCGGCCTACATCCTGGCCATGCGCATGGGCGGTGACGGCAGGAGCGTCGCCTGGCTCATTTCGGCGACGACGCTCGGTTCCATGCTCACGCTGCCGCTCTGGGCAGCGTGGCTGGCCGGACGCTGACTATCTTTTGACGGCCGGCTTTCGGGCCTTGGGCTTGGCGGCCTCCTCGGCGGCGGCGCTGGCGGCGGCCTGAGCAGCAGCTTCGGCGCTCTGCTGCATCTGCTCGCGCATCTGCTGCATCATCTGCCACGGCCACATGGCGGCGTCGGAAATGGGGCTGTTTTCCGGGTGGATCGCGCCCTGGAAGAAGTTGGGCGGCGGGGCCACCGGGGCTTCCGGGGCGGCTTCCGGCGTCATCGACTTGGCCGCGTCCTTGGCCATCTTGCCCATGGCCTCAACCGCGCCGACCGTCGTGCGCTGCATTTCGAGGCCCTGAATGGTCATCTGCAGCATCGACAGGTTCATGCGCAGCCAGCCTTCGACGGCCTTCATGTCCTTGATGCGCTTGTCGAGTTCTTCAACGTCGAAAGTCGGGGCGACCATGCCGGGCAGCGAGAAGCCCATGTTGCCCCACATACTGCGCATGAAATTGAGGGGGTCGTGTACCTGATTGTCGGACATCTTGGTCTCCTTCTCGTTGTGTTTGGCCATCTTAAACCACTTGGCGCATGTTGACCTTAAGCAATGAGCGTTCATTTGGTGGGCCTATCTCGCACGCCAGGCATCCTTTGAGCTATGCAAAATGATAAATTAGCGCCCTGTTGAATAAGGGGGGCCTATGTTGAAACTGTTGGTGGTGGAAGATCACGCGCTCGTTCGCGAAGGCTTGGTCCGACTGCTTGGTCAGGTCGAGCCGGGCGCACAGGTGCAGGAGAGCGCGGATTTCGAAGCGGCGCTCAATGTCCTCGATAGCGAAGGCGAATTCGATCTGGTCCTGCTCGATCTGGCCTTGCCCGGGATCGACGGCTTTGCCGGCCTCGACATCCTGCGTAGACGTTACCCGGCGATGCCGGTCGCCGTCGTCTCGGCCTTCGACGATTTGCCGACCATCACCCGCGTGCTCAATCTTGGCGCTTCCGGTTTCATCCCCAAGGCCTTTTCCGGCGAGGCGCTGCTCTCGGCGGTGCGCGAAGTGCTGGCCGGCAACATCTTCCGACCGACCGGCCAGTCCTCGTCGCAGCTCGACGACATGACGCCGGTGCCGCCGTCAAAATCGGGCGTGCGTCCCGACGAAATCGGCCTGACCGATCGCCAGGGCCAGGTGCTGGCGCTCATGGTGCGCGGAATGTCGAATCGTGACATCGCCGACCAGCTCGGCCTCTCCGAAGGCACCGTCAAGATCCACGCGACGGCGGTGTTCAAGGCGCTCGGCGTCAATAGCCGGACCCAGGCGCTGGTCGCCGTGGCCCGTTACGGCATCGACTTCGAAAGCGTCTTCTGAAGCTGGTTGAGTAGCGCCCGCAGCTTGGCCGGGCGCACCGGCGCGGGCAGGGCGTGGGCACCGGCCGGCAAAGCCTGTCCGGCCGAGCCGACCAGCACGATGAGCGGTGTGCCGGGCGCCAGCTCGGCGCTGACGGCGGCAGCCGGCTCGACATCACTGATCAGCACGACATTTTCCGGTGGCCGTTCGCCGCCACTGCGCTCGGCGACGCTGACGGCATAGCCCCAGCCCTTGAGCAGGCCGACGCAGGCCACCATTTCATCCGAGTTGCCGATGCAATGGACTTTGCCGGCAGTTGGCGAGGTGCTTTCCTGCGGCTGGGCCACAATCCCCGGTGGGCTGCCGGGCACGCGCAGCGAAAAGGTAGTGCCTTCGCCGAGCCGCGAGCGTAGCGCGACCTGGATGTCGAGGGCGCGCGCCAGCCGGTCGACGATGGACAGGCCGAGGCCCAAGCCCTTGTTGTGTTCGCGGGCCGTGTTGCCGACCTGGTAGAACTCGGCAAAGATCGCTGCCTGATGTTCCCTCGCAATACCGATGCCGCTGTCGCGCACTTCAATCAGCAGTTGCTCGCCACGCCGCCGGGCGACGACCAGCACCCGGCCACCGGCCGGCGTGTAGCGCAGGGCGTTGGAGACGAGATTGGCGATCATACGGTCGAGCAGCAACGGATCGCTGTCCGCCCACAAAGGCGTGGGCCGGAAACGCAGCGTGATGTTGCGGTCGGCCGCGGCGCGCCGGAAGGAATTGGCCACCCGCTCGAAAACCGGTTGCAGCGGGAAAGGGCGGCGGTCCGGCTTGATCCCGGCGACATCGAGGCGGGAAATGTCGAGCAGCGAATCGAGCAGGTCACCGAGCATGGCGGTGGACGCAGAAATCTGCTCGGCCAGGCGCGGCAACTCGCTTGGCGTGCCGCTGCGTACCTGGCGCTGGAGGTCGGCGGAGAACAGCGAAAGGGCGTGCAGCGGCTGTCGCAAGTCGTGGCTGGCGGCAGCGAGAAAGCGGCTCTTGGCCGCGTTGGCGCGTTCGGCCGCATCCTTTCGGCCGGCCAGTTCGACCGTGGCGGCCTGGATGCGCTCTTCAAGATGATCATGGCTGGCCGCCAGTTCGCTCGTCATGATCGACATTTCGCGCACCTGACGGCGGACGAGCAGGGCGCCGACGAAGAGCACGATGGTGACCAGCAAGCCGAGCGAGGCAAGCTCGAAAAGCCGGGTTTTCCAGGCGGCCAGCAGTGTTTTTTCGGGAATGGCGGTCAGGATGCGCAGGTCGGAAAAACCCGGCACGTCGGCGATCGAGACGAGCAGGCCATTGAACTTGGTCAAACCGCTGGCTGGCACCATGTCCCGCAGCTTGCCATTGAACAGCGCGGTGCTGGCCTTGGCGCCGAGGACGGCTGATTGTCGGCTGATATCGCTGGGCCGGCAGGAGGCAATGATTTCGCCGCGGGCGTTGGTCAGCACCGCTTCGAAATCGTCGGACAACCGGTTCGACCAGCAAAAATCCTGCAGGTAAGCCGGTTCGACGGCAGCGAAGACGGCGCCCGAGAAGACCCCGTTGTCAGCGTTCAGGCGCCGGCTGATGGCATAGGTGTAGCGCCCGGAATTGCGGCCGACGTAGGGGCCGAAAGTCGACACGTCGGCGCCATCTTCCAGCGCAGCGAAATACGGGCGGTCCCTGACGTTGACTTGCGGCGCGGGGAAATGCGTCGAGATGAAACGCTGGTTGCCGTAGCGATCGAAAACGATGAGGTCGCGCAACTGCGGCATCGAGCGCGAGTGGCGTTGGGCGATGTATTCCCAGCCCCGCGACGACTCCCACTTTTCCCAGTCGCGACGCGGGCCGGAAAGATCGCTGGCGGTATCGCGCAGCAGCACGTCGATGGCTTCGAAGGTGCGCGCCGTGTGTTCGGCCATCATGATGCCGAAGTGCTGCAGGCGGCGCTCGCCGACCTGAAGATCGTTGTGGCGCACCAGCGTCAGGTCGACGACAAAGACAAAGAGAATGATCAGCGTGCCGGCCATGGCGGCCGTCAGGGCAAGGGTCTCGGGCTTTTGGGTGCGCATTGCCGGGTTGGCGTAGTGACTAGAGTTGGTAGCAGTAGAGCGGACGGGACGGGATGCAATCGACGTCGATGATGCGATCCGGTGTCTCGCCAGGGACGGGGAAACTGTTGCTGATGAAGAGACTGCCCGGCTGCATTTCAGACTTCACCTTGGCCCAGAGTTCGGGCATTGGCGCCGGCGAGAGAAAGGCGTAAACCACGTCGTAATCGCCCAGCTTCGCCTGCCAGAGGTCATCCCAGCGCCAGCGGATATTGGGCCGGCCGAGGCTGAAAAAGCGGCCGACCAGCCAGGTCAGCGGCGCGTTCTCATAGCCGGTGAAATGGCTGTCCGGCAGCGCGTCGGCCAACGGTACGGTGGTGCTGCCGAGCCCGGCGCCGAGGTCGAGAAAACGGCTAGGGCCACGTTCGGCCAACAGATCGGCCAGGGTGGCGACCGTTTGCTTGTTGGACAGGTAAAGCGGCACTTGTCCGGACAGCGCACCACGAAAGACGAGCAGCAGAGAGATGGCAGCGAGCAGGAACCACAGCGGATCGATGGCCAACCCGTAGGTGTACCAGACCAGCGGCATGAAGCCGCCATGAATGACGCGCCACCACCAGGGCTGGCGCGAAACCGTGGCAAAAAACAGGGCGACGCCACCGATGGCCAGACTGGTTTCCAGCCACGGCATGGCTTCGGCCTGAAAGCCGTAATAAGGCCAGGCGATGGAGAGAACAAGGATGACAGCCGCCGCTTGCAGGGCGAATTGTCGTTTCGGCGTTGAATTCATCCGCCGATTTTATGCGATCAGCGCCGAACTCGCCTTTTCTCTTGCTTGAGTGGCGTGTTTGGCCGGTGCGATTAGCGAGCGGGGGGAACGGAATGCGTTGGGTTGGGATGGTTTGCCGGGAAAGCCATCAACCGAGACGATTTCAATTTTGGCCGAAATTTCCAGTTGACCGTGGAAACGCCAAGCCTACTGGTTTTGGGGGAGATATTACGGTTTCGCCCGCCGAAACCGTGGTCTGTCCCCTATTATTGGTGCAATGTTAGATGTTTTTGACACGATATTTTGACCAACCCCAAGATGCAAAAAAATAGACCATATAGCTAATGGCTGTATATAAAACCGAGAAAATCGCCCCAGTAATTGGAGCCATAGCTAGTCCCGTGTCGTTAACTAAATTTGCCATCGCTTTTTCCTGGGCTGGATTTATTTCAAGCCCTGAAAATACGCCATCTCCATTTAGGTCGAAGGTGTACAACTCTTTTTCCAGCCGGGCATCGATGAGATGCACTTGAAGCATCAGCGAGGCATAAACGAATGCGATGCTTGCGATGGCGAAAATGACCTTGTGTTTCCCTAGAAAGAGCTTGGCGTTTGCGACAAGAATTACCCAAGGCACAAGAAGGGTAATAAAAAACAATGCTTGCTCGAGAATCATGCTTCGCATCTAACGTTGTAGGTAAGGGGCGCTGCGCGGCGCTTTATCGCGCAGCGTCCAACGACCGGAGGGAGCGGCCTTGACCGGGATGTTAGACCTGCTATTCATCTTCATCTTCGTCTTCGTCATACTCGCAATCGCAGCAAAATGCCTGACCTCCACAAGTTGGGCACCTTTCAACATCACACCCTACTACGTGGTACTGGCCTTTTATGACTGCGCAATCATGGCATGGGCGTTCATTTGCACCCCAATCTTCTTCCTCATCGCCATAGCGGATGCGTTGGTGCTCAGAACCACCGATTGAATAGGTGTGCTGCAACTGGGCCTCTTCGATTCGTTCCGGCCAGCCCTCGATTACCTGGGTGCCGTTGTATTCGACAAATTTCTTTTCCATTGTGTTGGCTCGTAAATGTAAAGGTCTAACGTTTTAGGTAAGGGGCGCTGCGCGGCGCTTTATCGCGCAGCGTCCAGTGACCGGAGGGAGCGGCCTTGACCGTGATGTTAGAGGGCATATGCCTTTGCTACCCAATTGATAAGCAATGGTAAAAAGATGGCGACAACTGAAAACTGCCAAGCAGCACGGTAGATTTGCATAGCACAGTAGTGGGGAGCACTAGTCTCTGGGGTGCGCAGCAGTCTCGGGTTGAAAAATGCGCTGACCTCGAACCATCGCGTATTCGGTAATTGCGAATAGAAAGATGGAGCATGTAATTTGAGAAAACCCATCAGGCGGCCGAATTCAAAATTGAATGCGAAGCCACCCAGCACGAAGCTAAACAAGGCAAACGAACCCAAGGTGTTCTCAATGCCGAAATACATCAGTGCTGTGGCAAAACAGCAAAAAGCTGCTAGCCACGCGAGCCAGTAAATTCTTGTGAATGACTTGGGCGTCTGCAAAGATTTGCCCTCTAACGTAGAGGTGACCGGCGCTGCGCGGCTTTATCGCGCAGCGTCCAGCGACCGAAGGGAGCGAGGTTGAGCGCCATGTTAGGGCTCTTGGTTCTGAAACAGCTCGTTGAACCCCACGCAATCTGTTGAGGAGCAGCCATAGAGGTTGGTTTCGGAAGCTCTGCATAAGCCACCAAGATTGTCTGGCAGGAAATGACACTCAGTGAATGAGCACTCGACAAAACGGCAACCAGAAAACGCAGTGCTGCGAAACGTACAGCGTTCGAATTTGCAGCCGACAAACAATGCCAAATTGAAGATGCCCCAATACCACTCGAAACCTTTGAAAGTACAGGAAAGAAAGACTCCATCTGAGTCTCCGCCCTCCAGTTTAGCTGTCTCGAAATGACAGTACCGAAAGATCTCCTCGTTCTCGGCAAGAGCCTTCTTGACTTCCTTTGAGGTAGCGAACGTTACGCTTTCCTGCGGCATGTGAGCCCTAACGTTGTAGGTAAGGGGCGCTGCGCAGCGCATTATCGCGCAGCGTCCAGCGACCGGAGGGAGCGGCTTTGACCGCAGTGTTAGGAGACAACAATCGATTCCCAACCATCGTATTCACCCCCGTTTTTGGCAGCCAAGTTAAACAATGGCAGCGTGACATCGTCTATGGAGTTGAGAGCGGGAATGTCTGATCGCCAAAGTTGTGCGCTGTGATTGTCGCGGGTGTCGTCTGGCGCCGAGATTGCTCGAACCTTGAAGCCAAGTTGAAGCGCCTCTTCCACATACGCAGTCAACGATTTTGCATCTGCGAAATAAGCCCAATGGTCGATCTCCCGGGGTTCGGAGAGTTTGTCCCCATTTCGTTTTAATGCCTCACAGACACGTCGATTTTCGATGGTTTGACGATCTGCATCCGAGGGGTACAAGTAGGAGAAGTAACTCGACCAGTCGGGTTCTTCCCGTGTGTCAGCTTCGTACTTGTAGCAATCGAAGGAAAGCATGCAAGCCGCGACACGAGATGACCAAGCTTGAGGGTGCGAGACATAGAAGAAAAAATCTCGGCAGGAATCCGTTGTGCAGCGCCCGACGTACTGGGTCTCGACGTTGACCAGAGACGCAGTTAACGCATCTTCCACCGAAACGAGCGCATCGAACTCCGCCCGGCTGGACAAACCGTCGTCGCGAGGTTCTCTCATGTGCAATCGCACATATGCCATATGTGGCAGTTTCGGATTTGGTGCAAAGTCATGTGCCCCGAGGTCGACGTAGATTGAAGCGGGCTTGTCATCGACTTGCAGGAAATAGAAATCCCAGTCGTCAGTCATCTTTTGTTTCCTAACGTTGTAGGTAAGGGGCACGCGGCTTGCCGCGTGTCCCAGCGACCGAAGGGAGCGCCTTGACCGCAATGTTAGGTGTGATGGTGGGAGCCGGCGTCATGAAACTGCTTTTAGATCAGACTCAAGGATGTAGAGACTGTTGGGAACTGGGTTGTGACAATGCAGCCCTTTTCCGGAAACCGACTCATCAAATAGAACTAGGACACGACCATTTTTATTTTTTGCTTCGGCAATATGCCCAGTGCTACCAATAAGTAACCAATAGTTTTCGCCACGCGGACACTCTTCTGGCGAAGCAGCGGTGCCATTGAATGTTGTCAGGATGACTTTTGCGTTGAGGGTGAGCGCAGGGTTAGGTTGCATCGACCTCTTCCTCTGGGGGAATACGTTCAATTACCCATTCGGAATTGATATCAGCGCGCGTTGCTTGCCACCCTGGTTCAAGAATTGCAAGGCCGGCCATAGAAGGATCAACCTCGAGAATGTGCCCTAAGCCGACAATGCACAAATCATCGAGTTCTTCGCTCTCATTGTCCAAAAATTGCCATCCATGATCATCTTCGTCGTGGGAGACGTTAAGTATTGGCTTCCGTTTCTCAATAATACTGTTCGAGACAACGGTCGCGCAGTTCGGAGGTTGGTCAAACGGCCACATATGAACCTAACGTTGAAGGTAAGGGGCGCTGCGCGACGGTTTATCGCGCAGCGTCCAGCGACCGAAGGGAGCGGCCTTGACCGCAGTGTTAGAAAGGTTTGCCGGGAAAGCGGCGCTGCAAGCGAACGGCACGCAGCCGCGACCGGCGCTGACAACCGGAAACCGCCAAGCAGCCGGGAAGCAGCCCAGCCTCGAAGGTTTCGTTTTTGGCTGAAATTTCCGGTTGACCGTAGCAAACGAGACAGCGGCTGAGCCGGGCCCGTAAAACCCGGAAGCAGCCTGCCGGAGGCACCCCACGCCGAGCCGGACTGGTGAAACCAGCACACTGCGGAGAGAAGGCGAGAGAAGCTTGAACACCATAATGGACAGAACCTTCTAACTAGTAGTAGACGACAAAACTGTCGCCTAATCCGGAAATCTGTCCAATAAGCTGGCGGACAGGACGGCAGGTTTCGCTTGCACGGTGGCTGATTTCGACATTTAGCTGGATATCCATGCAGTATTTTGTCGCCATGAAACCGGACGCTTCCATTTCTCCTCCCGAAATGCCCATGGGGACAATTTGCAGATCGTCCGGTCGGGGTGTTGCTTTGCCGAAACGATCATTTACAGGGCGACAGCATACGGAGCGCATGAATTAATGTCGAGTGGGTATGGCGTATTTCCGGGGAACCAGAAGGCAAGCGGAGGCGTGTTTCACGCGATCTGCCGCGACGCCTCCCGTCGGTCAGCTACCTTCGCCGCCGCCTCGCTGCGCACCGGCCCAAATCCGCGCACCTCGGCCGGCCAGTTGGCGAGTGCGATGAGTTCCGGGCTTGGGCTGTGCCCGGCGATGAAATCAAGGTCGCTTTCGTAGTCGGCGAGTAGCTGGCGGTCGAGCCTGTTTTCTTCGCTGTTTTTCCACGGATCGAGCCAACTGCCGCGCCAGCGGCGGGCCTTAGCCATTGCCTTGAATACCGGCAGCACCCAGGCGCCGAAGCGGATTTTCTTCGGGCGGCCGTCCGGGCCGGGGCGGGTGAGTCCGGGCGGAGCGAGGTGGAAGCTCAGGCGCAGGTCGCCGTCGAAGCGCTCGTTCATGCTCTTCAGGAAATCGGTCTGGGCGTACAGGCGGGCGACTTCCCAGGCGTCTTTGGGGGCGAGCAGGCGGGCGTATTGGGTGGCGACGGCGCGGGTCAGGTCGTCGTTGCCGAGGCGGCGGATGGCTTCGACGCGGTCGGTGTAGCGGGCGGCGAGGGTGGCGTCTTGGTAGGCGGTGAGGTGGTCGACGCGGCTGGCGATGAGTTCGTCCAGCGTTTGTTCCGGCAAGGGCTGGCCGGTGAGCGGGCCGGCGATTTTGGCGACTTTTTCCGGGTCGACCGCAGCACGCCGGCCCCATTCGAAAGCCTGGCGGTTGGCGTCGACGGCGGCGCCGTTGAGTTCGATGGCGCGGTCGAGGGCGGCGGCGGAAACGGGGACGAGACCGAGTTGCCAGGCGTAGCCGAGGAGCAGCATGTTGCCGTAGAGGGCGTCGCCCATCAGGCGGTTGGCAAGATGCTGGGCGTCGATGAACTGGACGTGATCGGTGCCGAGGGTGTCGGCCAGTTGCGTCTTGAGCCCGGCCAGCGGGAAGTGCCAGTCGCGGTTGCGCGTGAAGTCGGCGGTTGGCGTGTCGGTGCAGCTGACGACGGCGCGCGTGCGGCCTTCGAGCATTTTCGACAGGGCTTCGGTGCTGGCGCTGACGACGAGGTCACCGCCGAGTACGGCGTGCGCTTCGCCGGTGGCAATGCGGGCGGCGTGGATGTCTTCCGGTCGGTCGGCGATGCGCAGGTGGGAGAAGACGGCGCCGTACTTTTGCGCCAGGCCGGTCATGTCGAGGGTCGAAATGCCCTTGCCGTCGAGGTGGGCAGCCATGCCGATGAGGGCGCCGAGGGTGATGACGCCCATGCCGCCGACGCCGGTGATGAGGAGGTTGTAGGGCTGGGCTGTGGACGGCAGTTTGGGCGATTTCAAAATTGGCCAATTTTCCGGGTTGACCGTAGGACTCGCTCCTTTTTTCGGTTTGCCGCCTTCGATGGTGACGAAGCTCGGGCAGAAGCCTTTGACGCAGGAGAAATCCTGGTTGCACGACGACTGGTCGATCTGGCGCTTGGTGCCGAAGGTCGTTTCGACCGGCACGATGGACAGGCAGTTCGATTGCACGGAGCAGTCGCCGCAACCTTCGCAGACGGCTTCGTTGATGACGACGCGCTGGGCGATGGCCGGCAGCTTGCCGCGTTTGCGCCGGCGGCGGGCTTCGGTGGCGCAGACCTGGTCGTAAATCAGCACGGTGACGCCGGGTTCTTCGCGCAGTTCGCGCTGGACGGCGTCGAGTTCGTCGCGGTGGCGGATCGGGACGTTGGGGGCGAGGTCGGTGATTTCGGCGTACTTGGCCGGATCGTTGGTGACGATGACCATCTTGCCGACGCCCTCGGCTTCGAGTTGGCGCGTGATGCGGGCGACGCTCAGGATGCCGTCGACGGGCTGGCCGCCGGTCATCGCCACGGCGTCGTTGTAGAGAATCTTGTAGGTGATCGGCACCTTGGCGGCGATGGATTGCCGGATGGCCAGGATGCCGGAGTGGAAATAGGTGCCGTCGCCGAGGTTGGCGAAGATGTGCTTTTCGGTCGTGAAGGGCGCCTGGCCGACCCAGGGCACGCCTTCGCCGCCCATGTGGGTGAAGGTTGACGTGCTGCGGTCCATCCACGTCACCATGTAGTGGCAACCGATGCCGGCGACGGCGCGCGAGCCTTCCGGGACGCGGGTCGAGCTGTTGTGCGGGCAGCCCGAGCAGAAATGCGGCTTGCGCTCGGCGAGCACGATGGGCGTCAGCGCCGCCTTTTGTTTGCTTTCAATCAGCGCGAGGCGGGCGGCGATGGTCGGCGAGGTGAAGAAACGGCCGATGCGTTCGGCGATGACGCGGGCGATGGTGGCGACCGGCAGTTCGCCGGTGGCCGGCAGCAGCCAGTGGCCTTCGGACTGCATTGGCGTCCATTCGCCGATCTCGTCGAACTTGCCGATAACGCGCGGGCGGACATCGTCCTTCCAGTTGTACAGCTCTTCCTTGAGCTGGTATTCGAGCAGTTGGCGTTTTTCCTCGACGACCAGGATTTCCTCCAGCCCTTCGGCAAAATGGCGGACGCCTTCCGGTTCGAGCGGCCAGACCATGCCGACCTTGAACAGGCGGATGCCGATTTCGCCGGCCAGAGCGTCGTCGATGCCGAGTTCGTCGAGGGCCTGGCGGACGTCGAGGTAGCTCTTGCCGGCAGTCAGAATGCCGAGGCGCGGGGCGGGCGAGTCGATGATCAGCTTGTTCAGCCCGTTGGCCCGGCAGTAGGCCAGCGCGGCGTAGAGCTTGTGGTTGAGCAGGCGGGCTTCCTGGACCAGCGGCGGGTCGGGCCAGCGGATGTTGAGACCGTCCGGCGGCAATTTGAAATTGGGCGGAAAAATCGGGTTGACCGTAGCAGGGTCGATGCTGACTGAAGCCGAGGTCTCGACCGTGTCGGCCAGCGCCTTGAAGGCTACCCAGCAGCCCGAATAGCGGCTCATCGCCCAGCCGTGCAGGCCGAAATCGAGGTATTCCTGGACATTGGCCGGGTAGAGCACCGGCATCATGACTGCCTTGAAAAAGTGCTCGGTCTGGTGCGGCAGGGTCGATGACTTGGCGGCGTGGTCGTCGCCGGCAATGACCAGCACGCCGCCGAATTTCGAACTGCCGGCGGCGTTGGCGTGGCGGAAGACGTCGCCGCAGCGATCAACGCCCGGCCCCTTGCCGTACCACAGGCCGAACACGCCGTCGTAGAGCGCGCCGGGAAAGAGATTGACCTGCTGGCTGCCCCACACGGCGGTCGCCGCCATGTCTTCGTTGAGGCCCGGCTGGAAGGTGATGTGGTGCTCGGCGAGGTGTTCCTTGGCCTTCCACAGGCCGAGATCGAGGTTGCCGAGCGGGCTGCCGCGGTAGCCGGAAATGAAGCCGGCGGTATTGAGCCCGGCGGCCAGATCACGCTCGCGTTGCAGCATGGGCAGGCGAATCAACGCCTGGGTGCCGGTCAGGAAGACGCGGCCGGTGTGGCGGGTGTATTTGTCGTCAATCGACGCGGACAGGTCGGTCGGCAAGGGTGGTTGAGCCAGGTTGCTCATCTTTGTCTCCGGTTATGACGCCTTGTGGGCGCTGTTGAGCATCGCCCGGCCGGGGGTGGTGGCAAGGCATGCTTTGGAGATTGGATTGTCATCGCCGGTCAATGTTCCGGCTATGCGGGATTACCCGGGCAAACCGAGGCGTAGCGTGAAGCTGAAAGTGCTGCCGACGCCTTGCTGGCTCTGCACGGTCAGGTGGCCGCCCATCAGGTCGACGAGCTGGCTCGAGATGGTCAGACCGAGGCCGGTGCCGCCGAAATTGCGGGTGGTCGAACTGTCGGCCTGGGCGAAGGCATGGAAAATCGCGTCAAGACGGTCGGCCGGGATGCCGATGCCGGTGTCGGCTATGTCGACGGCCAGCAGCATGTTGTTCGTGCCGGTTTCGACGACCCGCGCGGAGACCGCAATGCTGCCGGCGAGCGTGAATTTGACGGCATTGCCGATCAGGTTGAGCAAGACCTGGCGGATGCGCAGCGGATCGCCGATCAGGGTTTCCGGCAACTCCGCCGGCAGGCTGCATTCGCTGCTCAGTCCCTTGTCCTTGATCTGAGGCGCCATGAGGCGGAGGACATCGTTGACTAGGGGCGCGAATTCAAACGGCGTATGTTCGATATGCAGCTTGCCTGCCTCGATCTTCGAGACATCGAGAATATCGTTGAGGATGGCCAGCAGGCTGTTGGCCGACGCCTGGGCAATCGTCAGGTATTCCCGGGTCTCGTCGTCGAGCGTGTTCATCCGGGCCAGTTCGATCATGCCGATGACGCCGTTCATCGGCGTCCGCAGTTCGTGGCTCATGTTGGCGAGAAATTCGCTCTTTGCCTGGTTCGCCGCTTCCGCCGACTCCTTCGCCGCCGCCAGGTTTTCGATCATTTTCGAACGCTGCTCCTCGCTCGCCGCCAGGGCCAGTTCAGCCTTGTTGCGGGCGCCAAGAAACTCGTTGAAGGCGGCGGCGACGGTACTGATTTCACTGCTGCCGATTTCGGCCACCGGTTCGGCGGCCTGTCCTGGCCGCATGGTGCTGGCCCGTTGGCGCATGGCAGCAGCCAGCTGGCCCAAGGGCCTCGAGATGCGCGCTGAAAAGAGCCAGAGCAGCGGGGTGGCGAGCAACATGAGCAGGATGGTAATCGTCGCCATGCGTCGTTCGATGTTGCTGATGGGCAGGAAAGCCTCGCTGCTCGGAATGACCGAGGCGATGATCCAGTCTGTCGTGGCCAGTCGCTTGAAGGTGAACAGGCCTTCCAGCCCGAGGCTGTTGGTGCCTTCGAGGGTTCCCTCAAAGCCGGCGAGGGCGCGGTCAAGGGAAGGGTTGGAGCCGGGTGGCGCGACTTTCTGCATGATGCGCTCTTTGTCCGGATGGGCAATGACCAGCCGGTCCCTGCTGACCAGATACAAATAGCCGCTCTCGCCTATCTTGCGCGAGCCCAGCGTGCCGATCAGATTGGGTTTGTAGAGGTTGAGCACGCCACCGAAGATGGCGACAAGCTCACCCCGGGCATTGAGAACCGGGGCGGCCATGACGACGATGGGCTGCTGCGTGGCCTTGCCGAGGATGGGCTGGGAAATGGTCGGCTTGAGCGTTTTCCGGACGTTCTGGATGTAGTCCCGGCTGCTCATGTCAAGATCGCGTCGCCCCGGCTTGATCGGCCAGTCGACGAGGAGCAGGCCCTTGGCATCGAAAATGTAGAGGTCGTCGAACAGCGTCAACAGCGTGGGGCGCTCGCGCAGATGGCGCTCGAGGGCGGCGAGGTCGGTCAGGCTGTCCTGCGGCACGGTGCTGGATACCGTGGCCAGGGCGCGCAGGCGCTCCTGCAGCTTGTCGTCGATATTGCCGGCCAGTTCGCCGAGGAAGGCAAACTGCTCGGCTTCGATGCGTTTGCCGAGATCTTCGCGCAGAACCGAGTATTGCCCGAAAAACTGGACGACGAGGAGGAGCAGCGCCGTGCCGATGGCGCCAACAGTGAGCTTGAGTTTGAGACTGTAGGGCGACATGGTCAAAGTGCCGGTGGCAGAGTTTTTCCGCGATTCAGCATATTAAACGGATCAGACGACTGCCGGATCGCATCCGCGACAGCAAAAGGGGTATCGCGGCCATGTTTTTGCGCGTCGAGTGCCGCGGGACCAATTTTGCTGGAAGTTTTGCCCAAGCGCAGACCCGGAGTGTTGCCGGTATCGATGGAGCGCTCACGGAAGAAAGCGGGTGGCCTGATCGAGATCCGTGTGAGTATGGCCTTCGTAAAGCGCCGTGACGAACTTGCGCCAGACCAGATCGGGCTCGCCGATACGGAAGCCGCAGTAATGCTGGTCATCGACATCGGTTTCCTGAACGACCTGGACGGTTAGTCGGGAGATTTCATTGAGACCAAGCTGGACGGTGGCGTTGAGCCATATGTCGGCCGGAATCTGCTCGATGATGCGGGCCCGGAAACCGTAGCGCGACACTTCATTGACTTCGATGTTGATCGGTTTCTCGAAAAGTGGCGTCGCGTTGTTGAGGCGGGCCGGGCACTTGACGGAAAAGCGGCGGTGCTGGCGAATCTGCTGGGCGGCGCCTTTTTCCGGGAGTCCCGGCAGGACGCTGCGATATTCCGGCAGGTCGTAGATGAGGTGGAGCAGGGCTTTCTTGCGGTCGCTCAGCTCGGCGAAGACATTGGTTTTCTTGTTGAAGAAGTAGTCGATCAGTTCAGGTGTCAGTACCGGGTCGTTGGTCGTGAAGAAGCGCCGGTGCGGGATCTGGATGTTGGCCAGCTTGGTTTCGCAGAAGTAGTGATACAGGTTTCGGTTGTTGGCCTTGCCGGCGTAGGCCTTGCGCATCGTTTCCGGCGCGTGCTTGAGGTCGAGCGAGGCGCCGACAGCCGGTGCGCCATTGACGAAGTCGTAGTTCTCGACCACGTTGGCGGTCAGCCGCTTGAAGAAAAGCAGCGACTCGTACATTTCGATATGGCGCGGATTGACCGCGATGACGAGGTGCCGGGTGTCGAAGAAGGTCGTGCAGTATTCGTACATGAACTTCATGAGCGGGAAGAGGATGGTTCCTCCCGTCCGCCGGAAGCGCGGATGCACGGCAAGGGCCGACACCTCGGCGATATTGCCTTCCTTTTCGCGGACGCCGGTCAGGTCGAAAATCCGCTGCAGCGGGAAGCCGATGGCGCTTTCGCGGATCAGCGACAGGGTGCCGACGACCTGATCGTCGAATTTGGCACACAGCGTCGTCGTCGTCGGCAAGGCGTGATAGACCGTGACGCGCATGCCGGAGGGGTCCGGGGTCATGAAGCCGCTGCTGACATAGGCGTCGTGCAGCAATTTGAAACAGGCTTCGAGCTCTTCCTTGGTCTCGGCGATTTTCAGGACCAGGCGCTTGTTCGGCTCGGGATCGCAATCCACGAAGGAGCGATAGACGTTATGGCGGCTCTTCTGCGGCAGCATCGCAAAAAGCTTGCGTGCAGTCTGGCTGAAGTAAAACCGCAAACGGGCTAAGGCCGGCATCAAGCACACTCAAAGGAAAAACTACGTTTTTATCATAGCACCTTATGATTGACATGAATCAGGTGCCTCCGGACAATCGGAGGATACCGTTTTATCCCCCCCAGAGATCAGGAGAAACACCGATGCAAGCCAAGCTTTCCGTAGTTGCCCTCTCCGTTGCTGCTGCTTTTGCCCTGTCCGCCTGCGGCCAGAAGGAAGAACCCAAAATGGTTGCTCCCGCCGCGCCGGCCGCGAAGCCGGAAGTGGTCGTCAAGCTCGGCCATGTCGCACCGATGACCGGCCCGCAGGCTCACCTCGGCAAGGACAACGAAAATGGCGCCGTGCTGGCCATCGAAGAGCTGAACGCCAAAGGTATGGAAATCGGTGGTGCCAAGGTCAAGTTCGAGCTGATCAACGAAGATGACGCAGCCGACCCGAAACAGGGCGCCATCGTTGCCCAGAAGCTGGTCGATGCCAAGGTCAATGGCGTCATCGGTCACCTCAATTCGGGCACGACCATCCCGGCCTCCAAGCTTTACGCCGATGCTGGCATCCCGCAGATCTCCGGTTCGGCGACCAATCCGAAATACACGCAGCAGGGCTTTGCCACGGCTTTCCGCGTCATGGCCAACGACGTCCAGCAGGGCAAGAGCCTTGGTGAGTTCGCCGTCAAGCAGGGCGTCAAGACCGTGGCCATCGTCGATGACCGCACCGCCTACGGCCAGGGCCTGGCCGACGAGTTCAAGAAGGCGGCCGAAGCTTCCGGCATCAAGGTGGTGGCCAACGAATACACGACCGACAAGGCGACCGATTTCAAGGCCATCCTGACCAAGATCAAGTCGACCAAGGCCGAACTGGTCTTCTTCGGCGGCATGGATGCGCAGGGCGGCCCGATGGCCAAACAGATGAAGGAACTCGGCATCAAGGCCAAGTTCCTCGGCGGCGACGGTGTCTGTACGCCGGAGTTCATGAAGCTCGGCGGCCCGGCCACTGAAGGCCAGTTCTGTTCGCTGCCCGGCATGCCGCTGGAAAAGCTGGCCAAGGGTCCGGAATTCCGCGAGAAGTTCAGCAAGAAGTTCGGGGCTGAAATCCAGCTTTACGCACCGTATGTTTACGACGCGGTGATGGTCATGGCTGATTCGATGAAGCGGGCCGATTCGGTCGAGCCGGCCAAGTTCCTGCCGGCCATTGGCCAGACCAAGTACGACGGCGTGACGGCGATGGTCGAGTTCGATGCGCTGGGCGACCTCAAGGGCGGAGCCATTTCTATCTACAAGTACACGGGCGGCAAGCTCGAATACGTCGAGACGCTGGGTGGCAGCACGATGGAAACGGCCAAGGCTGAAGTCAAGGAAGCCGTTGCCGAAGTGAAGGATGCGGCCAAGGCCGTGGCCGGCGCTGCGACGGCGGTCGGCAAGGAAGCGGTCAGCGACGTCAAGGATGCGGCCAAGGCAGCGACCGAGGCTGGCAAGGATGCCGTCAAGGCGGGCGCCGAGGCGGTCAAGAACGCGGCCGATGCGACCAAGGCGGCGGTCGAGAAGAAGTAATCGTGTAATCCGCTGCATGGAAACGGCACCGTAAGGTGCCGTTTCCTTATGTTCAAAAAGAAAAAGACTAAATGGATATTTTCCTCCAGCAGATCATCAACGGTCTCGTCCAGGGCAGCATCTACGCACTCGTTGCGCTGGGCTACACGATGGTCTACGGGATCATGGGGCTGATCAATTTCGCCCATGGCGAGGTGGTGATGATCGGTACGCTGGTCACCATCACGGTGGCAGGTTCGCTGATCAAGGCCGGCATGCCGGTGCCGGTAGCCGGGCTGGCCGGCATGATGGCGGCGGTGTTGGTTTGCATGGCGCTCGGCTGGGCGCTCGAACGTGTCGCCTACCGGCCCTTGCGCAACGCGCCACGACTGACGCCGCTGATCACGGCGATCGGCATGTCGATCGTTCTGCAGAATCTGGCGATGATCATCTGGGGGCGGAATTACCTGACTTTCCCGTCGCTGCTGCCCAAGATCAATTTTGAATGGGCGGGGGCGCATTTCACGATGATCCAGGTGATCATCGTCCTCGTTTCGGCGACGACGATGGGCGGCCTGCTGCTCCTCGTCTATCGCACCAAGCTCGGCATGGCCATGCGCGCCACGGCGCAGAATCCGGCCGTGGCCAGCCTCATGGGTGTCAATATCAACCGTGTTATCGCCGCCGCCTTCGTCATCGGCTCGGCGCTCGGCGCGGTGGCTGGCGTCATGGTCGGCACCTATTACGAAATCGCCCACTACCAGATGGGTTTCATGCTCGGTCTCAAGGCCTTCACGGCGGCCGTGCTCGGCGGCATCGGCAATCTGGCCGGGGCGATGCTCGGCGGCATCCTGCTTGGCATCATCGAGGCGCTCGGGGCTGGCTACATCGGCGACCTGACCGGCGGCTTCCTCGGCAGCCACTATCAGGACATTTTTGCCTTCGTCGTGCTCATTGTTGTCCTCATGTTCAAACCATCCGGATTGTTTGGTGAAAAGACGGGGGACAGGGCATGAATTTTGGCCGTTTTTTCCGGTCGACCGTGGGAATCGGGCTCACCGCCGCGTTCCTGGTCGCCTTGCCCTTCATTGCCGCGACCGGCGGCCAGGCGTGGGTGCGCATCCTCGATTTCGCCATCCTCTACGTTTTCCTGGCCCTTGGCCTCAACATCGTCGTCGGCCTGGCTGGCTTGCTCGATCTCGGCTACATCGCCTTCTACGCCGTCGGCGCCTACACCTGGGCGCTGCTGGCGAGCCCTCACTTCGGGCTGCATTGGCCGATCTGGGCCATCCTGCCGATCGGCGCCGGGCTGGCCTGCTTTGCCGGTGTGCTGCTCGGCTCGCCGACGCTCAAGCTGCGCGGCGACTATCTGGCCATCGTGACCCTCGGTTTCGGCGAAATCGTCCGCATTTTCCTCAACAACCTCAATGCGCCGATCAATGTCACCAACGGCCCGCAGGGCATCACGCTGATCGATCCGGTCAGCTTTGGCGCCTTCAAGTTCTCGGGGACGACGCAGATTTTCGGCTTCGCGCTCAGCGGGCCGCAAAAGTATTATTTCCTGCTCGTCGCGCTGGCCATTCTCGTCATCATCATCAACGTGCGTCTGCAGAATTCGCGCATCGGCCGCGCCTGGCAGGCCATCCGTGAAGATGAGATTGCTGCCAAGGCAATCGGCATCAACACGCGCAATCTCAAGTTGCTGGCCTTCGCCATGGGCGCCAGTTTCGGCGGCGTCGCCGGCGGCATTTTCTCGGCCATGCAGGGCTTCGTCTCGCCGGAAAGCTTCTCCTTGCTTGAATCGATCATGATTCTCGCCATGGTGGTGCTTGGCGGCATGGGCCACATTCCCGGCGTCATCCTTGGCGCCGTGCTGCTCACGGTGCTGCCGGAAGTCCTCCGCTACGGTGTCGGGCCGCTGCAGATGGCCATGTTCGGCAAGATGCTGGTCGATCCGGAAAGCCTGCGCATGCTGGTTTTCGGTCTGGCCCTCGTGCTCGTCATGCGCTTCAAGCCGGCCGGCCTGTGGCCCTCGCCGGAACGCCAACGTGAGTTGCAGGAGACCGGCAAATGAGCGCGAATTTGCCAAAACCGTTGCTCGAAGCAAAAGCGGTCGCCAAGCACTTCGGTGGCGTCAAGGCGCTGCGCGATGTGTCGCTGAGTATCAATCATGGCGAAATCTACGGCCTGATTGGCCCGAACGGTGCCGGCAAGACGACCTTCTTCAATTGCATGACCGGGCTTTACGTGCCGGACGGCGGCGGCTTCACTTTCGCCGGCGCGCCGCTCATCGCCGATGCGCCGGACAAGGCGGCGGCGCGTGGCATCGCCCGGACTTTCCAGAACATCAGGCTGTTCGGCAACATGACGGCGCTCGAAAACGTCATGGTCGGCCGCCACGTGCGGACCAAGGCTGGTGTACTCGGCGCCATGTTTCAGAATGCCGCGACCAAGGCCGAAGAAGCAGCGATTCGGCAAAAGGCCATCGACCTGCTGCACTACGTCCGCATCGAGGAACGGGCCGACGACCTGGCCCGCAACCTGTCCTACGGCGACCAGCGCCGACTCGAAATCGCCCGCGCCCTGGCCACCGAGCCCAAGCTGCTCTGCCTCGATGAACCGGCGGCCGGCATGAACGCCACCGAAACCGAACAACTGCGCGACCTGATCGACGGCATCCGGCGTGACGGGACCACGATTTTGCTCATCGAACACGACGTCAAGCTGGTCATGGGCCTCTGCGACCGCGTCGCCGTGCTCGACTACGGCGCGCTGGTCATCGAGGATGTGCCGGCCGTCGTGCAGAAAGATCAACGCGTCATCGAGGCTTATCTAGGTGCTTGAAGTAACCGGACTCCACGTCGCCTACGGCGGCATCCAGGCGGTGCGCAGCATCACCTTTCACGTCAACGAAGGCGAAACGGTGGCGCTGATCGGGGCCAACGGCGCCGGCAAGACGAGTACGCTGAAAGCAATTTCGCGCGTGCTCGATGCTGTCGGCGGCGACGTCCATTTCTGCGGCGAAGACATCACCCGCATCGCCCCGCACCGCGTCATCCGGAAGGGCATAGCGCTGGTTCCCGAAGGGCGTGGCGTATTTCCCCGCCTGACCGTGCTCGAAAACCTGCACATGGGCGCTTACATTCATAATGCTGCGGTCGACGTCGAAAAAGATCTGAAAATGGTTTACGGCTATTTCCCGCGCCTCAAGGAGCGCGAAAGCCAGCTTGCCGGCACGCTCTCCGGCGGCGAACAGCAGATGCTGGCCATCGGCCGCGCCCTGATGAGCCGGCCGAAAATGCTGCTGCTCGACGAGCCGTCGATGGGTCTGGCGCCGATCATGGTCCAGAAGATATTCGAAGTCGTCCGTGCTGTGGCGGCCGACGGCATGACCATCCTGCTCATCGAGCAGAATGCCCGGCTGGCGTTGCAATCGAGCCAGCGCGGCTATGTCATGGAAAGCGGCGAAATAACGCTGAACGGGGAATCGGCGATGCTGCTCGACGACCCCAAGGTGCGCGCCGCCTACCTCGGCGAGTAAGGCGTGAGCATCGTTCCCTTTCAGGCACTGGCCTGCCCGCTCGATGGCGCGCCGCTGCATGCCCACGGTGCGAGCTGGCGCTGTGCCGCCGGCCACTGTTTCGATATCGCTGCCCACGGCTACGCCAACCTGCTGCCCGTCCAGCAAAAGCGCTCGCTCGATCCGGGCGACAGCAAGGAAATGGTCGCCGCCCGTCGGCGTTTCCTCAATGCCGGCCACTACCAGCCGATTGCTGCGGCGGTCAGCCGGGCGGCGTTGGCCGAACTGCCGGCCAACGCGACGATCAGAAGCCTCGATGCCGGCTGCGGCGAGGGTTACTACCTGCGCCAGCTCGCTGCCGCGTCGGGTGAAGGACGAACGCTGGCCGTGCTCGGCCTGGATATTTCGAAGTGGGCGGTCCTTTCCGCCGCCAAGCAGGATAAGCGGCCGAACTGGATCGTCGGCAGCAATGCCAATCTGCCGGTGCTGCCGGCTACGCTCGACCTTATTTTGTGCATGTTCGGTTTCCCGGTTTATGGCGAGTTCGCCCGCGTCCTCAAGCCGGGCGGCGTGCTGTTGCAGGTCGATGCCGGCCCCGACCACCTGCGCGAGCTGCGCGAAATCATCTATCCCGCGTTGAAGCCCGAGCGTCCCGTCGACACGCAGGTCCCGGCCGGTTTTGGCTGGCTGTCGACGGAAACTGTCCGTTTCACGCTGGCCATTGACGGCGCCGAGCAGATCGCCGACCTGCTGGCCATGACCCCGCATCTTTACCGGGCCAGCGCCGAGGGGCGGGCGAGGGCGGCGGCACTGACGGCGCTGGAGGTGACCGTGGATGTCCGCCTGACGCGTTTCGGGCGCCTCGCCTGAGCATCGGGAAGGTCAGCGCTTTTTCAGTTGCATCAAACGATTTGCCGGGCGGACGGGTGACAATGCCCGACATTGCCTTTCACCGGATTGCCCCGCCATGACCTTTCGCCATTCCCTTGCCGCGCTGGCCGCTCTTTTTCTCTCCGCCACGCTTCAAGCCGAAGAGGCCAAGCCGGTCGATGACACGCCGAAAATGGCTTACGGCTTGATGCTGAAGCAGGGCGACCGGCTCATTTTTTCGCCCTGCCGCGACCGCAGTTACGCCAATGTCGAGGACGTTTCGGCCGATGGCAGCGTGACCAAGGTGCTCAACAGCGTCGGACTGGATGCCGGCAAGCGGCTCTACGTCGAACTGCTCGGCGTGCTCGATAACGGTACGTTGAAGGCGTCGGCCTTCAATATGGCGCGCGTCGAAGGGCGCTGTCAGATGCCGGGCGGCAAGGAAGAAGCGTGGCGCGCTGCCGGCAACGATCCGGCCTGGGCGCTGGTCGCCGGCGGCGAACATGTCCGCCTGCAGCGCTACGGCAAGCCCGAAGTTGTGCTGCCGTACACGGAATTCCGGAACGAAGGAAATCTCAGCCGCTATGAAGGCAGTGCCGACAAGAACAAACTCGCCGTCCGCCTTGAAAAGACCATTTGCCGCGATGCCCAGGCCAACGGTGCCTTCGCGTGGACGGCTTCGGTCGAGCTGAATGGCCAGATGCTCAAGGGTTGCGCCTGGCAGCGTTGATTCAGCTGACTGCCACGGTCAACCGGAAAAAACGGCCAAAATTGAAATTCTTCTGGCGACTCAAGTCGTCGAAAAGGTGAAAGCGTCGGCGAAAAACTCTTCTTCCGGCATGCCTTGTGCCGCGAAATCGCGTTTGGCCGCCTCGATCATGAGCGGCGACCCGCAGGCATAGACCTGGTAGCCGGAAAGGTCGGGGAAGTCGGCCAGCACGGCCTGGTGCACGAAGCCGGTGCGACCGGTCCACTCGTCGCCGGCCGCCGGCTCGGTGAGTACCGGGAAGAACTTGATATTGGCGTGGTCGGCCGCCCATTTTTCCGGCAGCGCATTCTGGTACAGATCGACGCGCGCCTTGGCGCCCCAGTAGATGAACATCGGTCGAGTGATGCCCTTGGCGATGGCGTGTTCGACGATGGACTTGACCGGTGCGAAGCCGGTACCGCCGGCAAGCAGGATCATCGGCTTGGACGAATCTTCGCGCAGGTAGAAACTGCCATGCGGGCCGTTGAAACGCAGGATGTCGCGGACCTTCAAGGTCGAGAAAACCTGCTCGGTGAACAGGCCGCCGGGAACGTGACGGATATGCAGTTCCAGCATGTTTTCATCGCGCGGCGGGCTGGCCAGCGAGTAACTGCGTTTCTTGCCGTCCTTGAGCAGGATGTCGATGTACTGGCCGGCAAGGAACTCAAAACGTTCGTTGGCCGGCAGGCGCAGATGCATTTCGATGACATCCGGCGCCAGCTTGTCGAGCTTCTCGATGCGCGAAGGCAGGGTCTTGACCGGAATGTCGCTGGCCAGAGCCAGTTGCTTGCACTCGATGACCAGGTCGGTCTGGGCGCTGGCACAACAAAACAAGGTCATTCCGGCGGCCTTTTCATCATCGGTCAGCGCGTGCGGTTGTGATTTGCCGTGGTCAACCGAGCCGCTGACGACCTTGCCCTTGCAGGCGCCGCAGGCGCCATCCTTGCAGCCGTACGGCAGAATCAGGCCCTGACGCAGCCCGGCGTCGAGCAGGGTCTCGCCGGCTTCGGCGCTGAAGGCGCGGCCGCTCGGCTGGACAGTGATCTGGTAGCTCATAAAATCCCCTTTGTCGTCGGCTACAATGCCGGCGTGCAAAAAATCCTGATTGTCGGCAGCGGGGACGTTGCCCGCCGCATCCTCTCCCGCATTGTCCCAAATGCTCGCGTCTATGCCCTGCTGCGCAATGCCAGCCGGGCGGCCGAATGGCGCGAAGCGGGGGCGCGGCCGGTGCTGGCCGATCTCGACGACCGGGGCAGCCTGCAGCGCATCGCCGGACTGGCCGACTACGTCTTGCATCTGGCGCCACCGCCCGGCGAAGGCCGTCACGACACGCGTACCCGCAACCTGCTGGCCGCCTTGGGCAAGAGCAAAAGTCTACCACGGCGTCTCGTTTACGTAAGCACGACGGGGGTTTATGGCGACTGTAGCGGAGCGCACATCGACGAAACACGCCGCCTGAATCCGGAGAGTTCGCGGGCCGGTCGGCGCGTTGATGCCGAGCGTTGCCTGCGCCAATGGGGCAAGCGGAGCGGTGTCAAAGTTTCCATCCTGCGCGCCCCAGGCATCTACGCCGCTGACCGCCTGCCGCTCGAACGCCTGAACAAGGCTCTTCCGGCGCTGTGCGCGGCCGATGATGGCTACACCAACCACATCCACGCTGACGACCTCGCCGCTACCTGTATCGCCGCCTTGCGTCATGGCGGCGCCAACCGCGTCTACAATGTTGTCGATGATTCCGACCTGAAGATGGCCGAGTATTTCGACCGGGTCGCCGATGCCTTCGCGCTGCCGCGCCCGCCGCGCATTTCGCGAGAGGAAGCGGCGAGAACCTTGTCGCCGGTGCAGATATCCTTCATGCGTGAATCGCGGCGTATTGGCAACAAGCGCCTGAAAACAGAATTAAAACTAAAGCTCGCCTTCCCGAACGTCGATGTCGGGATTGCCGAGGCAAAAGCGGCCTGCCTGGCCACTGTCGCAACATGAAAGCTTGTCTTTGCACTCCTGGCGTTGTTGCTCATCCTCGTGATAGTTTTGACTATCACTGCGGTTCGCGCCTAGCCAGCAGCGCAAATCCGGCGCTTTCATTTTGTTCCGCCAGTAGCCAGACAGGCCGCATAAGGAGAAACGCATGCTCGTCGTAAAGACTCTGCATATCTGGATGGTCATTTCGTGGTTCGCTGGCCTGTTCTATCTGCCGCGCATTTTTGTCAATCTGGCCATGGTGCCGGCCGACAGCGTCGCCGAGCGCGACCGCCTGCTGCTGATGGCCGGCAAGCTGTACAAATTCATGACACCGCTCGGCGTGTTCGCCGTGCTGACTGGCTTGTGGCTGTGGTTCGGCTACGGCTTTTCGGGCGGTTGGCTGCATGCGAAGACCACCCTGGTCGCCGGGCTCGCCCTCTACCACTGGCATTGCGGCCGGGTGCTCAAGCAGTTCCAGGGTGGCGGCAATACCAAGACCCACATCTGGTTCCGTTTTTATAACGAACTGCCGGTGATCGTTCTGCTCATCGTCCTTTTCCTCGTCGTCCTGAAACCATTTTGATATGAGCACCTATTTCGCAATTTGCCCGCGCGGGCTGGAAGAACATCTGCTCGAGGAGCTTCGTGGCGTCGGCGGCGAAGACCTGCGGACGACGCACGGTGGCGTATTTTTCACGGGCGACTGGTCGGTCTGCTACCGCGCCAATCTCGAGTCCCGGCTGGCCACCCGCATTCTCTGGCACATCGTCAAGGGGCCGTACCAGAAGGAAGAAGACATCTACCGGCTGGCCGTCCGCCAGTTGTGGCCCAACCATTTCGACGTGACGCGCACCATGCGCGTCGTGACGACGGCGATCAAATGCCCGCTCAAATCGCTCGATTTCGTCACGCTGCGCGTCAAGGATGCCGTCTGCGACCGCTTCCGTGAGGACCGCGGCGACCGGCCGAATATCGAGACGCGTAACCCGGATGTCAGCATTCACGTATTTCTTTCTGAGAACGAATGCACGCTGTACCTCGATACCTCAGGCCAACCGCTGTGGCAGCGCGGTTTCCGCAAGGCCAGTGTCGACGCGCCGCTCAAGGAAAACCTGGCGGCCGGCATTCTCAAGATCACTGGCTGGCAACCCGGCACGCCGCTGGTCGACCCGATGTGTGGCAGCGGCACCTTCCTGCTCGAAGCCGTGCAGATGGCGCTTGATCGCGCGCCGGGTCTGGATCGCGGCTTCGCCTTCGAGATGCTGCGCAATTTCGAGGCAATGAACTGGGCGAACATTCGCCAGGCCGCCGAAGCGCGCGTCAAGCCGGCCGAGCCGATGGATATCCGCGGCTACGACATCGACGACAAGGCCGTGCGCGCCACCCGGCGCAACCTGCAGGAGGCCGGTTTTGGCAACGTTGTCACGGTCGACCAAGGTGATCTGCTCGAAACGCAACCACTGACCGATCACGGTATTCTCGTCACCAACCCGCCCTACGGCGAGCGCATTGGCGAGCAGGATGAGCTGGCCGCTTTTTACCCGGAACTCGGTTCCGCCCTGAAAAAACACTGGGCTGGCTGGAACTGTTTCTTCTTCACAGCCGACCTGCGTTTGCCTAAACTGGTCGGGCTCAAGCCGAGCCGCAAGACGCCGCTGTTCAACGGCCCGCTCGAGTGTCGCCTTTTTGAAATTCGCATGGTTGCCGGAAGCAATCGCAAGGTATAAACATGCCCCGATTGCTGCAATGCAATACGCATGGGGTTTTGATCCCGGTCAGCTTATTGGTCTGACCGCCATGCGAGGATTAACGTTTTGCCAAAATAATTTCAGGAGATAGCGCATGTCCGTCCAGGCCCTGTACCAACAAAAACGCATGTCCGCCGCCGATGCCATTCGCGTCGTCAAGAATGGCGACACCATCGTCGTGCCGACCGCCGTCGGCGAACCACCCAGTCTGCTGGCCGCGTTGTCGGAGGCGCGTCGCGATTTTCGCGATGTTCAGGTTTCGCAGATTCTCGCCGTGCGCAAGTTTGGTTATCTGGACCCGGAAACGGTTGACCATGTCCGCCACACCGCCTATTTCTACAGCGGCGCGACGCGTCCGGGCGGCAAGGATGGCTGGGTCGATTTCATTCCGGCCTATTTTTCCGAGATGCCCTCACTGATCAACCGTGGCCTGATGCCAGCCAATGTCGTGTTCACGATGGCCTCGCCGATGGACGAGCATGGCTTCTTCTCGCTGGCGCTGGCTGCCGATTACACAATGGCCGCCATCGACCGGGCGCGTGTCGTCGTGCTCGAAGTCAATCCGAACGTGCCCTTCGCCAATGGCGACTGCCACATTCACATTTCGCAGGTTGCCGCGCTGTGCGAGAGTGATGAACCGATTCTCGAAGTCGGCTTGCCGAAGATCGGTCCGGTCCAGGAAGCCATCGGCAAATACGTCGCCGAGATGATCCCCGATGGCGCCACGCTGCAGATTGGCTACGGCGGCATCCCCGACGCCGTGGTCATGCAGTTGACCGACAAGCACGATCTCGGCATCCATACCGAAATGGTCGGCGACGGCATCATGTCGCTGGTCGAGGCCGGCGTCGTGACCAATCGCAAGAAAAACTACCACCACGGCAAGATGCTGGCGACCTTCGCGCTCGGCTCGAAGAAGCTCTATCAGTTCATGCACCGCAATCCGGCGCTCGAAATGCACCCGGTCGATTTCACCAACGACCCCTATCTGGCTGGCCAGAACGACAACCTGCATGCCATCAATGCGACGATGCAGATCGACTTCCTCGGTCAGTGCGGCTCGGAAAGCCTGGGCCCGATTCCCTACTCGGGGACCGGCGGCCAGTCTGACTTCGTTCGCGCGGCCAATCGCTCGAACGGTGGCAAGGCGTTCATCGTCCTGCCGTCGACGGCCAAGGACGACACCATTTCGCGCATCGTGCCCACCCTGTCGCCGGGAACCCATGTGTCGACCAGCAAGAACGACATCAATTACGTCGTCACCGAGTTCGGCGTCGCTCAACTGCGCGGCAAGACAGCCAAGCAGCGTACCGAAGCGCTGATCGGCATCGCCCATCCGAATTTCCGCGGCGAACTGCGCGATGCGGCAAAGCGTCTGAAATTGCTCTGAGGAGGCGACGATGATTCTGCAAAAGCAATTTACCGATGAGGAGTTGTCGCAGATCATCGAGGAAGGCGCCATCTATATGTGCGCCTGCCCGGCGCAGGTGGCGGTGCAGTTGCGCAGTCTGCGCGAGCTGCACCGTTATCAGAATCGCTGCGAAGTCGATCCGGGCAACGATCACCGCGTTCATAAGGCCATCGCCGAGGCAACAATGCGGGCGCATGCACTGATGGAAGAGTGCATGGTGGGCATTCTTGCACTTGAGGGCTGGGACCGGACGACGCTCAAAATGCCGGAGGGGCTGCGCCGCCGACGCGATGAATTGATCGCCCGGGACGACTGAAGTCGCCAGGCGTTCCGCTTACAAACTGTAGCAAATTTAATCGCTCGTCCGGCCTAAAATTGACTATCGTGTAATTGTGGTCAAGGAAGGCTGGAGTTCCCCATGAAAGCGGCAAAAATTCTGACGGTGGTGTTGGCTTTGGTGATGGCCGGGATGGCGACGAGTGCCTCGGCACATGGTCCGCGGGTCCGTCTCGGCGTTAACATCGGCGGCCCGGTCTGGGGGGCTGGTTGGGGGCCTGGCTGGTATTCGCCGTACTACTCACCCTACTACTACCCGCCGCAGGTCATCGTTGTGCCGCCCCCCCAGCCGCAGGTTTACATCGAACAGGCGCAGGAACCGGCACCCACTGCCGGCCAGCAATACTGGTATTTCTGCAAGAGCGCGCAGGGTTATTACCCGTATGTCAAGGAATGTCCTGACGGCTGGCAGAAGGTTCTGCCGCAACCGGAGAAATGAATCATGACTGACAAGAAATCACTTCTCCCCCGCGCGGGCTTGATGGGGGGCGCCTTGCTGCTTGGCGCCTGTACCGTAATGCCGAGCGGGCCGAGTGTCATGGTCTTGCCGGGAACAGGGCAGAGTATCGAGAATTTCAGGGCAGACGATGGGTATTGCCGGCAGTTTGCCCACATTCAAATTGGCGGCAAGACGGCTGGTGAGGCATCCCGGGAGTCGGCGGTGACCAGCGCGGCGGTCGGTGCTGCGGTTGGTGCCGTGGCCGGGGCGGCCATTGGCGGCGATGCGCGGGGCGCAGCTACCGGCGCTGGTGTTGGTTTGCTGCTGGGCAGTGCAACCGGCGCCGACACGGCACGTGCCTCGGGTGTCGGCACCCAGCGCCAATACGACAACGCTTACATCCAGTGCATGTACAGCAAGGGGCACCGGGTACCGGTGCCGGCCAATATGGTGTCTACGCGCGCGGTACGGTCTACCGATGCCGGCATCCCGCCACCACCGCCGGGGGCGCCGCCTCCGCCGCCGCCCAATGTGAAATAGGGTAGTCCAAAAAAATGCCCGGCATCACCTGCCGGGCATTTTGTTTTTGGCCATTTTTTCCGGTTGACCGTAGCAGTGCTCCGGATGGCTTGGAATCAGGCGACGCCGGCGCTGTGTGCCTGCTGGTCGGCCCAGTAGCTGGAGCGGACCATTGGGGCGCAGGCGGCGCCGGTGAATCCCATTTTCTTGGCTTCTTCTTCGTACATCTTGAAGGTGTCGGGATGGACGTAGCGGGTCACCGGCAGGTGGTGGCCGGACGGCGCGAGGTACTGGCCGATGGTCAGCATTTCGACGTCGTGGGCACGCAGGTCGCGCATGACGTCGAGGATTTCCTCGTCGGTCTCGCCGAGGCCGACCATCAGGCCGGACTTGGTCTTGACGTCCGGGTAGCGGGCCTTGAACTGCTTGAGGAATTCGAGCGAGTGCGCGTAGTCGGCGCCGGGGCGGGCCTGTTTGTAGAGGCGCGGCACGGTTTCCATGTTGTGATTCAGGACGTCGGGCAGGGCGCCGCCGAGGACGTCGAGGGCGACCTCCATGCGGCCGCGGAAGTCGGGCACCAGCGTTTCGACGGTGGTGGTCGGCGACAGTTCGCGGACATTGCTGATGACGTCGACAAAGTGCTGGGCGCCGCCATCGCGCAGGTCGTCGCGGTCGACGCTGGTGATCACGACGTAACGCAGCTTGAGCGAGGCCACCGATTCAGCCAGTTCGCGCGGTTCGTCCGGGTTGGGGGGCAGTGGCTGGCCGTGACCGACGTCGCAGAACGGGCAGCGCCGGGTGCAGATGTCGCCGAGGATCATGAAGGTCGCCGTGCCGCGGCCAAAGCATTCGCCGATGTTGGGGCAGGCGGCTTCTTCGCAGACGGTGTGCAGCTTCTTTTCGCGCAGCATGGTCTTGATTTCGCCGAAGCGCCCGGCGCTGTTGCCGGCCTTGACGCGTATCCATTCGGGTTTGCGCAGCGGGGTGTCGACCGGGATGATCTTGATCGGGATGCGCGCGGTTTTGAGTTCGCCTTTTTGTTTGACGCCTTTTTCAGCCATTTTTCTGTTCCAGTTGCTGTAGCAAGTGTTGCGAGAGTTGCTCTCCAGCCTCGTGAGCGGTGAGCGGAATATTGAAGTCGGTGGTCTGGATGACCTTCAGGCCAGCATAGCCGCAGGGATTGATCGCCGCAAAGGGGGAAAGATCCATATCGACATTGAGCGAGACGCCGTGGTACGAGCAGCCGTTGCGGATGCGTAGGCCGAGGGCGGCGATCTTGGCTTCGCCGACATAGACGCCGGGGGCGCCATCGCGGCGTTCGGCGGTGACGCCGTATTTGGCCAGCAGGTCGATGACGGCCTGCTCGATGGCGGTGACCAGTTCGCGCACCTTGATTTTCAGACGCGACAGGTCAAGAAGCAGGTAGAGCACGACCTGGCCGGGGCCGTGGTAGGTGACTTGGCCGCCGCGGTCGATCTTGACGATGGGAATGCCGACGTCCTTGAGGATGTGCTCCGGCTTGCCGGCCTGACCGAGGGTGTAGACCGGCGGATGCTCGACGATCCAGATCTCGTCAGGCGTTTCCGCCGTGCGGCTGGCCGTGAAATCCTGCATGGCCTGGAAGGTGGGTTGGTAATCGACCCGGCCCAGGCGCTTGACGACAGGAGGCACTTACAGCACGACCTTGATCATCGGGTGACCGCTGAGGTCGGTGTACAGCGCATCGAGTTGCGGCTTGGATGTGGCGATGACGGTGCACGTCAGGCTGACGTAGTTGCCGCCCGAACTGGCGCGCATTTCCATCGTTGCGCCATCGAAGTCCGGGGCGTGCACGGTGACAATGTCGAGGACGACCTGAGCCAGGCTGTCGTCAGCCTTGCCCATGATCTTCAACGGAAATTCACAGGGGAATTCGAGGAGGGTGTCCTTGTACGAAGCCATTTCAGCCTTTGCGCATTACGGTGTTCTTGAAGTCCTGGTACCACTGCCACATCTGTCCGGCCAGCGGGCCGGGTTTCCCTGTGCCGACCGGCTGTCCGTCGAGTGTCGTGATCGCCAGGATTTCTTTGGTCGATGAGGTCATCCAGACCTCGTCGGCGGCACGAAGTTCAGTTTCTTCAATTTCGGCGATTTTTACCGGTTGACCGTGGGATTCGGCCAATTCGAGGATCACGTCGTAGGTAATGCCCGGCAACATGAGCTGCGTCTTGGGCGGGGCGCAGAGCACGCCGTCCTTGACGATGAAAATGTTCGACGCTGCGCCTTCTTTCATGAAACCGTCGCGAATCAGCAGCGCTTCGGCGCAGCCCAGTTCGACGGCCTGCTGGCGGGCCAGCACGTTGGCGAGCAGGGAAATGACTTTCAAATCGCAGCGCGACCAGCGCAGATCGGGCACGGTGATCGCCGCGACGCCCTTGGCACGGATGTCGGCCGGCGTGGTGACCAGCGGTGAAGAAAAGGCGAAAGCCGTCGGTGGCACACTGGCCGGCGGAAAAGCGTGGTCTCGCTTGTCGTCGGCGCCGCGCGTGACCTGCAGGTAGATCGACTGGTCTTCCCAGGGCGCGGTTTCGATTAGCTTGAAAACCACTTCCTTCCAGCCGTCAGCCGTCAGCGGATTGGCCAGTTTGATCCCGTCCAGCGTCGCCTGCAGGCGTTTCAGGTGTTCGTCGATCCGGAAGGCCCGACGCGAATAGACCGGAATTACCTCGTAGACGCCGTCGCCGTACAGAAAGCCGCGGTCGAGCGGCGAAATGCCCGCTTCGGCCAGCGGTTTGAACTGGCCGTTCAGGTAAACGGGGTCGGCGACGTAGGGCGTCATGGGTTTAGTTGAACCAGAGTCGAATGGTGTCGAGGAGTCGAATGAAGATGTTGCCGAGTGGCACGTTTTCAAGGGCGACGACCGGATATTCGCCATAAACCTTGCCGTCGATGCTGACTTTGAGCACGCCCAGTTTCTGGCCCACCTCGATTGGCGCGATCAGGCGCGGCTCGGCGACGAAATCACTCTTCACCTTATCGGCGTAACCCTTGGGCACGGCGATTGACAGGTCATTGGCAAAACCGGCCTTGACCTCGCTCTGGGCGCCCTTCCAGGCGCGCAGCGTGGCGACGGCCTGGTCTTTGGCCTGCACGGTCACGGCGTCGTAGGAGATATAGCCCCAGTTGAGCAGCTTCTGCGACTCGCTGGCCCGGGCGCTATCCGACGCGGTGCCGAGGACGACGGAGAGCAGGCGGCGCTTGTCGCGCAGGGCGGAGGAAATCAGGCAGTAGCCGGCGGCTTCGGTGTGGCCAGTCTTGACGCCATCGACGGTGGGGTCGATGTAGAGCAGTCGGTTGCGGTTCGGCTGGGTGATGCCGTTATAGGTGTATTCCTTCATCGAGTAATACTTCTTGTACTCCTCGGGGAAGTCGCGGATCAGGGCGGAAGCGAGCAGGGACAGGTCGCGCGCCGTGGTGTAGTGCTCCGGGTCGGGCAGGCCGGTCGAGTTGCGGAAGCTCGATGCATTCATGCCCAGTCGCTGCGCCTCGCGGTTCATCATCTGCGCAAAGTTTTCTTCGCTGCCGGCAATGCCTTCGGCCAGCGTGACGCAGGCGTCGTTGCCGGACTGGACGATCATGCCCTTGATCAGGTCTTCCACTGGCACCTGTGTGTCGACGCGGATGAACATCTTGGAACCGCCGGTGCGCCAGGCTTTTTCGGAGACGGGTAGCGGCTGGCTGAGGGCCAGGGTTTTCTTGTGCAGGGCGGCGAAGGTCAGATAAGCCGTCATGAGCTTGGTCAGCGAGGCCGGTTCCAGGCGCTCGTCGGGTTTTTCTGCGGTCAACATCTGATTCGAGCCCATTTCCAGCAGCAGCCACGATTTGGCGGCCAGAGACGGGGGAACGGGCAATTGCTGGGCCATCGCCTGGGCGGCGAAAGCGAAACTCAGGGCGAGAAGGGTGGTCTTGCGGAACAGCGACATTGGTTTTGGACTTTGTTTTGCGTTGGGGGTGGAAATTATACCCTTGGCTCAATCACGCCTTGCGGTGCCGCCGCGCAAAGCGCCTCGACGGCCGGGTGGCGGATGCGCCGCTCGTTGGAAATGGCAAAAATGTGCTCGCTGACCCCAATCATGGCGCCGAGCGGCACGGCTTGCAACTGGCTGGCAACCTGCTCGGCGAGCGCCAGCGGGGCCGGGAAAATACCCAGCCCGCCGCGCCCAAAGGTCGTCAGCAAGGCGCTGTCCTCGAATTCGCCAACGATTTTCGGGTGGATGTTCGAATTCTCCAGCCAACGGTCGATCCGGCCACGCAGCGCATTGTGGCGGGTGGGCAGGAGCAGCGGCGCGCCGTGCAGACTTTTCGGGAAATCCTGGCGGTATTGCCCGGCCAGCTCCTGCGTCGCAAACAGCCCGGTGGCGAATTCGCCGAGCGGCGTGCTGAACACCTTGAGATTGGCGCTGACCGGGGCGGCCCGGTCGGTCAGCACGACATCGAGGCGGTGCAGGGCGAGGTCGGCGAGCAGGGTTTCGAATTCGCCTTCGTCACAAATCAGGCGGACATCGGCTGGCATGCTGGTCACCGTTGACAGCAGGCGATAGGCCAGCAGCTTGGGTATCCCGTCGGAAATGCCGGCCCGCAGCCGCAGCGTCGATTCGCTGCCGACGCCTTCGACGGCCTCGGTCAGCGCTTCGCCGAGCTGGAATATCTGGTCGGCGTAGCCCTGGGCAACCCGTCCGGCCTCGCTCAGTACCAGGCCGCGTCCCTGGCTGTTGAACAGGGCTTTGCCGAGTTGCCGTTCAAGCAACGAAAGCTGGCCGCTGATGGTCTGAACAGCAACGCCCAGGCGTTCCGCGGCCCGGGTGATGCTGCCTTCCTGGGCGACGACCCAGAAGTAATGAAGATGTTTATAGTTAATCGGGGTCATGAGTTCTACAGGAAAAACCGAAGGGTGTTTCCATTTTGCTCCCATTTTTTGGTTTGTTGCAATGCAATAACATCCGCGTGTTTCTCTTTCGAGGAGTTCAACATGAAACGTATTGTCCTTTTTCTCGCCACCAACCTCGCGGTCATGCTGGTCCTCAGTGTGGCCACCAGTCTGCTGGGCGTTAATAAGTTTCTGACGGCCAACGGCCTCAACGTCGGCATGCTGTTTGTCTTCGCAGCCGTGATCGGCTTTGGCGGTGCCTTCATTTCCTTGCTCATGTCGAAGACCATGGCCAAGTGGAGCACGGGCGCCCGGGTCATCGAGGCGCCGAGTTCGTCCACGGAAATGTGGCTGGTCGACACCGTCGCCAAGCTGGCCAAGCGCGCCAACCTGCCGATGCCGGAAGTCGCCATCTACGACGGTGAGCCGAATGCCTTCGCCACTGGCGCCAGCAAAAACAGTTCGCTGGTTGCCGTATCGACCGGCTTGTTGCAGGGCATGACCCGTGACGAAGCGGAAGCAGTACTGGCCCACGAAGTCGCTCACATCGCCAACGGCGACATGGTGACGATGACGCTGATCCAGGGCGTGGTGAATACCTTCGTCGTCTTCCTGTCGCGCATCGTCGGCTACCTGGTCGATGGTTTCCTGCGCCGCGGCGATAGCGAAAACACCGGCCCGGGCATTGGCTACATGGTGACCAGCATGATTTGCGAAGTCGTCTTCGGTCTGCTCGCCAGCATCATTGTTGCCTGGTTCTCGCGCCAGCGCGAATTCCGTGCCGATGCCGGTGCGTCGGGCCTGATGGGCTCGCCGGTGCCGATGCAGAACGCCTTGCGTCGCCTCGGCAACCTGCATACCGAGCCGCTGCCGCAAAACATGGCAGCGTCGGGCATTGCTGGTGGCAAAGGCGGTTTCATGGCGCTGTTCTCGACGCACCCGCCACTTGAAGAACGCATTGCCGCATTGGGAGGCCGTTGATCGTAGCCATTCAGTGGCATGCGGTTTGCTAGGTAAAATTTATGATGCAATGCACAAAAATGCTCGGTTTTGTTTTAGGCATGGGCGCGACGCTTGCCGTCGCCCAGCCTGAATTCGACCTGCCGAAACTGGAGGCGCTGGCCCTCTCGTCGAGTCGCGCCGTGTTGTCGGCGCGCGACCAGATTACGGCAGCGCGCTATGCGATCGATAGCGCCGGCGCCTTTCCCAACCCCGAACTGGAATATCTCGGCGGAACCTCGCGCAGTCGCGGCGTCGGCGGCAATTCCGGCGATGCCCGCAGCGTTACGCTGACCCAGCCGCTCGATATGCCGTGGCGGCGATCGGCGCGGATTGGTGCGGCGGAGGCCGGGCTGGAATCGACGACGGCAGCGGTCAGGGCCTTTGAGGCAGATACGCTGGCGCGTCTGCGCCTGCGTTATTTTGAGGTCTTGCGGCGTGATGTTGAACTGAGCAATACGCGTGAAGATTTGGTGGCCATGGAGAGTGTGCGCTCGCGTATCGCGCTGCGCGTGGAAACCGGCGAGGCGCCGCGCTTCGAGTTGATCAAGGCCGATGCCGAGTTGCTCAATGTTCAGAAAACCGCCCAAGCCGCCGGTTTTCGCGGTGAGCAGGCGCGCTCGCAATTGCGCCAGAGTGTAGGCGGCGCCTTGCCCGCCGACTTTGCCCTGCGCGGCCGCTTGCGGGACGTCCCGGAACTGCCTCCTCTGGATGGCTTGCGCAAGCAATTGGCGGAAACCAGCCCGGATTTGGCGCGCGCGCGCTCCGAAATGGTGCGCGCCCAGCATCTGCTTGATCTCGAACGCCGTCAGCGCTGGCCCAATGTGGCATTGAAAGCCGGCATGGATGAAGACCCGGATATGCGCGCCAACAAGCTCGGTGTTGTCGTCTCTATTCCTTTGTGGGACCGCCGTAGCGGCCCGGTTGGCGAAGCCTCGGCGCAGTTGTCGCGGGCCCGCCACGAGTTGGCCGCGCAGGAATTTTCCCTGGCCCAGCAGCTTGAAATCGCCTTCCAGCAATATGAGATTGCCCAGGCTCAGGTCGTCGCGCTGGAGTCCGGCATTCTTATGCAGGCCGAAGCGGCCGTGAAAGTGGCGGAAGCGGCCTATCGTTTTGGCGAACGCGGCTTTCTCGAAGTGCTCGATGCACGAAGGGTTTTTCGCGCAGCGCGCGCCGAATTGATTACAGCACGTTACGAACTGGCTTCGGCCTGGGTAGAAATTGAAAGACTACGGGCAATCCCCGGAGGAAAAGAATAATGAAAAAAGCCCTATTTTTGCTGTTGACCGTGGCAACACTGGCCGGCTGCAATCAGGAGAATGACAAATCGGCCGCGCAGCAGGTGCGCGACCCCTTGAGCGTTACGCCCTCGCCGGAACTGCTCGATCAACTCAAGTTGAGCGCGGTCAGCACTCAGCCCGTGGCCGAAACGCTGCGCGTCAGCGGCCGTATTGATTTCGACGAGCAACGTCTCGCCCGCATTGGTGCGACGGTGACTGGCCGGGTAACCGATATCGATGCCCTGCTTGGCCAGAGTGTCAAAAAGGGCGAGGTGCTTGCCAAGTTGAACAGCAGTGAGTTGTCCAGCCAGCAGCTGGCATACCTCAAGGCGCGTGCCGAACTGGAGCTGAATCGGCGCAATGCCGAACGCGCCAAGGCCTTGTTCGAGGCTGACGTGATCGGTGCGGCTGAACTGCAGCGCCGGGAAAGCGAATACCAGATTTCGAAGGCCGAAACACGGGCGGCCAGCGATCAATTGCAGTTGCTGGGCGTCGGTCCGGCAGCCATTGAGCGCTTGGGCAAGCAGGGCGAGGTCAATTCGGTGACGCCGGTCGTGGCGACCTTGAATGGCGTCGTCGTTGAACGCAAGCTGGCGCAGGGGCAGGTTGTGCAGCCCGCCGACTCACTGTTTGTCGTCGCCGATCTGTCACGCCTGTGGGCCGTGGCGCAGGTGCCGGAGCAGCAGGTCAGCCAGGTCAAGACCGGACAGTCGGTGAGCATTGAAGTGCCGGCGCTGGGCCATGAAAAGCTGGTCGGCAAGCTGATTTTTGTCGGTCAGACCATCGACCCGGAGACGCGTACGGTGCTCGTACGTACCGAACTGGATAACCGCGATGGCCGCCTCAAGCCGGCCATGCTGGCGTCGATGCTGATCGAAGCCAAGCCGGTGAATCGTCTGGTCATACCGGCCGGTGCTGTGGTTCGCGAGAATGACGAGGACAACGTTTTTGTCGCCGAGGGCGATGGCGCCTTCCGTTTGGCCAAGGTCAAACTGGGGCCAGAGCAGGGTGGGGTGCGCGTTGTTCTGTCCGGCCTCAAAGGCGGGGAAAAACTCGTGGTCGACGGCGCTTTTCACCTGAACAACGAGCGTAATCGCAAGGAAATGGAGGGATCGTGATCGAGTCCCTCGTCCGTGGGGCGCTCAAGCAGCGCCTGATCGTCGCGGTGATCGCCACCGTCCTTTTCTTCTTCGGGCTCGATGCGGCGCGCAAGCTGTCGGTCGATGCCTTCCCCGATGTGACCAATGTCCAGGTCCAGATCGCCACCGAGGCCACCGGCCGTTCGCCGGAAGAGGTCGAGCGCTTTGCCACTGT
Source organism: Ferribacterium limneticum (assembly GCF_020510565.1). Taxonomy (NCBI): domain Bacteria; kingdom Pseudomonadati; phylum Pseudomonadota; class Betaproteobacteria; order Rhodocyclales; family Azonexaceae; genus Ferribacterium; species Ferribacterium limneticum. The sequence continues at coordinate 332,677 of NZ_CP075189.1, forward strand.
GCCGCTTGAGGTCGCAATGACCGGCCTGCCCGGGCTGGAGGAAATGCGCTCGCTGAACAAGCCGGGCTTGTCGCTGATCACGCTTGTTTTCAACGACAAGACCGACGTCTATTTCGCCCGCCAACTCGTCATGGAGCGCCTGCTCGAAGTTGGTTCGCGCCTGCCGGCCGGCATTACGCCGGTGCTTGGACCGGTGTCGACCGGTCTCGGCGAGGTTTATCAATACACGCTGGAGCGGCCGGATGACGGCGACCGGACACTGAGCGTGGAAGAACTCATGAAGCGCCGGGTCGCCCAGGACTGGGTGGTGCGCCCGCTGCTGCGCTCGATTCCGGGCGTTGCCGAGATCAATTCACAGGGCGGCTACGCCAAGCAGTATCAGGTGCTGGTTAATCCCGACAAGCTGCGCCACTTCGGGCTCAGCGTCGCTGACGTCTATCAGGCGGTTGGCCGCAACAACGCCAATGCCGGCGGCGGCGTCCTGCCGCAATACGCCGAGCAGTACCTGATTCGCGGTGTTGGCCTGGTCCGTGATCTGGAAGACCTGCGCGCCATCGTGCTCAAGGAAAAGGACGGCGTGCCGGTTTACGTGCGCGATGTCGCCGACGTGCAGATTGGCCACGATGTCCGTCAGGGCGCCGTGATCAAGAACGGGACGACCGAGGCGGTCGGCGGCGTGGTCATGATGATCGCTGGCGGCAACGCCAAGGAAGTGGTCAGCCGGGTCAAGGCGCGGGTCGAGGAGATCAACCGCAAGGGCATGTTGCCTGATGGCCTGAAGATCGCGCCATATTACGACCGTTCGGAACTGGTCGATGCGGCGTTGTGGACGGTGACCAAGGTGCTGCTCGAGGGCGTCGCGCTGGTTGTCGTCGTGCTCTTCCTGTTCCTTGGCGATGTCCGTTCCTCGCTGATTGTCGTCGGTACGCTGGTGCTGACGCCGCTGTTGACCTTCATGGCGATGAACAAGCTGGGTATTTCGGCCAATCTGATGTCGCTGGGCGGCCTGGCCATCGCTATCGGCCTGATGGTCGACGGCTCGGTGGTGGTCGTCGAAAATGCCTACCTGCAACTCGGCCGCCATGCCAAGACCGGCGAGAGCCAGTTGCGCGTCATCTTGCGCGCCGTGGTCGAGGTGGCGACACCGGTCATTTTCGGCGTTGGCATCATCATTCTCGTCTTCCTGCCGCTGATGACCTTGCAGGGCATGGAAGGCAAGATGTTCGCGCCGCTGGCTTACACCATCGCCATCGCGCTGGCCATTTCGCTGGTCTTGTCGATGACGCTGACGCCCGTGATGTCGACCTACCTGCTCAAGCCGCCGGCCCACGATGGCGACCACGATACCAAGCTGATCGCCGCCATGAAGCGCCGTTACCTCAAGATGCTGCACTGGACGCTGGGCAATGAGCGCAAGACGGTGATCCTGGCCGTTGGCGCCTTTATCCTGACGGTGGGTACGCTGCCTTTCCTCGGCACCGCCTTCATTCCGGAAATGAAGGAAGGTTCCGTCGTGCCGGGTATCAACCGCGTGCCCAACATCTCGCTCGACGAGTCGATCAAGATGGAAATGGAAGCCATGCGACTGGTCATGCAGGTGCCGGGCGTCAAGTCGGCAGTCTCCGGCGTTGGTCGTGGCGAATCGCCGGCCGACCCGCAGGGGCCGAATGAATCGACGCCCATCGTCAGCCTGAAACCGCGTAGCGAATGGCCTTCCGGCTGGACGCAGGAGGACATTCAGGACGCCATGCGCGAGAAATTGAAGGTGCTGCCGGGCGTGCAGGTCGTCATGGCCCAGCCGATTTCCGACCGCGTCGATGAAATGGTCACCGGCGTGCGCTCCGATATTGCCGTCAAGGTCTTCGGCGACGATCTCGATCAGTTGAAGAAGATTGCCGGTCAGATCGGCAAGGTCGCCCAGACCTTGGAGGGGGCACAGGATCTGCGTATCGAGCGGATCAGCGGGCAGCAGTATCTGTCCATCGAAATCGACCGCCAGGCGATTGCCCGGCTTGGCTTGAACGTGTCCGACGTCAACGATTTGCTGGAAACAGCGGTTGGCGGCAAGGTGGCGACCGAGATTTTCGAGGGTGAGCGTCGCTTCCCCGGCGTCGTCCGTTTGCCGGAGAGCTTCCGCAATAACATCGAGGCGATTTCCAATATTCTGATTACCTCGCCGAATGGTGCTCGGGCACGCCTGGCCGACGTGGCGAAAATAAGCGTCATGGATGGCCCGGCGCAGATCTCGCGCGAACTGGGCAAGCGGCGCATCGTCGTCGGTGTCAACGTCAAAGACCGTGACCTTGGCAGTTTTGTCGCCGAGCTGCAGCAGAAGGTGGATGGCCAGATCAAGCTGCCGGAGGGCTATTACCTGGAGTGGGGCGGTCAGTTCCAGAACATGGAGCGGGCGCTGGGTCACCTCAAGATCATCATCCCGATAACCATCGCGGCCATTTTCTTCCTGCTCTTCCTGCTCTTCAATTCGCTGCGTTTCGCCACACTGATCATTACCGTGCTGCCGTTCGCCTCCATCGGCGGCATCATCGGCCTGTTCGTCAGCGGCGAATACTTGTCGGTGCCGGCCTCGGTGGGTTTCATCGCGCTGTGGGGTATCGCTGTACTCAATGGCGTCGTGCTGGTGTCCTACATCCGAGGTCTGCGCGACCAGGGGCGTAGCGTGCGCGACGCGGTCGTCGAGGGCGCCACGCTGCGCTTCCGGCCAGTCATGATGACGGCGACCGTCGCCATGCTCGGCCTGATTCCCTTCCTGTTTTCCAGCGGGCCGGGTTCCGAGGTCCAGCGGCCGCTGGCCATCGTGGTGATTGGCGGCTTGATTACCTGTACTCTGCTAACGCTGCTGGTTTTGCCCACCATTTACCGCTGGTTTGACGAAGAAGAGGTCGAAGCATGAAAGAAATCAAGGCTGTCATTCGCCCCAACAAACTGGCCGATTTACGCGATGCTCTGGTCCTGCTGCCAGGCTTTCCTGGCATGACGGTAACCAAGGTCGAGGGTTGTAGTGCCCCGTCGCGTCATGTCCCGGCACGCACCAAGATCAAGGATGAATTGACCGATTACACGCATAAGGTGCGCGTCGAAATCGTTGCCCCGGACGAGGTGGCCGAGGTCATTTTTCAACGCATTACCGAGGTCGCACAGACCGGCCATTATGGTGACGGGCTGGTGTGGATCACCGATATCCATCGCGCCGCGTTCATCTTCAAGACGACGCCGGGGCCGGAGTAACGGTAATCACCTGACTATTACTTTTGTCAGGTGTGGAGGATTTCACAGGCGGAATTGACCGGGATTCTTAAAATTCGGATTTGAGTAATTGCCCCGACAGGGGCCAGATCAGTCGGAATTTATGGAAAACATGGTCAATCCGGGTCTCGGCAGAGCCCTGATGTCACCGCTGGAATTGCAGGAGGGTATCGCCACCCTGTCGCGCGGCGCCTATTTCAAGGAAGCGTCGCTCGACATGATGCTGAGCATCCTGACCGAGTCGGCGGCGCAGATGTCCGGTGTCGAGCGCGTCAGCATCTGGGCGCTCACCAAACAGCATCAGGAACTGCTTTGCCTTGACCTCTTCGAGCTGTCACCCCGGCGCCACAGTAAAGATCAGCGTATCCATGCCCGCCAGTATCCGCTCTACTTTCAGGCATTGCGGGCCGGCGGCAGCATTTCGGCTGACGATGCCTACACGCATCCGCTGACCGCCGAGTTCGCCTTCGATTATTTGCCTCGTCATGGCGTGACGGCGATGCTCGATACGCCGATTCACATCCGTGGCGAGTTGCAGGGCGTGCTCTGTCTCGAGCAGGTTGGCTCGCGCCAGCCATGGACGTCGGCGCACGGCCTGTTTGCGCAGGCGGTGGCCAATCTGGTGACGCTGGCTCTGGTCGAGTACGAGGCGGAAGAGGCGAGGCTTCAGGCCCATGCCGCCAGCGAGCGGCTGCGCGCCGTCTGCGGTGCTATCTGACGAAATTTCAATTTTGGCCGAAATTACCGGTTGACCGTGGCAATGGTGGTGCCCAGTGCTTCGAGCCGGTTTTGCACTTCCAGGCGGACGGCGGGGCTATCGAGGTCGGCTGAGTTCCGGTTGATGCATTCCGATAGCTGTCGGGCGAGATGCATGACACCCCAGATTTCGAGCAATTCCGCCTGTTGAGCCAGCTTGAGCGCTTCCGTGGTCAGCGCGTAGGCATCCGGCGGCAGGGCGGCCAGGGCATCGTGCATCAACTGGATTTGCTCGCTGGCTTCATCGACGAATAGTTGGTCGAGAACGGCCGAACGCTCGTCGGCGTTCGTCGCCTTGGCGCATGCCTCGAGGCGTCCGGCGAAGTGGCCGGAACGCTCGGGGAAGGCTGGGTGCTCAAGGCCCTCGGTTTCGCTTAGGCATTCGATGGCGGCGCTCATGGCGGCAATCAGGCGAGGCGACAGAACATTTTCTTCGAGACGGTCGGCAGCGCTGGCCAGTGCTTCGCCGAGACGCAGGCAGTTGGCGTCGGCGGTTTCAATGGCGATGGCGTAGAGCCCGAAAATGGCCGGGCGAATGTCATTTGCGCCGGGTCCATGGCGCTCGGACCACGCCGTGGCAAGCCGTTTGCCGGCGGCAATCCAGCGCTCATTGAGCTGCGGGTCGAAGCGCGGTTTTTTGGGTTTTGCCACCCAGGGCAGGATCGCCGCGGTCGCCTCCAGCGTGGGGGCGAGCGCGGCGCGCGTTCCCTCGAGTTCGTGCTCGGGGATGTCAGCCATTTTGGCTTATTGGGCAGCCAGCTTGGCGAAGGCCGAGACGACTTCCGGCGGCGCTTGTACCAGCTCGATCAGCACGCCTTCGCCGCCGATCGGGAATTCCTCGTTGCCCTTCGGGTGCAGGAAGGTGATGTCGAAACCGGCGGCGCCCTTGCGGATGCCGCCCGGGGCGAAACGCACACCATTGGCCGACAGCCATTCAACGGCCTTGGGCAAGTCGTCGATCCACAGGCCGACGTGGTTGAGCGGCGTGGCATGGACGGCCGGCTTCTTTTCCGGATCAAGCGGCTGCATGAGGTCGACTTCGACCTTGAACGGGCCGGTGCCCATGGCGCAGATGTCTTCGTCGACGTTTTCGCGCTCGGAAACGAAGGTGCTGGTGATTTCCAGGCCGAATTTCTCGACCCACAGCGTGCGCAGCTTTTCTTTGGAAGGGCCGCCGATGGCGATTTGCTGGATGCCGAGAACCTTGAACGGACGTGTCATGAGTCGATTCCTGTTGTGTAGTGGAAAACGTAATCCATAATTATAGAGATTTCCGGCGCTTGGCGAGTACCAGCAAAACGATGCCGGCCAGCACCATGGGCAGCGACAGCCACTGGCCCATGCTGATCGTGTACGACTGGCCGAAGATGCCGGCATCCGGCTCGCGGAAGAATTCGGTGATGAAACGGAAGCAGCCGTAGCCGATCAGGAAAACACCGGACACCGCACCGCGTTGCTGCGGTCGACCGGAAAAAAGCCACAAAATCGAAAAGAGGGCGAGGCCTTCCAGACCGATGTGATAAAGCTGCGACGGGTGACGTGGCTGCATGTCGCCGGATTGCGGGAAAATCATCGCCCAGGGCAGGCTGGCGTCGGCGACGCGGCCCCACAGTTCGCCGTTGATGAAATTGCCAAGGCGGCCGGCAGCCAGGCCAAGTGGCACGAGCGGCGCAATGAAATCCATGATGTCCCACCAGTTAATCCGCTGCTTGTTCGCCCACAGTCCCATGGCGGCGAGCACGCCGAGAAAGCCGCCGTGGAAGCTCATGCCGCCTTTCCAGACGGCGAAAATTTCCAGCGGATTGCTCAGGTAATAACCCGGCTCATAGAACAGCACTTGCCCGAGGCGACCGCCGACAATAACGCCGAGCATGCCGTAGAAAAGCAGGTCGTCGAGCTGTTCGACGCTAAGAATCGACGGACGACTCTTGATCCGGTAGCGGCCGAGCAAAATAAACTGAACGAAGGCGACGAGATACATCAAACCGTACCAGCGCACCGAGAGCGGGCCGAGCGAAAAGGCGACAGGGTCGAACTGCGGGTGAAGAAGCATCGAAGGTTCAGAGTGGGCTAGAATTAGCCGATTATAGTTCGCGCGCCATGACAAGACATCGGCGCCAGATTCAGACGGAGAGAGAGTCATGCCGCAATACCGTTCCCGCACCTCCACCCACGGCCGCAACATGGCCGGTGCCCGCTCCCTGTGGCGCGCCACCGGCATGAAGGATGGCGACTTCGGCAAGCCGATCATCGCCGTGGTCAACAGCTTCACCCAGTTCGTGCCGGGCCACGTGCACCTTAAGGACATGGGCCAGCTGGTAGCGCGCGAGATCGAAGCAGCCGGCGGCGTCGCCAAGGAATTCAACACCATCGCCATCGACGACGGCATCGCCATGGGCCACAGCGGGATGTTGTATTCGCTGCCCAGCCGTGACCTCATCGCCGATTCGGTCGAATACATGGTCAGCGCCCACTGCGCCGACGCCATGGTCTGCATCTCCAACTGCGACAAGATCACTCCGGGCATGCTGATGGCGGCCATGCGCCTCAACATCCCGGTCATCTTCGTTTCCGGTGGCCCGATGGAAGCCGGCAAGGTCAAGATCCAGGGCAACGTCGTACATCTCGACCTCGTCGATGCCATGGTCAAGGCCGCCGACCACTCGGTTTCCCAGTCCGATCTCGACGAAATCGAGCGCTCGGCCTGCCCGACCTGCGGTTCCTGCTCCGGCATGTTTACCGCCAATTCGATGAACTGCCTGACCGAAGCTTTCGGCCTCAGTCTGCCCGGCAACGGCACGGTCGTCGCCACCCACGCCGACCGCAAGCAACTCTTCCTGCGCGCCGGCCGCCAGATCGTCGAACTGTGCAAGCGCTATTACGAGCAAGACGATGCGTCGGTTCTGCCGCGCTCCATCGCCACCAAGGCCGCCTTCGAAAACGCCATGACCCTAGACGTCGCCATGGGCGGCTCGACCAATACCGTGCTCCACATCCTGGCCACGGCGCAGGAAGCCGGCGTCGACTTCACGATGGCCGACATCGACCGCATTTCGCGCGCCGTGCCCTGTCTGTGCAAGGTGGCGCCGATGACCGACAAATACCACATCGAAGACGTCCACCGTGCCGGCGGCATCATGGGCATCCTTGGCGAATTGGACCGTGCCGGCCTGATCGCCCGTGATGTGCCGACTGTCCACATCAAGAATATCGGGGAAGCCATCGAACGCTGGGACGTGGTCCGCGAGCACGACGTCAAGGTGCATGAATTCTTCAAGGCCGCCCCGGGCGGCGTGCCGACACAGGTCGCCTTCTCGCAGGATCGCCGCTACAACGAACTCGACCTCGACCGCACCCACGGCTGCATTCGCAACAAGGCCAATGCCTTTTCGCAGGAGGGTGGTCTGGCCGTGCTCTACGGCAACATCGCGCTCGACGGCTGCATCGTCAAGACGGCCGGCGTTGACGAATCAATCTGGAAATTCAGTGGTCGTGCTCGAGTCTTTGAAAGTCAGGATGCTGCGGTCGACGCCATTCTGGGCGAAAAAATCGTTGCCGGCGACGTTGTCGTCATCCGCTACGAAGGCCCGAAGGGCGGCCCCGGCATGCAGGAAATGCTCTACCCGACCTCGTATCTGAAATCGATGGGGCTGGGCAAAGCCTGTGCGTTGCTTACCGACGGCCGCTTCTCCGGCGGCACCTCGGGCCTGTCCATCGGTCACGCCTCGCCGGAAGCGGCGGATGGCGGCGCCATCGGTCTGGTCGAAGAGGGCGACACCATCGAAATCGACATCCCGAATCGTCGCATCCACTTGGCTATCGCCGATAACGAACTCGCCAGCCGCCGCGCCGCGATGGAAGCCAAGGGCGAAGCCGCCTGGCAGCCGGTCAACCGCGAACGCACGGTTTCTGCCGCGCTGCAAGCCTATGCCCTGATGGCCACCTCGGCCGACAAGGGCGCGGTGCGCGACGTCAAGCAGATTCAGCGCCGCAAATGACACTCACCGTCTGGCTCGGGTTCCTGCTGGCATCGATCCTGATCGCCGTCACGCCCGGGCCGGGCGCCGTGATCAGCATGAGCACCGGCATGCGGCATGGCTACTGGTCGGCCCTGACGGCCATTCTTGGCTTGCAGACCGCGATTTTGGCCCATTTGTTGATTGTTGCCCTGGGCCTTGGCGCCGTGCTCGCGGCCTCGGAGACTGCATTTTTGTTGGTCAAGTTCTTTGGTGCGGCTTATCTGGTCTGGCTCGGCATCCAGAAATGGCGAGCCCCGGCCATCCCCGTCGACGCCAATGCCCCGGTGGTCCGCCGCAGAGGATTGTTCCTGCAGGGTGTTCTGGTCAATCTGACCAACCCGAAGGCGATCATTTTCATCGCCGCGCTGGTGCCCCAGTTCGTAGATCCCGTGCAAGCCCAGGTTCCGCAATATCTGGTGATCGCGACAACGCTTTGCCTGACTGACCTCGCCGTGATGTCAGGTTATGCCCTCGCTGCGGTTCACCTGGGCCGCTGGTTGCATGACCCCGCTGCTATTCGCCTGCAGAATCGCTTTTTCGGCGGCTTGTTTGTTTCGGCAGGAGCACTCCTGGTCGTCTCGTCGCGACCTTCATAAGCATTTGCTGTCAACGTATTGCCAAGATTGTGCGTTAATCACCTTGAGCAGGAGAGGCGAATACCGCAAGCTTCCTGTTTGCAAGGGATAGAAAAGGGTTTTATCATCCAATACTGATTTATCCACCAACCTGAATAACGGAGCGAGAGAATGAAAGCTGTTTATGTTGCCGTGATGGCCGCTGCTGGTATCGTGATGGCCGGTCAGGCCCAGGCCGACGAAGCTCTGGCCAAGGCCAAGAACTGCATGTCCTGCCACGCCATCGACAAGAAGCTGGTTGGTCCGGCTTACAAGGAAGTTGCTGCAAAGTACAAGGGCGACAAGGCTGCCCCCGCCATGCTGGCCACCAAGGTCAAGGCTGGTGGCAAGGGCACCTGGGGTCAGATCCCGATGCCGCCCAACAACGTTACCGAAGACGAAGCCAAGAAGCTGGTCGCCTGGGTGCTCGCCCAGAAGTAATTTCAGTTTCGAAAGCGGAAAAAGCCGGCTATATGCCGGCTTTTCTGTTTTTTGGTGTTGACAGGGCTGGTGGTCGTCCGGATAATCCCGGGTTCTTCCGGAGGGGTACCCAAGCGGTCAACGGGAACAGACTGTAAATCTGTCGGCTCTGCCTTCGAAGGTTCGAATCCTTCCCCCTCCACCAGATTAAATGCTGTAGCAGCCTGTGTTGCGGGCGTAATAAGCGGGTGTAGCTCAATGGTAGAGCTGAAGCCTTCCAAGCTTAAGACGAGGGTTCGATTCCCTTCACCCGCTCCATATCGCAGTACGGCTGGAGTTTTAAGGTAGGCCCATGTGGCTCAGTGGTAGAGCACTCCCTTGGTAAGGGAGAGGTCGGCAGTTCGATCCTGCCCATGGGCACCACCGATTAGCTTGGATTCTGGATTTTTTATTTATTTGATTATTGAGGAACTGGAATGGCTAAGGAAAAATTCGAGCGTACCAAACCGCACGTAAACGTTGGCACGATTGGTCACGTTGACCATGGCAAGACGACGCTGACGGCGGCGATCACGACGGTGCTGTCTGCCAAGTTTGGTGGTTCGGCCAAGAAGTATGACGAAATCGACGCGGCGCCGGAAGAAAAGGCTCGCGGTATTACCATCAACACCGCCCACGTCGAATACGAAACCGCCAATCGTCACTACGCCCACGTTGATTGCCCGGGTCACGCTGACTACGTCAAGAACATGATTACCGGTGCTGCCCAGATGGACGGCGCCATTCTTGTCTGTTCCGCCGCTGACGGCCCGATGCCGCAGACCCGCGAGCACATCCTGCTGGCTCGTCAAGTTGGCGTACCGTACGTTCTCGTGTTCATGAACAAGTGCGACATGGTTGACGACGCCGAACTGCTCGAACTCGTCGAAATGGAACTCCGTGAGCTCCTCTCCAAGTACGACTTCCCGGGCGACGACACCCCGATCATTCACGGCTCTGCCCTGAAGGCGCTCGAAGGCGACCAGTCCGAAATCGGCGAACCCTCCATCTTCCGTCTGGCTGATGCTCTGGACTCCTACATTCCGACCCCGGAACGTGCGATTGACCAGCCCTTCCTGATGCCGGTTGAAGACGTCTTCTCCATCTCGGGTCGCGGCACCGTGGTGACTGGTCGTATCGAGCGTGGGGTGGTCAAGGTTGGCGAAGAAATCGAAATCGTTGGTATCCGTCCGACCGTCAAGACCACCTGCACCGGTGTTGAAATGTTCCGCAAGCTACTCGACCAAGGTCAGGCCGGCGACAACGTTGGCGCACTGCTGCGTGGAACCAAGCGTGAAGACGTCGAGCGCGGCCAAGTGCTGTGCAAGCCGGGCTCTGTCAAGCCGCACACCCACTTCACCTCGGAAGTGTACATCCTGTCCAAGGACGAAGGCGGTCGTCACACCCCGTTCTTCAATGGTTACCGTCCCCAGTTCTACTTCCGTACGACCGACGTGACCGGCTCCATCGACCTGCCGGAAGGCGTCGAGATGGTGATGCCTGGCGACAACATCGCCATGACCATCAAGCTGATCGCTCCGATCGCCATGGAAGAAGGTCTGCGCTTCGCCATCCGTGAAGGCGGTCGTACCGTCGGCGCCGGCGTCGTCGCCAAGATCATCGAGTAATCGGTAATTTTTGTAATCAAGGCGCTTCGGGCAACCGAGGCGCTTTGATGTTTCTGCCGCAGGGGTGTAGCTCAATTGGTAGAGCAACGGTTTCCAAAACCGTAGGTCGGGGGTTCGATTCCCTCCGCCCCTGCCACTCTCTTTAAAGATCGCGAATTTCATGGTTGACAAGATCAAGTTTGCGCTGGCGCTGGTTATTCTGGCGGCTGGCGTGGCTGGCTTCTACCTGCTCTCCGAGCAGGCAATGATTTTGCGCGTCCTGGCGGTCCTCGTTGGGTTGGCGCTGGCGACTGCTGTAGCTTGGAAAACCGAGCCTGGGCAACGCTTTTTCATGTTTGCGAACGAGGCAGTTGTCGAGGCCAAGAAAGTTGTTTGGCCTAGCCGCAAGGAAACCATGCAGACGACTGGGGCGGTTTTCGCTTTTGTTGTAGTGATGGCGATCTTCCTGTATCTCACTGACAAAAGCCTTGAGTGGGTTCTTTACGACCTGGTCTTGGGCTGGAAGAAATCATGAGTAAACGCTGGTACGTCGTTCACGCTTACTCGGGCTTCGAAAAGAGCGTCATGCGCGCAATTTTGGAGCGCATTGAGCGCCTTGGTATGCAGGAAAAATTTGGCCGCATTCTGGTGCCGGTTGAGGAAGTTGTTGAAATGAAGAATGGCCAGAAGGCCATCTCTGAGCGCAAGTTCTTCCCGGGCTACGTGCTGTGCGAAATGGAAATGGATGACGATTCCTGGCACTTGGTGAAGAACACGCCCAAGGTTACTGGTTTTGTCGGCGGTACGGCGACCAAACCCACGCCGATTTCTGAAAAAGAAGTTGAAAAAATCATGCAGCAAATGCAGGAGGGTGTTGAGAAGCCCCGTCCGAAGGTGCTGTTTGAAGTTGGCGAAGTTGTGCGCGTCAAGGAAGGTCCGTTTACCGACTTCCACGGTGCGGTTGAAGACGTCAATTACGAAAAAAATCGCATCCGTGTTTCGGTGACCATTTTTGGTCGCGCTACGCCGGTCGAGCTGGAGTTTGGTCAGGTCGAAAAGGCCTGATCGCAGTTTTAGGGCAAGCCGAAAGCCCTTTGTTTCGGCAAGAGGAGTGCCGGTAGCGGAAGTGTTTCCGTGAAAGCGCGCTACCACTCATCAATAAGGAGCAATTATGGCCAAGAAGATTATTGGTTATATCAAGCTGCAAGTGCCTGCTGGCAAAGCAAATCCGTCGCCCCCTATCGGCCCCGCCCTCGGTCAGCGCGGTCTGAATATCATGGAATTCTGCAAGGCCTTCAACGCCCAGACGCAAGGTGTCGAGCCGGGTCTGCCGATTCCTGTCGTGATCACCGCCTTTGCGGACAAGTCCTTCACTTTTGTGATGAAGACACCGCCGGCCACGATCCTGATCAAGAAGGCTGCTGGCATCAAGTCCGGTTCGGCCAAGCCGCATACCGACAAGGTTGGCAAGATCACCCGTGCCCAGGCTGAAGAAATTGCCAAGACCAAGATGCCCGATTTGACTGCTGCCGACATGGAAGCCGCTGTTCGCACCATCGCTGGTTCCGCCCGCTCCATGGGCATTACGGTAGAGGGTCTGTAATCATGGCTAAGCTCACCAAAAAGCAAAAGTCCGTACAGGGCAAGATCGTTGCGATGAAACTCTATCCGGTTCAGGAAGCGCTGACGCTGGCCAAGGAAACCGCAACTGCCAAGTTCGACGAATCGATTGACGTTGCCGTCAACCTGGGTGTTGATGCACGTAAATCTGACCAGGTTGTTCGTGGTTCCGTCGTTCTTCCCGCAGGTACCGGCAAGTCCGTTCGCGTTGCCGTTTTCGCCCAGGGCGAAAAGGCCGAGGCCGCCAAGGCTGCCGGTGCTGAAGTCGTCGGTTTCGACGATCTGGCTGCCGAAGTCAAGGCTGGTAACCTGAATTTCGATGTCGTCATTGCGACGCCAGATGCCATGAAGATCGTCGGCCAACTTGGCCAGATTCTCGGTCCGCGCGGTCTGATGCCGAATCCGAAGGTTGGTACTGTGACGATGGATGTCGTTACCGCCGTGAAGAATGCAAAAGCAGGTCAGGTTCAGTACCGTACGGACAAGGCTGGCATCATTCACGCCACCATCGGTCGTGCATCGTTCTCGGTCGAAAGCCTCGAGTCCAACCTCAAGGCGCTGATCGATGCATTGAACAAGGCGAAGCCGGCTTCTTCCAAGGGGCAGTATCTTCGCAAGGTTGCTGTTGCTGCCACGATGGGCCCCGGCGTTCGCGTCGATCAGGCCACGCTGGTTGGCTAAAAAGTACTTTGGGCTGCCGGTGGCTGCGTAAGCAATCACCGGCAGATCGTCAAAGACCGCAGGCGCCTTGGTAACAAGGCTTAATCGCGAAAGCACCCTGCGCAGACGGTGTCCCAGAACAAGATTTTCTGCTGACCGGCAACGGGCGGCATAGCTTCTGGTTCAGGTCGCCGTAGGTGCGGCGGGAAATTCTTCCCGTCGTGTTATGACTTGAAAGGAGGAAAGACCTGTGGGTCTCAATCTGAACGACAAAAAAGCGGTTGTAGCTGAGGTATCGGCACAAGTAGCCAACGCCCAGACTATCGCGATTGCCGAATATCGTGGCATTGAGGTCGGTGACCTCACCGTGCTGCGCAAGAAGGCTCGCGAATCTGGCGTCTATCTGCGCGTGTTGAAGAATACCTTGGTGCGTCGCGCCGTCGCGGACACCCCGTTCGCAGGCTTGGCAGATCACATGGTCGGTCCGCTGATTTACAGCGTATCCGCCGATCCCGTGGCTGCCGCGAAGGTGCTTAGCGATTTCGCTAAAACCAACGACAAATTGGTACTCAAGGCTGGCTCCTACGCCGGCAATGTGCTCGACAAGGCTGGTGTGCAGGCGCTTGCGTCCGTCCCGAGCCGCGAAGAGCTGCTCTCCAAGCTGCTGTACGTCATGCAAGCTCCGGTCGCCGGCTTCGTCCGCGGTCTGGCTGCCCTGGCTACCCAGCGCGAAGAAGCCGTCGCTTGATCCCTACCGCATACGAACTGATTTAGGAGTTTATTGAAATGGCAATTAGCAAAGAAGACATCCTGGAAGCCGTAGGCTCCCTGACCGTTATGGAACTGAATGACCTGGTCAAGGCATTCGAAGAGAAGTTTGGCGTTTCCGCCGCTGCCGTCGCCGTTGCAGGCCCGGCAGGTGGTGCAGCTGCCGCTGTCGAAGAGCAGACCGAATTCACCGTCATGCTGAACGCAGCTGGCGACAAGAAGGTCGAAGTTATCAAGGTCGTCCGTGCTGTTACCGGCCTGGGCCTCAAGGAAGCCAAGGATCTGGTTGATGGCGCTCCGAAGGCAGTCAAGGAAGGTGTTTCCAAGGCTGATGCAGAAGCCCTCAAGAAGCAACTGGAAGACGCAGGCGCCAAGGTCGAAGTCAAGTAATCGACGCTTCGCAAGCGGGCTGGCGACTTTGTCGCCAGCCCTTTTGTGCTTTGTATTGCAGGCTTATACACCCCCAAAAACGAACTTGAATAACGCCAGTTGGCAAACGCAAACGATGCTTTCTTCTTCCCTTCCGGGGAGGAGAGTTCGTTTGCGTTTGCCTGTTTTCTCAGGTTCAACGTTTGATTCCATCCTCACGGAGTTACCATGACTTACTCCTTCACCGAGAAGAAACGCATCCGCAAGAGCTTCGCTAAGCGCGCCAGCGTGCTTGACGTCCCTTACTTGTTGGCGACCCAGTTGCAGTCTTTCAAGGATTTTCTGCAAGACGGCGTCGCTCCAGAGCGGCGGAAAAATGAGGGCTTGCAGGCTGCATTCACCTCCATATTTCCTATCGTTTCGCATTCTGGCAACGCTCGCTTGGAGTTCGTCAGCTATATGCTGGGTGAGCCGGCATTTGATGTCACGGAATGCCAGCAACGTGGTCTGACCTTTGCCTCGTCGCTGCGTGCGAAGGTCCGTTTGGTCATCATGGATCGAGAAGCACCGGATACGGTGAAAGAAGTCAAGGAGCAGGAAGTTTACATGGGCGAAATGCCTTTGATGACGACCAACGGTTCCTTCGTGATCAATGGTACCGAACGGGTTATCGTTTCTCAGTTGCATCGCTCTCCTGGTGTATTTTTCGAGCATGACCGCGGCAAAACCCATAGCTCCGGCAAGCTGCTTTTCTCTGCTCGCGTGATTCCTTACCGTGGCTCATGGCTGGATTTCGAATTTGATCCGAAAGACACGCTGTTCTTCCGCGTAGACCGTCGTCGCAAGATGCCCGTTACCACGCTGCTCAAGGCTATCGGCATGTCTTCCGAGGAAATCCTTGCGCAGTTCTTCGAGTTCGATACTTTCCTGCTAGCCAAGGATAAAATCGAGTTCACTCTGGTTCCGGAACGCTTGCGTGGCGAAGTCGCTCGATTCGACTTCGTCGCTCCTGATGGCAAGGTTATTGTTGCCAAAGACAAGCGTATTACCGCCAAGCACATTCGTGATATTGCAACTGCTGCCATCAAGCAAATTGCTGTGCCAGAGGAGTTTCTGGTCGGGCGCGTCGTCGCCAAGAACATCATTGACAAGGCGACTGGAGAAGTTGTCGCAAACGCCAATGACGAAATTACCGAGACCTTACTCGCCAAATTGCGCGAATCCGAGATTTTTACGATCGAAACCCTGTACACAAACGAACTCGATCGTGGCTCGTTTATTTCGAACACGCTGCGTTCCGACGAAACAGCCACCCGCCAAGCCGCCCGTGTTGCCATATATCGCATGATGCGTCCAGGTGAGCCGCCAACGGAAGAGGCTGTCGAAATACTGTTCAATGGTTTGTTCTATTCCGACGAACGCTACGATCTGTCGGGCGTTGGTCGGATGAAATTCAATCGTCGCCTGACTCGCCCTGACGTCATTGAATACAAGCTGATGCTCAAGGGTCTTGCCTCAAAGGCCGAAGCAGCGCTGAAAAACCTGGCCGAAGCTTCCGGTTTTGCACTGTCTGCCATTCAGGATTTAGTCGGCTTGATGCCCTATGGTGCCCGCGCCATGGTCGAAAATGTCACGCTGGCGGAAGCCGAAGCGCTCGCCGCCAAGATCAAGCCGCTCGGTGCCAATATTGAAGTGCGCGAGCAACTGACCCTGTCGCCGCGCGACATTGTTGAAGTCATCAAGATCCTCGTCGAACTGCGTAATGGTCGCGGTGAAATCGACGATATCGATCACTTGGGTAACCGTCGCGTTCGTTCCGTTGGCGAACTGGCCGAAAATCAGTTCCGTGCAGGTTTGGTTCGGGTTGAACGTGCAGTCAAAGAGCGTTTGTCGCAAGCTGAGTCTGACAACCTGATGCCCCATGATCTGATCAATGCCAAGCCGATCAGTGCTGCTATCAAGGAATTTTTCGGTTCCAGCCAACTGTCGCAGTTTATGGACCAAACCAACCCGCTGTCGGAAATCACCCATAAGCGCCGTGTTTCGGCCCTTGGCCCAGGTGGTCTGACACGCGAGCGTGCAGGCTTCGAGGTGCGTGACGTGCATCCCACCCACTATGGTCGTGTCTGCCCGATCGAAACGCCGGAAGGTCCGAATATTGGCCTGATCAACTCGTTAGCTCTGTTTGCTCGTGTCAATAGCTATGGCTTCATCGAAACCGCATACCGCAAGGTAGTGGATAGCCAAGTTACCGATCAGATCGAATATCTGTCGGCTATTGAAGAAGGTAACTACGTCGTCGCTCAGGCCAACGCCTCGCTGCTCGAGGGCCGTCTGTCCGATGACCTTGTCACTTGCCGCGAAAAGGGCGAAACGATTCTGGCCGAGCCAGCGCGTGTTCAATACATGGACGTTGCTCCAGGCCAGATCGTGTCCGTTGCAGCCTCGCTGATTCCCTTCCTCGAGCACGATGACGCGAACCGCGCCTTGATGGGTGCCAACATGCAGCGCCAGGCAGTTCCTTGCTTGCGTCCGGAAAAACCGCTGGTTGGCACCGGCATCGAGCGTACTGTTGCGGTCGACTCTGGTACGGCCGTGGTTGCACTGCGCGGTGGCAAAGTTGACTATGTTGATGCCGCACGCGTCGTGGTCCGCGTTAATGATGATGAAACCATTGCAGGTGAAGTTGGTGTCGATATTTATAATTTGGTCAAGTACACCCGTTCCAACCAGAACACCAATATCAACCAGCGCCCGCTGGTAAGAGTGGGCGACCACATCGCCAAGGGCGACGTGGTGGCAGATGGCGCTTCGACCGACAAGGGTGAGTTGGCTCTTGGTCAGAACATGCTGATCGCCTTTATGCCTTGGAACGGCTACAACTTCGAAGACTCGATTTTGATCTCCGAACGCGTTGTGGCCGAAGACCGTTATACCTCGATTCACATCGAGGAATTGACGGTCGTCGCTCGCGACACCAAGCTTGGCCCTGAAGAAATTACCCGCGATATCGCATCGCTGGGTGAGTCGCAACTGTCCCGTCTGGATGATTCCGGCATCGTTTACATCGGCGCCGAAGTTGAAGCTGCCGACGTGCTCGTTGGCAAGGTCACCCCCAAGGGCGAAACCCAGTTGACGCCCGAAGAGAAGCTGTTGCGCGCCATCTTCGGCGAAAAGGCTTCTGATGTTAAGGACACCTCGCTGCGCGTCCCGTCGGGCATCGCCGGTACCGTTATCGACGTTCAGGTGTTCACCCGCGAAGGTATCGAGCGCGACAAGCGTGCCCAGTCGATCATTGACGAGCATCTGCGTCACTACAAGCTCGACCTCGCCGACCAGATGCGTATTGTTGAACGCGACGCCTTTGCTCGTGTCGAACGTCTGATCCTCGGCAAGAAGGCCAATGGCGGCCCGAAGAAGCTGGCCAAGGGTTCGGTGGTCGAGAAGGATTATCTTGATGGCATGGATCCTCATCACTGGTTCGACATTCGTCTTGCCGACGATGAGGTGGCCCAGCAACTGGAGCAGGTCAAGGATGGTCTGGAGCAAGCCCGCAAGGACTTCGACATTGCTTTCGAAGGCAAGCGCAAGAAGCTGACGCAGGGCGACGAACTGCCGCCGGGCGTCCAGAAGATGGTCAAGGTCTATGTTGCAGTGAAGCGTCGTCTGCAGCCGGGTGACAAGATGGCTGGTCGTCACGGTAACAAGGGTGTTGTGTCCCGCATCCTGCCGGTTGAAGACATGCCTCACATGGAAGATGGCAGCCCGGTTGATATCGTGCTGAACCCGCTGGGTGTGCCGTCACGGATGAACGTTGGTCAGATTCTTGAGGTTCACCTCGGTCTCGCTGCCAAGGGCCTTGGTCACAAAATTGGCGCCATGCTGCGCGCCCAGTCCAGCGCCAAGGAAGTTCGCGGTTTCCTGGACCAGATCTACAATTCCAGTGGCAAGTCCGAGAATCTCGAGGAGTTGAACGATACTGAAGTCCTCGAAATGGCTGGTAACCTGACCAACGGCGTGCCGTTCGCAACGCCTGTTTTCGACGGTGCCAAGGAAGAGGAAATCAAGGCTATGCTGGCGATGGCAGGCATGCCCTCTTCCGGTCAGATGACCTTGTTCGACGGCCGTACTGGCGAGGCATTCGAGCGTAAGGTGACGGTTGGATACATGCACTATCTGAAGCTACATCACTTGGTTGACGACAAGATGCACGCCCGCTCGACCGGCCCGTACTCGCTGGTTACTCAGCAACCGCTGGGCGGCAAGGCCCAGTTTGGTGGCCAGCGCTTCGGTGAAATGGAAGTGTGGGCCCTCGAAGCCTACGGCGCATCGTATGTGCTGCAGGAAATGCTGACCGTGAAGTCCGATGACGTGAATGGTCGTACGAAGGTGTACGAAAACATCGTCAAGGGCGAGCACAGGATCGATGCCGGGATGCCGGAATCCTTCAATGTGCTGGTCAAGGAAATCCGTTCGCTGGCGATCGATATCGATCTGGAACGTTACTGATTTAGGGCTGGGAGTTAAACGATGAAAGCATTGCTCGATCTATTCAAGCAGGTAACGGCGGAAGAGGAATTTGACGCGATTACCATTGGTCTCGCCTCGCCCGAAAAGATCCGTTCCTGGTCCTACGGTGAAGTCAAGAAGCCGGAAACCATCAACTATCGCACCTTCAAGCCGGAACGTGATGGTCTGTTCTGCGCCAAGATCTTTGGCCCGATTAAGGACTACGAGTGCCTTTGCGGCAAGTACAAGCGCCTCAAGCATCGTGGCGTGATCTGCGAGAAGTGCGGCGTCGAAGTAACGCTGGCCAAGGTTCGTCGCGACCGCATGGGGCACATCGAACTGGCCTCGCCGACTGCCCACATCTGGTTCCTCAAATCCCTGCCGTCGCGTCTCGGCATGGTGCTCGACATGACCCTGCGCGACATCGAACGCGTGCTTTATTTCGAAGCCTACGTCGTCACCGATCCGGGCATGGTCAGCAATCTCCAGCGCGCTCAGTTACTCACCGAAGAGCAGTATCTGGAAATGATGGAAGAGCACGGCGACGAGTTCGTCGCCTTCATGGGCGCCGAAGGCATCCGTGAACTGCTGCGCAATCTCGACCTCAATACTGAAGTCGAATCCCTGCGCGCCGAACTCGAAGTCACCGGTTCGGAAGCCAAGAACAAGAAGCTGGCCAAGCGTCTAAAGATTCTTGAGGGTTTCCAGAAATCGGGTATCAAGCCGGACTGGATGATCCTTGAAGTCCTGCCGGTGTTGCCGCCGGACCTGCGTCCGCTGGTTCCGCTCGATGGTGGCCGCTTTGCCACCTCCGACCTGAACGATCTCTATCGTCGAGTCATCAACCGGAACAACCGTCTCAAGCGCCTGCTCGAGCTGAAGGCTCCGGAAATCATCGTCCGCAACGAGAAGCGCATGCTCCAGGAGTCGGTTGACTCGCTGCTCGACAACGGTCGTCGCGGCAAGGCCATGACCGGCGCCAACAAGCGTCCGCTCAAATCGCTGGCCGACATGATCAAGGGTAAGGGCGGTCGTTTCCGTCAGAATCTGCTTGGCAAGCGCGTCGATTACTCGGGCCGTTCGGTCATCGTGGTCGGTCCGCAGCTCAAGCTGCATCAGTGCGGCCTGCCCAAGCTGATGGCGCTCGAACTGTTCAAGCCCTTTATCTTCCACAAGCTGGAAGTGCTCGGCTACGCCACGACCATCAAGCAGGCCAAGAAGATGGTTGAAGGCCAGGAGCCGGTGGTGTGGGACATCCTCGAAGATGTCATCCGCGAACATCCGGTCATGCTCAACCGGGCACCGACCCTGCACCGTCTGGGTATCCAGGCGTTCGAACCGACCTTGATCGAAGGCAAGGCCATCCAGCTTCATCCCCTCGTTTGCGCGGCGTTCAACGCCGACTTCGACGGTGACCAAATGGCTGTCCACGTCCCGCTCTCGCTTGAAGCGCAGATGGAAGCCCGCACTCTGATGCTGGCCTCGAACAACGTGCTGTCGCCTGCTAACGGCCAGCCGATCATCGTGCCGTCGCAAGACATCGTGCTGGGTCTGTACTACGCGACCCGCGAGAAGATCAACGGCAAGGGCGAGGGCATGTACTTCGCCGACACCAATGAAATCGAACGCGCCATGGCGGCCGGTCAACTCGACGTCCACTCGCGTATCTCGGTCCGCCTCAAGCAATACGATCCGGCTGTGGTCGATGGCGAGTTCGTTGAAAAGATGGTCCGTGTCGAAACGACCGCTGGCCGTGCGCTGCTTTCCAAGATTCTGCCGAAGGGTCTGCCGTTCAAGTCGATCGACCGTGCCCTGAAGAAAAAGGAAATCTCCAAACTCATCGACGAGTCATTCCGTCGCTGCGGCCTGAAGGAAACGGTGGTCTTTGCCGACAAATTAATGCAGAATGGATACGCTCTGGCAACTCGTGCCGGCATCTCCTTTTGTTCCGACGACATGCGCGTTCCGGCCAAGAAGTACGAGATCATTGCCGAAGCCGAAGCCGAGGTTAAGGAAATTGAGACCCAGTACACCAACGGTCTGGTCACCAACGGCGAACGTTACAACAAGGTCGTCGATATCTGGGGGCGCACAGGTGACCAGGTCGCCAAGGTCATGATGGACGAACTCGGCCACGAAGAAACGGTCGATCGCCACGGCAAGAAGGTTAAGCAGGATTCCTTCAACTCCATCTACATGATGGCGGACTCCGGCGCTCGCGGCTCGGCTGCCCAGATTCGTCAGCTGGCCGGTATGCGCGGCCTGATGGCGAAGCCGGATGGCTCGATTATCGAAACCCCGATCACGACCAACTTCCGCGAAGGTCTGAACGTTCTCCAGTACTTCATCTCAACGCACGGCGCACGTAAAGGTCTGGCCGACACGGCGCTGAAGACGGCGAACTCTGGTTACTTGACGCGTCGCTTGGTCGATGTGACGCAGGACTTGGTCATTACCGAAGACGACTGCGGTACCCGTAACGGTTTCGTTGTCAAGGCACTGGTCGAAGGCGGCGAAGTCATCGAAGCTCTGCGCGAACGGATTCTCGGTCGCGTCGTCGTCGACGATCTGGTTGATCCGGAAACCCAGGAGTCGGTCATCTTCGCCGGCACCATGCTGGACGAAGACTTGGTCGATCTGATCGACAAACTTGGTATTGACGAGGTCAAGGTTCGTACCCCGCTGACCTGCGATACGCGTTATGGCCTGTGTGCCCAATGTTATGGTCGCGATCTTGGTCGTGGCACTATGGTCAATGCAGGTGAGGCTGTTGGTGTTATTGCAGCTCAGTCGATCGGCGAGCCGGGTACCCAGCTCACCATGCGTACCTTCCACGTGGGTGGCGCGGCTTCCCGTGCCGCCGTGGCGGACAAAGTTGAGGGCAAGTCGGCTGGTACGGTGCGTTATACCTCAAACATGCGTTATGTCACGAGCGCCAAGGGCGAGAAGGTGGTCATTTCGCGTTCGGGCGAAGTACTGATCGTCGACGATCATGGCCGCGAGCGTGAGCGTCACAAAGTGCCGTATGGTGCGATGCTTTCGGTTGATGAAGGGAAGTCTGTCAAGGCTGGGACAAAACTGGCGACCTGGGATCCGCATACCCGCCCAATCATCACAGAATACGCTGGTACGGCTCGCTTTGAAAACGTCGAAGAAGGCGTTACCGTTGCCAAACAGGTTGACGATGTGACCGGTCTTTCTACGCTAGTGGTTATCGACCACAAGCGCGGTGGCAAGGCTGCAGTGAAAGGTGTTCGTCCTGTCGTCAAGTTGCTTGACGAAAACGGTCAGGAAGTCCGTGTCGCTGGTAGCGATCACACCGTTTCCATCGCTTTCCAGGTTGGCTCCATCATCTCTGTACTGGATGGTCAGCAGGTTGGTGTTGGCGATGTGCTGGCCCGTATGCCGCAAGAGTCCGCCAAGACGCGCGACATTACCGGAGGTCTGCCGCGCGTTGCCGAATTGTTCGAAGCTCGCACCCCGAAGGATGCCTCGGTCCTGGCGGAATACACGGGTACCATCGGCTTCGGCAAAGATACGAAGGGCAAGCAGCGTCTGATCATTACCGATCTTGATGGCACCACCCACGAGTACCTGATTCCTAAGGATAAGCACGTTCTGGTGCACGATGGCCAGGTTGTCAACAAGGGTGAAAAGATCGTCGAAGGCGAACCGGATCCGCATGACATCCTGCGTCTGCAGGGCGTCGAGGCACTGGCCCGCTACATTACTGACGAAGTCCAAGACGTTTATCGTCTGCAGGGCGTCAAGATCAACGACAAGCACATTGAAGTGATCGTTCGCCAGATGCTTCGTCGTGTCGCCATCACCGAACCGGGTGATACGAAGTTCATCAAGTCGGAGCAGGTGGAGCGTGCCGAGTTGCTGGCCGAAAATGACCGGGCGATTGCCGATGGCAAGATCCCGGCCAATTTCGACCACATGCTACTGGGTATCACCAAGGCATCGCTATCCACTGATTCGTTCATCTCGGCGGCCTCCTTCCAGGAGACGACGCGGGTTCTCACCGAGGCTGCGATCATGGGCAAGCGCGACGAACTCCGTGGTCTCAAGGAAAACGTTATCGTCGGCCGCCTCATCCCGGCCGGTACGGGGCTCGCTTACCATCGCAGCCGCAAGGCTCAGCTGGCCAGCGAAGAGTCGGCGGCAATACTGCCGGTCGACGAGTCTGCTGCAGAAAACGCAACGCAAGCCAGCGATCAGGGTCTGTAAGTCTGTAGGCAAGCCCCTTGTCTCGTTGACAAGGGGCTTGATCGGCCATAGAATTTATGGTCTTTGTCGGCGGGGGCTAATCATTGTCTCCGCTTTGGATAACAAAATAGCCGTCGTGTACCAGTCATTCTGTGCCCGGCCGTTGAAGGAAGTTTGATATGCCGACCATTAACCAGCTCGTGCGCAAGCCGCGCGTAGCCGAAAAGGCCAAGAGCAAGGTTCCTGCTCTGGAAAAGTGCCCGCAGAAGCGTGGTGTCTGTACCCGTGTTTATACTACCACCCCAAAAAAGCCGAACTCCGCTCTCCGTAAGGTTTGCAAGGTTCGTCTGACGAATGGCTTCGAAGTCATTTCCTATATCGGTGGTGAAGGTCACAATCTGCAGGAGCACTCTGTGGTCCTGATCCGTGGTGGTCGTGTCAAGGACTTGCCGGGTGTGCGTTACCACACTGTGCGCGGCTCCCTCGATACGCAGGGTGTCAAGGATCGTAAGCAGTCCCGTTCAAAATACGGGGCCAAGCGTCCGAAGGCTGCTTAATTCAATTAGTGGCTTAAGTAAGTGGCCGTCCCCTTGGGCGGTCGGGAGAGGCCGGGAGGGTAAAACCCTAGCCCGGCTTTTCAACTGAATCGTGTTTAATAGAGGTCAATATGCCCCGTCGTCGTGAAGTACCCAAGCGTGACATTCTCCCGGATCCGAAGTTCGGCAATGTCGATGTCTCCAAGTTTGTAAACGCCATCATGCAAAGCGGCAAAAAATCTGTTGCCGAACGCATCGTCTATGGTGCTTTCGATATCATCACCAGCAAGTCAGGCAAGGATCCGCTCGAAGTCTTCGCTTCTGCGATGGCAAACGTTCGTCCGATGGTCGAAGTGAAATCGCGCCGCGTCGGTGGTGCCAACTACCAGGTTCCGGTCGAAGTTCGCCCGGCTCGTCGCGCTGCGCTTGCCATGCGCTGGTTGCGAGAGTCTGCCCGCAAGCGTTCCGAGAAGTCCATGGGTCAGCGCCTTGCTGCCGAAATGCTGGAAGCCGCTGAAAACCGTGGTGGTGCCGTCAAGAAGCGTGACGAAGTGCACCGCATGGCTGATGCCAACAAGGCCTTCGCTCACTTCCGCTTCTAATTTTCAAAGGGCTTTAACGTGGCACGCAAAACTCCCATCGAGCGCTACCGCAATATCGGTATCAGCGCGCACATCGACGCCGGCAAGACGACAACGACAGAGCGCATCCTTTACTACACCGGTGTTAACCACAAGATCGGTGAAGTGCATGATGGCGCCGCCACCATGGACTGGATGGAGCAGGAGCAGGAACGTGGTATCACCATTACCTCGGCTGCGACGACCTGTTTCTGGAGTGGCATGGACAAGCAGTTCCAGCCGCACCACATCAACATCATCGACACCCCGGGTCACGTTGACTTCACGATTGAAGTCGAGCGCTCGATGCGTGTTCTTGACGCTGCCTGCATGGTTTACTGTGCGGTTGGTGGCGTTCAGCCGCAGTCGGAAACCGTGTGGCGTCAGGCCAACAAGTACGGCGTGCCGCGTCTCGCCTTCGTGAACAAGATGGACCGCTCCGGCGCCAACTTTTTTCGCGTTGTTGACCAGCTCAAGCTGCGCCTGAAGGCCAACCCCGTGCCTATCGTCATCCCTATCGGGGCTGAAGACAAGTTCGAGGGTGTGGTTGACCTGATCAAGATGAAGGCCATCTACTGGGACGAAGCTTCCCAGGGCATGAAATACGATGCCCGTGACATCCCCGCCGAACTGGCCGACGATGCCGCCAGCTGGCGCGAACAGATGGTCGAGGCGGCTGCCGAAGCCACCGAAGAGCTGATGAACAAGTACCTGGAAGAAGGCGAACTGTCGGAAGCCGACATCATCTTCGGTCTGCGTACCCGCACCATCGCCTGCGAAATCCAGCCCATGCTGTGCGGTACCGCGTTCAAGAACAAGGGCGTGCAGAAGATGCTCGACGCCGTGATTGAGCTGCTGCCGTCGCCGGTTGATATTCCGCCGGTCAAGGGCATTCTCGAGAACGAATCCGAAGGCGAGCGTCGTGCTGCCGACGACGAGGCTTTCTCGGCCCTGGCTTTCAAGATCATGACCGATCCCTTCGTCGGCCAGCTGATCTTCTTCCGCGTCTATTCCGGCGTGATCAACTCCGGTGATACCGTTTACAACCCGGTCAAGGGTCGTAAGGAACGTCTGGGTCGTATTCTGCAGATGCACGCCAACCAGCGTGAAGAAATCAAGGAAGTGCGTGCTGGCGACATCGCTGCTGCCGTTGGTCTCAAGGAAGCGACGACCGGTGACACCCTGTGTGATCCGCAAAAGGTCATCACGCTGGAACGCATGATCTTCCCGGAGCCGGTGATTCACGTTGCCGTCGAGCCGAAGACCAAGGCCGACCAGGAAAAGATGGGTCTGGCTCTCGGTCGTCTGGCCCAGGAAGATCCGTCCTTCCGCGTGCGTACCGACGAAGAGTCCGGTCAGACCATCATTTCCGGTATGGGCGAACTGCACCTGGAAATTCTGGTCGATCGCATGCGTCGCGAATTCAACGTCGAAGCAACCGTTGGCGCCCCGCAAGTGGCCTACCGCGAGTGCATCAAGAAGTCGGTTGAGCAGGAAGGCAAGTTCGTCAAGCAGTCCGGCGGTCGCGGTCAATTCGGCCACGTCTGGCTCAAGATCGAGCCGAACGAAGCCGGCAAGGGCTACGAATTCGTTGATGCCATCAAGGGTGGCGTGGTTCCGCGCGAATTCATCCCGGCGGTCGACAAGGGGCTGCGCGATGCGGTGACCAGCGGTGTTCTGGCTGGCTTCCCGGTGGTTGATGTCAAGTTTACGCTGTTCGACGGTTCCTACCACGATGTTGACTCGAACGAAAATGCGTTCCGCATGGCTGCTTCGATGGCCTTCAAGGAAGGTATGAAGAAAGCCAGTCCTACGCTCCTCGAGCCGATGATGGCGGTTGAAGTCGAAACGCCAGAAGAGTACATGGGTAACGTCATGGGCGACCTTTCTTCCCGTCGCGGCATCGTTCAGGGTATGGAAGACCAGGTTGGCGGCATCAAGGTCATCAAGGCCGAAGTCCCCCTGTCTGAAATGTTCGGTTACTCGACCTCCGTGCGCTCCCTGTCGCAAGGTCGGGCTACCTACTCGATGGAATTCAAACACTACACCGAAGCGCCGAAGAACGTCGCCGAGGCGGTCATTAACAAGAAATAATTGCGGGAGAACGGATAATGGCAAAAGAGAAATTTGAACGTACGAAGCCGCACGTAAACGTTGGCACGATTGGTCACGTTGACCATGGCAAGACGACGCTGACGGCGGCGATCACGACGGTGCTGTCCGCCAAGTTTGGTGGTTCGGCCAAGAAGTATGACGAAATCGACGCGGCGCCGGAAGAAAAGGCTCGCGGTATTACCATCAACACCGCCCACGTCGAATACGAAACCGCCAATCGTCACTACGCCCACGTTGATTGCCCGGGTCACGCTGACTACGTCAAGAACATGATTACCGGTGCTGCCCAGATGGACGGCGCCATTCTTGTCTGTTCCGCCGCTGACGGCCCGATGCCGCAGACCCGCGAGCACATCCTGCTGGCTCGTCAAGTTGGCGTACCGTACGTTCTCGTGTTCATGAACAAGTGCGACATGGTTGACGACGCCGAACTGCTCGAACTCGTCGAAATGGAACTCCGTGAGCTCCTCTCCAAGTACGACTTCCCGGGCGACGACACCCCGATCATTCACGGCTCTGCCCTGAAGGCGCTCGAAGGCGACCAGTCCGAAATCGGCGAACCCTCCATCTTCCGTCTGGCTGATGCTCTGGACTCCTACATTCCGACCCCGGAACGTGCGATTGACCAGCCCTTCCTGATGCCGGTTGAAGACGTCTTCTCCATCTCGGGTCGCGGCACCGTGGTGACTGGTCGTATCGAGCGTGGGGTGGTCAAGGTTGGCGAAGAAATCGAAATCGTTGGTATCCGTCCGACCGTCAAGACCACCTGCACCGGTGTTGAAATGTTCCGCAAGCTACTCGACCAAGGTCAGGCCGGCGACAACGTTGGCGCACTGCTGCGTGGAACCAAGCGTGAAGACGTCGAGCGCGGCCAAGTGCTGTGCAAGCCGGGCTCTGTCAAGCCGCACACCCACTTCACCTCGGAAGTGTACATCCTGTCCAAGGACGAAGGCGGTCGTCACACCCCGTTCTTCAATGGTTACCGTCCCCAGTTCTACTTCCGTACGACCGACGTGACCGGCTCCATCGACCTGCCGGAAGGCGTCGAGATGGTGATGCCTGGCGACAACATCGCCATGACCATCAAGCTGATCGCTCCGATCGCCATGGAAGAAGGTCTGCGCTTCGCCATCCGTGAAGGCGGTCGTACCGTCGGCGCCGGCGTCGTCGCCAAGATCATCGAGTAATTCGTTCTTTTAATAATCCGGGGTGAGGCTCGCTTCACCCCATCGCTCTTTGGAAGCCAAACATGCAAAACCAGAAAATTCGTATCCGTCTCAAGGCCTTCGACTATCGCCTGATCGATCAATCCGCTCAGGAAATCGTCGAAACCGCCAAGCGTACCGGTGCGGTTGTTCGCGGTCCCGTGCCGTTGCCAACTCGCAAACAGCGCTTTGACATCCTGCGTTCGCCGCACGTCAATAAGGCTTCCCGTGATCAGTTGGAAATTCGTACCCATCTGCGTCTGATGGATATCGTTGATCCGACTGACAAGACCGTTGATGCGCTGATGAAGCTGGATCTGCCAGCTGGCGTGGACGTCGAAATCAAGTTGCAGTAATAAGGGTTAGCGGATATAATCCGCGCCTTTCGGGGGTGGCCGGCGACGGCTGCCCGTTTGTTGTTTTACATCGACCGGCCAATCGCAGCCGGCGATGAGGAGAATAACCATGAGTCTAGGCCTTGTTGGTCGCAAGGTTGGCATGACTCGCATTTTTGCCGAGGATGGTGCGTCCATTCCGGTAACTGTGCTTGACGTGTCTAACAACCGAGTGACCCAAGTAAAAACGCCGGAGATCGATGGCTACTCAGCCATTCAGGTCGCATTCGGCAAGCGCCGTGCCTCTCGTGTTTCGAAGCCCCTTGCTGGCCATCTGGCCAAGGCGGGTGTCGAAGCCGGGCATGTGCTCAAGGAGTTCCTGATCGGTGCTGATCAGCTCGCCTCTTTCAAGGCGGGCGACCAGGTTGCCGTCACCATTTTTGCCGAAGGGCAAAAGGTTGATGTGACCGGTAGCTCCATCGGTAAGGGTTTCCAGGGTGGTATCAAGCGCCACAATTTCAGTTCAAACCGTGCAACCCATGGTAACTCGCTGTCGCATAACGCGCCGGGTTCCATCGGTATGGCGCAGGATCCGGGTCGTGTTTTTCCGGGTAAGCGCATGGCCGGGCATATGGGCGATGTTCAGTCGACCATGCAGGGGCTGACGATTGTTCGCGTTGATGCTGACCGCCAGCTGTTGCTGGTCAAGGGTGCCGTTCCCGGCGCCAAGGGTTCTGACGTCGTCGTGCGTCCGGCAGTCAAGGGCTAAGGGGGCGACATGGAACTCAAGGTAATTAACGAACAAGGCCAGGAATCCGCCAAGCTGCAGGCTTCCGATGTGCTGTTCGGTCGCGATTTCAATGAAGCGCTGGTTCACCAGATCGTCGTTGCCTACCAGGCTAACGCACGTTCCGGCGACCGTCAGCAGAAGGATCGCTCCGAAGTCCGTCATACCACCACCAAGCCGTGGCGCCAAAAGGGTACGGGTCGTGCCCGTGCTGGTAGCAATGGCAGCCCGCTGTGGCGTGGAGGCGGTCGTATTTTCCCGAATTCTCCAGAAGAGAATTTCAGCCAGAAGGTTAACAAGAAGATGTTCCGCGCCGGCATGGCTGCGATCCTCTCCGAGTTGGCTCGCCAGGACCGTCTCGTCGTCATCGACGATCTGTCCGTCGATGCGCCCAAGACCAAGCTTTTCATGCAGAAGCTCAAGGATCTGGGTCTCGAAGGCAAGCTTCTGGTCATCACCGACGCGCTGAGCGAGAACCTCTATCTCTCGTCGCGCAACCTGCCCAATGTTCTGGTGCTGGAAGCCCAGGAAGCCGATCCGGTTTCCCTGGTCCGCTTCCCCAAGGTCCTCGTGACCAAGAACGCCGTGGCCAAGTTCGAGGAGATGTGGGGATGAATCAAGAGCGTCTGATGCAGGTGCTGCTGGCACCGCAAATCTCCGAGAAGGCCACCTACGTTGCTGACAGGCACAACCAGGTGATCTTCCGCGTCGCTTCCGATGCCACCAAGCCGGAAATCAAGGCTGCCGTTGAACTGCTGTTCAAGGTTGAAGTCGGTGCCGTTCAGGTCGCCAACGTTAAGGGCAAGGTCAAGCGGTTCAAGGGTGCGGTCGGTCGTCGCAAGGGCTGGAAGAAAGCCTACGTGAGCCTCAAGCCGGGCCAGGAACTGAATTTTGTTGAAGGGGGGAATGCGTAATGGCACTCGTTAAAGTCAAGCCGACTTCCCCGGGTCGTCGCGCCGTTGTTCAGGTGGTTAATCCCAACCTGCACAAGGGCAAGCCGTTCGCCCCGCTGGTTGAAGCCAAGTCTGGCAACGCCGGTCGCAACAACAATGGCCGCATTACCGTTCGCCATCAGGGCGGCGGTCACAAGCAGGCTTACCGCGTCATCGATTTCAAGCGCAACAAGGACGGCATTCCGGCCAAGGTTGAGCGTCTGGAATACGATCCGAACCGTACCGCCAACATCGCACTGCTGTGCTATGCCGACGGTGAGCGTCGCTACATCATCGCCAACAAGGGCATGGTCGTGGGTCAGGCGATCATGAGCGGCTCGGAGGCGCCGATCAAGTCGGGCAACGCCCTGCCGATCCGCAACATTCCGGTTGGTACGACCATCTGCTGTGTCGAGATGCTGCCTGGCAAGGGCGCGCAAATCGCCCGCTCGGCCGGTACCTCCGTCCAGCTGCTGGCCCGTGAAGGTTCGTATGCTCAGATCCGCCTCCGCTCCGGCGAAGTGCGTCGCGTGCATGTCGAATGTCGCGCCACCATCGGTGAAGTTGGCAACGAAGAACACAACCTGCGCAAGTTCGGCAAAGCCGGTGCTATGCGTTGGCGTGGTATTCGCCCGACCGTTCGCGGTACAGCCATGAACCCGGTTGATCACCCCCATGGTGGTGGTGAAGGCAAGACCGGCGAAGGTCGCGTGCCAGTCAATCCGTGGGGTCAGCCCACCAAGGGTTACCGCACCCGCAGCAACAAGCGCACGAACAGCATGATCGTTCAGCGCCGTCACAAGCGTTAAGGGGTAGGAAATGGGACGTTCTCTCAAAAAGGGCCCGTTTGTTGATGCGCATCTGATCGACAAAGTCGAAGCAGTCCGCGCCACCAGCGACAAGCGCCCGATCAAGACATGGTCGCGTCGTTCGACGATCCTCCCCGAGTTCATCGGCCTGACGATTGCGGTGCATAACGGCAAGC
Source organism: Ferribacterium limneticum (assembly GCF_020510565.1). NCBI lineage: Bacteria > Pseudomonadati > Pseudomonadota > Betaproteobacteria > Rhodocyclales > Azonexaceae > Ferribacterium > Ferribacterium limneticum. Next base: position 363,049 of record NZ_CP075189.1, read on the forward strand.
AGCATATTCCGGTGTTCGTTACCGAAAATATGGTCGGTCACAAGCTCGGCGAGTTCTCGCTGACCCGCACGTTCAAGGGTCACACCGCCGGCAAGAAGGCCAAGAAGTAAGGAGCTGACATGGAAACTCGTGCAAATTTGCGAGGCGTACGCCTCTCTGCGCAAAAGGGTCGCTTGGTTGCGGACCTCGTGCGCGGCAAGCCGGTTGGCCAGGCTCTGAACATCCTGGCTTTCTGCCCCAAAAAGGGCGCCGGTATCGTCAAGAAAGTGCTGGAGTCGGCAATCGCCAACGCCGAGCACAACGATGGTGCTGATATCGACGAACTGACGGTGAAAACCATCTACGTTGAAAAAGGCATGGTGCTCAAGCGCTTTACGGCGCGCGCCAAGGGTCGTGGCAATCGGATCGTCAAGCCGACCTGCCATATCTATCTGACCGTTGGTAACTAAGGAAGAGCCATGGGACAGAAAATACATCCGACTGGCTTCCGCCTGGCAGTCACCAAGAACTGGGGTTCGCGCTGGTACGCCAATAGCAAGGATTTCCCGGGCATGCTCAACGAAGACATCAAGGTTCGTGAGTATCTCAAGCGCAAGCTGGCGCACGCCTCTGTGGGTCGTGTGCTGATCGAGCGTCCGGCCAAGAACGCCCGTGTCACCATCTACTCGGCTCGTCCAGGTGTGGTCATCGGCAAGAAGGGCGAAGACATCGAACAACTGCGTACGGATCTTCAGCGCATCATGGGCGTTCCCGTCCATGTGTCGATCGAAGAAATCCGCAAGCCGGAAATCGATGCCCAGCTGATTGCTGATTCGATTGCCCAGCAACTCGAAAAGCGCATAATGTTCCGTCGTGCGATGAAGCGCGCCATGCAAAACGCCATGCGTCTCGGTGCCCAGGGCATCAAGGTGATGAGCGCTGGTCGTCTGAATGGTGCTGAAATCGCTCGTAGCGAATGGTATCGCGAAGGCCGCGTGCCGCTCCATACCCTGCGCGCCGATATCGATTACGCCACCTCGGAAGCCCTGACCACCTACGGCATCATCGGGATAAAGGTCTGGGTTTACAAGGGCGACATGCTGGATCGCAACGAGCAGCCGGAAGTTGTCGAGCCGGTGGCCGACGATCGTCGGCCGCGTCGTGCACCGGGCAAGCCGGAGGGCGACAAGCCGCGTACGCGCACCGTCAAGAAGGCTGATGGTGCTGGCGCTCCGGGCGCAAGAAAGGCAGGTGCTTAACATGCTGCAACCAAATCGCCGCAAGTTCCGTAAGGAACACAAGGGGCGCAACGAAGGTCTGGCCACCCGCGGCACGAAAGTGTCGTTCGGTGAGTGGGGCCTCAAGGCAACCGGTCGTGGCCGCCTGACGGCGCGTCAGATCGAAGCTGCTCGTCGCGCCATGACCCGCCACATCAAGCGTGGCGGTCGCATCTGGATCCGTATCTTCCCGGACAAGCCGATTTCCAAGAAGCCGGCCGAGGTTCGTATGGGTAACGGTAAGGGTAATCCGGAGTACTGGGTCGCCGAAATCCAGCCGGGCAAAGTGCTGTATGAGATGGATGGTGTCAATGAAGCCCTAGCGCGCGAAGCTTTTGCACTCGCTGCCGCCAAGTTGCCGATTGCCACCACCTTCGTGACTCGTCATCTGGGGTAATCATGAAAGCTAGTGAATTGAGAACCAAGAGCGTGGACGAGCTCAACAAGGAATTGCTGGACCTGTTGAGGGCCCAGTTCGGTATGCGTATGCAGCTTGCTACCCAGCAGCTGTCCAATACCAGCCAAATGTCCAAGGTGCGTCGCGACATCGCTCGCGTTCGCACGCTTATCCGTGAAAAGGCGGTGCAGCAATGAGCGAAACCACCAGTATCAAACGTACTCTCGTCGGTCGCGTTGTCAGCGACAAGATGGAAAAGACGGTTACCGTCCTCGTCGAACGCAAGGTCAAGCACCCCATGTACGGCAAGGTGATGGTTCGTTCCAAGAAGTATCATGCCCATAACGAGGGCAACTCGGCTAAGGCTGGTGATCTCGTCGAGATCGTCGAAACCCGTCCGGTTTCGCGTACCAAGACCTGGGCAGTGACGAGTGTTCTTGAGAAGGCGATCGTTGTATAACGAAAGTTTCTTAAAATGCTTGCGTAGTCTTGAAAGAAGCCGGTATAATCCGGCTTCTTTTTTGCGGCCCTCGTCCTGAGGGTTTGCGAAGTTGTTCAACCCGTACGGGTTCCAAGACTGACCGCGCAAGCGGATTAAGTTGGAGTTAATTTAAATGATTCAGATGCAGACAACTCTGGATGTCGCCGATAACACCGGCGCACGTTCAGTAATGTGTATCAAAGTGCTCGGTGGATCCAGGCGCCGCTATGCTGGTATTGGTGACATCATCAAGGTCAGCATCAAGGATGCTGCGCCGCGTGGCCGCGTCAAGAAGGGCGATGTCTACAATGCCGTGGTGGTTCGTACCGCCAAGGGCGTTCGTCGTCCCGATGGTTCGCTGGTTCGCTTTGATGGCAATGCCGCCGTTCTTCTCAACAACAAGCTCGAGCCGATCGGCACGCGCATCTTTGGCCCGGTAACCCGCGAACTGCGTACCGAGCGCTTCATGAAGATCGTGTCCCTGGCTCCTGAAGTGCTGTAAGGACTGGCTATGGAAAAGATTCGTAAAGGCGACGAAATCGTCGTAATTACCGGTAAAGACAAAGGCAAGCACGGTACCGTGCTGCGTCGTGTCGATGATGAGCATGTGCTCGTCGAGGGTGTCAATCGTGCCAAGAAGCACGTCAAGCCAAACCCCGTAAAGGGTGTGGCGGGTGGCATCGTTGATAAAGACATGCCGATTCATATCTCCAATGTTGCGCTGTTCAATCCGGCGACCAAGAAGGCCGACCGTGTTGGCATCAAGGCGCTTGAGGATGGCCGCAAGGTTCGCGTGTTCAAGTCGAACGGCGAACTGGTCAACGCATAAGGAGTGGTCATGGCGCGTTTGCAAGAGTTTTACAAAGAAACCGTTGTTGCTGATCTGAGCAAGCAATTTGGTTACAAGTCCGTGATGGAAGTTCCGCGCATCACCAAGATCACCCTGAACATGGGTGTCGGTGAGGCGGTGGCTGACAAGAAGGTCCTCGAGAACGCCGTTGGCGACATGCAGAAGATCGCAGGTCAAAAGCCGGTGACGACCAAGGCCCGCAAGTCTATTGCCGGCTTCAAGATTCGTGACGGTTACCCGATCGGTTGCATGGTCACGCTGCGTGGTCCGCGCATGTTCGAGTTCCTCGATCGTCTGGTCACCGTTGCGCTGCCGCGAGTTCGCGACTTCCGTGGTGTTTCTGGCAAGGGTTTTGATGGCCAGGGCAACTACAACATGGGCGTCAAAGAGCAGATCATTTTCCCGGAAATCGAGTACGACAAGATCGATGCTCTGCGGGGTATGAACATCAGCATCACCACGACCGCGAAATCCGACGCAGAAGCCAAGGCTCTGTTGGCGGCGTTCAAGTTCCCGTTCAAGAATTGAGGCAATCATGGCAAAACTTGCTCTGATCAACCGTGAAGAAAAGCGCCGCAAGCTTGTGGCTCAGTACGCCAAGAAGCGTGCTGCCCTCGAGGCGATTTTCAATAACGCGAGCCTGTCGGACGATGAGCGTTACGCTGCCCGTCTGAAGTTCCAGGCCCTGCCGCGCAATTCGAGCCCGTCTCGTCTGCGCAACCGCTGCCAGCTGACCGGTCGTCCGCGTGGTGTTTTCCGTAAGTTCGGTCTGTGCCGTCACAAGATCCGCGAACTGGCCTTCAATGGCGAAGTTCCGGGTGTTGTTAAAGCCAGCTGGTAAAAAGGAGATTCAGAAATGGCTATGAGCGATCCGATCGCGGACATGCTGACTCGCATCCGCAACGCCCAGCTCGCCGAGAAGGCGTCTGTCTCCATGCCCTCGTCCAAAGTCAAGGTGGCTATCGCCGCCGTGCTCAAGGATGAAGGTTACGTTGATGATTTCGCAGTTCGTCAGGCTGATGGCAAGCCGACCCTCGATATCGCACTCAAATATTACGCCGGTCGCCCGGTCATTGAGCGCATCGAGCGTGTCTCCAAGCCCGGTCTGCGTATCTACAAGGGTTGCGAAGACATTCCTCGCGTCATGAACGGTCTGGGTGTCGCCATCGTGTCGACCCCAAAGGGCGTCATGACTGATCGCAAGGCTCGCGCCAGCAAGGTCGGCGGCGAAGTTCTCTGCATCGTGGCATAAGGGGATATCGATGTCTCGTATTGGTAAGAATCCCATCGTTTTGCCGGCTGGCGTTGAAGTTTCGGTTGGTGCGGACATTACCGTCAAGGGGCCTTTGGGTACCTTGAAGGCAATTACGCATCCGTCCGTGACGATTTCCGTTGAAGGTCAGAACGTCCAGGTTTCCAAGGTTGAAGGCGCCGCTAACGCAGCTGCCATGTGGGGCACCATGCGTGCCAACATCAACAACATGGTGACTGGTGTTTCCAAGGGTTTTGAGCGCAAGCTCCAGCTGGTCGGCGTGGGTTACCGCGCCCAGGCTCAGGGTGATGTCCTGAATCTGTCGTTGGGCTTTTCCCACCCCGTTGCGCACAAGATGCCGGCTGGAGTGAAGGTGGAGTGTCCGACCCAGACCGAAATCCTGATCAAGGGGGCCGACAAGCAACAGGTTGGCCAGGTCGCTGCCGAAGTTCGTGCATATCGCAAGCCGGAGCCCTACAAGGGCAAGGGAGTTCGATACTCGGACGAAGTGGTGGTTATCAAGGAAACCAAGAAGAAGTAAGGGTGGCATATGTTTAATAAGAAACAAGCGCGTCTGCGCCGTTCCCGCCAAACCCGGGCCAAAATCGCCGAACTCAAGGCTGTGCGTCTGTGCGTCAATCGCACGAACCAGCACATCTATGCCCAGATCATCTCGCCCTGTGGCGGTAAGGTCCTGGCTTCGGCTTCCACGCTGGACAAGGACGTTCGCAATGACGTCCCGAACGGCGGTAACAAGGCTGCTGCCACTTCGGTGGGCAAGCTGATTGCCGAGCGCGCCAAGGCCGCCGGCATTGAGCAAGTGGCTTTCGATCGTTCCGGTCTTCAGTACCACGGTCGGGTTCAGGCGCTGGCGGAAGCCGCGCGTGAAGCCGGTCTGAAGTTCTGATCGCTGCGAAAGGATAAGGTTAGAAAATGGCTAAACCTGAAAGAAACAAGAAGCCGCAGCAAGCTGAAGAGCGTGATGACGGCATGCGCGAAAAGATGGTCGCGGTCAATCGCGTTACCAAGGTGGTTAAGGGCGGTCGAATCCTCGGTTTCGCGGCCTTAACTGTTGTTGGTGATGGCGATGGCAGCATCGGCATGGGTAAGGGCAAGTCCCGCGAAGTGCCAGTTGCCGCTCAAAAAGCTATGGAAGAGGCACGTCGCAAGATGGCCAAGGTCAACCTGAAGAACGGCACCGTGCATCACACCGTTATGGGCCGTCACGGCGCAACTACCGTGATGATCCAGCCAGCTCCGGAAGGTACTGGCATCATCGCAGGTGGCGCCATGCGCGCGGTCTTCGAAGTTGTTGGCGTGACCAACGTGGTGGCCAAGGCTCATGGCTCGACCAATCCTTACAACATCGTGCGCGCCACCATCGACGGTTTGTCGAAGGTGAACACGCCGTCCGAGATTGCCGCCAAGCGTGGCCTCTCGATTGAACGGGTTCTGGGGTAAGCCATGGCTGACAAGAAAATCATAGTGAAGCTCGTCAAGAGCATCATCGGCACCAAGCAGGACCACCGCGCCACCGTGCGTGGTCTGGGGTTGCGCAAGCTGAACAGTACTTCTGAGCTAGTGGATACGCCGTCTGTGCGTGGCATGATCCAGAAGGTTCAGTATCTCGTCAAGGTTGAGGGTTAAGCCATGCGTCTGAATACCATCAAGCCGGGTGAAGGCTCCAAGAAGGCCGCCAAGCGCGTCGGTCGTGGCATCGGTTCGGGCCTCGGCAAGACCTGCGGTCGCGGCCATAAGGGTCAGAAGTCTCGCTCCGGCGGTTTCCACAAGGTGGGTTTCGAGGGCGGTCAAATGCCTTTGCAGCGTCGCCTGCCGAAGCGCGGTTTCAATTCTTTGACCCGTGCCCGCAATTACGAAGTTCGCCTGACCGATCTCGAGCGTCTGCCAGTTGAAGAGATTGATCTCCTCGCCCTGCAGGTCGCCGGTATTGTTCCGGGTGACGCTCTCTCCGCCAAGGTCATCCTGTCGGGCGCTATTGCCCGCAAGGTTATCCTCAAGGGTGTGGGTGCTACCAAGGGTGCCAAGGCCGCTATCGAAGCCGCTGGTGGCTCGGTCGTCGTCGCTGAGTAAGACAGGGAAAGGTTAGAACGTTGGCAGCAAATCCCAATACCGTTGGCAAGGGTGGCAAGTTCGGCGATCTCAAACGCCGGCTATGGTTCCTGCTTGGCGCGCTAGTTGTTTACCGCATTGGCGCCCATATTCCGGTTCCTGGGATCGACCCTAACGCGCTGGCCGATCTCTTTAATTCGCAGCAGGGTGGCATTCTGGGCATGTTCAACATGTTCTCGGGTGGTGCCTTGTCGCGATTTACGATTTTTGCTTTGGGGATCATGCCGTATATTTCGGCCTCGATCATCATGCAACTGATGAGTGTTGCCAGTCCGCAACTCGAAGCCCTTAAAAAAGAGGGTGAGGCCGGACGCCGGAAGATTACTCAATATACCCGCTACGGAACGGTGATTCTTGCCCTCTTCCAGGGGCTTGGTATTGCTGTTGCGCTTGAAGCGCAGGCCGGGCTGGTTAATGATCCGGGCTTCATGTTCCGACTGACCACCGTTTCGACCTTGCTGACAGGTACTATGTTCCTGATGTGGCTCGGCGAGCAGATCACTGAACGTGGCTTGGGTAACGGCATCTCCATTATCATTTTTGCTGGTATCGCCGCCGGCTTGCCAAGCGCAATCGGTGGTTTGCTGGAACTCGTACGAACCGGGGCAATGCACCCGCTGACCGCGCTGATTATCTGTATGTTGGTTGTTGTCGTGACTGGTTTTGTGGTGTTTGTCGAGCGCGGACAACGCAAGATACTGGTCAACTACGCCAAACGCCAGGTTGGCAACAAGATATACGGTGGTCAGAGCTCACATCTTCCACTCAAGCTGAACATGTCGGGAGTTATCCCGCCGATTTTCGCTTCTTCGATCATACTGTTCCCCGCTACCGTTGCTAATTGGTTCGGCGCTAGCGAGTCTATGCACTGGTTGAAGGATGTGGCTGGGACATTGTCTCCGGGGCAGCCGATATACGTGATGCTTTACGCTTCGGCGATCGTGTTCTTCTGCTTTTTCTATACAGCCCTTGTGTTCAACTCCAAGGAGACTGCGGACAATCTCAAGAAGAGCGGGGCATTCGTCCCGGGTATTCGTCCTGGTGAACAGACCGCGCGCTATATAGACAAGATACTGATGCGCTTGACCTTGATCGGCGCTGCCTACATCACCACGGTTTGCTTGTTGCCAGAATTTTTGATCCTCAAATGGAATGTTCCATTCTATTTCGGGGGTACCTCGCTGTTGATTATCGTCGTTGTAACCATGGATTTCATGTCCCAGGTTCAGGCATACGTGATGTCTCATCAGTACGAAAGCTTGCTGAAAAAGGCAAATTTCAAAGGCGCGCCGATGATCAAGTAATCGCTTATGGCAAAAGAGGATTACATCGAAATGCAAGGGGAGGTTGTCGAAAACCTCCCAAATGCGACCTTCAAGGTCAAGTTGGAAAATGGCCATATTGTGCTTGGGTTCATTTCCGGAAAGATGCGAATGCATTACATACGCATACTTCCAGGTGACAAAGTGACCGTGCAATTGACGCCATATGATTTAAGCAAGGCCCGGATCGTTTTCCGGGTCAAGTAAAAGAGTTCTCTACGCAATAAACCGCAGGGCAAGGAATCACGGCTGCTTCCAAGCTCTCGCAGACGAGGAGTTAAACATGAAAGTGCATCCTTCAGTTAAGCGCGTGTGTCGCAATTGCAAAGTCATCCGTCGCAAGGGTGTCGTGCGCGTCATTTGCAAGGACCCGCGTCACAAGCAGCGCCAGGGCTAATGGCTCCGGTGTCGGCATTTGTTAATTTTGAAATAGTGGAGTGATTCGATGGCCCGTATCGCAGGGGTAAACATTCCGAACCATCAGCATGCAGAGATCGCTTTGACCGCGATTTTCGGCATCGGCCGTACCCGCGCGCAAAAGATTTGCGACGCGGCCGGCATCGTTCGTTCTACCAAAATGAAAGACCTGTCCGATGCGGACATGGATCGTCTGCGTGACGAAGTCGGCAAATTCACCGTAGAAGGTGATCTGCGTCGCGAAGTCACAATGAACATCAAGCGTCTGATGGACCTCGGTTGCTACCGTGGCCTTCGCCATCGCAAAGGCTTGCCTTGCCGTGGTCAGCGCACCCGTACCAATGCTCGCACTCGCAAGGGTCCGCGCAAGGCCATTGCTGGCAAGAAGTAATAGGGACAGAACATGGCAAAGACTGCTACCAAAGTTCGCAAAAAGGTTAAAAAGAACATCGCTGAGGGCATTGCCCACATTCACGCTTCGTTCAATAACACCATCATCACCATTACCGATCGTCAGGGCAATGCACTGTCTTGGGCAACTTCCGGCGGTGCCGGCTTCCGCGGTTCGCGTAAGTCTACTCCGTTCGCTGCCCAGGTCGCTGCTGAAGCCGCTGGCAAGGCTGCTCAGGAATGTGGTGTCAAGAATCTGGAAGTTCGCATCAAGGGCCCAGGTCCTGGTCGTGAGTCTTCAGTCCGCGCATTGAACGCGCTGGGCATGAAGATCACCGCGATTTCCGACGTGACACCGGTACCGCATAACGGTTGCCGTCCGCCCAAAAAGCGCCGCATCTAAGGAGAAAGACAAGTGGCTCGTAATCTCGATCCGAAATGCCGTCAGTGCCGCCGCGAAGGCGAAAAGTTGTTCCTGAAGGGCGAAAAGTGTTTTACCGATAAGTGTGCCATTGAGCGTCGTTCTTACGCTCCTGGTCAACACGGCCAGAAGTCTGGCGCACGTTTGTCTGACTATGGTGTTCACCTGCGCGCCAAGCAGAAGATTCGCCGCGTTTACGGCGTCCTTGAAGGGCAGTTCCGCAAGACGTTTGCCGAAGCTGATCGCCGCAAGGGCCAGACCGGTGAAAACCTTCTGCAATTGCTCGAAGCACGCCTGGACTCCGTTGCCTACCGTATGGGTTTTGGTGCTTCGCGCACCGAGTCCCGTCAGATCGTTCGCCACAATGGCGTTCTGGTCAATGGCAAGCGCGTCAACATCCCTTCCTTTATCGTCAAGCCTGGTGATGTTGTCCAGTTGACCGATCGTGCTCGTGCTTCCCTGCGTTGCAAGGCTGCGCTGGAAGCTGCTGAGTCTCGTGGTTTCCCCGAGTGGATTTCGGTGGATGTCAAAGAAGGCAAGGGCACATTCAAGGCCATGCCGCAGCGCTCTGAACTGCCGGCGACCCTGAATGAAGGTCTCGTCATCGAACTTTACTCGAAGTAAGCACTGAGCAGAGGATCTAGCCCATGCAAAGCAGTGGACTTCTAAAACCCCGTATCATCGACGTGCAGAGCGTTTCGCCCGTGCAAGCCAAAGTGGTCATGGAACCGTTTGAACGCGGTTATGGCCATACCCTTGGCAACGCGCTGCGTCGCATCCTGCTCTCCTCGATGGTTGGTTACGCACCGACCGAGGTTGGTATCGATGGTGTTCTCCATGAATACTCGACCATTGACGGTGTACAGGAAGATGTCGTAGACATCCTCCTCAACCTCAAGGGTATTGTGTTCAAGCTGCACAATCGCGATGTTGTTAACCTGAAATTGGCCAAGGAAGGTGAAGGCCCCGTTCGTGCTGGCGATATCGAATTGCCGCACGACGTGGAAATCATCAATCCTGAACACGTAATCGCTCACCTCTCCACGGGCGGCAAGCTGTCCATGGAGATCAAGGTCGAAAAGGGTCGCGGCTATGTTCCTGGCAACATGCGCAATCTCGGCGATGCCAAGTCCATCGGCAAGCTGGTACTCGATGCGTCTTTCAGCCCGATTCGTCGTGTTGCCTACGCAGTCGAAAGTGCTCGCGTTGAACAGCGTACCGACCTTGACAAGTTGATTGTCGATATCGAAACCAACGGTGTTGTCGAGCCGGAAGAAGCCATTCGCTACGCTGCCCGCGTGCTGATGGAGCAGCTTTCCGTCTTCGCCGATCTGGAGGGTACCGCACCTGTCGCCGAGGCTTCCAAGCCGGCTCAGGTCGATCCGGTCCTGCTCCGTCCGGTGGATGATCTCGAATTGACGGTTCGTTCGGCGAACTGTCTGAAGGCCGAGAACATTTACTACATCGGTGATCTGATTCAGCGTACCGAGAACGAGCTTCTCAAGACGCCTAACCTGGGTCGCAAGTCGCTGAATGAGATCAAGGAAGTGTTGGCCGCTCGCGGTTTGACGCTCGGCATGAAACTGGAGAACTGGCCGCCCGCCGGTCTGGAAAAGGCGTAAGCCTTTTCTCCCGGGCAGTCAAGGGACGCCTGCAGAATATAGAAAGGATTAACCATGCGTCACCGCAATGGACTTCGCAAACTGAACCGTACCAGCAGCCATCGCCTGGCGATGCTGCGCAACATGACCGTTTCCCTGCTCAAGCACGAGGCTATCAAGACCACCGTGCCGAAGGCAAAGGAACTGCGCCGTGTTGTTGAACCGATGATTACTCTCGGCAAGACCCCGACGCTGGCAAACAAGCGTCTGGCCTTTGACCGTCTGCGCGACCGCGACATCGTGGTCAAGCTGTTCGCCGAAATCGGCCCGCGTTATGCAACCCGTCCGGGTGGCTACCTTCGTATTCTGAAGTGTGGCTTCCGCGTCGGCGATAACGCACCGATGGCGTTTGTTGAGCTGGTCGACCGTCCGGAGCCCACCGAGGCTGTGGAAATCGAAGAAGCTGCTGCGTAATAAGCATTAGTGATTAAAAAGGCCGGAGGTTCCGGCCTTTTTTCGTTTACCTGCCCGCATCCACGGTCTATGGGCAGTCGATAAGCATTAGCGATATATCGTCGCTGGCAACACCGTTATTCTGATGCACGGCCAAGGCTGCTTCAATTTTTGCAAAGCGATCAGTCGGGGAGGTATTGGCCGTTGCTGCTATCAGCCCGTCTACTCCGAATTGCAGGCCCTGCGGGTTGGTTGCCTCAAGCAAGCCATCCGAGCAGAGAATAAGCTGGCTTTCATCGGCCCAATCGAAATTTTGGGGCTCCCCGCCTAGCTCTTCGTTGCTGACAATACCCAGGGGCAGGTTGGCGGAAGGAAAGGTGCTGGCTACTCGCCCCCATCTATCGAACAGGAAGGCTTCAGGGGTGCCACCGACCCAGATGTCGCCACGCTTCCGGGTTTCATCGAGGCAAACCAGCGTAATGGCAACGAAGCGTCCGACAGGCATGGATTCCTTGAGCTGGTGATTCAGTTCAAGAACAATCTCCCGAATTGGCCTGTTGAGCTTTGTCATTCGATAGAACAAGGCAAGCACTGGCAAGACGCTGATCGCCGCGGTCAGGCCATGCCCGGTGGCGTCGGCGAGCAAGGCATAGAAAAGCCCTTCCGAGGAGCGATTCGCTGCAACGATGTCGCCGCTGAAATTTTCGGCCGGAATGACCTTGTAGCGGAGGCGACTGTCCTGAAGGCCCTTACGATGCAACTGCTTTTCCATCAGACCTAATGCCAGGTGCTGTTCCGCTTGAGTCTGGTCGTAATAGTCCTGCAGTTGGCGGGCGTTCTCGCGGAGCTGTTGCTCGGTCCTCTTGCGCTCAGAAATATCCCGTATGACGCCAACCATCATGCGGCGGTTATCGAGCAGGATCTGTGTGATGGTCAGGGTTGCAGCGAAGCGGTGACCTTCTTTATGCTGCGCTTCCAGCTCGCGTTCGAGACCAATCGTTTTTGGCGGGGTGGCCTCGGTGTAGTTTCCGATACGGATTTCGTGGGCTGACCGCTCGTCTTCTGGCATCAGCATTGAAACGCTATGGCCAATCAACTCGGCTGGAGTCCAGCCAAAAATTCGCTCGGTTGATTGGTTTACCGAGACGATAATTCCGTTCTCATCACTGGTGACGATGGCATCGAGAACGTTATCGGATATCGCCTGAACGCGGCGCAGCGAGTCGATCGACTCCTGCTGCAAGGCCAGCGAGCGCTGCATGGAACGCAACTTGGCTTCGAGAACGACGAAGTTGATCGGTTTGGTCAGATAGTCGTCGGCACCGGCATCCAGTCCTTCAACCAGGTTTTCATCGCGGTTCAGCGCGGACAGGAAAATGACTGGCGTCCACCGGTCACGAGGCATGGCCTTGATTCGACGGGCGGCCTCGAATCCATCCATGACTGGCATCATGATGTCGAGCAAGACCAGATCAGGAGATTCTGCGGTGAAACGGCGCACTGCCTCTTCGCCGTTCTCGGCCAGAATGACTTCATGGCCGAGCTTTTTCAGAAATACCTGAAGGATGTGCAGATTGGTGCGGTTGTCATCAACTGCCAGCACTTTCATCTTGGTTGAAATCGAAGTCATGTCTGATGCTCGCCGTTATTCCCCTGGCCGCAGCAAATGGTAGCAACGGCGATGTTGCCGCAGCCTTCATAAGCGATGCTACTGAAACTGAGCATGCGTGCCAGAGCGATCCCTCGACCATTCGGGTCAAAGGCACGCTCGGGGTCAATTTCAAGATAGTTCTGCCATGGAAATCCGTTGCCCTGATCTCTGATGCGAAGCGTTATTGCATTTGCCTCGCGGTGATAGCTCAGGCGAACTTCCTTGGTTGCATTTTCTGGCAGGGCAGCGCGCCGGGCGATCTCTTCGTGCCAGCGATCCTCCTGTTTCAAACGGCTTTTCTCCGCATAGGCCAGGCCAAGATTGCCATGCTCGACACCGTTGATGAGCAGTTCGGAAATTCCCATGACCGCAGCGTCGGGATTCGGGCAGGCTTGGGCGATGAAGGAAGCAAGCTGGGCTGCCTCGTCGACGGTACGGATGGAGAACTCGGCTTTGTCGAGAAACTGCAGCGAATTGATGTGTTGGTGCAGTTGTCGGCTGAGCGAACTCCGCGCCTCGGCATCGCTGAGCGCTGCGTGGACAATGGCTAGCAGGCTGTCACGTCGATAGGGCTTGGTCAGGTAGTAGTAGGCACCGGCTTCGAGGCCTTCGCGAATCTGCTCGGGGGAGTTGGCTGCCGTCTGCATGATGACAGGAATGCTGGAGAGACGCTGGTCGCCCTTCATTCTTCTGAGCAGGCCGATGCCGTCGAGGCCGGGCATCATCCGGTCGAGCAAAATGAGTTTGAAGTCATTTTCGGCGTTTTGCAGCAGTTGCCAGGCAGCTTCGCCGCTGTCCGCCGTTTGCAGAACAAAAGGCTCTTCTCCATCGAAATACTCGACCAGAATTTCCAGGTTGAGTTCTTCGTCGTCCACCAGCAAGACGAGTGTCTTAGTCATTTTGTCCCGATTTTTCCATCCAGCAGTTCAATGGCAGGGTGACGATGAAACAGGCGCCTTGCCCTGAATTATTGTGGGCAACAATCGTACCACGGTGTTGCGCCACAATAGCCCGGCAAATCGCCAGTCCCAGCCCTGTTCCGCCGGCGCCGCTCTTGGTGGCGCTGCTTTGAACGAACTTGTCAAAAATGCTCTCCAGCTCGGCTGTCGGGATGCCCATTCCCTGATCGATGAAACTGATCGAGAGTCCTGGTCGTGAACCACTATCCTCGGCACGCCGCCCGGCAGGCAGTTCGTCGTTGGCCAGTTCGACGCGAATGGTTCCGCCTTCAGGCGAAAACTTGATGGCGTTGGACAGCAGGTTGCAGATGACCTGGGTGATCCGGTTCATGTCCGCGCTGATCTGCGTGCAGGCTGCCCGGTTCTTGAATTCGAGTTGCAGCTTGCGTTTGAGCTGCAACGGTTCGAGTTGGGCGCCGACCTGTTTTGCCAGTGCCAATGCGTCGAATGTTGTTGGATGCAAGGCCATTTGCCCGGCGTCGAGCTTCGAGAGGTCGAGCAATTCGTCGATCAGCGAGAGCAGCCGTTGGCCGCTCTGATCGATGCGCTGGAAATATTGGCTGATTTTCGGGTCGCTGGCATTGATGGCGCGGCGGTTGCCCAGATCGACAAAGCCGAGGATGGCATGCATCGGTGTACGCAGTTCGTGCGACATGTTGGCCAGAAATTCGGATTTTGCCTGATTGGCGGCGCGTGCCTGCTGCAAGGCAGTATCGAGGCTGGCTGTTCGCTCGAGAACGAGCTCCTGCAAATGGTCTCGGTGCTCGCTCAACTCCCGCGTCAGGGAGAGCGCATAGCGTTCGGCCCGTTCGCGATGGGTGGCCAGGTGATGAACGAGGAGGGCCAGCAAGAGGCTGGTGAGCAAGCCGCCATAAAGAACCAGGGCCGGGGTGTCGAGCCCCCGGGTGGTGTGGCCGCTCGGGTAAAAGTGAAGAATCCAGTTGCGCCCGCCAAAGTCGATTTCGTGATGGAGCAATGGCGGCTCGTTGGTATTGTGGCTGGGGTCCGAGTTGTAGATCAGCGTCGGGGCGACCGCCTCGGCCGAGTCCGTGGCCAGCGATTCGTCAAAAATCTGCAGCACAAAGCGGCTGCTGAGCGGCAGTTTGAACGACGACATGAACTCATCAAAACGATAAGCCGTCAGGACGACGCCGGCGAAAGCGCGCGTGTTCTGGTCGAGGAGCGCGTGGACCAACTGGAAGCCCGGGCGCCGGGTGCCCTTGTCGGGTTGCAGTTCGATGGGCGCCGTCATGGCAATCTTGCCGGTCAGGATGGCGCGGTTGATGGCTTCGCGACGGGCCGTTTCGGATAGCAGGTCAAATCCGATTGCCTTGGCAAGGACCGGCGACTCCGGCGCAATGAAGAAGAGGGGAACGGCAAGGCGGGCGTCGGTTTTCGGGAAAATCCGGAAACTTCTACGGTCAACCGGAAATTTGGTCGATTTTTGAAATGATTCGAGGTCGTCGCGGTGCACCGCGGGGGCGTAGGCAAAGGCGAACATGCCGGCCAGGCTGCCCTCGATTTCCATGGCCTTGGCAAAACGGCGCCAGATCGCCAGATCCTGGCTTGGCGCGGCGGTGGCGAAAGCCTGCAGGGAGCGCAGGAACTGGCCGTGGAGATTCAGCCGGTCGCGAATCTCGGCCGTAATCGCTGCGCTTTCCTGGTTGCCGGCCAACTCCTCGGCCTGTATCTGAATGCGGGACTGCCAGTGCCAGGCTGTGAGCGTGGCTGAAGCCAGCAACAAAAAAGTGACGAGCGGCAACAACCAGTTACCCCGGTTGTACCTCGATGTCGTGCCGCGCATGGCCTTCACTGCGGATCCGGCTCCATTTCCTGCTTTTCCTGTTGCTGCAGTGTCCACATCCGGGCGTAATTGCCGTCGGCGGCGAGCAGCGCGCCGTGGCTGCCCCGTTCGACGATGCGGCCTTCGCTCATGACCAGGATTTCGTCGGCATTCATGACCGTCGACAGGCGGTGGGCGATGACCAGCGTCGTATGGCCGATCGCCACCTGTTCGAGCTGGGTCTGGATGGCCCGTTCCGTCGCCGAATCGAGCGCCGAAGTGGCCTCGTCGAAAATCAGGATGGGCGGATTCTTGAGCAGGGCCCGGGCAATGGCGACGCGCTGCTTCTCGCCGCCGGACAGCTTGAGGCCGCGTTCGCCGACGCGCGTTTCGTACTTGAGCGGCAGCGATTCGATGAAGTCGTGCAACTGGGCCGCCCGTGCCGCGGCGAAGACTTCTTCGCGGCTCGCTTCCGGCCGGCCGTAATTGATGTTGTAGAAAATGGTGTCGTTGAACAGCACGGTATCCTGCGGCACGATGCCGATGGCGGCGCGCAGGCTGGTCTGTTTCAACGCGCGCAGATCGTGGCCGTTGATCTGAACGGCGCCGCCGGTGACGTCGTAAAAACGGTAGAGCAGCCGTGACAACGTCGATTTGCCGGCCCCGGAATGGCCGACGACGGCCACCGTCCTGCCGGGCGGGATGGCGAAGCTGAGGTTTTTCAGAATCTGCCGGTTCGACTCGTAGGCGAACTCGACGGCGTCGAAATTGACCTGCAGCGGGCCGGTTGGCAGGTCGCGGGCATCCGGCGCATCGGCGATTTCGCGGTTCTCGCTGAGCAGCTTGAACATGCGCTCGATATCGGTCAGCGCCTGGCGAATTTCGCGGTAAACGATCCCGAGGAAATTGAGCGGCATGTAGAGCTGGATCAGGAAGGCATTGACCAGCACGAGATCGCCGATGGTCATCCGGCCATCGACCACGCCATCCGCCGCCCGCCACATCATGGCCGTGACACCCAGCGCGATGATCGCCTGCTGGCCGAGGTTGAGGAAGGCCAGCGTCGTCTGGCTGCGCGTCGCCGCCTCTTCCCATTTGATCAGCTGCTCGTCGTAACGGCGG
Source organism: Ferribacterium limneticum (assembly GCF_020510565.1). Taxonomy (NCBI): domain Bacteria; kingdom Pseudomonadati; phylum Pseudomonadota; class Betaproteobacteria; order Rhodocyclales; family Azonexaceae; genus Ferribacterium; species Ferribacterium limneticum. The sequence goes on from NZ_CP075189.1 coordinate 379,534, forward strand.
GCTTCCCAGGCTTCGTTGTTGAAATACTTGACCGTCTCGTAGTTGAGCAGGCTATCGACGGCGCGGGTGTTGGCAGCCGAATCGTTTTCATTGACGGCGCGGCGGATGTCGATGCGCCAGTTGCTGACCTTGATGGTGAAGACGATATAGGCGAGCAGCGAGATCAACGTGATGACGACGTAACCCATGTCGTATTTGACGAACAGGATGCCAAGCACCAGCCCGATTTCGACCAGCGTCGGCAGGATCGAATAGAGCGTGTAGGAAATCAGGCTGGAGATCGAGCGGCTACCCCGTTCGATATCGCGCGACACGCCGCCGGTTTGCCGCTCGAGATGAAAGCGCAGCGACAGGGCATGCAGGTGGCGGAACACTTCCAGCGACACCTGCCGGACAGCGCGCTGCGTCACCCGGGCGAACAGGATTTCGCGCAGTTCCTGAAACAGCGAGGTCGAAAAGCGCAGGGCGCCGTACAGGACGAGCAGCAGGATGGGCAGAGCAAGCACCTGCTGGCCGGGGGACAGCCCGTCGATCATTTCCTTGAAAACCAGCGGCACGCCAACGTTGGCCACCTTGGCCCCGATCAAGCAAGCCAACGCGGCGAGAACACGCAGACGGTACTGCCAGAGGTAAGGGAACAGCGTGCGCAAGGTAAGCCACACATGGGTTTCCGGCAGGGGTTGTCCGGCGGGCGGTTTGGGAAGAGCGGTGGCGCGGCGCATGCAGGAACCTGACGGGATTTGATGTGGCGATGAATTGTGTGAGTATATGAAAACTGCCCGCTTTCCGGGAAAATCCCGAAATATTTAGCGTTTTGGACAAATAATGGCCGACGACCGTATTACCCTTCCCAGCAAGCACTCCACATTGCGCGTCGTACCCATGCCGGCGGATCTCAACCAGAACGGTGACGTTTTCGGCGGCTGGGTCATGGCCCAGGTCGACGTCGCTGGCGCCATTCCCGCCATGCGTCGGGCGCGTGGCCGGGTGGCCACGGTATCGGTCAATTCCTTCCTGTTCAAGCAACCGGTGTCGGTTGGCGATATCGTCAGTCTCTACGCCGACATCGTGCGTGTCGGCACCACATCGATCACGGTCAGGGTTGAGGTTTTTGCCGAGCGCAATTACGCGGCACCGATCATCGTGAAGGTAACCGAAGCCGAACTGACTTACGTGGCCATCGATGGCGACGGAATGAAGCGCGCGGTTCCAGCCGAAAATATGCCGAAAATGGATTAAAATCCGGCAGTTATCAAATTACCCCGCCAGCAAGGGAGCAATCCAATGAACAAAATGACCCTGCGTACCATTCCAGCCGTGTTGCTGGTCGCATTTTCCGGTGCCGCTTCTGCCGCTGCCTTTCAGCTTATGGAGCAAAATGCCAGCGGCCTCGGCAACGCCTACGCCGGCTCGGCGGCGGTGGCCGACAATGCCAGCACGATCTTCTTCAATCCGGCCGGCATGACCCAACTCGGCAACGGCATCCAGCTTTCGGCCGGGGTTACGGGCGTCGGCCCCAGCTACGAATACCGCGACCAGGCCGGCGTCAAGTCGGGCGGCAACGCCGGTGGCTGGGCTGCCGTACCGAATGCTTACCTGTCGGGGCAATTGACGAAAGACCTGTTCCTCGGCCTCGGCATCTCGGCGCCGTTCGGGCTGGCGACGGAATATGACGCGGGCTGGGCCGGCGCAGCACAGGCTATCAAGTCGGAAATCAGGACGATCAACATCAATCCCTCCGTCGCCTATCGGGTCAATGACAAGATTTCGCTCGGCTTTGGCCTGAACTACCAGACCATCGACGGCGAACTGACCAAGACCGGCGCCGTCCTCAAGGCGGACGACAGCGCCTGGGGCTGGAATGCCGGGGCGTTGTTCACCCTCTCGCCGGCCATGCGCGTCGGCTTCTCCTACCGTTCGCCCATCAAGTACACCCTTGAAGGCACGCTCAATGGAGCGCTTCCGGTCAAGGCCGACGTCAAGCTGCCGGATACCTTCATCCTCTCCGTATGGCAGCAGGTTTCCGATCGCTGGGAAGCAATGGGCGACCTCTCCTACACGCGCTGGAATTCGCTGCAGTCGCTCAATGTGCTGAGAAGCAGTGACGGTCTATTGTTGAACAGCGAAAACTTCCGCTACGAAAACTCCTGGCGTTTCGCCTGGGGTGCCGGCTACAAGGCAACCGACAAGGCCAAGCTGAAATTCGGCATCGCCTTCGACCGTACCCCGGTCCGCGACGAATACCGCTCGCCGCGCGTTCCGGACAACAACCGCCTGTGGCTGTCGCTCGGGGGGCAGTGGAACGCCGGACCTGCCGGCAAATTCGATCTTGGCTACTCCTACCTGTACGTGATCGATCCGACCATTTCCCAGGGCGCCTTGCAGGGCAAGTACGACGCCAGCGCCCACATCATCGGCGTGCAATATTCGGTGGGTTTCTAAGCTGCCGCGGCCGAGGCCAAATTGCCGGCGCTTGAACTGGGCGGTATGACGCTGGGGCTGCGCGAAGGCGTGATCGGCTTGATCGCGCTGGTCGCCGCCTACATGCTCTTCGTGTTGTTGCGCATGATCTTGTTGCGTAATCGCCCGGCGGTTTCGGAAAAATCCGTTCCTGTTGTGCCAGTCGCCGAGTCGGTTGAGGTACCGCCTGCGGAGCCGGCCGAGGCCGATGAGAACTGGGCGCAGGCCTCCGCAGATTTGGCGGGAGATACCTTGCGCAGCGGCCTGGAGCAGGAACTGGCCCAGATGCGTGACGAAGTCGATGCCATTCGCGGCGAACTGGCCGCCCTGCGCGAGGATATGCAGCAGGAACTGGCCCACCTGCGGGCCAGCCAGACGGTTTCACCAATTTATGGCGACGCAATGCAGATGGCCGTTTCGGGTTACGATCCGGCGGCGATCGCCGAACGTTGCGGCATCGCCCGCGCCGAGGCTGAGTTGGTCGTGGCGCTGGCCAAGAGTCAGGAGCGTTGAGGGTGGCGATGGCAGAACAACCGGAAGTTTCCGAAACCGAAGCAGTATCTGGCGAGATTCGCAGCAAACTGCTGGCGCGTCTGGCCGTGGCCGGGGTGCTGGTTGCCGCTCTGCTCGGTGTGCTGGCCTTCTTCGATTATCTGGCCACGGTGCCGGACGAATCGGAAGAGCAGGTATTCACCAAGCCGGTTCCTGTCGCCCCCAAGAAAGAAGTTTCGCAGCCGCTGACCCCGACAGAAAACCTGCCGACGCCGCCGGAGCAGGAAAAGGTCGAAGCACCGGCCGATCTACCGCCGCCGCCGAAGGTCGAGACACATGCCCCGGCGCTTGAGCCGAAGCCGGAAGCGCTTGTTGAAAATCGCCCCAAATTGCCGTCGACCCTAGAATCCACCAAAAAACCGGTGACACCTGCGCCGGCAGTCGCACCAGTGCCCGCCCCGGTGCCCGAGGCGACCACGGCCCCCTCCAATATCCTGCCGCCCCGCGCGGCGACTCCGGCTCAGACAACGCCCGCCAAGCCAACGGCGCGGATCGTCGAAGCGCGACCGGCTTCGGCTGTCACGCCACCGGTCGTGTCTCGCCTGTTTTCAGGTTTCGTGCTGCAGGCCGGTGTTTTTTCAAGTGTCCAGCGCGCCGAAGAACTGCACGCCAGGCTAACCCTGAGCGGCGTTCCATCGACGCTGGAAACCCGTGTTCAGGTCGGGCCCTTCAAGACCAAGCACGAGGCAGAAATGGCCCAGGCCAAGCTCAAGGAACTGGGCGTCGAGACCATCCTCGTGCCGCCCAAGGGTAAAAACTAGCCTGCTCAAGGCATGCCCGGCAGACGCGGCAAGCCGAGACTGCGCCGGACATCGCGATGCAATTGCAGGGGGGGCGGCAAGGGCGCTGACTGGCGACGCGGCTCCTCATAACGACGATTGTCGTAATAGCCGTCGCCACGATTATCGTAGTACCTGCCGCCACGGTCGTCGTAATGACGATAGCCAGAGTTGTAATAAATAGTCCCGCTCGGTTGGCCGTAGCCCGGATAGCTTCCACCATACGCTGGCGGTGCCCGGTGATAACCCGCCGGGTAGGGCGCCACTGCGCAGGCACCCAGACTGCCGATCAGGGCGGTAGCGAGGCCAAGGCGAAGAAGCGTTTGTTTGAGGTTCATTGGGGAATGTGTCCGGTGGTTATGTAAGCAAATAACGCGGCGACTCCCCGCCCGGCATACGTCGATGCCGGGTTAGTTTGTAACAAATCGTTAGAGGTTCAATTCGGCAACAGTCTTGATGCCCTGTTCGATGTTATTTCGGGTTGCCGCTTCGACGGCCATGCGGAGTCGCGTCACGCCGGCGAAGGCCTCGCCCATGGTGGCCGTGCCGCTCGATTTGACAGCCTTGCGCAGGACGACCGAGCGGTCGCTGGCCTTGGTCAGCGACCAGGCGGTTTCCATGTCGACCGTGAAAGTGGCGCCAAAAATCGGTTTTGACAGGCTGGTCAGGCGGACGCTCAGTTCGTAGTCGCCGTTGCTGCCCTGGACGATGGTTGTGAACAGCTTGCTCTGGGCGATGGCCTCTTCGATGGCCGCCTTGAGGTCGGCGTCCGATACGTTGCTGCTGTCCATGGCGCCGGTTGCGGCGCCGCCGCTGGTCTGGACGCGCAGGCTGTACGGATGATGCTTGCTGACTGTCAGGTTCTGCGGCGTCATTGCAGCTCGGTCGGCGGGCGAGGCGCAGCCGCCGAGGGCCAGGGCAATTGCCGTGATCGACAGCAGCAGCTTCGGGGAGGTGACGATACGGCGCATTTACTTGGCTCCCTTGTAGATGTTGTCGACCACCTCATTGACCATCTCCGTGGGTGACAGTCGGGTCAGCGAGGTGTGGAAGGAGTTGCCGGTGGCCAGCGGGAAATCGGTTTTCGGATCGCGGATGGTGATGGTCAGTTCCAGCATGTACATGGTGATATCCCACATCCATTTGTCGATGTAGGTCACGACGGCATCGACCCCGCTCGGAGCAGCTTCGGTACCCGTGGAAACGGTGACTCCCTTGGTGCGCAATTTGTCAGCGACCAGTTTGTAGGTGTTGTCGTCCTCGGCGACGCGCTTGACGTACATGGTCTTGAGAGACGACAGGTTGGCCGATGGATCGACATTGGCGGTTGCACGGTTGACCGCGCAGCCTGTGCTGAGTGTCACGACAAGTCCAAGCAAGGCCAGCAACTTCATGGCTTTTCTCATAATCAGTCCCCCTGTTATCGATGAAAGAGGGCGATATTATGCCGTGCGGAAATGCTGGTTGTTGATCTAGCGCAGGTCTTCGCGGATTTTGCCCGTGCAGTGATCGTGGTTTATTCGGCCAGGGCATTGCGAATCCGCTTGGCAAAAACGGTCATTTCCCTTGCTGCCTGAATGTCGCCCTTCGTTTCGGCGACGACGATGCCGCGTTCGTAGGCGGCGAGCGCGGCGGGATGGTCGCCGGCTTCGGCCAGGGCCTTGCCGAGGGCTTTCCAGGCGGCTGAGTAGTGGTTGTCACGGTCGACAGCGTTTTGGAAGCAATTTGCCGCCTTGGCCGGGTCGCCGGCCTTGAGGTATTCGTTGCCGAGCGAGAAACGGAGCAGGGCGCCGTCGCGCGGGCCGTTGAGCATTTTTTCCAGGGATTCGATACGTGGGTTCATGGGCTACCAAGGCTAAAATAGGGTTTTGCAATCCGGATACAGGAAGCTTACTCATGGCCAAGACCATCATCGCCACCCCGAATGCCCCGGCCGCCATCGGCACCTATTCGCAAGCCGTGCGCGTCGGCGACACCGTTTACATGTCCGGGCAGATCGGGCTCGATCCGGCTTCCATGCAGATGGTAGACGGGATCGACGCGCAAATCGTTCGCGTTTTTGAAAATCTCAAGGCGGTCGCTGAAGCCGCTGGCGGTTCGCTGGCTGACGTGGTCAAACTCAACGTCTTTTTGACCGATCTGGCCAACTTTGCCAAGGTTAACGAAACGATGGCCAAGTACTTCAGCGAGCCCTTCCCGGCCCGTGCCGCCGTTGGCGTCAAGGAACTGCCGCGCGGCGCCTTGGTTGAGGCCGATGCAGTGATGTGTCTGGGCAACTAAGCAACTGATTCACGTCTCATGACGACGAGCGGGGCTGCGGCCCCGGCTTCTCCGCCCATTCGCGCCTCCGAGGCGTCGCAGAAGAAGCTCGCCAAGATCGGCCTCCATAGCGAGGCCGATTTGCTGGTGCACCTGCCGCTGCGCTACGAGGACGAAACGCGGATTACGCCGGTCAATCGGAGCTTTGGCAACGAACCGGTGCAGATCGAGGTCGTCGTCCTCAGCAACGAAATCCAGTTCCGGCCGCGCCGGCAGATGATCGTCCGGGCGGCGGATGAGAGCGGTGAAATCACGCTGCGCTTTTTCAGCTTCTATCCGAACCAGCAGGCGGCGCTCAGCGAAGGCTCGCGCATCCGGGCCTTCGGCGAAGTACGCGGCGGCTTCTTCGGTGCCGAGATGGTGCACCCGCGTTTCCGCAAGGTTGGTGACGACGAACCGTTGCCGGCCGAATTGACACCGATTTACCCGACGACCGCCGGCCTGGCCAATTCGGCCCTGCAAAAACTCATCGGCAAGGCGCTGGCGGTTGGCGATTTGTCCGAAACGCTGCCCGAAGAACTGCGCCAGCGTCTGAAATTGCCTGGGCTGGCGCGCAGCCTGCGGTTCTTGCACACCCCCCCGCCCGGCACCGATCTCGATACGCTGCACGCGCGCAATCACCCGGCCTGGCGACGGGTCAAATTCGACGAGGTGCTGGCTCAGCAACTGTCGCTGCGCCGCGCTTATCTGGCCCGGCGTGAGCAGGGGGCGCCGGTGCTGGTGGCGCGTGACGATCTTGGGGCGCGCCTGCTGGACAGCCTGCCTTTCGGCCTGACTGGCGCGCAGGTGCGGGCGATGGCCGAGATCGGTGGCGATCTGGCCCAGCCTTATCCGATGCAGCGTCTGCTGCAGGGCGATGTCGGTGCCGGCAAGACCATCGTTGCCGCCTTGGCAGCGTGTCAGGCCATTTCGGCCGGCTGGCAGGCGGCCTTCATGGCGCCGACGGAAATTCTCGCCGAGCAGCACTATCTGAAATTGAAGGACTGGCTGGAGCCGCTCGGTGTGCGCGTGGCCTGGCTATCCGGTAGCCTGAAAACGAAGGCCAAGCGTGAGCAACTCGCGGCGACGGCGGCCGAGGCGCAGCTGGTCGTCGGCACGCATGCGCTGATTCAGGATGGCGTCGATTTCGCCAAACTCGGGCTGGCCATCGTCGACGAGCAGCACCGTTTCGGCGTCGCTCAACGGCTCGCCTTGCGCAAGAAGGGCGACAATCCGCATCAGCTCATGATGTCGGCGACGCCGATTCCGCGCACGCTGGCCATGAGTTATTACGCCGATCTCGACGTCACCGTGCTCGACGAACTGCCGCCCGGCCGGACGCCGATCAAGACGCGGCTGGTCGCCGACAACCGGCGCGACGATGTGGTTGGTTTCGTGAAAAAGGCTGTCGAGGAAGGCCGGCAGGCTTACTGGGTTTGCCCGTTGATCGAAGAGTCCGAGGCGCTGCAGTTGCAGACGGCGCAGGAAACCTACGATTTCCTTTTTGAGCAATTTTCCGGGTTGACCGTGGGATTGGTGCATGGCCGGCTTAAGGCTGACGAAAAGCAGGCAGTGATGGCGGCTTTTGCTGCTGGCGAGATCGATGTGCTGGTGGCAACGACAGTCATCGAAGTCGGCGTCGACGTGCCCAATGCCAGCCTGATGGTCATCGAACACGCCGAACGTTTTGGGCTATCGCAACTGCACCAGTTACGCGGCCGGGTCGGCCGCGGCAAATACGAATCGAGTTGCATCCTGATCTACGCCGGGCCGTTGGGCGAGATTGCCCGGCAGCGGCTCAAGATCATTTTCGAGAACACCGATGGCTTCGAGATCGCTCGCCAGGATCTGCATATTCGCGGTCCCGGTGAATTCGTCGGGGCCCGGCAGAGCGGGGTGCCGTTACTGCGCTACGCCGATCTGGAAATGGACGCCGATCTGGTCGAAATGGCGCGCGAGGTGGCCGAGGAAATGTTGACCGAGCATCTCGAACTGGCCGAGCGCCACCTTAAACGCTGGCTCGGTTCGCGCGAAGAACTCCTTAAATCCTGACGCGATTGGCCGACGCGGTGATGCCGTCGCTCAGTGTCTTCAGCGCTGCCATCGCCCGTGCTTCGCGCAGATAGATCATGCCGGTTGGCACCAGACTGAATTCGTCGGGCACAGTCTCTATGACCAGATCGGCCGCATGGCTCGATTGTTCGACGACGCGACGAGGCATCAGGGTCCAGCCAAGGCCGACGGCGATGCAGCCGAGGATGCCTTCGAGTGTGCCGAATTCCATGGCGTCGGAAACGGCGTGGCCCTGGGCGCGTTGCCAGGCGACGGCGCGCGTGCGGTAGGCGCAGCCTTCGCGGAAGAGGATGAGCGGCAGCAGCACGGGGTCGGTGCCGGCGGCGTGCACCTGGACCAGTTCCTCGACGACCAGTTCGTCGAACCGCAGGTCGGGGTGGATGACCGGGCCGGCGACGAAGGCGCAATCAAGTTTGTGGTCGAGTATCTTTTCGGTCAGCCTGCTCGTGGTGTCGGTGGTGACGCGCAGTTCGAGGCCCGGATGTCCGGCTCGCACGGCTTTCAGGGCGCTGGGCAGATGCAGGGCGGCGAAGGTTTCCATGGCGCCGATGCGCAGTTCGCCGGCGCTTTCGCCAACCTGCCGCACGGCGCTGGCCGTCTGGCGTTCGAGCATGAGCATTCGCCGCGCGTAGTCGAGCAGCACCTTGCCCGACGGCGCGAGTTCGAGGCCGCGGCCTTTGCGGATGAACAGTTCGGCGCCGAGTTCTTCTTCCAGCCGCCGGATGCGGCCGGTGACGTTGGACTGGACGGTATTCAGCTTGCGCGAGGCGGCGAGGATGCCGCCTTCTTCGACGACGGCCTGAAAGGTGCGGAGCGCGACGAGTTCCATTGTTATCTCAAAACAAGAATGGTGTGTTCTAAACAAATCATTTGTGCAGATAATTTACGCTGGTTATCGTGCGAACTCAAGAACGATAAAAGGAGCGTTGCCATGAACTCACAGAGAGAACGCCTCAAGGTGCTGAGCGCCGGGATTTTCAGCTTGCTGCTGACTTTCGGCGTCGCCCGTTTTGCCTACACGCCGCTGCTGCCGCTCATGCAGCAACAGGCTGGGCTGGGGCTGGCCGAAGCCGGTTGGCTGGCGGCGCTCAACTACGCCGGCTACCTGTGCGGCGCGCTGGTCGCCTCGCTGATCAGCGACCTCGTGCTCAAGGACAAGCTGTACCGCATCGGGCTGGTCGTCGCCATTCTGAGCACGGTGATGATGGGCCTGACCACCGATCCGCTGCTCTGGATGGTCTCGCGCTTCATCGCCGGGCTTTCCAGTGCGGCCGGCATGTTGCTTGGCACCGGGCTGATTCTCAACTGGCTGATCCGCCACAACCATCGGCCGGAACTGGGCATCCATTTCGGCGGCATCGGACTCGGTATTTCCGGCTGCGCCATCGCGGTGTGGCTGATGAGCGGCACACTCGACTGGCGCGAGCAGTGGTTCGCTTTTTCGGCCCTGGCCTGCCTGCTCATTGTGCCGGCCATGGCCTGGTTGCCGGCGCCCGATACCAGCCCGGTGACGAAGACCGGCGCGCCGATGCACGACAACCCGCCGAGCCCGCTGTTCCTGCGCATCTTCATGGCGGCCTACTTCTGCGCTGGCTTCGGCTACGTCATCAGCGCCACCTTCATCGTCGCCATCGTCAATGGCCTGCCGGGGCTGGCCGGGCAGGGCGGGCTGGCTTTCCTGGCTATCGGGCTGGCGGCGACGCCGGCCGCCTTCAACTGGGATTTGATCGCCCGCTACACCGGCGACATCAACGCCCTGATCCTCGCCGCCGTGCTGCAGATCGTCGGCATCATCCTGCCCGTCGCCGTCGGCGGCCTGTACGCCACGCTGTTCGGCGCGCTGCTTTTTGGCGGAACCTTCATCGGCATGGTGAGTCTGGTGCTGACCATGGCCGGGCGTTACTACCCGACGCGGCCGGCCAAAATGATGGGCCGGATGACGCTCTCCTACGGCGTCGCGCAGATCATCGGGCCGGCCGTGGTCGGCTGGCTGGCGACGCGGCTGGGCAATTACTCGATTGGCCTCTATCTGGCCGGCGGGGTCATGGTCGTCGGCGTCGTGCTCTTGGCTATACTGAAACTGGTCGAAAAGCGGGATGCCGCCCCGGCGCTCTGCCTGCAAAACTAAACGGAGATGACGATGTTCAAGGGAATTCTGATCGAGAAGGACGACGCCGGTTACCGGGCGTCGGAGCAGGACATCGATGAAAGCCAGTTGCCGGAAGGCGATGTGACGGTGCGCGTCGATTACTCGTCGCTCAATTACAAGGACGGCCTGGCGATTACCGGCAAAGGGCCGGTCGTCCGCAAGTTCCCGATGGTGCCGGGCATCGACATTGCCGGCACGGTCGAAAGCAGCAGCCACGCCGACTACAAGGTCGGCGACCGCGTCGTGCTCAACGGCTGGGGCGTCGGCGAAACGCACTGGGGTGGGCTGGCCCAGAAGGCGCGGCTCAAGGGTGACTGGCTGGTGCCGCTGCCGGCCGCTTTCAGCGAAAAGCAGGCCGTTTCCATTGGCACCGCCGGCTACACCGCCATGCTCTGCGTGCTGGCGCTGGAGCAGCAGGGCGTCAAACCGACGGATGGCGAGATCGTCGTCACCGGCGCGGCAGGCGGCGTCGGCAGCGTGGCGATTGCCGTGCTGGCGAAACTCGGTTACACGGTCGTTGCAGTCAGTGGCCGGCCAGAAGAAACGGATTACCTCAAGCAGCTCGGCGCGGCCGAAGTGCTCGACCGCAGCCTTTTCTCGGCGCCCGGCAAGCCGCTCGGCAAGGAACGCTGGGCGGGGGCGGTCGATGTCGTTGGCTCGCACACGCTGGCCAACATCTGCGCGACGACCAAATATCGCGGCGTCGTGACCGCCTGCGGGCTGGCTGGCGGCATGGATTTCCCGTCGTCGGTGGCGCCCTTCATCCTGCGTGGTGTGACGCTGGTCGGTATCGACAGCGTGATGTGCCCACGGCCGGATCGGCTGGTGGCCTGGCAACGTCTGGGGACTGACCTCGATGTCGCCAAGCTCGGTCTGATCACGCACGAAGTCTCGCTGGCCGAAGCCATCCCGACGGCGGCACAGCTCATGGAAGGCAAGGTGCGCGGGCGTGTCGTCGTGGACGTGAATCGCTGATGCCCTACGTCAATATCAAGATCACCCGCGAAGGGGCAACGCCGGAGCAGAAGGCGCGCCTGATTGCCGGGGCGACGCAACTGCTTGTCGATGTGCTGGGCAAGAACCCGAAAACGACGGTCGTCGTCATCGATGAAGTCGATACCGACAACTGGGGCGTCGCCGGCGAGTCGATCACCGTTCGCCGGGCGCGCGGCGAGTAGGCGAGCACAATCCCACGGTCAACCGGAAAATTTGCCCAAAATTGAAATCATGAGCCACCTGTTCGAACCCCTCAAACTGCGCGACATCACCCTCAAGAACCGCATCGGGATCCCGCCGATGTGCCAGTACTCGGCCACCGACGGCATGGCCGGCGAATGGCATTTCATCCATTACGGCAGCCGCGCCATCGGCGGCGCCGGCCTGATGATCCTCGAAGCGACAGCCGTCACGGCAGCCGGCCGGATCAGCCCGGGCGACCTCGGCCTGTGGAACGACGAGCAGATCGCGCCGCTGGCCAAAATCGCCCGTCTGGCCCGCGAGCATGGCTGCGTTCCGGCCGTCCAACTTGCCCACGCCGGGCGCAAGGCCAGTGTCGGGCTGGGCTGGGGCGAACAGCGGACCTTGCGCGCCGATGAAGGCGGCTGGAAGGCGGTCGCCCCGTCGGCGGTATCGTTCGGCGAAGGCTACGCCCAGCCGCATGAACTGAGCCTCGCCGAGATTGCCGAGATCGTCACGGCCTTCGTCGCCGCCGCCAAGCGGGCCGTCGTCGCCGGCTTCCAGGCCATCGAACTGCACGCCGCCCACGGCTACTTGCTGCACCAGTTCCTGTCGCCGCTGTCGAACCAGCGCACCGACGCCTATGGTGGCAGTTTCGACAACCGCACCCGCCTGCTGCGCGAGGTGGTGACGGCCGTGCGCGCCGTGTGGCCGGACAACCTGCCGCTGCTCATCCGCCTGTCGGCCACCGATTGGGTCGAAGGCGGCTGGACGGCCGACGAAACGGTCGAGTTGTGCCGCGGCCTCAAGGCACTCGGTGTCGATCTGGCCGATATCTCGACCGCCGGCCTCGTGCCGACAGCGAAGATTCCAGCTGGCCCAGGCTTCCAGACCGAATTCGCCGCCCGCGTCCGCAACGAAGCCGGCTTGCCGGCTGCTGCCGTCGGTTTGATCACCTCGGCCGTGCAGGCTGACCACATCGTGCGCTCCGGTCAGGCCGACATGGTCCTCATCGGCCGCGAAATCCTGCGCAATCCGTACTGGCCCTTGCAGGCGGCGCAGGAGCTGCGGCAGGTCGGCGTCTGGCCCAATCAGTACCTGCGCGCAGCGCCGAGCGGGTCGGCCGGCCGCTGATTTTTCCAGCGTCAAAAAGACAAGGCCCGGTCTCGTCCACCGGGCCTTGTTGCGTTGCACAAAAAATTTTTCATTAGTCGGGAACTTTTGCCGCGAGCCTTGTCTTACAGCCTGTTTTGCAAACTAACCCAACCTAAACAGAGGCATATAAAAATGGACGAACTCTCTTACGTCGGCATCACTTTCACCGTGGTTATTCTTGGTCTGGCCTGCTTCATGGCCGCCAAACTGGCCTCGAAGACGGCCTACCACTAAGCCGGTAACGCCCATCTGAAAGCCGGGGTTTCCCGGCTTTTTTCATTTTTGGCCAAAATTTCCGGTTGACCGTGGGATTCCCCCAAAATCAGCCAATAAACGCCTCGACAATGCGCGCCACCTCGGCCGGCTGATCGTGGTGCAACATGTGGTCGGCCTCTTCGACCCATTCCTCACGAACATTGGCAAAGCACGTCTGACGCGCTTCCCAGTCGCCCGGCCGCTGGCCGAAATCGCGGATCACCCACGATTCCCGGCCAGCCACCCAGAGCACCGGGCAGGTGATCTGCTTCCAGATCGCCATCGATTCCTCCAGCCGGAACAAATACGGCGCCGGCGCCTTGTGCCACGGGTCGCCGTTCCAGATGATGCCGTGATGGCGCAAGCCGGCCCGGTTTTCACCATCGCCGACGCGGGCCAGATGCTTGGCCAGAAACTCGGCGCGCTCGGCCGTCAGAAAGCGGTCGCTGTGCAACAGTCGGCGGGCAAAGGCCATGCGGTCAGCGTAAGCGTGCATGCGCGGCGGTTTCCTGAGCGAGCCCAGCCACTGCTGGTAACGCTCCGGCGCCATCTCCGGCGTCGTCGGCGCAATGCCGAAGCCTTCCAGCGACACCACGCTCTCAACCCGCTCGGGCCGAATCCCGGCATAGAGGCAGGACAAAATGCCACCCATGCTGTGGCCGACCAGCTTTACCTTGCCGTCCGGTGCGTAGCGGTCGACGATGGCCTCCATGTCGCCCAAGTGCTCGGCGAAGAAATACGGCCGGTTCAGCCACTCCGATTGGCCAAAGCCACGCCAGTCCGGCGCCACGATATTCCAGTCTTTCGCCAGTTCATCGACAACAAACTGGAACGAGGCCGAAACATCCATCCAGCCATGCAGCAGAAAGAGCATCGGCGCATCGGGACTGCCCCAGCGCCGGATGTGCAGGCGGACATCGGGCAGATCGAGAAATTCGGAGCGTGAAGGTTTCATCATGGTTCGGCACGGCTGGCGGCATGAAGCGGCGCAAGCCTGCACTGGCAGTTGGGGATGGACCATTTTGACACGCTTTGACGGCATCCCGTTCGCCTTGCATCGAGCGTTAACATGGCTTCCGCTGGAGAGATCAATGTCCTAAAGGCCTGAGCCTTGGTTACCCGCCTACTCATTGAAACTTTCCAGCACGCTTCGGTTGGGCAGTCCGGCGGTGGCCATATTTCGCCGCTCTTCGCTACAACGCTTCGACCGACTCGGTGCTGATCCTCGAGGTAAATCCGAGCCATCACCCATGGGGCTGAATGCCCGTTGCTACCTTAATCCGCATACGTTCTGTAGTAACGAAATTATGTTCTCAGCTAAGAGAAACGTTGTCATCCGGCCTTTATGCCGCTATGGCGTCCTCTATCAATCGAGCGCTTGTTAGTAAGTCATTAGCCAGTTGATCGTATAGCGTGTCTATTGCGCCTCCCCACCCTGAAGCGGTCGCAGTCACATCAATACCAAACACTCCCGCACTGGACGCAATTTTCACTTGCCGCTCGTTGCCTGGAGTGTGCGCCTGACAAACACGTAATCCATTGAGTGCAAATAGTGTCCGCAACTCTGGCAACTCGCTCTTTGGGTCCCATTGTGGCACGACAGCATCAGCATCTTCGGCCAATGCATGGCCTTGCTCTTTCGAAATCATTGCCAACTGACAAATACAGGCGAGCAGCTTGAGAGATGCAAAATCTTTAATCAGATCCTTCGGGATACCCAATTGTCGGGCTATCGCCCTCATCGGCGCAGGCTTGAGTAACTCAAGGAGTTTAAACATGCTAACTGCCCGGTCAAGGAACTGTTCCTGAGTTGCCGTCAATGGTGCAACGGCGAAAAGAGATCGCATTACCTCGAACGACCACCACCCTCTATAGGCAGCCTCTTCAGTCGATAAGACGCCAATATCTTCCTGTGTATAGTTCATTCCAATTTGCTCTGACAGATACGTAAGACTTGCCGTCAACGACAAATACGCGTCCAGAACATCCTTCGCCCGAGTGGCAATATTCCGATTGCCATAGGTCGCTTGATCATGCTCAACGGCAGATTCCGGAACGGAGAAACGGTGCCAATGCGAAATGACATGAGGGGGGCATCCCTCATGAAACTTTTTCAACTCAATTCGAATGTGATTTCGTCCAACGCGATATGTTCTGTCGGTTCCCCACCAACCACCGTAGCTAACACCTCCAGATTCGGGGTGAATCGAAAACTCTGGGTGAGCCTCATATTCCTGCAAAACCTCGTCGCGGATGTGACCATAGACCCACTTGGATGCTGCCCGTGGATAGTTCATGGGCTCTGTATCGTCGGGCCATATCAACTCCGGTTCAGTCGCGTCGGTCACTGGTCGAGACTGCGGAATTAGGATCAAACGAGCCCCCCACACGCGAGACATTTGAGGTGCATTGGAATGATATGAGCCATCCAGCACCGCCATGCCAAGCAAACGTCCCGGCAATTCAAATTCGTCTCCTTCTCTGCCATTCAGGATGGTAGAGAAAGAGTCGTCGTCCGAGGAAAAGCGTTCTTCGTAATAAACAGCTACAGCGGCGCAGTTCTTCAGATGACAATAGTCTTCGAGGTATTCGCGGCGAATCGTAATCAAGCCCTGTTGATCGTCTTTCTTGTCGCTGTGGTTTACATGTGATTTCACACGAAGAACGTCGTATACCGGGCCTCGCGGATCGTCCCAGCACACAGTCCCGTCATTCAGATGGCGAGGTGTCAACCCGTATGTCATCAACAAAACATTGTCTGGAAGAATCACCTCCCTGTCATGTATGTTCCACGAGTTGATAATCGTCTGAAAACGCTCTTTCTTGCCCTTGCGTCCATCGATCCAGAAGCTTGTGTCGTAGATTTGGCCTTCATCTACACAAGGGCGTGGCCCCCATGATCGGACCTCGTAACCGATGCCGCCGGGAGAATGAAGTACCTCATCAACAACCTCCAGCGGAATCAGAGCAGTGCGAATAAGACGGAGCCCCTTGTAGCCATTCTGAGGAGCCTCATTGAATTCTGCGATGACAACATGATCTGATGCCCCGTTGTCGTATGGCTCTCGTAAATGCTCTACCGCCTTGGGCCAATAGTTGTGAAGATCGATCATGTCAATCCACTCTGTCTGTGTTTAGTTGGTTGCAGATGCTATCAGTATCTAGCATCCCCAGATTTTCTGGATACTGGGGCACAAGGCGTTTCTATCTCGACTTGAATTGCGAAAGTCTCAACATAAGTTGCGGACGAGAGATTTTCGATAAAAATATTGACAGAACATATCGACGTAACTAAGATCGTCGATATGAAAAACGACTACACCCAATCCATCCCGGCCGAATGGCAGGCGATGTCCCGGATTTTCGTGGCGCTCGGCGATGAGCATCGGCAGCGCATCCTGCTGCTTTTTGAGCCGGGTGAGCGGCTCAATGTCGGGCACATTGCCGAGGTGTCGACGCTGGCCCGGTCGACCGTCTCGCACCATCTGAAAATCCTCCACGAGTCCGGCGTGCTGGCTTCCGAGAAGATCGGCAAGGAAGTCTGGTTCTGGATCAACCGCGATTCGCTGGAAACGACGTTCACCAACGTCCTGAATTACCTCAAGGAAAATTCCTGATGCGCACATTGTTGCGGCCGCTGTTGCGCGGCTTGGCCCGGTTGTTTTTTCGCGTCGAAGTTTCGGCGCAACAGGCCAATTTCAATCATGAGCGACTGCTCATTGTCGCCAATCACCAGTCCTTTCTCGATGGTCTGCTGATCGGGCTCTTTCTCCCCGTCGACCCGGTTTTCGTTGTCCATACGACCATCGCCGAGAGCTTCTTCTTCCGCATCCTGCTCTCGCAGGTCGATTATCTGGCCGTCGATCCGACCAGCCCGATGGCCATGAAGAAGGTCATCCGCCTGATCGAATCCGGGCGGCCGGTGGTCATCTTCCCGGAAGGGCGGATCACGCTGACCGGCTCGCTCATGAAGGTCTATGACGGCCCGGCCTTCGTCGCCGCCAAGACCGGGGCGACAGTGGTGCCGGTGCGTCTCGATGGCGCTTCGCGCAGCTATTTCTCGCGCCTGTCGGGCAAGCATCCGCGGACGCTGTTCCCGAAAATCCGCCTGAGCATTCTGGCCGAGCGCCATTTTCCGATGCCGGAAGGCGCCACCGCCAAGCTGCGTCGCCGCAAGTCGGGCGAAGCGATGCGCCGATTGATGCAGGAAATGATCTTCGCCTCGCGTCCGCAGCAGACGCTGTTCTCGGCGCTGTGCGACGCCGCCGACATCTACGGCCGCGGCCGTCGCCTGCTCGAAGACGTCAAGCAGATCGAGTATTCGTACAACGACCTGTTCAAGATGGCGCTCATGCTCGGTCGCCAGATCGAGCGCATTTCGCAGCCCGGCGAGAAGGTCGGCCTGTTGCTGCCCAACCTTGTGCCGACAATTGGCCTGATTTTCGGGTTGACCGCAAGAAAGCGCATCCCGGCCATGCTCAACTATTCGGCCGGCACCGACGCCATGCAGGCGGCCGTCGATGCGGCGCAAATCCGCACGGTGGTCACCTCGCGCGCCTTCGTCGAGCAGGCCAAGCTGGGCGATAAGCTGGCCGGGCTGAAGGGCGTGCAACTCGTCTATCTCGAAGACGTCCGCGAAAAGATTGGTCTGGGCGACAAGCTCTGGCTGATGGCCTACGCGCTGCATTTTCCGCGCGCCTTCGAGCTGCCGGCCTCGCCGGAAGATGCTGCCGTCGTGCTCTTCACATCGGGTTCGGAAGGCAAGCCGAAAGGCGTCGTGCTGCCGCACCGCGCCATCCTCGCCAACGTCGCGCAGATCTGCTCGGTCATCGACTTCTCGGTTCATGACAAGGTGCTCAATGCGCTGCCCATCTTCCATTCCTTCGGCCTGACCGCCGGCGCGCTGCTGCCGGTGCTGAGCGGCGCCAGCCTCTTCCTCTACCCGTCGCCGCTGCATTACCGGGTGATTCCGGAATTGGCCTACGACCGTGGCTGCACGGTGCTTTTCGGCACCTCGACCTTCCTCGCCAACTACGCCAAGTTTGCCAATCCCTACGATTTCTACCGCCTGCGCTACGTCGTGGCCGGAGCCGAGAAGCTGTCGGAATCGGTGCGCAGCCAGTGGTTCGAGAAATTCGGCCTGCGCATTTTCGAAGGCTACGGCGCGACCGAAACGGCGCCGGTGCTCGCCGTCAATACGCCGATGGCCTACCGCACGGGCACCGTCGGCAACCTGCTGCCGGGCGTCGAACACAAGCTGGTGCCGGTCCCCGGCATTGCTGGCGGCGGCATCCTGCATGTGCGTGGCCCGAACGTCATGGCCGGCTACCTCAAGGCCGACAACCCTGGCGTGCTGCAACCGCCGGTGTCGGACATCGGTGACGGCTGGTACGAAACCGGCGACGTGGTTGAAGTGGACGAAGACGGCTTCGTGAAAATCGTCGGCCGCGTCAAACGCTTCGCCAAGATCGCCGGCGAAATGGTCAGCCTCGAAGTCGTCGAAAAACTCGCCACCGCCACTTCGCCGGCGCTGCCCCACGCCGCCTCGAGCCAGCCCGATCCGGCCAAGGGCGAGGCGCTGGTGTTGTTCACCACCGACGGCGAACTGACCCGCGAACTGCTCGCCGCCAAGGCCCGCGAAACAGGCGTCCCTGAACTTGCTGTGCCGCGCAAGATCCACAAGGTCGAGTCGCTGCCGCTGCTCGGCGCCGGCAAGGTCGATTACGTCACGCTGAAACGGCTGGCGGAGGCGGTATGAACTCGAATAATTGCATTTCCACGGTCAACCGGAATTTTTGCCCAAAAATGAAATCCTTTCCTTCTACGGCTGTTCTGGTCAGTCATATTCTTGCTGCGAGCCACGCATGAGCGGTCAATTCGGACTTCTGAAAACCCGGCGTTTTGCGCCTTTCTTCGTCACGCAATTTCTTGGCGCCTTCAACGACAACCTGTTCAAGAACGCGCTGGTCGTCCTGCTGACTTTCCAGGCGGCGCAATGGACGACGCTCAAGCCGGAACTGCTCGCCAACATGGCGGCGGGTGTGTTCATCCTGCCCTTTTTCCTGTTCTCGGCGACGGCCGGGCAGCTGGCCGACAAGTTCGACAAGGCGATGCTCGCCCGCCTCGTCAAGGTGCTCGAAATGGTCATCATGGGTGTCGCGGCGGCCGGCTTTTTCATGCACAGCCTGCCCGTGCTGATGGGCGCGTTGTTCCTGCTCGGTTGCCATTCGACGCTGTTCGGGCCGGTCAAGTACGCGATCATGCCGCAGCATCTGCACGAGGATGAGCTGGTCGGCGGCAATGCGCTGATCGAGGCCGGGACTTTCGTCGCCATCTTGATCGGCACGCTGGCGGGCGGCCTGTTGGCCGGTTCGGTCGAGTATCCGGCCTGGATTGCGGTCGGTGGTTTTGTCGTGGCCCTGGCCGGTTACCTGACCAGCCGGGGCATTCCGACCGCGCCGCCGCCGGCGCCGGAACTGACGATCAACCTCAACCCGCTGTCCGAAACCTGGCGCAACATCGCTTTTGCCCGGCAGAATCGCACGGTTTTCCTGTCCATCCTCGGCATTTCGTGGTTCTGGCTCTACGGCGCGCTCTTCCTCGCCCAGTTCCCGGCCTACGCCAAGTTCGTGCTCGGTGGCGGCGAGTCAGCGGTGACGATGCTGCTGGCCACCTTCACGGTCGGCATCGGCATCGGCTCGATGCTTTGCGAGCGGATGTCGGGCAAGCATGTCGAAATCGGCCTGGTGCCTTTCGGTTCGATCGGCCTGACGCTGTTTGGCCTCGATCTGTACTTCGCCTCGCCGGTCGGCCTGCCCGGCACGACGCCGCACGAACTGCTCGCGCTGCTCAGCATCCCGGCCATCTGGCGTGTGCTGTTCGACCTCATGATGCTCGGCGCCTTCGGCGGCTTCTTCATCGTGCCGCTCTACGCGCTGGTCCAACTGCGCAGTTCGCCCGAACACCGGGCGCGCATCATCGCCGCCAACAACATTCTCAATGCCCTGTTCATGGTCGTCGGGGCGCTCGGGGCGGCCAGCCTGCTTGGCGCCGGGCTGTCGATGCCGGCGCTGTTCGGCCTGGCGGCGCTGCTCAATGCGCTGGTGGCGGTTTATATCTACGGGCTGGTGCCGGAATTTTTGCTGCGTTTCGTCGCCTGGCTGCTGGTCAAGGCGGTGTACCGGTTGCGCACCGAGGGCATCGAGCACATCCCGCAGGAAGGCGCCGCCGTACTCGTCGCTAACCATGTCAGCTTCGTCGATGCGGTGGTGATCATGGGCGCTTCGCCCCGGCCGGTGCGCTTCGTCATGGACCATCGCATTTTCAAGACGCCGCTGCTCGGCTTCATCTTCCGCCATTGCGGTGCCATCCCCATTGCTTCGGCCAAGGACGACCCGGCGATGATGGAAGCGGCTTTCGCCGAAGTCGGCAAGGCGCTGGCCAACGGCGATCTGGTCGGCATCTTCCCCGAAGGACACATCACGCGTGACGGCCAGTTGCAGACCTTCCGCCCGGGCATCAGCCGCATCCTCGCGGCCAATCCGGTGCCGGTCGTGCCGATGGCGCTCAGCGGCCTGTGGGGCAGCTATTTTTCGCGCATCGACGGCGAGGCGATGAAAACGCCGTTCCGGCGCGGCGTGTTTTCGTCGATCAGCCTGCATGTCGGGGCGCCGATATTGCCGGAAGAAGCCAGTCCGGCGCACTTGCAAAAGGTGGTGGAGGCGTTGCGGGGAGGGCGGCTGTAAGAAGCTGTTCGCGATCTATTGCTTGTCATGCAAACCCCTCCCCAGCCCTCCCCTTGTCAGGGGAGGGAGCCTGATCTCGCGCGATTTGGGGTACTCCTCCCCTGACAAGGGGAGGCCGGGAGGGGTTTCGGTCTTTTCAATTGAAATGGCTTCTCGGTTTTCAAAAGATATTGGACAGCCTCTAAGGCCTGCCCTGCCGTCAATACAGCCGAATCGCCGAGTCGAAATACCAGGTCCGGCGAATCTCGACAACGTCGTAATCGCGGCCAAGGGCAGGCGAGAAGGTCTGATAGGGCGCAAGACTGTGCACGATCTCCCGTATCGCGTTGTCGATGGCGGGCACACCGCTGGACAGCACAAACGTCACGGATTCGACCGAGCCGTCGCTGCGAATGGCTACCGTGACCAGCGGCTTGGTGTGCGGCTGCCTGACCAGCTCGCGTATCGATTCGAAGGCCGGGCTGAAATGAATCTTCCGGCTCCAGGCTTCGGCGTACAGGATGAGTTCGGCGTTGGGGTCGGCTCGCCCGAAGAGCCGGCCCCGGCGCAGGGAGCTGGCCGACGGTGAAAGGCGGTTTGTTGCCTCCGCCGCCTTGCGGCGGTCGGCTTCCTCGTTGAGTTGTCGTCCAATCGCCCGCAGCTTGGCGTCCCGTCTGGCAGCCTGCTCGCGCGCCTCACGCTGTGCCGCTTCCTGTCGTGCGGCTGCTTGTCGTTCATTCTCCTGACGCTCGGCCGCCACGCGCTCAGACTCTGCACGGGCGGCTTCCTGACGAGCGGCCTCTCGGCGTGCAGCTTCCTGGCGGGCGGCAGCTTGCCGTTCGTTCTCCTGACGCTCGGCCGCCACGCGCTCAGACTCTGCACGGGCGGCTTCCTGACGGGCGGCCTCTCGGCGCGCAGCTTCCTGGCGGGCGGCAGCTTGCCGTTCATTCTCCTGGCGTTCGGCGGCCAGTCGCTCGGTTTCTGCCCGGGCGGCTTCTTGACGTGCGGCCTCTCGGCGCGCTTCTTCCTGGCTGGCTGCAGCTTGTCGTTCGTTCTCCTGTCGTTCGGCGGCTAGGCGCTCGGCCTCGGCCCGGGCGGCTTCCTGCCGTGCCGCTTCACGTTGCGCTGCTTCCTGTCGGGCGGCGGCTTGCCGTTCGTTTTCCTGACGTTCGGCGGCCAGGCGCTCGGCCTCGGCCCGGGCAGCTTCCTGCCGCGCAGCCTCACGGCGCGCTGCTTCCCGGCGGGCGGCGGCTTGTCGTTCGTTCTCTAGGCGCTCGGCGGCGAGGCGTTCTGCGTTTGCTCGTGTTGTTTCCTGCTGCGCGGCTTCCAGTCGGGCCGTTTCCAGGTGGGCCAATTCTTGCCGGGCGGCTGCCTGTCGCGCATTCTCGAGGCGTTCGGCCTCAAGTCGCTCGCTTTCCAGTCGTGCGGCTTCCCGCTGCGCAGCTTCCTGCCGGCTAGCTTCTTCGCGCGCTGCATTTTCGGCAGCCGGGGTTGGCTCGAATGGCGCGGGAGGCACGGTGAACTCGGGTTCCTTGGCGTGCTCCATGGCGATTACGGTTGGAAATGGCTTGGCCGGGGGGGGGGAAACGGTCGGTATCTTGGCCGGGGCAGCGTCGTTTGTTGGCGGGCTGACATTCGCCGTCGGCGGGCTCGGCGGCAGGATTGCAGTGGCGGCTTGTGCCACGGGCGGCTCGGGAGCTTTGAGTGCCACCGGCTCGGCTGCGATGGTGGGCTCGATTACTCCGGAGGGTGACGGAGCAGGAGCAGGAGCAGGAGCAGGAGCAGGAGCAGGAGCAGGAGCAGGAGCAGGAGCAGGAGCAGGAGCAGGAGCAGGAGCAGGAGCAGGAGCAGGAGCAGGAGCAGGAGCAGGGGGCGGCGTAATGGCTGGCTTCGCTACAGCGACCGGTGTAGGTGCGAGTACGACGCGCAGATCAGGTACTTCGATCCGTCGAGCTTGCCAGGGAAAGGCGAAGCCGGGCAGCCCGAATTCGTCACCGCCAAAGGTCAGGCTCAGCAGCATCGCATGGAACAGCAGCGAAAGCAGCATCGGCAGATAGAGTTGCCGATCATTCCGAATCTGGCGCCGGGCACGCTGCGGGCCTGAGTGGGCAGGATAGCTGTCCGGCGCCTGACGCGGGGAGGAGGGCGGTTCCGGCGCGGCGTCGGGCGTTGTCGAACTCAAGCGCACCCCGCCATCGTGGTCCGGGCGCGGGGCGAGCGGCGGGCTGTCCGCCGGAGCGGAGCGCGCCAAGCTGGGTCGGTAGCTGACTTGGCGAGCGCGCTCTCGGTCGCGGCCGAGTTTTCGCAGACGCCAAGATCAGCAGGTGAGTTGATAGTCATGCACTGATTATGTGGTCAGAATCATGCCGCCTGCAACGATGCCATGGTGTTCCATTCGACTCGGTGGCGCTGGTGGCGATTTGGCCGAGCCCTTGATTACCCTTTCAATTTGGGCCAATTTTTCCGGTTGACCGTGGCATTCGGCTTCAGGGCCGTGGCCTCCCGTTAAAATAGCGTTTTCCCATCGATTCCATTCGCCATGACGACAGCCGCCCAGATTCCCGCCGATCAACTTGCCAAGCTGGCCAGCGCCGATATCCAGCGGCTGGCGGCGCGTATGGCGCAGGACGTTTTTGCCGGGGCCTTCCGTCAGGCGGCGACGGTCGATGCGGCGCCGAATGTGGCGGTGCTTGGCGAGGTGGCGGCGCACTGTTTCGACTGGTGTCAGGCCGCAGCCAGCGACGAGGCGCGGGCGCTGCGTCTGGCCATGCTGATCAGCGGTCTCGATCAATGGGGGCTGGCTTACACGCAGGCGTTCAATCTCGATGCCATCCATTCGTTGACGGCGCTCATTGGCGGCTTGCGCACGCGTTTGAGTGCCCGCGACGACACGCTTTTTCAGCAGTATTTCGAGCAGATCAACGATGTTGAGTCCGATGCCATCGACTTCAAGGTCGATCTGCGCCGCGGCATTCACCTTGCCCTGTGGCACGCCATGGCCGCTTGCGAAACGGCTGAGCAGGTGCAGGGTATCGTCCTGCCGCTGGGCAGCATGATGGTCGCCCTCAACGAACAGATGCCGGAACTCGGCTGGCGCCTGCTGGCCGATGCGCTGGCCAATATCCAGATTTCGCTGCTCTCCGATCTGGCGCCGAAATCGCCGCTCGCCCAGGACGGCACGCAGCAGCTATTCGCCTCGCTGCGCCACGCCTTGCCCGCCGAACGCTACCAGGCCATCCTCGCCCACGCCGGGCAGGCGGTGGTGGCGTGGCAGCAGGCCGTGCGCGTCAACGGGACTGAACAGCGCCACTGAGCGTGAAGTTTGGGGGCGGCTGACAACCGTCCCGGTTTCAGGCCAAGACCGTTCCATTGCCTGCACGGGCAGGCGGCTGATGCTCAATGCGTAGCCTTATGGCATAATGCCGGCCGCATGCGCTGCGGGGCGCGACGTCAATCAGCTAACTTCCCAGAGGGTTTCCATGTTGGGCAAAAAACTTCTGGCTGCCGCCTTGGTAGCCGTTGCGGCCGGTGCCGCGCAGGCCGAAACGACTTTCCACTACTTGGCCACCGCCGAGGAGCACTTCACCGGGCTTTCCAATTATCTCGATCCGGGCCTGATGACCAGTGGCCCATTCACTACCGGCGGCCTGCAGACGGCCACCGCCGGCGCTGTTTCTGCCTCTCTGAATGCCTGGGCCGATCCGGTGAGCGGCTTGTTCAAGTCTTATACCAGCATCAACATGAGTGGTGCGCAGGCGACGAATATTGCCACGGCCTCCGTGCGCCTCGACGTGACTGATACCCTCCGCTTTTCCGGCCCGGGCAGCACGGTCGATGTCACCTTCACGATGAACTACGACACCACTTTTTCCGGCCTGGGCATGGCGCCGTTTCAACGAGTCGGCCAGCTGAGCCATTTCATGCAGGCTTGGTCCGACCGCAGCGTGAACCTGACGTATCAAGTGGCCAACCCGACCTACGATCCGACTGCAACTTGTTCGGGCGGCGAGATGGGCTGCCCGCCGGAGGCCCAGCCGTTCAACACGGTGAGCGAATATGCCGGCGAGACGCTGTTCAAGGAAGTGGCGCTGGGCGGCCCGAATGGCATTTATACCAATGGCGATGCCGACAACGGCCATTATTCGGGCGTCGTCACCTTGACCGCCACGGTGCCGACCGAAACCGATATCACGATGACCTACTTCGGCTTCAATTACAGCGCCTGTTTTCACCTCGCCAGCTGCGCCCTGGAAAGCAATGCCCTGCATTCCGACTACCTCGGTCTCAAGGTCGATGGTGGCACCTATGCCTCGGCCAGCGGCTATCAGTATCTCGGCATGGCGGCCGCCGTTCCCGAGCCTGAGTCATACGCCATGCTGAGCGCCGGCCTCGGCCTCATCACCCTGGTTGCCCGGCGCCGCTCACGCTACCCGCGCTGAATCGGCTATTTTCGGCAATAAAAACGGGAACTGCGGTTCCCGTTTTTATTGCCGGTTTTTCGCTGATTCATTGCGGCAACCCACCCCGGCGAACGACGTCAGGACCGAGTCGGCAAGGTAAAATGGCGCCCATGAACTGGCCAGCCCTCAAGGAAAAACTCGATCTCTACGAAAAGCTCATGCGGCTGGATAAGCCCATCGGCATCCTGCTGCTGCTCTGGCCGACGCTGTGGGCGTTGTGGCTGTCGGCGCTGGGGCGGCCGAACTGGTGGGTGGTCTGGGTTTTCGTTCTGGGCACCGTACTGATGCGCTCGGCCGGCTGCGTCATCAACGACTACGCCGACCGCGATTTTGACAAGCACGTCGAACGGACCAAAGAGCGCCCGCTGACCGCCGGCAAGGTGACGACGAAGGAAGCATTGGCGCTTTTCGCAGGTCTGTCGCTGCTCTCCTTCGCGCTGGTCCTGCTGCTCGGCAACACGCTGGTCATCTGGCTGTCGGTGCCTGCGCTTTTTCTGGCGGCCAGCTATCCATTTACCAAACGCTTTCTGGCCATTCCGCAGGCTTACCTCGGCATCGCCTTCGGCTTCGGCATCCCGATGGCCTACGCGGCGCAGGTCGGCGGCGTGCCGGCCGAGGCCTGGTGGCTGCTGCTCGCCAACGTTTTCTGGGCCGTCGCCTACGACACCGAATACGCCATGGTCGACCGCGAGGACGACCTCAAAATCGGCATCAAGACTTCGGCCATTACCTTCGGCCGCTTCGACGTCGCGGCGGTCATGGCTTGTTATGCGGCGACGCTGGCGATCATCGGTGGGATCGGCTACAGCCTGAATCTCGGCTGGGCCTTCTACGCCGGACTGGTTGTCGCCGCCAACATCATGGGCGTGCATTACACCTGGATTCGCGGCCGCGAACGGATGCGCTGCTTCAAGGCCTTCCTGCACAACAACTGGGTTGGCCTGGTGATTTTCATCGGCATCGTCGTCGACTTTGTGGTTTCCGGAAGGGGCTTCGGATGAAGGCTTTCATTTTTGCCCTGTTTTTCGTGTCGACCGTGGCATTGGCCGAAGACACCCGCCAACTGGCCAAATTGCCCGAACCGGCGCAGGAATCGCTGCGGCAGGAGATGCTCGACAATCTCGTGGCGGTCAATGAAGTGCTGTCCTTGATGGCGGCCGGCAAGGTCAGGGAAGCCGGCGAGGCGGCCGAGGCCAAGCTGGGTATGTCGGCTATGGGCAAGCATCGCAGCAAGCCTTTTGACGCCCGGCCCGGTCCGCACATGCCGCCGGCCATGCACGGCATTGGCATGGATGGCCACAAGGCAGTCAGCGAATTCGCTGCCGTCGCCAAGACCGGTGACCGCGACAAGGCGCTGGCTCTGCTGCCCAACCTGACGGCAGCCTGCGTCGGCTGCCACTTTTCGTATCGCACGCGATGAAACCTGCCGCCGTCTTCCTTGGGCTGGCCTGCGTCGTGCTGGCGCCGGGGGCGCTCGGTACTACGCAGGCGACCGGGAAGGCGGTGGTAGTGAAAAAGGCGGTTGCAGCAAAAAAGAAGCCGGTGGTCAAAAAAACAGTTGCCGCAAAAAAGACGACGCCAGCCAAGATGGTTCAGCCCGCGCCGGTTGCCCTGCCGGCCGCGCCCGACAATTTCAACGACGAACGCGAGCTGATCAGGATGCCGTCGCCAGCCCGGTTGGCCTTGCGCGCCGAAATGCGTGACCGGATGGCTGCTCTCGACACCGTTCTGCAACGCTTGAACGAAGGTCGGGTTGTAGAGGCCGGGCAGATAGCCCAGTTTCGCCTTGGCGTTGCTGTATGGTGGAATCACACCAAGCTGCCGGCGAACACACAACCAGAGCAGTACATGCCGCAAAAAATGCAGGATCTGGCGCTCGATGGCTACATGGCCGCCAGCGATTTCGCCACTGTCGCGCTGACCGGCGACCAACAAACCGCCACCGCCATGCTGCCGCAATTGACCGGCAGTTGTGCCCAATGTCACCAGGCTTACCGAATCCGATGAAATATCACGATCTGCGCGACTTCATGTCGCAACTGGAAAAGACCGGCGAACTCAAGCGCGTCGGCATCGAGGTCGATACCCGCCTCGAAATGACCGAAATCTGCGACCGCGTGCTGCGCGCGGAGGGTCCGGCCATTCTGTTCGAGAAGCCGAAAGGCCACACGATTCCCGTGCTGGCCAACCTGTTCGGCACGCCAAAACGCGTTGCGCTTGGCATGGGCGAGGAGTCGGTGCAGGCCCTGCGCGAAGTCGGCAAGCTGCTGGCGTATTTGAAGGAACCGGAGCCGCCGAAGGGCCTCAAGGACGCCTGGGACAAGCTGCCGATCCTGAAGCAAGTCATGAACATGGCGCCGAAAACGGTGTCGAGCGCACCTTGTCAGGAAGTTGTCTGGGAGGGCAAGGATGTCGATCTGGCCAAGTTTCCGATCCAGCATTGCTGGCCGGGCGACGTCGCGCCGCTGATTACCTGGGGCCTGGTCGTCACCAAGGGGCCGCACAAGAACCGGCAGAACCTCGGCATCTACCGCCAGCAGGTGCTCGGCCCGAACAAGGTGATCATGCGCTGGCTGGCCCATCGCGGCGGGGCGCTGGATTTTCGCGAGTTTCAACTGGCCAATCCGGGGCAACCGTTCCCGGTCGCCGTCGTGCTCGGCTGCGATCCGGCGACCATCCTCGGCGCCGTGACGCCAGTGCCCGATTCGCTGTCCGAATACCAGTTCGCCGGCTTGCTGCGCGGCGGCAAGACCGAGCTGATCAAATGCCTCGGCTCCGCTTTGCAAGTGCCGGCTTCGGCCGAAATCGTGCTGGAAGGCGTCATTCACCCCGGCGAAATGGCGCTCGAAGGGCCGTACGGCGATCACACCGGTTACTACAACGAGCAGGCCGAATTCCCTGTATTCACCATCGAGCGCATGACCATGCGCAAGAACCCGATCTACCACAGCACCTACACCGGCAAGCCGCCCGACGAACCGGCGGTGCTCGGCGTGGCGCTCAATGAAGTCTTTGTGCCGTTGCTCCAGAAGCAGTATCCCGAAATCGTCGATTTCTACCTGCCGCCGGAAGGCTGCTCGTACCGGATGGCCATCGTCAGCATCAAGAAAGCCTACCCCGGCCACGCCAAGCGCATCATGTTCGGCATCTGGAGTTTCCTGCGCCAGTTCATGTACACCAAGACGATCATCGTCGTCGACGACGACATCGACATCCGCGACTGGAAGGAAGTGGTCTGGGCGATGACGACGCGCATGGACGCGACGCGCGACACGACGCTGGTCGACAACACGCCGATCGATTACCTCGATTTCGCTTCGCCAGTGGCCGGCCTCGGTTCCAAGATGGGGCTCGATGCGACCAACAAGTGGCCGGGAGAAACGACGCGCGAATGGGGGCGGCCGATTGTCATGGATGACGGCGTGAAGAAGCGCGTCGATGCGATGTGGCAGGAGCTTGGCTTATGACCGTCAAAGTCGTTCCGCTCGATCTGCACGACCTGGCCCAAGCTGAAATCTGGCTCGGCCTGCTGGACCACTACGCGCAGGACCCGATGGGCGGCGGCGACGGCCTGTCCGACTACGCCAAGCTCAATCTCGTACGCACCATCCGCGAAGTGCCCGGCTTCCACGGTGCGCTGGCCTGGCTCGATGGTCAGGCGGTCGGCCTGATCGACTGCTTCGCCGGCTTTTCCACCTTCGCTGCGCTGCCGCTGCTCAACGTTCACGACATCGTCGTGCTCAAAGGCCGGCGCGGCCAGGGCATCGGTCAGGCCCTGCTCGCCTGGGCCGAACAACGCGCCCGCCAGCTCGGTTGCTGCAAGCTGACCCTCGAAGTGCTGTCCAACAACACGCGGGCGATGGCCTCCTACCAGCAGGCCGGCTACGCGCCGTATGTCCTCGACCCGGCAGCCGGCAACGCGCTGCTCATGCAGAAAATCCTTCCGGAGGCGTAAACCATGCAGGAACCCGTTCCCCAGCCCGACTTGCAGGGCGTTCGCCCATCGCTCGTTCAGCTCACCCATTTCATCTACGGCCTGCACGCCATTGCAGTGCTGGTCGGCATCACCTCGGCGGCGACGGTGGCCGGCGGTTTCGTCTTCGGCCTGCCGTCGCTGTGCGCCGTCTTTCTCAACTACCTCAAGCGCAGCGACGTTAACGGCACCTGGCTGGAAAGCCATTTCCGCTGGCAGATCCGCACTTTCTGGTTCACCTTCCTTGGGCTGGTTTTCTACGGCCTGCTGGTCATCACCATCATCGGCATTCCACTGGCCTGGATATTAATCGCCGTGCTCGGCCTGTGGGTGGCCTATCGTGTCGTGCGTGGCTGGATTGCGCTGTTTGGCGTCAAGCCCGTCGACAACTAAGACTTAAAAACCGACGCCGAAACAGGCAACGGCCACGGTCAGCACGCCCAGCCCGAGATTGAGGGCGACCCGCTGGCGGATGGTGTTCATCGCCGTCCCGGCCGCCGGCCAGTCCTGTGCCGCGACGCCGGCCTGCAGCCTGGCGAAATGGCGCAACGCGATGTCGACGAAGATGATGGTCATGACCAGGCCGCTACTCAGCATGACGTGCCAGTGCAGCGGGGCGTTGGCAAAGCCGACGTTGAGCATGCGCGCGATGCCGGAGAGCAGGATCAGGGCGATGGCGACGGCGACGATCCGGAAGAATCGGCCAAGGACCCCGGCCAGCAGCGGCAGGCGCTGGGGCGGCGGGAACTGTTCGGCAGCCACCGGGCGCAGGCAGAAATGGGCGAAGAACATGCCGCCGATCCAGACGATGACGCCGGCCAGGTGCAGAAAGAGAAGTGTCGAGCGCATGGTGTTTTCCAGTGGGGTGGTCAGGGTTGATTGAGGTATTGCCGGAGCATGGCTAGCGACCGGCGGTAGCTGTGGGCGATCTGTGCCGCCTCGTAGCGATGTTCGGCGCCGACCGGGCAGGCCTGGCGGGCCAGGCAGCCTTCGGCGCAGCGGGATTCGGCCTGCAGGCGGAAGCCGCTGCAGACTTGCAGGCTGAACTGGCCGCCGGCCAGTGCATCGGCCGGGCAGGCCGTGATGCAAGGCGTCGACCGGCAGTCGAGGCACGGGTTCCCACGGTCAACCGGAAAAAACGGCTGAAATTGAAAGTCGATGAGTACCGCCGCCCGGTAGGCGTACCAGCTACCCCACTCGGCGTCGATGCCGACCATGAAGGGTGAGGCATGGTGCCAGCCGGCGAGCTTGCCGAGCGCCTGTAAACCGACCGGCTGCTGGCCCGGATAAAGGATGCGGTAGGCCGGGCTGGGCAGGTGTTCGACCAGCCAGGCTTCGACGGTCCGTACGGTGTAGTCGTCAATCGGGTGCTCGCTGACCATGCCGCTAGCCTGCACGCGTTCCCAGAGCCGCCGGCCGCCGTGGCCGAGCAGGATGAGCTGGCGGAAGCCGGTCGTATCACCCAGGGTTTTTCGCGTTTCCTCGGGTAGCCAGTCCAGATCGAAGACGAATTGCCGGTTGAGACCGGCCTCGGCCAGCGCTTCCCCCGGAAAAGGTGGGCGCTCACTCATTTTCAAGGACCGGCATTTTCTCGCCGACGCGGCGCTGGGCGACCCAGACGAGCAGGGCGTCGATGGCCGCACTGCCGGCCTGGGCTCGCGGGTGATTGATCAGGAAGGTGACGGCATGGCGCCGGCCCTGGCCGTCGAGGGCATAGCCGGCGGCGGTCTTGACGCCGTCGAGCGTGCCCGTCTTGATGTGGGCGCGGCCGGTGGCGTCGGAGCCGTTGAGGCGTTTCTTCATCGTGCCGTCGATGCCGACGATGGGCATGCTAGCCACAAATTCCGGCATCACCGGGCTCTTCCAGGCGTCGAGCAGCAGGCGGTTGAGGCTGTCGGCGCTGATCCGCTCGATGCGCGATAGGCCTGAACCGTTGTCGAGAACCAGTTCGCCAAAATGCAGGTTGCGTGCCGCCAGCCAGTCGGTGATGCGCTGGCGGGCGCGTTCGGCGGTGGCTGGCGCAGAATCGTTGCCGATGGTCAGGAAGACCTGGCGGGCCATGACGTTGTTGCTGAACTTGTTGATGTCGCGCACGGCATCGGCCAGCGGCGCCGATTCGTGCTGGGTGAGCAGTTTGGCGCCGACTGGCACGCTGCCGGGGCGGACCTGGCCGATCAAGGTGCCGCCGAGTTCCTTCCACAGGGCGCGGATCAGGCCGCTGGTCTGCGCGTCGGCCGGCAGGGGCGACAGGCTGAGTGGCTTTTCGCCACACAGCGCGGCGTAGCTGCCGGTGAACTCCAGCCGGTTGCCGTTGCTTTCGGGAATCAGCCGGATGCTGATCAGATCCTTCCAGTTGCTGCCGCAGGCGCCTTCGCCGGCGCGCAACTGGTTATCGACGCGCAGGCCCTCGCTCGGCGTTTCCATGAGCACCCGCGGCTTGCCGTTGTCCGGTTGCAGCGTGAGGCGCAGGGCGCGGAAATTGAGCAGAAAGCCGTCCGGTCCGACGTTGTAGGGCCGCATCGGCTTGTCGTCGAAGGCGCCGGGGTCGATGGCCGGGATGTTGAAGACGCTGCGGTCGAGGACGATGTCGCCATCGATCCGGCGAATGCCGCGGACCTGAATCTGGCGGAGCAGGGCGGTCAGGTGTTCGATGGCGAAGCGCGGGTCGCCGCTGCCGCGGATGTACAAATTTCCGCTCAAATTCCCGTCGACCGTAGCATTCTCGGTCCACGCCGTGGTTTTCCACGTGTAGGCCGGGCCGAGCAGGTCGAGGGCGGCGTAGGTGGTGACCAGCTTCATGACCGAAGCCGGGTTCATCGCGCGGCTGGCGTTGTGGGCAACCAGCGGCGCGCCGGTATCGACCGGGTGGACGACAACGGCAACGCTGGCGGCCGGAATCTGCGCCGCCTTCAGGGCCTGCAAAACACTTGGAGGCAGGCCATCGGCTAGCGTGGACAGACTGAAAGCCGAGCAGGCAAGTGCCGCGAAAATTCTAAGAATCATTGGGATTTGGCGACGAAATGGCGTAAGCGTTCATTTTAGCCGGCGCCGTACGCTGGGGGGTGGTTGATTGATTTTATTAATGTATTCATGCGCTTATCGTTTTTTTGCGGAATTTTTTTAGTTCATCTCTTTTGTCTGCCCTTGAAATACCGGTTCCTCGCCCCTATTATTAGCACTCACCGGAGACGAGTGCTAATAACCCGCCCGCTCCGGTCCCGAATCCGCGCTTCGGTGCGGTCGGCCAATTTTCCGTGTGTTGCAATTCAATTTCAGGAGTCAGATTTATGAATATCCGTCCTTTGCACGACCGAGTGATCGTCAAGCGCGTTGAAGCCGAGCGCACCACTGCATCCGGCATCGTCATTCCCGATTCCGCTGGTGAAAAGCCGGATCAGGGCGAAGTTCTGGCCGTCGGCCCGGGCAAGCGCGACGACAACGGCAAGCAGATCGCACTCGACGTCAAGGTTGGTGACCGCGTTCTGTTCGGCAAGTATGCCGGCCAAGGCGTCAAGGTTGATGGTCAGGAAGTCCTGGTCATGCGCGAAGAAGACATCATGGGCGTTCTGGTCGCTTAAGCGCCACGTCACTTAACCTAAAAAATTCAGGAGCTATTAAATGGCAGCTAAAGAAGTCAAATTCGGTGATTCCGCCCGCGCACGCATGGTCGAAGGCATCAATGTCCTGGCTGACGCAGTCAAGGTCACCCTTGGTCCCAAGGGCCGCAATGTCGTGCTCGAGCGTTCCTACGGCGGCCCGACGGTCACCAAGGACGGTGTTTCCGTCGCCAAGGAAATCGAACTGAAAGACAAGTTCGCCAACATGGGCGCCCAGATGGTCAAGGAAGTTGCTTCCAAGACCTCCGACATCGCTGGTGACGGCACCACGACCGCGACCGTTCTGGCCCAGGCCATCGTCCGCGAAGGCATGAAGTACGTTGCCGCCGGCATGAACCCGATGGACCTCAAGCGCGGTATCGACAAGGCTGTGGTCGCTACCCTGGCCGAACTGAAGGCTTTCTCCAAGCCCTGTACGACGACCAAGGAAATCGCCCAGGTTGGTTCCATTTCCGCCAACTCCGATGCTGACATCGGCGAAATCATCGCCAATGCCATGGAAAAGGTCGGCAAGGAAGGCGTCATCACCGTTGAAGATGGCAAGTCCCTGGCCAACGAACTCGACGTCGTCGAAGGCATGCAGTTCGACCGCGGCTACCTGTCGCCGTACTTCATCAACAACGGCGACAAGCAGCAAGCGCTGATGGAAAACCCGTTTGTCCTGCTTTACGACAAGAAGATTTCCAACATCCGCGACCTGCTGCCGATCCTCGAACAAGTTGCCAAGGCCGGCCGTCCGCTGCTCATCATCGCTGAAGATGTCGATGGCGAAGCGCTGGCAACCCTGGTTGTGAACAACATCCGTGGCATCCTGAAGACCGTTGCCGTCAAGGCCCCGGGCTTTGGCGACCGTCGCAAGGCCATGCTCGAAGACATCGCCATCCTGACCGGCGGTACCGTCATCGCCGAAGAAACCGGTCTGTCGCTGGAAAAGGCTGTCCTCAAGGATCTGGGCCAGGCCAAGCGCATCGAAGTTTCCAAGGAAAACACCATCATCATCGACGGTGCTGGCGAAGCCGCTTCCATCGAAGCCCGCGTCAAGCAGATCCGTATCCAGATCGACGAAGCGACTTCCGATTACGACAAGGAAAAGCTCCAGGAACGTGTTGCCAAGCTGGCTGGCGGCGTTGCAGTCATCAAGGTTGGTGCCGCGACCGAAGTCGAAATGAAGGAAAAGAAGGCCCGCGTTGAAGATGCCCTGCACGCTACCCGCGCTGCCGTGGAAGAAGGTATCGTCGCCGGCGGCGGCGTCGCCCTGATCCGCGCCCGCGCTGCCGTTGGCAAGCTCAAGGGTGACAACCACGATCAGGACGCCGGTATCAAGATCGTCCTGCGCGCCATGGAACAGCCGTTGCGCGAAATCGTCGCCAACGCCGGCGACGAGCCGTCAGTTGTCGTCGACAAGGTGCAGCGTGGCAAGGGTAACTACGGTTACAACGCTTCCACCGGCGAGTACGGCGACATGGTTGAAATGGGCGTTCTCGACCCGACCAAGGTGACCCGCACTGCACTGCAGAACGCGGCTTCCGTGGCCGGCCTGATGCTGACCACCGAGTGCATGGTTGCTGAACTGGCTGAAGACAAGCCGGCCGGCGGTATGCCTGACATGAGCGGCATGGGCGGTATGGGTGGCATGGGCGGCATGGGGATGTAATCCTCCGCCAAGCCAGCTTCACCGCTGTGAAGAGCCCCGCCTTGTGCGGGGCTTTTTGCTTTCCGGGCTTGGCTGGTGGCCGGAAATTGCTTTGATCTTTGTTATAAGTTTTGTAACTGTCTGTAAGTTAGCTGTAAGACGCTAAGCCTAAATTACGCTCCGCAGCAATGCCTCTACAAACAAAATCTGAGGAGCAAATCAATGCAAGACGTACTTGATCGGGTGACAGCCAACCCGAAATTTCTGGAGTTTGTTGCCATGCGCAGCACTTACTCCATCATCATGGCTATTGTCAGTGCCGCCGCTTACTACGGCTTCATCCTGCTGGTCGCTTTCAACAAGGAATTCCTCGCCCAGAAAATCGGTGAGGGTTACACGATGAGTATCGGCGTGCCGATCGGCGTTGCCGTTATCGCCTTCACCATCGTCCTGACCTGGATCTACGTTCGCCGCGCCAACACCGAGTTCGACGCGATCAACGAAGCCCTCATCAAGGAGGCACAGAAGTAAGATGAATAAATTCACTCAAATTCTCGCCGGCCTTCTGGCCCTGGCCGTTGCCGGTGGCGCCATCGCCGCCGGTGCCGACCTCGGCGAAACCCAAAAGCAGGCCACCAACTGGACGGCCATCGTCATGTTCGCCATCTTTGTCGGCGGCACGCTCTACATCACCAAGTGGGCTGCCTCCAAGACCAAGTCGGCAGCTGACTTCTACACCGGCGGTGGCGGTATCACCGGTTTCCAGAACGGCCTGGCGATCGCCGGCGACTACATGTCTGCCGCGTCCTTCCTGGGTATTTCCGGTCTCGTGTTCGCCAACGGCTTTGACGGCCTGATCTTCTCGATCGGCTGGCTGGTCGGCTGGCCGGTCATCACCTTCCTGATGGCTGAGCGTCTGCGCAACCTTGGCAAGTTCACGTTCGCTGACGTGGCTTCCTACCGTTTCGCCCAGACCCCGGTCCGCATCTTTGCTGCTTCGGCTTCCCTGGTTATCGTCGCCTTCTACATGATTGCGCAGATGGTCGGTGCCGGTCAGCTGATCAAGGTGCTCTTCGGCATGGAATACCTCTACGCTGAAATCCTGGTCGGTTCCGTCATGATGATGTACGTGCTGTTCGGCGGTATGACTGCAACCACCTGGGTGCAGATCATCAAGGCTTGTATGCTCCTCGGCGGTGCCACCTTCATGGCTGTCTCGGTTCTGCTGCAATTCGGCTTCTCGCCGGAAGCACTGTTCACCAAGGCTGTCGAAGTTCACTCCAAGCATGACGCACTGATGTCGCCGGGCGCCCTGATCAAGGATCCGGTCTCCGCGATCTCCGTCGGTATGGCCCTGATGTTCGGTACCGCTGGTCTGCCGCACATCCTGATGCGCTTCTTCACCGTGCCGAACGCCAAGGAAGCCCGCAAGTCGGTTGCCTGGGCAACCACCTGGATCGGTTACTTCTACATCCTGACCTTCATCATCGGTTTCGGCGCTATCACCAACCTGATCCAGAATCCGGGCGACTTCTACGTCGGCGGCGAACTGGCCAAGGGTCTGAAGGGCGGCGGCAACATGGCTGCTGTGCATCTGGCCAAGGCTGTTGGTGGCGACCTGTTCCTCGGCTTCATCTCGGCCGTGGCCTTCGCAACCATCCTGGCTGTTGTGGCTGGTCTGACGCTGTCCGGTGCTTCTGCCGTGTCGCATGACCTGTACGCTTCCGTCTTCGCCAAGGGCTGCTCTTCCGAAGCCGAACTGCGCGTTTCCAAGATCACCACCGTTTGCCTCGGCGTTCTGGCTGTGGTTCTGGGTATCGCCTTCGAAAAGGAAAACGTTGCCTACATGGTGATGCTGGCCTTCGTTATCGCCTGCTCCTCCAACTTCCCGGTGCTCTTCATGTCCGTGTTGTGGAAGAACTGCACCACCCGTGGTGCTGTGGTCGGTGGCTTCGTCGGTCTGGCTTCTGCTGTGGTCCTGACCATCGGCTCGGCCAGCGTCTGGGAAGCCGTCATGCACAACCCGAAGGGCTCTGCCTGGTTCCCGTACAACTCTGCTGCCATCTTCTCGATGTCTGCCGCGTTCTTCACGATCTGGCTGGTGTCCATTCTGGACAACTCCGCTCAGGCCCAAAAGGAACGTGCCCTGTATCCGTCGCAGCAACTGCGTTCGGAAACCGGTCTGGGTGCTTCCGGCGCCAGCGGTCACTAATCAGACGAGTCATCGTCAGCAAAAAGCCCGGGCTTGCCCGGGCTTTTTTTTCGTCTTCAATTTTGGGTGATTTTTCCGGTTGACCGTAGCGAACGATAATTCGCGACCAGTCGAAGCCGCCATCGTGAAAACGCGGACGTGCTTGTGCACTGCGGAATTCGCAGGGCAGTTTATTTGATAGACTGTGAAGCTTGGGGCGAGGAAAAAAAACGGTAGGGGGCCGCCCAGTGCAGGTCGGGCAACCCCCTGAGTAGCGGTATGCACCGCGTACTCCAAAGACCATAAAAGGAGAACAGCCCGAACAGAATAATGCGACAGGCTTACAGAAATCTTACGTCGGCATAGGCCCAACAGAACCATGCGCATCCTTATTGCTGAAGACGACACCATCATCGCTGATGGTCTTTCCCGCTCGCTACGTCAGGGCGGTTATGCCGTAGACTGGGCTCCCAATGGGTTGGAGGCAGATGCAGCTCTGCTCACGGTCTCCTATGACTTGCTCATTCTCGATCTCGGCTTGCCCAAGCTTTCCGGGCTCGACCTGCTCAAGCGAATTCGCTCGCGCAATTCCCAACTGCCGGTGCTGATCCTTACCGCCCTCGACGGTACGGGCGACCGCGTCAAGGGCCTCGATCTCGGCGCCGACGACTACATGGTCAAACCCTTCGAGCTGCCTGAACTCGAGGCACGGGTCCGTGCCTTGACCCGTCGCTCGGCCGGAACGTCTCCGACCATCCAGTGCGGCGCGCTGACCTACGATCAAGTCGGCCGGGTGGCCCAGATCAATGGTGAGGCGCTTGATCTTTCGGCCCGCGAAGTGGGGCTGCTCGAAGTCCTGCTCAGTCGCATGGGCCGCCTGGTCAGCAAGGATCAGTTGGTCGATCACCTTTGCGGCTGGGGCGAGGAAGTCAGTCACAACGCCATCGAGGTCTACGTCCATCGGCTGCGCAAGAAAATTGAAACCGGGGGCGTGAAGATCGCTACCGTGCGCGGCCTGGGTTACTGCCTTGAGCGACCCCAGAGCGAGTAGCATGCCCTCGCCGGGATCCGAAACCGAGCGCTCGCTGTTTGGCGAGATACTGGACTGGATGCTGGCACCCCTGCTCTTCGTCTGGCCGCTCAGCATTGCCTTCACCCATTACTTCGCCAACAACGTCGCCAATTACCCCTACGACCAGGCGCTGCGCGAGCATGTCACGGCCATTGCGCGACAGGTAAAACTGGTCAACGGCAAACCCTTGCTATCCTTGCCGGCCTCGGCCCGGGCCATGTTGCGGGCCGACGAAACCGACAGCGTCTATTTTCATGTGCTGGCCGGTGGTGGAAAACTGCTGGCCGGTGACAAGGATTTGCCGGAGTCGACATCGGCACCGGATGACTCGATCGTGC
This sequence comes from Ferribacterium limneticum, assembly GCF_020510565.1. Taxonomy (NCBI): domain Bacteria; kingdom Pseudomonadati; phylum Pseudomonadota; class Betaproteobacteria; order Rhodocyclales; family Azonexaceae; genus Ferribacterium; species Ferribacterium limneticum. The sequence continues at coordinate 417,439 of NZ_CP075189.1, forward strand.
CCGGCGAAGTCTATATGCGCGACGCCGATTTCAAGGGGCAGGAGTTGCGTATGGCCTACACCTACCTGGCTGAGCCGCAAATGGCCAAGGCACAGTGGGTGCTCATCGAGGTTGGCGAGACGACCGAGAAACGCAGCCAGCTCGCCAACAAGATCGTCGCCAGCGTCATCCTGCCGCAATTCATCATCATTCCGCTCGCCGTCATGCTCGTCTGGTTCGGCCTGTCGCGTGGCCTGCGACCGCTGACCCGCTTGCGCCAGACGATCGAGGCGCGAGAGCCCGATGACCTTTCGCCGATTGCCACCCGGCGCGTACCCGAAGAGCTGGAACCGCTGGTCGAAGCCTTCAACGAAATGCTTGAGCGCATGAAGCGCAGCGTTTCGGCCCAGCAACGCTTCGTTGCCGATGCCGCCCACCAGATGCGCACGCCGCTCACCGGCCTCAAGACGCAAGCCCAGTTCGCCATCCGGGAAACCGATCCGGAGGCGCTGCGCCATGCCCTGCGCCAGATCGCCACCGGCGTGGACCGGGCTGGCCGCTTGATCAATCAGTTGTTGACGCTGGCCCGCACCGAAGGCGGCGAAGTAACCCAGCAAAAGCATGAGCCGCTCGACCTGGCAGAGTTGATCCGCGATGTCGTTACCGACTGGGTGCCGGTCGCTATCGAAAAAAACATCGATCTCGGCTTTGAATCCGACAAACCCGCGATGATTGTCGGCAACTCATTCCTGTTGCAGGAACTCGCCAAGAACCTGCTCGACAACGCCCTGCGCTACACCCCCAGCGGCGGACATGTCACCTGCCGCATTCTGGTCAATCAGGCGACCGTCCTGCTGGAGGTCGAGGACAACGGGGTCGGCATCAGTGAAGAGCAGGCCGAACTCGTCTTCGAGCGCTTCTATCGAGTGGATGACGCCACTACTGAAGGCAGTGGCCTCGGCCTCGCCATCGTTCAGGAAATCGCCATGCAGCACGATTCGCGGGCCAGTCTGCGACCCAATCCCAACCGCCGTGGTGCCGTGGCGCGGGTGGCTTTCGCCGCCTGGCATCCGCCGGTTCCACCAATGCCGCCGCCAGACGATTTTTCCGAGCTCTACCGCCAATCCCCGCCGATCGGTACCTGAGTCCTCAAAAACGCCTGTGCTGGTTGCGGAGGAGCGGTGACATCGCTATAATGCGCCCTCGTTTGGCCAATTAGCTCAGTTGGTAGAGCAGCGGATTGAAAATCCGCGTGTCCGTGGTTCGATTCCGCGATTGGCCACCAAATTCATCCTTGGGTCTCAAGGAAAAAACGCCAACCCTCATCGGTTGGCGTTTTGCATTGTGGAATGTGTTCATGCGCCGGTTATTATCGCGGTGCTGACTTCTTTTTTCTCCCGTTTTTCAACCCGCATTCCATGCCATTTTTGGCGACTAGAGGAGGCCTCTTGGCCAAACCAAACTACCAGTTCGAAAAGCGCCAACGAGATCTCGCCAAGAAAGCCAAGCAGGAGGAAAAACGTCGTCAGAAGCTGGCCGACAAGGCTGACAATGCTGCCGGCGAGGATGCGGCGTTGAGCCCGTCCGAGGCTGGCTTGTCGACTTCTGACAGTGAGCTTCCCCAGGTCTGAGGACAGCTTGAGTACGGCGGTAAACGTTCGCATCGAGGCGCTGGCACCGGAGTTTGTCGACCGGGTTGGCGCGCTGGCCGAGGCGCTGGGTTTGCCGCAGGCGGGGGAGGCTGAATTTGCCTTGCAACTGGGGGCCGATGGCCTGCAGTTGCAGGAGCTGGGGCCGGATGCGGCGGGCCCGGTGCGGGTCGATTTCCTCGAGGGGGCCGTGGCGCATCGTCGTCAGCATGGCGGTGGCAATGGCCAGATGATCGCCAAGGCGGTCGGCATCCAGTCCGGGGTTCGGCCGATAGTTCTTGATGCGACGGCCGGTTTGGGGCGCGATGCCTTTCTGCTGGCCCAACTGGGTTGTTCTGTCACGCTGATCGAGCGCCATCCGCTGATCGGTGCCTTGCTGGCTGATGGTCTGGGGCGGGCGCTGGTCGATCCGGAAGTGGCGCCGATCATTGAGCGCATGGATTTGCGCCTCGGCAATGCCATCGAGCTGATCAGGGATTGGTCCGCTGAGCCGCCGCAGGTCATTTATCTCGATCCGATGTTTCCGCATCGCGACAAGAGTTCGCTGGTCAAGAAAGAGATGCGCGTCTTTCGTCCGTTGGTCGGGGGCGACGACGATGCGGCGCAACTGCTGCAGGCGGCGCTCGGGCTGGCGACACATCGCGTCGTCGTCAAGCGGCCGCGCAAGGCGCCGAGCGTTGATGGCCAGCCACCGGGCTATGTGCTGGAGGGAAAATCGAGCCGCTATGACATTTATCCCAAGAAGGCCTTGAAGGTCAGGTAGCGGCGGTTCGGCGATTTGTTTTGTCGCTGGCCAGGAGCCTCAAAAACTCGCTATATTGAAATCAGGTGGTAACAGTTCATGGGCATACTGCGGGCTTTTGAGGAGGGGCGATCATGGAATTGCTGCTGTGGCGCCACGCTGAGGCGGAAGACGGCGACGATGATTTGAAGCGGCGTCTGACTTCGCGCGGTGAAAAACAGGCGCGGACGATGGCGGCCTGGATTCTGGCGCATCAGCCCAAGGATCTGCGCATTATCGCCAGCCCGTCGGTGCGCACCCAGCAAACGGTCGAGGCCTTGAAGCTGCCTTTCGAAACGATACGCAAGATCGGGCCGGAGGCTTGTGTTTCCGAACTGATCGCCGCATCCGGCTGGCCCTCGGCCCCGGGTTCGGTGCTGATCGTCGGCCATCAGCCTTCGCTCGGGCGCATGGCGTCCTTGTTGCTGGCCGGGCATGAGTCCGAGTGGAGCATCAAGAAGGGCGCCTTGTGGTGGCTGAGCAACCGCGTTCGTCGAGGCGAAACGCAGACCGTGCTGCGGGCGGTCATTCCCGTTGAAATGCTGGACTAGACAAGGCGCTGCCTTTGCCGTGAAATAAACTCTTTACATCGATTGATGGAGAGAGAGATGGTCACCAGAAAAAAGACGACGGTAACACCGCCGAAAAAGATCGCCGCTGCTGGAGCCAAGCCGGCCCCCCGTGCCGTTCGCCGGCGTCAGGTGGTGAGTGGCGATGTACCGCCGGTGCTGACCGAGCAGGGCATTGAGGGGTTCACCGTGCGGGCTGCGGTCGACGCTGCCCAGGCGTCAAAAATGGGGGCGATGCGCGATGTGATCGCCGGCATGCCGGCCGACGAGTCGGTTGCCTTGCTCCGTGGTCTGCTCAAGCAGCAGGGCGTGGTCGTCGAGGAATTGCCGGCCAGCCCGGATGACGAGTTGGCCAAGGATTGGCGCGACGGCGGCTACCCGTACAAGAATCTCATGCAGCGCCGCAATTATGAGCGGCAGAAGTATCGCCTGCAGGTCGAGTTGCTCAAGCTGCAGGCCTGGGTCAAGGAAACCGGGCAGAAGGTGGTGATCCTCTTCGAGGGCCGCGACGCGGCGGGCAAGGGTGGCACTATCAAGCGGTTCATGGAACATTTGAATCCGCGGGGCGCTCGCGTCGTGGCGCTGGAAAAGCCGAGCGAAATGGAGCGCGGCCAGTGGTATTTCCAGCGTTATGTGCAGCATCTGCCGACCAATGGCGAGATCGTCATGTTCGACCGCTCGTGGTACAACCGGGCCGGCGTCGAGCGGGTCATGGGTTTTTGTAGCGATCAGGAGTACGCCGAATTCGTCCGTCAGGCGCCGGAGTTCGAGCGCATGCTGGCGCGCAACGGCACGCATCTGATCAAATTCTGGTTCTCGGTCAGTCAGGAGGAGCAGCGCCGCCGGTTTGGCGAACGCAAGGTGCATCCGCTCAAGCAGTGGAAACTGTCACCGATCGACATGGCGTCGCTCGACAAATGGGGCGACTACACCAAGGCCAAGGAGGCGATGTTCTTCCACACCGATACCGCCGATGCGCCATGGACGGTGATCAAGTCGAACTGCAAGAAGCGGGCGCGGCTCAATGCCATGCGCTACGTGCTTCACAAGTTGCCGTACAACAACAAGGATACCGATCGCATCGGCAATCTCGACCCGCTCATCGTCGGCCGCGCCAACGTGGTTTACGAGCGGGGCGAGCAGCAGGGTGTGCCGATTCTTTAGGCTTCGCTGCGGTCAATCAATTTCAATTTTGGCCGATTTTTCCGGTTGACCGTGGAATTCTCGCCGCCGGCATCATTGAGCCGGCGGATTTGGTTTTTGAGTGTCATCTGCATCAAGGCAATACGGCCACCGGACGGATTCCGTCCGGTGGCCGTATTTTTTTCGTTCAATTGGTGCGACGACACTGCTACCCGGCCCATTCCAACGTGACAACAAGCGTCATCCGGGAGGTTGTTGCGTAGTCCGAAAGGATCATCAAGCGACAATATTGGTGCAATGACCAGGTAATAATTGTTGACCAGAATCAAAATTGTATGGTCACCCCCAATGGATATGCCCGGTTTGAATCGGCGCATTGGTGAGGCCATGGTCCCGCCCCCCACCCGACGATGAAAGATGGTCGCGTCACAATTTTGAGAGGAATGTCATGAAAGGCAGCAAGCATCCAAGGAACGATCTGACGATCAATCCGTCAGGCAACGAATCGATCATCGATGTCATCGGCCGCGTCGAAGTCAGCCGTCGCCGCTTTATTCAAGGTTCGGCCAGCGCCGGCGCGCTGGCAGCAGCCGGCGGCCTGACCCTGTCCGGTATCGTTGGTACCGTTGAGGCCGCCGTGCCCGCCCCAGTGGTGGGTATCGGTTTCGAAAGCATCCCGCCCAGCCTGGCGCCGGTTGCCGACAAGGTCACCGTGCCGGCCGGTCATACCGTCAAGTCCCTGGTTTCCTGGGGTGATCCGATCATGCCGGGGGCTGTTGCCTACAAGGCCGATGCCAGCAATACCGCCGCCGAGCAGGCGATGCAGTACGGCATGCACACCGACGGCATGCATTTCTTCCCCTTCCCGAGCCGTGGCCAGGTTCTCAACGACCGTGGCATCCTGTGCGCCAACAACGAATACACCCACGAAGAAATCCTCTTCCCGGACGGCCAGGTCGGCGCCGGCTACAGCATCGAGAAGTGCCGCAAGTCGCAGGCCGCGCACGGCGTTTCGATCACCGAAATCCGTCGCATCAACGGCAACTGGAGTGTCGTCAAGGGCTCCATCTACGGCCGTCGCCTGACGGCCAACACGCCGATGCGCATCGCCGGCCCGGCCGCCGGACACGCCCTGATGAAGACCAGGGAATTCAACATCGCGCCGACCGGTTCAGTCGCCACCGGCAACAGCACCGATGGTTTCAAGGCTTTCGGCACCATCAACAACTGTGCGCATGGCATCACCCCCTGGGGCACCTACCTGACCTGCGAAGAAAACTGGAACGGCAACTTCGGCGCCAACGCACCCCTGCCGGCGGTTACCACCGAGGCCGGCAAGCTCTATAACCGTTACGGCGTCACCGCCGCCGGTTTCGGTTATCGCTGGCACACCGCCGATCCGCGCTTCGATCTGGCGGTCAATCCGAACGAGACCAACCACTTCGGCTGGGTTGTCGAAGTCGATCCGCTCGATCCGAAGAGCGTGCCGGTCAAGCGCACCGCGCTCGGCCGCATCAAGCACGAGAGCGCCCAATACGTCGTTGACCGTGCCCAGAACCTCGCCTTCTACATGGGTGATGACGAAAAGAACGAGTACATCTACAAGTTCGTCTGTGCCGACAAGTACAACCCGGGTAACCGTGCTGCCAACCGCGATTTGCTCGACCACGGCACGCTCTACGTCGCCCGTTTCGACGCCGACCTGAGCGGTACCTGGCTGCCGCTGACGCCGGACAGCATCGGCCTCGATGGCGTTGCCCTGCGCGACAACCCGAACTTTGCCGGGGCCGACGATGCCGAAGTCCAGGCCAAGATCCTGATCAAGACCCGCATGGCGGCCGATGCTGTGGGCGCCACGATGATGGATCGTCCGGAATGGACCGGCGCCCGTCCGCGTCTTAACGGCAACGACGAGATCGAGATCTACTGCACGCTGACCAACAATGATCGTCGAGGCACGACGACCGCCTCGGTCAACAAGGCCGACGGTTCGACGACGGCAGCTTCCGCCCGGCCGCCGGTCGATACGGCCAACCCGCGTGAAGACAATCGCTACGGCCACATCATCCGCTGGCGCGAAGCCGGCCAGTCGGTGCTCGCCACCGAGTTCAACTGGGACATCTTCGTTCAGTGTGGCGATACCGCGACGATCAAGACGGTCAAGCCGACCAACGACTACAAGGGCAACATCAACGACGATCCGGACGGCTCGGCCGATATCGGCGCGCCGGACGGCCTGTGGTTCGACTGGTTCGGCCGCCTCTGGGTGCAGACCGACCAGGCCGGCAACGGCTCCGGCGACTGGATTCACATCGGCGCCAACAGCCTGTCCTGTGCCGACCCGGTGAGCAAGGAGTTCCGTCGCTTCCTGACCGGACCGAACAAGTGCGAAGTCACCGGCATCACCATGACGCCGGATGGCAAAACCCTGTTCGTCGGCATCCAGCACCCGGGCGAAGACGCCGTTGCCGCCAACCCGACCGCGCTGTCCAACTGGCCGGCCAGCCAGTGGGCCACCCGTGCCGACGGCACCCCGTTGCCGGGCGGCCGTCCGCGCAGCGGCGTGGTGGTCATCACCAAGGACGACGGCGGCATCGTCGGCGCCTGAGTTTTTGAACCAGCCCCGGCGTCAGCCGGGGTTAATTCGATAAAGGAAAATCAATGAACAAGTTCAACCTGATTGCCGGCCTGGTGCTGGCGATTTCTTCCGCCGCCTCGCACGCCGCCGTGATCGTCGACCGTGCCGACGTGCCGGTCTCGCAGACCGTCATCGACTTCGAAAGCGAAGATGGCCTCAACCTGTTGGGTGGTGACACCTACAACTTTGCCGGCGGCTCGATCACGGCCACCGACAGCTATACCGTCGGCCAGTACATCGCCGACCTTGGCGAAAACGGCCTGTGGGGTGCCGGCAACCACTTCGTCTCGTTCGACACCATCGGTCAGATGACCATGAACATCAGCTTTGCCGCGCCGACCAAGGGTGTTGCCTTCGATTACAGCATCTACGAAGAGAATGCCGACGGCTCTGCCATGCTGACGGCGCGTTATTACGATGCCAACGACAGCCTGCTGAAAACCGCCAAGTTCATCTTTTCGCCGTTTGGTGCCAATAGCTACGACCAGTTCCAGAGCTTCGGTTATGTCAGCGACGCCGCCAATATCGCCCGCGTCAGCATTTCCGGCGACGGTGTCGTGCTCGACAACCTGACCTTCACGGCCGCCGTTCCCGAGCCGGAAAGCTACGCCATGCTGCTCGCCGGTCTCGGATTGATGGGCGTTGTCGCCCGTCGTCGCAGCCAGCGCGTCTGAAAACGGACGCTTTCGAAGCGGCAGGGCTTGCCCTGCACAATCAACAAAGGCCGGAAACTTCCGGCCTTTGTCATTGAGTGGCCGCGCCGGCCGATTCTTTGGCTTTCAAACGCCGTCGGGGCATTTCAATTTTGGCCCTTTTTTACGTTTCACGTAGTAAACCCGGTTGACCGTGGAAGTCGCTCTGTCGGCTTAACTGATGACGTAAGACGCCCCGCCGGTGGCGATGAGCAGGCCGGTTTCGTTCTCCAGCGTCATCTGCACCGAGGCGATGCGGCCGCCGAGACGGGTTATCCGTCCGGTGGCCGTGAATTTTTTGCCGATGCCCTGATGCAGGTAATCGGTGCGCAAGTCGATGGTGCCGATGCGGCCGAAGCGATGGCCGACCTGCTCGGTCGTTTCGCTGTTGAATTTCTCGGCAATGGCCACGGTCGCGGCCAGGCCGCCGACGGTATCGAGCACGGTGGCGATCACGCCGCCATGCAGGCGGCCATGCAGAAAATGGCCGATGAGGTCGGGGCGCATGGCGAAACTGATTTGCGGCGCGGCTGGGTTGAGCGACTCGACCTTGAAGCCGAGCAATTCGTTGAAACAAAGCTTGTGCTCGAAAACATCGCGCAGAGTGGCTTCGAGGCGGGTTTGCTCGTCGGCGGAACGGCGGGGCAGGGTGGGGGTCATTGGGTCCGATAGGTCTTGAATAGGGCGATGGGATTGCCCTCGCCCAGGTCGAACGCAATTTTAACGCAGCTTACTTTTTGTGCGCTGCTGGTACGTCGGTGCCGGTCGGCGCATCAAGGAAGCGCTGGCGGAAGTCGGCTTCCGGCATCGGCCGGCCGCTCAGGTAGCCCTGGTGGATATCGCAGTGCAGGTCGCGCAAAAGCACCAGTTGCGCTGCCGTTTCGACCCCTTCGGCGACGACTTCGAGGCCGAGGTTGTGGGCCATGGTGATGATCGCCGGGACCAGTGCGCTACCGCCGGCATCGTCGATCAGGGCGGTGACGAAGCTGCGGTCGATCTTCAGGCTACTGAAGGGCAGGCGGTGCAGGTAGGAGAGCGAGGAATAGCCGGTACCGAAATCATCGAGAGCCAGGCGGAAGCCGCGGGCGCGCATGGCGTGGAGCATGTCGACGTGGTTGCCCTCGGCCATCAGCAGCATCGACTCGGTGACTTCCAGCTCGATTTGCTCGCAGGCGACGCCGTGCTCCGCACACAGCGCGGCGACCGTCTCGGTCAGGTCGCCGGGCCAGAACTGGCGGGCCGAGAGATTGATGGCCATGTGCAGCGGTGTCGGCGACAGGCGGTTCCAGCGGGCCAGGCAGGCGATTGCCTCGGTCAGTACCCAGTGGCCGATGGGGATGATCAGGCCGGTTTCCTCCGCTACCGGGATGAAGCGGTCGGGCGGAATCCACTGGTCGCCATCCTGCCAGCGCAGCAGGGCCTCGGCGCCGAGCAGGCGGCCGCTGGCGGTGTCGAATTTGGGCTGGTAGTGCAGGGAGAAAGCCTGTTGCTCGATGGCCCGGTGCAGGCGCAATTCGATCGAGGCGCGCTGCTGCACGCGCTCCTTCATTTCCGGCGTGTGGCGGGCAACCTGGCCACCGCCATGGCGCTTGGCCACGTACATCGCGGTATCGGCATCGCGCAATAGTTGCTCGGCATCGGCGGCGTCGTCCGGGTACAGGCTGAGCCCGATGCTGGCGCCGACGTGCAGCTGGTTGCCATCGGTGACGAAGGGCTGGTTCAGGCGTTCGAGGAAATCGCGGGCGCGGGCTTCGGCCGTCGCGCCATTGGCGATGCCGGTGAGCAGCACGATGAATTCGTCGCCGCCCTGGCGGACCAGGGTGTCGGTCGGGCCGAGCGCACCGCGCAGGCGCCCGGCGACATCCTGGAGCAGGCTGTCGCCCAGCCGGTGGCCGAGCGAGTCGTTGATGTCCTTGAAGCGGTCAAGGTCGATGAACAGCAGGGCGACACGTTCTTGCCGGGCCGTCGCCTGGTGCAGTGCCTCGCCCAGTTTCTCGGCGAGCAGCAAGCGGTTGGGCAGGCCGGTCAGCGGGTCGTGCTGGGCCATGAAGGCGAGTTGCTCGTCGTGCTGCTTGCGTTCGGTGATGTCGGTGACCGAGCCGGCCATCTGGTAGGCGACGCCGTGACGGTCGCGCACCGCGATGCCGCGTGAGGCGATCCAGCGGTACTGGCCGCTGCTGGCGCGGACCCGGTACTCGCAGTAAAAGTAGGGGGTGCGGCCCTTCAGGTGCTCGGCGACGGTCCGGTTGTAATGGCAGCGGTCGTCCGGATGGACCAGTTCCAGCCAGGCATGCGTGTCGGGCAGGAAATTGTCGCGATAACCAAGGATTTCCAGCAATCGCTTGCCGACATCGAGGCGCTTGCTGACCGGATCCCATGCCCAGAAGCCGTCGTGCGCCGCCGCCATGGCCAGGCTATAGGCGCGCTGCGTGGCCCACAGCTGGCGCAACTGAGCCTGGACGACGTAGCCGCCAAAGAGGATGAGCAGGGCCAGACCGCCGCGTAGGACGAACGACGATTCCCACCACCAGAGTAGCGGGAAGAGTATGCCAAGCAGTGCGAGCAGCGCCATGCGCGCCAGAATGCCGCGATTGCCCAGGCCGGGGAGTAGTTGGTGCAGGGTATGAATCGGGATGTCTCCGGGGCGTTTCTAGTTTCCTGGCAGGGCGTTTGGCAACTCGCGCCGGAATGTTTTGCCGCAGTATCTCTTCCTCTTCAGGCAACGGTCAAGCTCGGGAAAACCCCGGGAAACCTCGCGTCATCCTGGCATGTTAACAGCATGATTGGTTTGGCATTTTCGGCCAGCGGATGCCGGGGTCGGGGGGCAGCTTCGCGTTCAGAGGCGGGCGGAAGAGGTTGCCGTGGCTGTTGCTTTTCCATACCGGTTTGTCGCCGGCGTTCGGGCCGACAATCGCCCCGCCGATGACGCGATGCGTTTCGGCATCGAAATGAGCCTTTCGAAGCAGCGCAAAGTCAAACATCAACTCAGAGCGAACGAAACTTCAAGCGATTGATTAAGTTAATGAAAGTCCTGTTGCCTCAGAGCGCGCTACTTGCCGTAGGCCTCACGACAGCGCTTTTGGCTTGAATTTTGATTACAATTTCATAATCCGTTTTCATATTTCAACTCCATCCGGACGCATCAGCAGTCATTCATTGTTTGTAATTAAGAAAAAAGGAAAAAAAGCATGAAAAAAACCGCCTTGCTGGCTGCCCTGCTCGCCTGCGTTTGCCTGCCGCTAACTGCATCCGCCGTTCAATATCAGGTCACTGTCAGCGGTACGTTGGAAAGTGGTTTTACCGGCACATTCGATAGCACCTTTGGCTACGACCTGAGCAGCTGGCAGGGCAAGTCGTATTCCATGCGTTTTATTTTCGACAACGACCTGGCTAATGCGACTGGCTCTGGGACTTACTCATGGGACGAAGTGGATGGCAATGTGGACCACTGGTGGGCGTTTAGTCCGAGCAATACCCAGCTCGACATTGGCGGTGTCACGGTGTTCTCAGGCTCGGATCTCAACAAAAACCAGATCTCCACCATGAACAATCAGTTCGTTCCCAGCACGCTGCCGGACTTGCCGCCGGGGGTGGTTGCCGGCAAGGAATTCGACGGACTCATGATGGAAACAGGGCATTTTGTTGGTTGCCAGGGCGGCCCATGCGATTGGGATAGCCAGACCCAAGTCCGGGAAGAGTTGTGGATTTGGGGCGACCATGTCTGGGACGACCTCAGCGCCATCCCGAACAGCGAATTGCCCGACCTGCTCAACACCTCGCCCAACTTTTCCAATACCGTTTACAAGGAATTTGCCATAGATGCCGGCCGCTGGAGCGGGTCCGGTACAGGCGAAGCCATCTACAGTCTTCGTGGCAGCATCGACAGTGTCACGATAGCCGCCGCGCCTGTACCTGAACCCGAAACCTACGCCATGCTGCTGGCCGGCTTGGCCATGCTCGGCTGGAAAGTGCGTAGCCGCCGTTGAAACCTTGCGCGCATTGAAAAAGGGGCCTTGATGGCCCCTTTTTTATTCCGGAATTGCCCGATTCGTTCGGGCTGAAGCATAAATCCGCAGCCGGTTCGTCTGGCTACTTCTTGCGCGGTGCCGGCACGTCGGTACAGGTACCGTGCGCCACTTCGGCCGCCATGCCCACCGTTTCGCCGAGCGTCGGGTGCGGGTGGATGGTTTTGCCGATATCGACCGCATCGCAGCCCATCTCGATGGCCAGGCAGACTTCACCGATCATGTCGCCAGCGTTCGGGCCGACAATCGCACCGCCGATGACGCGATGCGTTTCGGCATCGAAAATCAGCTTGGTGAAGCCGTACTCGGCACCGTTGGCGATGGCGCGACCGGATGCCGCCCACGGGAACTTGGCGGCCTCGACCTTGCGGCCTTCCTTCTTCGCCTGATCCTCGGTGTAGCCGACCCACGCGACTTCCGGGTGGGTATAGGCAACGCCCGGAATCACCGTGGCGTCGAAGGCGGCCTTGTGGCCGGCGGCGACTTCCGCCGCGACGTGGGCTTCATGGACGGCCTTGTGAGCCAGCATGGGATTGCCGACGACGTCGCCGATGGCGAAGATGTGCGGCACGTTGGTCCGCATCTGGGCATCGACGTTGATGAAGCCACGGTCGGTGACCGCGACGCCCGCCTTGTCGGCACCGATCTTCTTGCCGTTCGGCGAGCGGCCGGCGGCTTGCAGGATCATGTCGTACTTGACCGGTTCCGGCGACACGCCTTCGCCTTCGAAGGTGATGTAGAGGCCATCTTCCTTGGCATCAACAGCAACCGTCTTGGTCTTCAGCATGATCTTGTCGAAGCGGTGCGTGTTCTGCTTTTCCCAGACTTTGACCGCGTCGCGGTCGGGGCCTTGCATCAGCGCGTCGAGCATTTCGACGACATCGACCTTGGCGCCCAGCGTCGAATAGACGGTGGCCATTTCGAGACCGATGATGCCGCCGCCGATGACCAGCATCTTCTCCGGCACGAAGCGAAGTTCGAGCGCCCCGGTCGAATCGACGATGCGTGGATCCTTCGGGATGAAGGGCAGATGCACGGCAGCCGAACCGGCGGCGATGATGCACTTCTGGAACTTCACGATCTTCTTGCTGCCCGTGGTGTCCTGGCCGCTGCCGGTGGTTTCCTGCACCTCGATGTGATGCGGGTCGAGGAAGGTGCCGAAGCCGCGCACGATGTCGACCTTGCGGCCCTTGGCCATGCCGGCCAGACCGCCGGTCAGCTTGCCGACAACCTTGTCCTTGTGGGCGCGCAGCTTGTCGATATCGACCGTGGGGGCGGCGAAGGTGACGCCGAGATCGGCCGCGTGCTGGGCTTCTTCCATGACCGCGGCAACGTGGAGCAGGGCCTTGGACGGGATGCAGCCGACGTTGAGGCAGACGCCGCCGAGGGTGGCGTAGCGCTCGACGATGACCGTCTTCATGCCGAGGTCGGCCGAGCGGAAAGCCGCCGAGTAACCGCCGGGACCGGCGCCGAGGACGAGCATCTCGCACTCGATGTCGGCACCGCCGGCATGGCTGCCGGCGACCGGGGCGGCCACCGGGGCGGCGGCTGGCGCCGCGGCCGGGGTTTCCGTTTTTGCTGCTTTTTCCGGGTTGACCGTGGCAGCAGCGCCACTTTCAACCTTGATCAGCAACGCGCCTTCACCCACCTTGGCGCCGAGTTGAACGAGCACTTCCTTGACCACACCGGCGACCGGCGACGGTACATCCATCGTTGCCTTGTCGGATTCCAGCGTGCAGATCGCGTCGTCAACCTTGATGCTGTCGCCGACCTTGACGAACAGGTCGATGATCGGCACTTCGGCGAAATCGCCGATATCGGGGACTTTGACTTCTACCAGATTGCTCATGGTGTTCTCCCCTTACAGCGCGACGCGACGGAAGTCGGCCAGCAGCTGCGCGATATAGACATTGAAGCGGGTCGCCAGCGCACCGTCGATAACGCGGTGATCGGCGGTCAGCGACAGAGGCAGGACGAGGCGCGGCACGAAAGCCTTGCCGTCCCAGACCGGCTTCATGGCCGACTTGTTGACGCCGAGGATGGCGACTTCCGGCGCATTGACGATAGGCGCGAAGTAGGTGCCACCGATGCCGCCCAGGCTGGAAATCGTGAAGCAGGCGCCGGACATGTCGGCCGGCTTGAGCTTCCCGTCACGCGCTTGTTTGGCCAGATCGCCCGATTCCTGCGCCAGTTCGAAGACCGACTTCTTGTCGACGTTCTTGACTACCGGGACGACCAGACCGTTCGGCGTGTCCGCAGCGAAACCGATGTTGAAATATTTCTTCAGCACCAGATTGTCGCCATCGAGCGAGGAATTGAATTCCGGGAATTTCTGCAGGCCCTTGACGCAAGCCTTCATGAGGAACGCCAGCATGGTCAGCTTGGCGCCGCCACCCTTTTCGTTTTCCTTGTTGAGCAGTACGCGGAAGGCTTCGATGTCGGTGATGTCGGCATCTTCGTGATACGTCACGGCCGGGATCATCACCCAGTTGCGCGACAGGTTCTGGCCGGAAATCTTCTTGATGCGCGACAGCGGCTTGACCTCGATCTCGCCGAACTTGGCGAAATCGACCTTCGGCCACGGCAGCAGGTCGAGCCCGCCGCCAAGGCTGGCGCCGCCAGCGGCAGCAGCCGGGCCGGCAACGGCGCCGGACATGACGCCCTTGACGTACTTGGTCAGGTCTTCCTTGACGATGCGGTTCTTCGGGCCGGTAGCCGGCACTTTGTTCAGGTCGACACCGAGTTCGCGGGCATAGGCGCGGACCGACGGCGAGGCGTGAACCTTGGCGCCAACAGCCAGAGCCGGGGCCAGTGCAGCCGGGGCAGCAGCGACAGGCGCGGCGGCTGGCGCAGCAACCGGGGCGGCCACAGCGGCAGGTGCCGGTGCAGCAGCTTGCGGTGCGGCTGCCGGAGCCGAAGCGCCGGTTTCCACCTTGATCAGAACCGTGCCTTCGCCGACCTTGGAGCCGAGTTGAACGAGCACTTCCTTGACCGTACCAGCGACGGTGGATGGAACATCCATCGTCGCCTTGTCGGATTCCAGCGTGGCGATCGCATCGTCCACCTTGATGCTGTCGCCGACCTTGACGTAGAGCTCGATGACCGGGACTTCGGCGAAATCGCCGATATCCGGCACCTTGACTTCAACCACGCCACCGCCAGCGGCAGGGGCAGCGGCAACCGGAGCAGCCGCGGGGGCCGGCGCCGGTGCAGCAGCCTGGGCGGCCGGGGCTGGCGCAGCGGTAGCGGCGCCACCCGTTTCAACCTTGATCAGCACGGAACCTTCGCCGACCTTGGAACCGAGTTGCACCAAAACTTCCTTGATCACGCCGTCGACCGTGGAAGGCACATCCATCGTCGCCTTGTCCGATTCCAGCGTGGCAATGGCGTCGTCGACCTTGATGCTGTCGCCGACCTTGACGTACAACTCGATCACCGGCACTTCGGCGAAATCGCCGATATCGGGGACTTTGACTTCAATGATTTGGCTCATGTTGTCTCTCCCTGATTAAACCGACATCGGGTTGGGTTTGTTCGGGTCAAGGTTGTACTTGACCAGAGCGGCAGCGACGACTTCGCGCTTGATCTCGCCGTTGTCGGCCAGCGCCTTGAGGGCAGCCAGCGTCACCCAGTGACGATCGACTTCGAAGAAATGACGCAGCTTCTCGCGGGTATCCGAACGGCCGAAACCATCGGTGCCCAGCGTGACGTACGGTGCCTTGACGAAGGGACGGATCTGCTCGGAGAACAGCTTGATGTAGTCGGTGGCGGCAATGACCGGGCCCTTGGCGCCTGCCAGCTTTTCTTCGACGTGCGACAGTTTCGGCTCTTCGAGCGGATGCAGCATGTTCCAGCGCTGGGTATCGATACCGTTGCGCGCCAGTTCATTCATGCTCGGGCAACCCCAAAGGTCCGCCTCGACACCCCAGTCGGCCTTGAGCAGGTCGGCGGCAGCGATGACTTCGCGGAAGATGGTGCCGGAACCGAGCAGTTGAACGCGCGGACCAGCCGACTCGGCGCCCTTCTTGAAGGCGTACATGCCCTTGATGATGTCGGCTTCGGCGCCGACCGGCATTTCCGGGTGCTCGTAGTTCTCGTTCATTACCGTCAGGTAATAGAAGACGTCTTCCTGTTCCTGGAACATGCGGCGCATGCCGTCCTGGGTCACGACGGCGACTTCGTACTGGAAGGTCGGGTCGTAGGAAATGCAGTTCGGGATCAGGTTGGAGAGGATCAGGCTGTGGCCGTCTTCGTGCTGCAGGCCTTCGCCGTTCAGCGTGGTGCGACCGGCCGTGCCGCCGATCAGGAAGCCACGGGCGCGCTGGTCGCCAGCCGCCCAGCAGAGGTCGAGAACGCGCTGCATGCCGAACATCGAGTAGCAGATGTAGAACGGAATGGTCTGGACGTTATGCACGGAATACGAGGTGGCGGCAGCAATCCAGTCGCTCATCGCGCCCGATTCGTTGATGCCTTCCTGCAGCACCTGGCCGGTCTTCGACTCCTTGTAGAACATGAGCTGGTCATGGTCTTCCGGAACGTAGTTCTGGCCTTGCTGATTCCAGATGCCAACCGAGCGGAACATGCCTTCCATGCCGAAGGTGCGCGACTCGTCCGGCACGATGGGCACGACGTTCTTGCCGACGTTCTTGTCCTTCAACATCATGTTCATGATGCGGACAATGGCCATCGTCGTGGACAACTCGCGGCCTTCGCCGGATGCCTTGAGCAGGGCGGCAAAGCTGTCGAGCGACGGAATGGCCAGCGGCTCGGCCTTGCGGCGGCGCTGCGGCAGGAAACCGCCGAGGTCGACGCGACGCTGCATCATGTACTTGTGCTCTTCCGAATCTTCAGCGAACTTGAGGTAAGGCAGTTCGTAGAGCTGGTCGTCCGGCACCGGCAGGTTGAAGCGGTCGCGGAAGCGGCCGATCTGCTCCTTGTCCATCTTCTTCTGCTGGTGCGAGGTGTTCATCGCTTCGCCGGCCTGGCCCATGCCGAAGCCCTTGATGGTCTTGGCCAGGATCAGGGTCGGGGCGCCCTTGGTCTTGATGGCGCGGTCGTAGGCAGCGAAGATCTTGAAAATGTCGTGGCCGCCGCGGTTCAGTTGCCAGATTTCATCATCGGTCCAGTCGGCGACCAGTTCCTTGAGTTCCGGCGTGTTGAAGAAATTCTCGCGAACGTAGGCGCCGTTCTTGGCCTTGAAGGTCTGGTACTCGCCGTCGCACAGTTCCATCATGCGCTTCTTGAGGATGCCCTTCTTATCGCGGGTAAACAGCGCATCCCAGTGGGTGCCCCAGACCAGCTTGATGACATTCCAGCCAGCACCGCGGAATTCGGATTCGAGTTCCTGGATGATCTTGCCGTTGCCACGCACCGGGCCGTCGAGGCGCTGCAGGTTGCAGTTGATGACGAAAATCAGATTGTCGAGCTTCTCGCGACCGGCCATGCCGATGGCGCCGAGGGATTCGACTTCGTCAGTCTCGCCGTCGCCCAAAAAGGCCCAGACCTTGCGATCACCGGCCTTGGCCAGTCCGCGCGAGTCGAGGTACTTCATGAAGCGGGCCTGATAAATGGCCTGGATCGGGCCGAGGCCCATGGAAACGGTGGGGAACTGCCAGAAATCGGGCATCAGCCAGGGGTGCGGGTAGGACGAAATGCCCTTGCCGCCGGTTTCCTGGCGGAAGTTGTCCATCTGCTCCTCGGTCAGGCGACCGAGCATGAAGGCGCGGGAATAGACACCCGGAACTGAATGGCCCTGGAAAAAGATCAGGTCGCCGCCGGACGGATCATTGATGCTGCGCCAGAAATGCGAAAAGCCGACGTCGTAAAGGGCGGCGGCTGAGGCGAAGGAGGCAATGTGGCCGCCGACGTTGGTGTCCTTGTTGGCACGGACGACCATGGCCATCGCGTTCCAGCGGATATACGAATGCAGCTTGATTTCCATGTCCGGGTTGCCCGGGTACTTGGGCTGCTGGTCGGCCGGAATGGTGTTGATGTATTCGGTGTTGGCCGAGTAGGGCAGATCGATCCCGTCTTCGCGGGCCTGGCCGATCAGCTTCTCGATCAGGAAGTGAGCGCGGTCGGCGCCTTCCTGGGTGATGACGCTGTCGAGGGCGTCAGTCCATTCTTTGGTTTCCTGCGGATCGAGATCGGCAGGGTCAGGCAAATTGTTCGGTTGTTCGGCCATGGTTTGTCTCCTGGGTTTGAATTTCATTCTGTTTTGCCTGTTCAGCAAAACTACTTTAACTGCTTCTGACTCGGATCGCGAGTCGGTACTTTCCCTAATTCGCGTTTCGCATTGTAAAAACAATATTCGCATCGTGCAATACGTGCGAGCACGTACCGCGAGTTTTTTTGCAGATTTACAACGGCGGGGTTTGGGTTAAAGCGTGGCCCAGCGGGCCAGCGTGCCGCCAAAGAAGGCGGTGGCGATCAGGGCCAGCGGCGAAGCGGCGATGAATACTTTGAGGACGCGGGCAATGAACGGGTGGGCGACCTGCGATTCGATGAAACAGCGGGCGACCAGCGCGCCCTTGAACCAGATGATGGCAGCGACGAGCAGCGGCAGCCAGCGCGCTTCGCGGAACCATTCGCTGAGGCCGAGGCTGGCCAGCGTCAGGGCGACCAGCGCGAGCCATGCCACGGTCAACCGGAAAAAATGGTCATTTTTGAAATCCATCATTCAGGCCAGCACGTAGAACAACGGGAAGATGATCAGCCAGATGATGTCGGTAGCGTGCCAGTAGCAGGCCAGGGCCTCGAGGCCGGCATAGTCCGCGGACGAATAGCCGCGGAAACTCAGCCGGGCGAGCACCCACAGAATGCCGAGGATGCCCCAGGTAGCATGCACGAGGTGGGTGAAGGTCAGGTAGTAGTAGACGGTGAAGAAAATGCCCGATTCACCATTGATGCCGTGCGCGAGATTCCAGTCGATTTCGAGCGCCTTGGTGACCGGATAGCCGAGCGCGACGACCAGGCCGGCGACCAGCCAGATGATGGCCGAGCGATGCTTGTCCTGGCGGATGGCATTGACCGAGCAGGCGATGAAGTAGCTGCTCGTGATCATGAGCAGCGTAATGGTCGTGCCGGCGGCTACCGACAGGCGTTGGGCGCCGTCGTGGAAGGCCTGCGGGAAATGGGCGCGGGCGATGAAGTACACCGCGAAAAGCACGGCGAATTCGACGAACTCGCAGGTAATGCCGGCCCAGATGCCCTTGTTGCCGGGAATGCGCAACGGGCTTTCGGCAACGGGGGGCGGTTCGGCGAGGAGGATGGCGGTGGTCATGGCTGGCGTTTTGGCGAGCATCGATTGTTCCGCGGGTGGGCGGCGCCGGCCTTGATGTTCATCAATGGCATTCTGATACGACACGAAAAAAATGAATTGATGAGTTGCGTTGTATCAAGTCGTCCAAAAAATGCCCTCCTATAATTTGTGGCTTTCGTGCAAATGATCGAGGAGTCGACATGGCGGCAGTCATGCCTGTACCCGCAGCAAGCCGGGTTTTGATGTCCGGTAACGAAGCAGTCGCTCGCGCCGTCTGGGAGGCGGGCGTCAAGGTCGCCGCCGCCTATCCCGGCACACCGTCCACCGAAATGCTCGAAGTCATTTCGAGCTACCCGGATCTCTATGCCGAGTGGTCGGTCAATGAAAAGGTCTCGCTGGAAGTCGCCATCGGCGCCGCTTACGCCGGCTCGCGTTCCTTCTGCTGCATGAAGCATGTCGGCATGAACGTCGCCTCCGATGCGCTGATGACGCTTACCCTGACCGGTGTGGTCGGCGGGCTGGTCATCGCCATTGCCGACGACGTCGGCCTGTCATCCTCGCAGAACGAACAGGATTCCCGCTACTGGGGCCGCTTCGCCCATGTGCCGGTGCTCGAACCAGCCGATTCGCAGGAAGCCTACGCGATGACGCTCTACGCCTACGAGCTGTCCGAAAAATTCCAGGTCCCGGTCATCCTGCGCATGACAACGCGGATCAACCACGTCAAGTCGCTGGTCACCGTCGGTGAGCGGAACGAATACGTCGGTGCCGGTTTCAAGAAGGAACCAGCCCGCTTCGTCATGGTGCCGGGCAATGCCGGCAAGCGCATCCCGCTGATGTTCGCGCGCGATATCAAATTGCGCGAACTGGCTGAAACTTCCGAGCTCAATTTCATCGAAGAGGGTTCCGACAAGCGCGTTGGCTTCATCGCCTCCGGCCCCGCCTACATGCATGTCAAGGAATCCTTCCCGAACGCGCCGGTTCTCAAGCTCGGCTTCTCCAGCCCGGTGCCGTTCGAGAAATGCCGCGAACTGGCGGCCATGGTCGACCTGGTTGTCGTCGTCGAAGAAGTCGAGCCGCTCGTCGAAACCGAACTCAAGGCGCAAGGCATCAAGGTTATCGGCAAGGAAATCCTGCCGCTGCAGGGCGAGTTGTCGCCGAACGTGCTCAAGCCGGCCATCGCCAGGTTGCTCGGCGAGCCGGTTACGGAAACGACCGCGCTGGCTCCGATGCAGGTCTTCCCGCGGCCGCCGACGATGTGCGTCGCCTGTCCGCACCTCGGCGTCTATTACACGCTGTCGCAAGTGCGCAACCTCAATATCTCCGGTGATATCGGCTGCTACACCCTGGGGGCAGGACACCCGTGGAACGCCCTCGACACCTGCGTCTCGATGGGCGCCTCGATGGGCGTCGCGCTGGGCATGGACAAGGGCCGCGGCGAGGCCGACAAGGACAAGCGGATCGTCGCCGTGATCGGCGATTCGACCTTCCTGCACATGGGCATGCAGGGTCTGCTCGACATGGTTTACAACAAGGGCAACGTCACGGTTTTGCTCCTCGACAACCGCGCCGTCGGCATGACGGGCGGCCAGAACAATCCGGGCAACGGCTACGGCATCCACGGCGAAGAAGCGCCGCGTGTCGATTTCGCCAAGCTGGTCAGTGCACTGGGCGTCAAGGATGAGCGCATTCACGTCGTCAATCCGTATGAATTGCCGGTGCTCTTCAAAACCATCCGCGAAGAGGTCAAGGTGCCCGAGGTGTCGGTCATCATCACCGACCAGCCTTGCGTGCTGGTCAAGGATTACCACAAGCTCAAGCCGTTCGAGGTCATCGACGACAAGTGCACGGGCTGCGGCAATTGCATCGATGTCGGTTGCCCGGCCATCCACGTCACGCGCCGTGGCAAGGAGGTCAAACCGAGCGGTCGCGAAGTCGATCTGGCCTTCGTGCGCATCGAAACCTCAGTGTGCACCGGTTGCGGCTTGTGCGTCCAGCCCTGTGCGCCGAAGGCCATCGTCCATCATGTGCAAACTTCGCCGATCCAGTTGGTGACCAAGGGAGGCTGCGCAGCATGAGCGAAAATACCAATATTCTGGTCGTCGGCATCGGCGGTCAGGGCGTCATGACGGCGACCGAAATCCTCGCCGAGGCCGCCATCGCGCTCGGCCACGACGCCAAGAAAACCGAAGTCGCTGGCATGGCGCAGCGTGGTGGCGTCGTTTCGTCGCACCTGCGTTTCGGCCAGCGCGTCCTGTCGCCACAGATCACACCGGGTACGGCCGATGTACTTCTCGGCTTCGAGTCGGCCGAAGCCATGCGCTGGCAGCACATGCTCAAGCCGGGCGGCATTACGCTGATGAACACGGCCAGACTGGTGCCGCCGGTCGTCGAACTCGGCTTGTTCGATTACCCGGAAGACCCGCTGGCCGAGATCAGGAAATCCGGCAACAAGGTTGTCGCCTTCGATGCGACGACCATTGCGCAGAATCTCGGCGACATCCGCCTCGGCAACACGGTCATGCTTGGCGCTATTGCCGATCACCTGCCGTTTGGCGCCGAGGTTTTGCTCGACTGCGTGCTCAAGCGCTTCCAG
Source organism: Ferribacterium limneticum (assembly GCF_020510565.1). NCBI lineage: Bacteria > Pseudomonadati > Pseudomonadota > Betaproteobacteria > Rhodocyclales > Azonexaceae > Ferribacterium > Ferribacterium limneticum. The sequence continues at coordinate 438,772 of NZ_CP075189.1, forward strand.
CGCAAGGGTGAAAAACTGGTCAAGTTGAATCGCCAGGCTTTTGAAGCTGGTCGCGCAGCGGTCGGCGAAGCGGAAACTGCAGCCGCGTAATCTGGTAAAATACGCGCCAATTCAAAGGGAAAGGCCTCCGCCTTTCCCCTTTTTCTTTTCAGTTGGATGCGACGATGACAGCTCAAATTATTGACGGCAAGGCGCTGGCCGAAGAACTTCGCCAGGGTTTCAAGGCACGCGTCGAGGCGCTCACCGCCAAGGGGCACAAACCCGGTCTGGTGGTCATTCTGGTCGGGGCCGACCCGGCTTCCGAGGTCTATGTCCGCAACAAGGTCAATGGCTGCCTGGCCATCGGCATGCACTCCGAAAAGATTACTTACGACGCCACGGTCGATCAGGCGACGGTGCTCGACAAGATCGCCGAACTGAACGCCGATCCGAACATCCACGGCATCCTTGTCCAACTGCCGCTGCCGAAGCATTTCGATGAAGAAGCTGTGCTCGAAGCGATTGCCGCCGACAAGGACGTCGATGGTTTCCACGCCGAGAACGTCGGGGCGCTGGCCCAGGGCAATCCGCGCTTCATTCCCTGCACGCCCTACGGCGTCATGAAGATGTTCGAGAAGGGCAATGTCGATCTGACCGGCAAGGAAGCCGTCGTCATCGGCCGTTCGAACATCGTCGGCAAGCCGATGGCGCTGCTGTTGATCAACGCCGGGGCGACGGTCACCGTTTGCAACTCGCGCACCAAGGACCTGAAATTCCACACCAGCCGCGCCGATATTCTGGTCGCCGCCGTCGGCAAGCCGAAATTCGTCACCGGCGACATGGTCAAGCCGGGCGCCGTCGTCATCGATGTCGGCATCAATCGCCTGCCGGACGGCAAGCTATGTGGCGACGTCGATTTTGCCAGCTGCCTCGAAGTCGCCGGCCAGATCACCCCGGTGCCGGGCGGTGTCGGGCCGATGACCATCACCATGCTGCTGGCAAATACCATCGAAGCTGCGGAACGAAAAGCGGCGCTGGCTGACTAAGGCCTCTTTCCATCCCTACTAGAAGGATTTACAACATGAGCACAAAGCCCCTCGTTGGCATCGTCATGGGTTCGGACAGCGACTGGCCGATCATGCGCGCCGCCGCCGTTGCCCTGAAGAACCTCGATATTCCCTACGAAGCCAAGGTGCTGTCGGCCCATCGCACGCCCGATCAGGCGCTTGACTACGCCTCTACCGCCGCCGAGCGCGGCATCAAGGTGCTGATCGGCGCCGCCGGCGGTGCCGCCCACCTGGCTGGCGTTCTCGCCGCCAAGACGCAACTGCCGGTGCTCGGCGTGCCGATGCCGTCCAAGCACCTGATGGGTCTCGACTCCCTGCTCTCCATGGTCCAGATGCCCGGCGGCATTCCGGTCGCCACCTTTGCTGTCGGCGAAGCCGGTGCCACCAATGCGGCCCTGTTCGCTGTTTCCATTCTGGCCTTGAGCGATGCCGCCGTGGCGCAAAAGCTGGCCGGTTTCCGCCAGAGCCAGACCGAAAAAGTGCTGTCCAAGACGCTGCCTGACCAGCCTTGACCGCCACTCCGACCCGCTTTCGCCGATGACTCAGGACTACGCGCGCGCCGTTGAGTTGCTGCGCGCCGGCGAGCTGGTCGCCTTCCCGACGGAAACGGTTTACGGCCTGGGGGCGGATGCCGCCAACCCGGCCGCCGTCGCCAAGATTTTTGCCGCCAAGGGCCGCCCGGCCGATCACCCGCTGATCGTCCATGTCGCCGGTCATGACGCCGTCGACCATTGGGCCGAGCAGGTTCCTGCTGTCGCCTGGGAGCTCATGGAAGCCTTCTGGCCCGGCCCGTTGACGCTGATCCTGAAAAAGAAGGCTTGGGTGCCGGATGCCGTGACCGGCGGTCAGGACACCGTCGGCCTGCGCGTTCCCGGTCACCCGGTGGCGCTCGAACTGCTTCGTCGGTTCGCTGCGGCGGCTGGCGAGCACGCCGGCATTGCCGCTCCCTCGGCCAACCGCTTCGGGCGCATCAGCCCGACCACGGCCGACCACGTCCGCGAAGAACTCGGTGACCGGATTACGCTCATTCTCGATGGCGGCCCGTGCAAGGTCGGCATCGAATCGACCATTGTCGATTGTTCGCGCGGCGAGCCGGTCGTCCTCCGTCCCGGGCACATCGCCCCGGCCCACCTCGAAGCCGTCCTCGGCCGTCGCCCGGCCATCGAAACCGCCGCCGGCGCGCCACGCGTCTCCGGCTCGCTGGCCGCTCATTACGCACCGCAAACGCCGATGCGTCTGGTGTCGTCCGAGCGCCTGCTCGATTTCATCAACGCCCAGCGCCACAAAGGCGACCGCTGCGGCGTCATCAGCACCAACCAGCCGCCGCATGCCGGCATGCCCCACGCCTGGCGCCTGCTACCGGCTGACCCGGTCGGCTACGCCCACGACCTCTACGCCGCCCTGCGCGACATGGACCACGCCGGCGTCGACCTGATCGCTGTCGAAGCCCTGCCCGACGAACCAGCCTGGGCCGCCGTCGCCGACCGCTTGCGCCGTGCAGTGGCGGGGGCTGGACAGGCTTAAAAGCACACTTCCACGGTCAACCGGAAAAATTGGCCAAAATTGAAATTCCGCCCGGCAGCTTCGCCGCGCCCACAAAGCACTTTGATATGAAAATTGGAGTGCGCTAGAATCGCCCCACGTTGGGGGGGTAGCTCAGTTGGGAGAGCGCCTGGTTCGCAATCAGGAGGTCGTGAGTTCGATCCTCATCCTCTCCACCATCGATTCCTGAAAAGGCCTGATTCGTCAGGCTTTTTTCAATTGTGCCCCGGGTTAGGGTTTTCCCTCGGGGTGCTTGTATTGCCATCCGAATCGCCGAATACTTCGCGTGTCAGGTTATCGCTGACGCAACAGAGGTTTGGTCGCAAAACAATAACGGATGGAGGATCGAGACATGAGTTTGGTACCCAAGGTGCAAACGCACAAGATTTCCAGGAACATCACGCTGAGTGCTGCCGGATACAACGTGATTGCTGCCGATTCGCCGGCTATCGAGGCGATGACCGATTTTCTGCGGGTCAGCGTGGTCGTCATCGGCCCCGATGCCTCGGTGGTCGAGGCCAATGCGCAGATGATCGCGCGCGGCGTTCGTCTGCTCATGGTGACGTCGGCCGACGACCGGCTGGAAGGCCTGATTACCGCCCGCGACATCCTCGGCGAGAAGCCGATGCAGGTGGCGGCAGCGCGCGGCTGCAAGCGCGACGAATTGAAGGTGGCCGAGCTCATGACGCCGATCAGCGCGGTTGATACGCTGTATTTGAAGGAAGTCCTCAACGTGCGCGTGGTGGATATTCTTGATGCCCTGAAACGTCTCGGCCGCCAGCACATCCTGGTCGAGGACGTCGATGCGGCGACCGGTCTGCCGCGCGTCCGTGGCGTATTTTCGGCAACCAACATTGGCCGCCAGCTTGGCGTGCCGGTGCTCGGTTTCGAGCTGGCCAGCACCTTCGCCGAAATCGAAGCCGCGCTGGCCAATTGAGGTGACGGCACCCCAGCACCCGATGACCGCGGCCTTGCGGGCGAGTGACGCCGGCAAGGTGGTTTCCGCCCGCGACGCCGTGCGCCTGATTCGCGATGGCGACACGGTGGCGACGGGTGGTTTCGTCGGCATCGGCTTTGCCGAGAACATCGCCGTGGCGCTCGAGCAGCGTTTTCTCGAGAGCCAGGCGGCGGACATTCATGGCCAAGGCAGCCCGCGCAACCTGACCCTGGTCTATGCGGCCGGGCAGGGCGATGGCAAGGATAGAGGCCTCAACCATCTGGGCCATGACGGCCTGGTTGGCAAGGTCATCGGCGGCCACTGGGGGCTGGTGCCCAAGCTGCAGGAACTGGCGGTGAGCAATCGCATCGCGGCCTACAACCTGCCGCAGGGTGTCATCACGCATCTGTTCCGCGACATCGCGGCGGGCAAGCCGGGAACGATCACGCGCATCGGGCTGGGCACCTTCGTCGATCCGCGTTTCGGCGGCGGCAAGCTCAACGACAAAACGACGGCCGATCTGGTCCGCATCATGGAAATCGACGGCGAGGAGTACCTGTTCTACAAGGCCTTCCCTATCCACGTCGGCATCATCCGTGGCACGACGGCTGATCCGGACGGCAACATCACCATGGAGCGCGAGGCGCTGACGCTGGAGGCGCAGGCAATCGCCATGGCGGCGCGCAATTCGGGGGGCATCGTCATTGCCCAGGTCGAGCGCATCGCCGAGCGCGGCACGCTGAACCCGCGGCAGGTCAAGGTGCCGGGCATTCTGGTCGATTGCGTGGTGGTTGCCGAAAAGCCGGAATACCACATGCAGACCTTCATCGAGCCGTACAGCGCGGCCTTCGCCGGCGAAATCAAGGTGCCGATGTCGGCCATCGCGCCGATGCCGATGAGCGAGCGCAAGATCATCGCCCGGCGGGCGGCCATGGAGCTCAAGGCCAACGCCGTGGTCAATCTCGGCATCGGCATGCCGGAAGGCGTTGCCAACGTCGCCACCGAGGAACGCATCATCGATCTGCTGACGCTGACCGCCGAACCCGGCGTCATCGGCGGCGTGCCGGCCGGCGGCCTGAGTTTCGGCGCGGCGACCAACGCCCAGGCCATCATCGACCAGCCCAGCCAGTTCGATTTCTACGACGGCGGCGGGCTGGATATCACCTTCCTCGGGCTGGCCCAGGCCGACAAGCAGGGCAATCTCAACGTCTCCAAGTTTGGCCCGCGGCTGGCCGGGGCGGGCGGTTTCATCAACATTTCGCAGAGCGCCAAGAAGGTCGTTTTTGTCGGCACTTTCACGGCCGGCAACCTCGATGTCACGGTCGACGGGGAAAAACTGCGAATTTTGGAAGACGGCAAGGCCATCAAGTTCGTCGATGAAGTCGAGCACCGCACCTTCAGCGGCCCCGAGGCAGCGCGGCGTGGCAAGGAAGTCATCTACATCACCGAGCGCTGCGTTTTCAAGCTGACGGCGGCCGGGCTGGAACTGACCGAAATCGCGCCGGGCGTCGATCTGCAAAAGGACATCCTCGCGCGCATGGCTTTTCGCCCGATCATCAACGGCGAGCCGGCCTTGATGGATGCCCGCATCTTCCGCGACGAGCCGATGGGCATCCGGCCGGAAATGCTTGAGGTGCCGATGGCCGAGCGCCTGACTTACGACGCCGGACAAAACCTGTTTTTCCTTGATTTCTCAGGGCTCAACGTGCGCAGCGCCGATGACATCGGGCGCATCGAGACGGCGGTCGAGTCCGCCCTGGCGCCCATCGGCCACAAGGTCAACGCCATCGTCAATTACGACCGTTTCAGCATCCTGCCCGAGTTGATCGACGACTACATCGCCATGGTCAAGGGCGTCGTCGACCGGCATTACCACGACGTGACGCGCTACACCTCGAGCACCTTCCTGCGCATGAAACTGGGCGAGGCGCTGGAAAAACGCCAGATCGCCGCCCGCCTCAGCGCCACCGCAGAACAGGCTCGGGAGCAGCTGGCAAAGCCTTGATGACCTTGGGGTCATTAATTGGCTGACATGCCGGCGAGGCAAGGTATCATTCCCGGATTGCTGCGGTCGACACAGGTTTTCGCATGAAAAATAACTCTTCTGGCCCGCTTGCCGGGCGCAAGCTCCGCGTGGTGCTGCCCATCGCGGCCGTCGTTGTCGGCGCTGCCTATTTCATGTCGCGTCCGGATGGCGCCACGCCGGCGCCGGCCGCCGATCCGGCCAAGGCGACGAGCCGACCGGCGCTGACCGTCAGCCTGACCTCCCCGCAGAAACTCGACTGGCCGCTGGTGTTGCCGGCGAACGGCAACGTCGTCGCCTGGCAGGAAGCCGTGATCGGCGCCGAGATCGCCAATTACCGGATTACAGAAGTACGCGTCCAGGTTGGCGACAAGGTCAAAAAGGGTCAGGTGCTGGCGCGCATCGCCAGCGATACCGTGGCCAGCGAACAGGCAGAGGCGCAGGCGTCGGTGGCTGAACTCGAAGCCAGCGCCGCCGAGGCCAAAGGCAATGCCGAGCGGGCGAAGGAGCTCAAGGAAAAGGGCTTCTACAGCTCGCAACTGAACACCCAGTACCAGACGGCGCAGAACACGGCGCAGGCCAGGCTGGCCGCGGCCCGCGCCCGGCAGCAAGCGGCCGATCTCAAGATGGCCAAGACCGGCGTGCTGGCGCCCGACGATGGCGTGATTTCGGCGCGCAGCGCGACGGTCGGTTCGCTGACCCAGAACGGGCAGGAGCTGTTTCGCCTGATCCGCGGCGGCCGGCTGGAATGGCGGGCCGAAGTGCCGTCGGCCGATCTCGGCAAGGTCAAGGCCGGCGTCGTGGCGGTTCTTACTGCGCCGGGCGGCGAGACGGTCAAGGGCACGGTGCGCGCCGTATCGCCGAGCGTCGATCCGCAAACGCGCAACGGGCTGGTTTATGTCGATCTGCCGGCGACGTCGGCGGTGCGGGCCGGCATGTTCGCGCGTGGTGAGTTCGCGCTGGCGCAAAGCCCGGCGCTGACCCTGCCGCAAGGGGCGGTGGTGCTGCGCGAAGGCTTTGCCTACGTCTTCCGCATGGAAGGCGAGGATCGCGTGGCGCAGGCCAAGGTCGAACTTGGCCGTCGCGTCGGCGAGCGCGTCGAAATCGTTGCCGGGCTGGCCCCCGAGGCGCGCGTGGTGGCGACCGGCGCCGGCTTCCTGGCCGATGGCGACGTCGTCAAGGTGGTGGATGGGATTTCAAAATGAGCCTTTTTTTCCGGTTGACCGTGGGAATGGCCAGCGAGGGCGTGCCGTGCTGAACGTTTCGTCGTGGTCGATCCGCAATCCGACGCCGGCCATCCTGCTTTTCGTCCTCCTGACGCTGGCTGGCATCATGGGCTTCAAGGCCATGAAGATCCAGCAGTTCATGGACATCGAACTGCCCATGGTGATCGTCACCGCCAGCCTGCCCGGCGCGGCGCCAGCCCAGATGGAAACCGAAGTGGCGCGCAAGATCGAGAATTCGGTGGCGACCCTGCAGGGCATCAAGCACATTTACACCAAGGCGCAGGACGGCACGGCGACCGTGACGGTCGAGTTCCGCCTCGAAAAGCCGCTGCAGGAAGCGGTCGACGACGTGCGCGATGCCGTCTCGCGCATCCGCTCCGACCTGCCGGGTGACCTGCGCGACCCGGTGATCAGCAAGATGAACGTCTCCGGCGCACCGATCCTGACCTACACCGTGGCGTCGAGCCGGATGGACGACGAGGCGCTGTCGTGGTTCGTCGATAACACCGTCAGCAAGGCCATCCTCTCGGCGCGCGGCGTTGGTGCCGTGTCGCGGGTCGGCGGTGTGGCGCGCGAAATCCGCATCGAACTCGATCCGGCAAAAATGCTGGCGCTCAACGTGACGGCCGCCGACATTTCGCGCCAGCTCAAGCAGATCCAGCAGGACGCCTCGGGCGGCCGGGCCGACGTCGGCGGCATCGAACAATCGGTGCGCACCATCGCCACCGTGCAGCGCGCCGATGAACTGGGCGCCATGGATATCGTGCTCTCCGACGGCCGGCGCATACGCCTCGACCAGGTGGCGACGATCAGCGATACCGTCGGTGAACAGCGCACCGCCGCTTTGCTCAACGGCAAACCGGTCGTCGGCTTCGAGATCACGCGCAGCAAGGGCGCCGGCGAGGTCGAGGTGGCCGACAGCGTCAAGGTCGTCCTCGACAAGCTCAAGGCCGCGCATCCCGACATCGAAATTACCGAAGCCTTCAATTTCGTCGATCCCGTCATCGAAAACTATGAAGGCTCGATGAAGCTGCTGGTCGAAGGTGCGCTGCTCGCCGTGCTCGTCGTCTGGCTCTTCCTGCGCGATGGCCGGGCCACCTTCGTTTCGGCCGCGGCCTTGCCGCTGTCGGCCATCCCGACCTTCGCCGTGATGTACCTCATGGGCTTCACGCTCAATGTCGTGACCCTGCTCTCGATGTCGCTGGTGGTCGGTATCCTGGTCGATGACGCCATCGTCGAAATCGAAAACATCATGCGCCACCTGCGCATGGGCAAAACGCCCTACCAGGCGGCCATGGAAGCGGCTGACGAAATCGGTCTGGCCGTCATCGCCACCACCTTCACGCTGATCGCCGTCTTCCTGCCGACCGCCTTCATGGGCGGCATCGCCGGCAAATTTTTTGTGCAATTCGGGTGGACCGCTGCCGTTGCCGTCTTCTTCTCGCTCGTCGTCGCCCGCATGCTGACGCCGATGATGGCCGCCTACATCCTGCGCCCAGTCACGCACGACGAACCGATGCCGCGCTGGTTGAAATACTACGAAGGCTGGGCGACGTGGTGCCTCAAGCACCGCATCATGACCCTGCTCGCGACTGCGGTCTTCTTCGTCGGCTCCTTCATGCTCGTCCCCCTGTTGCCGACCGGCTTCGTCCCGGCCGACGACGTGTCGCAAACGCAGATCTACCTCTCCCTGCCGCCCGGCGCGACGCTCAAGGAATCGGTCGCCGTTGCCGAACAGGCGCGCCACATTGCCGAGGCCAACCAGCACGTCAAGCTCGTCTACACCGCGGTTGGCGGAGGCAAGGCCGGCAGCGATCCGTTCGCCGCGGCCGGTGCCGCCGAGGTCCGCAAGTCCACGCTGACCCTCAACCTGACCCCGCGCAGCGAGCGTTCGGGGACCAGTAAACTGGTCATCGAGGACCAGTTGCGCGAGGCGCTGACAGTCATCCCCGGCGCCCAGATCAAGGTCGGCCTGGCCTCCGGCAACGCCAAGTACGTCCTCGTCCTGGCCAGCGAAAACGGCCCGTTGCTGTCCGAACACGCCCGCCTCGTCGAGCGCGACCTGCGCACCATCCCCGGCATCGGCAACATCACGACGACGGCCAGCCTGGTCCGTCCGGAACTGGTCATCCGCCCCGATTTCGCCCGCATGGCCGACCTCGGCGTGACCTCGGCCGCCATCGCCGACACGCTGCGCATCGCCACGGCCGGCGACTACGACCAGGGCCTGGCCAAGCTCAACCTGACCCAGCGCCAGGTGCCCATCGTCGTCAAGCTGCCGCCTGAAGCGCGCACCGACCTCGCCCTGCTCGAACGCCTGACCGTGCCCGGCAAGCACGGCCCGGTCATGCTCGCCAACGTGGCCACGCTGAGCATTGCCGGCGGTCCGGCCGAGATCGACCGCTATGACCGCCTGCGCAACATCAATTTCGAAATCGAGCTCAACGGCCAGCCGCTCGGCGAAGTCGAGGCCAATGCGCTCAAGCTGCCGAGCCTGACCAAGCTGCCGCCCGGCGTCATCCAGACCACGGTCGGCGATGCCGAGGCGATGGGCGAACTGTTCGCCAGCTTCGCCCTGGCCATGGCCACCGGCGTGCTCTGCATCTACATCGTGCTGGTTTTGCTCTTCAAGGATTTCGTCCAGCCGGTGACCATCCTCGCTGCCCTCGTGCTCTCCGTGCCGGGCGCTTTCCTGGCCCTGTTCGTGACGCACACGGCGTTGTCGATGCCGTCGATGATCGGCCTCATCATGCTCATGGGCATCGCCACCAAGAACTCCATCCTGCTCATCGATTACGTCGTGCTGGCCCGTCGCGAGCATGGGCTGGATCGCTGGCATGCGCTGCTCGACGCCTGCCGCAAGCGGGCCCGGCCCATCGTCATGACCACCGTCGCCATGGGCGCCGGCATGATGCCCATTGCCCTGGGCATCGGCACCGACCCGAGCTTCCGCGCCCCGATGGCCATCGTCGTCATCGGCGGCCTGATCACCTCGACCTTCCTGAGCCTGCTCGTCATCCCCGTGGTGTTTACCTACGTCGACGACCTCATCGTGCTGGTGCGGGCGCGCCTCGGCCTCAAGCCGCATTGAACCGGACGGCGCCGGGCGGGGTCCCAACCAGCAAGGAGTAAAAAGATGAGCAAAAACAGATTTCTGCCAGCCGCGCTGCTGGCCGCCACGGTATTGACCACGGGCTGTGTCGTGACGCCCGACCCCTATTACGACCGCCCGGTGCGCGTTGCGCCACCGCCACCCCGCCACGAATACCCGGGCTACGCACCTTACGCCGACTACGTCTGGATATCCGGCTACTGGGGCTGGGGCGGCGCCCGCTATGAGTGGTTCCCCGGGCGTTGGGAAGCACCACGCCACGGCCATGTGTGGGTGCCGCATCGCTGGGAACGCAACGGCGATCACTGGCGCCAGTCGGGTGGCCGCTGGGAGCAGGACCACCGCCCGCGCCCGGCGCCGCGCATCGATGTGCAGCCCGCGCCGCGCTACGAGCGCGACAACACGCCACCGCGTCGCGAGTGGGGCGGCGATTCCCGGCCAACTCCGCCTCCTGAGCGCGAACATCGTTCCCGCTACGAACAGCGCGAGGGCGGGCACCAACCCGAGGTCAACCCGGGCATCCGTCACGAGCAGGGCAGTGTCCAGCGTCAGGAAAGCCGGCCCGCTCCGGCCATGGCGCCGGCCGCGGCCCCGGCAGCACAGCCCGGCCAGATGCGGCGCGAGGAGCGCCCACATGGCGAACGCAAGGATGATTCGCGCGGCAAGCGTCGCCAGCCTGGAGATGATCGCTAAGCCTGTTGTTCAGTGCCGATTGAGCTAGTCGACTATTGACTTTGGTCATGGTCGAGGCGAGCATCGCGCTCCTTATTTATCTGCCGGCGCGGCGCGGTTTGCCTGCCTGGTCAGATAGAGCGACGGACTGCACCCGGTGGTGAGCGAAATTCCTGGAAAAAAATACTCTGCTTTGTCACTCCGGCCGCAACTCTGGCTGATGCTGGTGTTCGGCCTGGGGCTGGTGTGGGCGATGGTCTGGTATGAACTGGACCGTAGCCGGGCCGGTTATCTGCGCGAGGTCGAGAATTCGACCCGCTTTCAGTCCCAGGCCTTTGCCGAGAGTGTGTTTTCTGCCATCAAGCGCCTCGATCAGATGCTGCTTGACCTGCGCACCCATTGGGACGGACACCCCGAGCGCTTTGCCGAGCAGATAAAACGTCGCCAGCAATACATGGACGACATTGCCTTTCAGGTTGCCGTCATCGACGCCGATGGCTGGATGGCGTACTCCAATCTGGCGGTCGCCACGGATCGCGTCTTTCTTGGCGAGCGCGAGCATTTTCGCGTGCATCTGGATGGCCGCGACCGGCTTTTCATCAGCAAGCCGGTCAAGGGCAAGGTATCCGGCAAATGGTCGATCCAGTTCACCCGGCCGATCATCATTGACGGACGCTTGCGCGGGGTTCTGGTCGCTTCGGTCAGTCCCGGTTCGGTCGCCGCCTATAGCGAAAAAATTGCCCGGGACGCGACCAGTACCGTCGTCGCCGATAGCGGCGAAGTCATCGCGCGCGAACCGGATTTCTCAGGCGCCATGGGTTTGAAGATTGTCGGGGCGCCCTATCTCCAGGCCGATGCCCCACTTTCGGGAAGCTTCAAGCGAGTGGCCCAGGTGGACGGCGTCGAGCGGATCTACGGCTTTTACCGGCTGCCGGCCTACGGCCTGAGTTTTGTCATCGGGCATGCTGTCGAACAGGTGCTGACACCCTTCTTCAGCCATCGCCGGGTCGTCTTGAGTTCGGCGGCCGGGGTCAGCATCGTATTCGTCGCCTTCATGCTGTTTCTTTTCCGTTCGCTGGCTCTGCGGGCTGACATGGGCAGGCGCCTGCACGATAGCCAGGCCATGCTCGCTTCGGCCGTCGATACCATCGGCGAGGCCTTCGTCATTTACGACCAGGACGACCGTCTGGCCTATTTCAACGAGCAGTATCGCCAGTACTACCTGAGCTCGGCTGATCTGCTCGTTCGCGGCAAAGCGTTTGAGGAGATTATCCGGAAAGGTGCTGAACGTGGGCAGTACCAGGAAGCCATCGGCCGGGTTGACGAATGGGTCGCCGAACGTCTGGCGGCGCATCGCAGCGGCAATACGGAGATCATTCAGCAGCTTGATGACGGCCGCTGGCTGCGGATTCTCGAGCGGCGGACGCCGGAAGGTTTCACGGTCGGTTTTCGTATCGACGTGACCGAGCTTTACGCCGCCAAGGAGGCGGCCGAGGCGGCCAACCAGGCCAAGAGCAGCTTCCTGGCCATGATGTCGCATGAAATCCGCACACCGATGAACGGCATCCTGGGCATGGCGCAACTGCTGTTGATGCCTGGGGTGGCGATTGAAGAGCGCAATGATTATGCGCGCACCATCCTCAATTCCGGCCAGACCCTGATGGCCCTGCTCAACGATGTGCTCGACCTTTCCAAGATCGAGGCCGGCAAGCTGGCGTTGTCCGATGCCGTCTTCGACCCGAAACAGCTCGTCGACGAAACCGTCATGCTTTTTTCCGGGCCGGTCCATGACAAGGCGCTCGAGGTTCGTGCCAGCTGGCGGGGCGATGCTGGCGCGCGCTACCGGGCTGACCCGATCCGGCTGCGCCAGATGTTGTCGAATCTGGTCAGCAACGCCGTCAAATTCACGGCGCAGGGTTTTGTCGATGTCGAGGCGGCCGAGATCAGTCGTGACGAGCGCGGGGCGATCCTCGAATTTTCCGTTCGTGACAGCGGCATCGGTATTACGTCCGGCCAGCAGTCACAGCTATTCCAGCCCTTTATGCAGGCCGACAGTTCGACCACCCGCGAATTTGGCGGCACCGGCCTCGGCCTGTCCATCGTCCGCCGGTTGGCCGAAATGATGGGCGGCGAAGTCGGCGTCGAGAGCCAGGCCGGGCTGGGGGCACGCTTCTGGTTCCGGATTCGCGCCGGGATCGTCGGGGCCGGCGAGGAGCGCCGTCAGTCGCCTCGCGGCCAGAGCCCGGAGGCGCTGGCCGAGCCGGCATCCAGCCCGCTGTGTCGGGTGCTGGTCGCCGAGGACAACCTGGTGAACCGGAAAGTGGTCAGCGCCATGCTCCAGAAACAGGGCTTCGCTGTCGACAACGCCGAGAATGGCCTGGAAGCACTCAACGCCATTACCAGCGGCCTGCGTCCGGATCTGATTCTGATGGACGTCCAGATGCCGATCATGGACGGTCTGGAGGCGACCCGCCTGATTCGTGAGTGGGAGAGTGAAAGGGGTTTGCCGCACCGGCCCATCGTCGCGTTGAGCGCCGCGGCATTTGCCGAAGATCAGCAACGCTGCACGCTGTCCGGGATGGACGATTTCCTCGCCAAGCCGATCAATCATCCCGAATTGCTGGGCATGATCGGCAAGTGGACGGGGCATCTTCGGGCTCATTGATACCGAGCGTGAAATATGTCACTGGCCCAAAAAAGGGAGGGCGTTAACTTGGAGCCATGGAGGATTCAGTCATGGCAATTACTGCAAACGTAGCGTTTTTCAAAAGTGAATTTGTCGCCGAACTGAGCGATGGGCGACATGTCGAGCGCCATGACTGGCGCGAAATGGCCAAGGCGCTCCACGAACTGGGCATCGCCAGCAACGATGTGGCGTACGAGTGGCATAACGGCCAGCGCATGATCACGGCCGGTCAGCAGGTGGCCCTGAAGGCCGAGATCAATCGCCTGACGCAACTTGCCGCCAAGGCCAGGCCGGCGCGGCCGCGGATCGTCGCAGCATGATCGCGCGCTATCTCGCGTCAGTCCTTCTTGACGACGGGCTTTTCTTCTGTGCGCCCGAAGGTCAGCGTGTAGAAGATGTCCAGCGCGTTGTCGCTGCCGGCGCGGCCAATGACAGCGATTTGTCGGGTCAGGTTGACGGTGAGCTTGACGATGCCTTCGGCACGACCCAGCGTCTGCTCGTAGGAAACAAGCGCGTTTGACGTCAGGCGTTTGCCGACGCTGAGGATCTGCTGGCCGGTCGTCCCGGCTGTGCTGATGCTGTTGCCGCCGGCCACCCGACTGACTGGCTGACGCCCGCCGGTGTCGCCGATATTGCCCTGACGAAGGCCGAATTCGTCGAATCCAAAGGTCTTTTTCAACTGCTGGACAACATTCCCCGAATCGTTGCCGAGCAGGCCGCCGGCTGCCGAGAAAAGCAGCGTCGCGTCGCCGGCACCCATCTGTTCCGGGCCGTGGCCAAGGACCAGCCAGGCGAGTTTTTCGGCATCGGGCAGTTCCGGGTCGGAGATCAGCTTGATGACCGGCCGTTGCGCCGAGCCGCTGATCTGCACGCCGGGTTCGACCGATAGCCCCTTGCGCACGGCGCGGACGTCGAGGCCGGGATTGTCGAGCAGGCCATTGAAACTCAGGATGCCGCGTTCGATCTCCAGTTTCTGACCATAGGCTTCGTAGCGGCCGCTGCGCGCCCGGATCGTGCCGCTGGCCCGCGGCAGGTCGCGGCCATGGGCGGTTATGCGGATATCACCGACCAGTCGGCTGGACAGGCCGGCGCCGTTGAACAGGAAATTGCGGCCAAGGTCGGTGCTGACGTCGAGCTCGAGTTTCGGGCGCAGGCTGGCCGCCGGCTTTTTACTGCCCGGGCGCTTGACCACGACGTCGTCGGACAGTCGCGGCGTGCCGCTGGGGGCGAGTTGCCAGTAGCCGGCATCGACGGCCAGTTTGCCGACGGCGCCGAGCGTGCCGTCTTTGAGGCTGAGCCGGCCGTTGCCGGAAACGGCGACCCACTGGTCGGGGAGCTGGAAAGCGCCGAGGCGGTCGAGTTTGATGTCGAGGAAGGCGTTTTCGCCGGCACTTCCACGGTCAACCCGAATTTCGCCCGAAATTTCAAGTCGCCCCGGCTTGGCCGTTAGTGCCGTCAGGTCGTCACGCGCCTCGAGGCGGATCGCCCGGGGCATGGGCCGGAGCAGGCTGTCGAAGCCGAGGCGGTTGATGTGCAGCAGGTTGTCGCGCAGATCGACATCGAGTTCGCCGCGCGCCAGGTTGAGGCCTTGTGCGGGCAGGCGCAGGGCCAGGTTCTCGCCGCGGAAACGGCCGCTGCTCAGCGGCACGGCGGGCGTCCCGGCCAGTTGCAGTTCGCCGTTGAGGCGGCCCTCGCTCTGCCAGCCGTCGCCGATCAGCTCGGCCAGCCAGCCGAGGTCGGCGATGTCGGTTTTGAGCCGGCCTTGCCAGCGTGCCTGCTGGTCGAGCGACCAGGCGCCGAGCATGGCGGCGTTGAGTTCGCCATCGACCCGGCCGATCCGGCTGCCCTTGGCGCTTAGCGTGGCGTGCAGGTGTCTGGCGTCGGCGCCCGCTTGCAGCGTGGCTTGCCAGTCGAGCGGATCGCCGACGAACTGGGCCGGGCCAAAGTTCCAGCCAGCGCCGGCCAGCTTGATCGGGGCCGGCGCGGCAAGGTGGAAATTGCGCGACTTGTCGGTGCTGTTCATTTTTGCTTCGAGCAGGCGGCCTTGCCACTGGCTGAAGTTGCTGCTCAAACCGCCGTCGACGGCCATGCTCAGCAGATTCTTGCCGGCCACCTCGGCGCTGGCCGTCAGGCTGTGCGCCTGGTTGGTGCCGGCGCCGTGCAGGCGGATGTTGCGCAGCAGGCCGGGCTGGTCCGGGGTGTCGAGGGCGGCGATGGCGAGATCGAGGCTTAGCGGCGAGCCAAGCTCGCCGCCGCCGTCGGCCTTCAGGCTGAGGCCGGTGAGGCGGGCGACGCCGGGTTTGCCGATTTTGGCGGCGTTCAACTGGCCGGCGATTTTCGGTTGTTGCGCCGAGCCGGTCAGATCGAGCCGGCCGGTGATGCCGCCGTCGAGGCCGTAGGCGGCGAGTTGCTGGGCGTCGAGGTCGACGACCACGGTGTCGCCGGGCTGGCCGAAAGACCCCTTGGCCGTCAGGTGGTTGGCGCCGGAAACGAGCTGGATATCGATGCCAGGAATGCGTGGCCAGGCGATGGCGAGCTTGCCCTGGCCGCTCAGCGGCTGGTTGGCGACCCGGCTGTCTTTTAGCGTGAAGCTGGCGTCGACCACAGCCCGTGGGTCGAGCCGGCCGGCGGCCTTGAAGCTGGCATTGATTTGCGCCGCCGGTACTTTGGCGAAGCGGCTCGGGTCGAATCGTTGCAGTTCGCCTTCGGCCGTGAAGGCGCGCGGCGTTTTGAGGTCGAGTTCGGCCTTGGCGCTCAGGCGGGCATCGCCAGCGGAGAGTTGCAGTTGCGGCAGGTCGATGCGCTGGTCGGCGTGGCTGGCCTCAGCGAGCAGGGCGTAGGTGGCATCCTTGAGGTCGAGCTTGAGTTGCTGGCGGTCGGCGCCGAGCTGACTTGAAATTGGGCCGTTTAATCGGGTTGACCGTAGCGTTGAGACGATTTGCGCAGCGTCGAGTCGGCTGGCGGTCAGCGCCAGTTTCAGGGCGCCGTCGCGCCACTCGCCGCTGCCGTCGAGTTCGCTGCTGCCGGGCAGGGCTGCATGCAGGGTGGCGAATTTGGCGCTGCTGCCCTGCCAGTCGACGGTGCCGGCCAGCGTGGCGAGCGGCAGGCGCTGGCGGTCGAGGGGGCCGGGCTGGTGGTTGGTCAGACCGAAGCTACCGACGATGCCATCGCCTTGCGGCGCGATGTCGGCGGTGATGCTGAGCCGTGCCTGCGGCGCGCCGGGCTGCCAGGTGGCCGGGTCGATGTCTTCAAGCAGGAGTCGGGCGCTGGCGAAAGCGGCGTCGGCGAACGGCGTGAGCGCGACCTCGGCCGTGCCGGCGACGCCTTGGGTGGCGACGGCGGTCAGCGCGATGCGCTCGAGCGGGCCGTTGGCGGTCAGCGCCAGGGCAAGTGGGCGCTCGTCGAGCTGGCCGGAAATCTCGGCGCTGGCGGCGAGCGGCATGGGGGCGAGGCCGTCGAGGCTGGCGCTGCCCGTGATGGCGATGCCGCCGGTCAGGGCATGGACGTCTGCAAGCTGGTGCTGGCGACCGTCGCTGCTGAAGCTGGCGGCGAGGTCGGTGGCGGTGAAGCCGTCGCCGATGCTCAATTTCAAAATTGCGACTTTTTTCGCGTTGACCGTGACAGGCAACTGCAGATCGGTCGGTGGCGGCGTCGGCGTGTCGCTCGGGGTGGTGACGATGTTCAGGGCGGCGATGCTCAGTTCGGCGATGTCCAGACTGCCGTGCAGGAGCGCTGACGGCGTCCAGTCGAGGTGGATTTGCTTTGCCTCGATTTGCTGCTTGGCGCCTTGCCAGCGCAGTTGGCCGATGTCCATGTTGCCGAGCAGGCGGCCGCTGGCTTGTTCGATCTGCAACTGGCCGGCGGTAGCGCTTTGGGCCAGGCCGATGGCGGTTTGCAGACCGCTTTCGCTGGTCGTCAGCCAGCCGAGTCCGCCGATGACGGTGGCGCTGGCGAGGAGGAGGGAGAACAGGCGGGGGCGGCGATTCATGTCAGAACGGGATGGCCAGCGAGAAGTGCAGGTGCACTTCCTGGTTGCGTTCGCCGTAGGCCAGATCGACGCCAATCGGCCCGGCCGGGCTGCGCCAGCGGGCGCCAAGGCCGGCGCCGACGGCGAGGCGGATGTCCTGCAGGGAATCGACCGCATCGCCGGCGTCGACGAAGGCGGCGATGCCCCAGCTTTCGTCGAGCCAGTGAGTGAATTCGGCGCTGGCGATGGCCAGGTAGCGGCCGCCGACGATGGCGCTGCCTTCGCGGACGCCGAGGCTCTGGTAGGCGTAGCCGCGCACCGAACCGGCGCCGCCGGTGCGGAACAGGTAATCCTGCGGGATGTGCTGGCGCGAATCGGCGAAGGTGTAACCGATTTCGCCGCGCAGATTGAGCGTGTCGGCGCG
Source organism: Ferribacterium limneticum (assembly GCF_020510565.1). Lineage (NCBI taxonomy): Bacteria > Pseudomonadati > Pseudomonadota > Betaproteobacteria > Rhodocyclales > Azonexaceae > Ferribacterium > Ferribacterium limneticum. Next base: position 456,407 of record NZ_CP075189.1, read on the forward strand.
GCCGAGCGGGATGTAGTGCTGGACGCGGCTGTGCAGGCGGATGAAGTTCTGGTCGGAGAGCGCGGCCTTGGCGCCGCCGCCGATCTGGACCTGGATGACGGTGCCGTCACGCGGGTCGAGCAGGTTGTCGATGTGGCGCCAGGTCCACACGCCGTTGGGGACCAGCGCCCGCGCCGTTTGCGGGCTGGCGCCGCTGGCTTCGCGCTTTTCCTCCTGCCAGTTGAGCGACAGCCGCTGTTCGACGATGCCGCGTTGCTGCACGGTCTGCGCGCCAAAGGCGTAGCGCTCGGTTTTGAGGCCCTGGATGTTGGCCGCTTCGGCCATGATGCCGACGCTGTGCCGGCGGTTGCGCTCGTCGGGCGGCAGGAAGACGTCGCTGTAGGCGGTCTGTCTTTTCTGCTCGAAACGCAGGCCGCTATCGAGCGCCCAGCCGCGGCCGAGCAGGTTGGGCGTGTGGTAGTTCACCTCGACGCGGGCACCGGTGTTGGAACTGGCGCCGGCGCCGAAGGAAACACGGTGCGGCGAACGCTCGCGGACGCGGACGAGGACGGGCGCCGTCGCCGTGCCGTCCTCATTGACCACGGCCGCCTCGCGGTCGAGCGTGGTCTGCACCGAGGAAAAGTAGGGCGTAGCTTGCAGCGTGCCCTGCAGCGCGTTGAGCCGGTCTTCGCGGTAGGGCTGGCCGGGCTGCACGGCGCGGTTGTAGCGCGCGATGAGGTCGGGCGGGTAGTTTTCCAGGCCCTCGACGCGAATGCTGCCGAAACGGTAGCGCGGGCCGGCGTCGTAATGGGCTTGCAGGTCGGCGCGGTGCGTTTCGGCGTCGATGCTGGCTTCGCTGTCGACCAGTTTGGCGTCGGCGTGTTCGACAGCCAGCAGGTCGGCGAGGATCTGCTGCTTGGCGTCGTTCCAGTCGGCTTGCCGGAAGGGCTGGCCGACTGGCAGGCCCCAGCCGGCGATGAGGTCCGATTTCGTTTTTGGCTCAATTTTCCCGTCGACCGTGACATTGACGCTGGCGATGGTCGTTCGTGGCCCGGGATCGAGGTTCAGCGTCAGGCCATCATCGTTTTCAGTGAAATTGAATTCCGGCGAAAAATAGCCTTCGGTGGCAAGGATTTCGCTCAGTTGCCCCTGCAAACGGCTAGTGTTGCCGGCTTCTTCCGGCAACCACGGCGCCAGCAGTTCGCTGATCTCGTCCGGCGCCTGCACAGTCAGCTCGCCGGCCATCAGCGGCGTGGCGATGGCGAGCAGAAAAAGGAGTGGCAGGCGGCGGGTAATCACGCCGGCATTTTACGCGCTGGCAGCGGCTTGGCGCGGCGGCAGCAGGAAACTGCGCGGTTGTCTGAGCAGGCGGCTCCCCAGAACGTTCAGCAACGGCCCCCAATGTTCGAAAATGATGCCGCGGGCGCGCATGGCGGTGCGCAGGGCGAGCGCGAAGCTGACGGCGAGGTTGGTGAAGCCGATGGCGGCGATGCCGAAGGCGGCCCAGGCGATGGCCTTGAGCGGCAACGCGAACTGGAAACCGACCAGGGCGTAGCCGAGGTTGGCCGAAGCGAAGGCGATGTGGCGGATGTCGAGCGGCAGGCCGAGGATGGTGCCGATGACGCCGGTCGAGCCGAGCATGCAGCCGAACAGGAAGTTGCCCATGATGCCGCCCAGGCGTTCCTGGATGTAGTTGCCGAAGCGCCCGGCGCGCTCGCGGCCGGCCAGCGCCTGCAGCCAGCGCAGGCGGGCGATGCGCGGGCCGATGTCGGCGTAGGCGGCGCGGTTGTCGAAATAGCCTGTGATCAGGCCGGACAGGAAGAGGTAGAAACCGGCGATGGCGGCGTGCGGCAGCGCCCAGGACAGCGGGTCGAGATCGGCGATGAGATGGGCGCCCTTGTCGATGCTGATCAGCGGTTCGCCGGCCCAGTAGCTCAGGCCGAAACCGACGGCGATGGCGACGGGCAGGGCGACCATGACGTTGCCGGCAATGGCGGCGAGCTGGCTGCGGCTGACGGCAGCGGCGACGTCGACCAGCCGCTCGAGATCGGCGCTGCGCGTCGGCTTGATGTCGCCGAGCAGGCCGGCCAGCGTCTGCGCCGTCATCGCCGGCTGCTTGGTGGCGACCGTCATGCCGAGCAGGAAAATGATGACGAAGCCAAGACCGTAAATCATGCTGAACAGGAAAGCTTCGCCGAACAGCGGCGTTTGCAGTGCGGCGGCCTTGATCTTGAGCAGCGCCATGAGGCCGATGATGACGCCGGCGCCTGCGGCCGAACGCCACATCTTGCGGTAGTCGGTCGGTGTGTCGCAGATGTAATGCTCGCCCGAGCGGGCGGCGTTTTCGGTGACCCGCACGGCGAGCAGGCGGGAGAGCTGGGCGACGTAAAAACGCAGGCTGTTGCGGCGGTTTTCGGCGAGAAAGGCGGCGTGGGCGAATTCGCCCCAGGACTGGATGGCTTCGCCGCGGGTGGTCGATAGCTGGCTGGTGGTGAGGATGGCGGCAAGATCGCGCAGGCGTTCCAGACTTTGCTCGGCGCGCGTCAATAGATAGGAAAGATGGAGGCTGGTGCCGACAGTGAGCGCCCGCTTGCGGATGCGTTCCAGGGTGTTCTGGCACTGGTCGGCGATGACCAGTAGCTGGCTGCCGTCGTCGGCAACCTGCTCGGGATCGCTGAGCGCGGCGCGGAAGGAATTGACGAAATCGAGCGCCTCGGCCGAGAGGGCGACGAAGCTCGGCGTGTCATCGTCGAGATTGGGTGAGGCGCGCATCAGTTCGTTTTCGATGCCGAGGCCGCTGACCCGGTGGGCGAGCAATAGCACGGCGTCGAGCATCTGCTCCTGGATGCGGTGCCAGTCGACATTGCGCAGTTCCTCGGCCGGAGCGAGCAGGGACCAGAAACGTTGCGAGGCGTCGGCCGGGATGGCTTCGAGCCAGCGCCAGTCGTCGGTCTGGTCGTAGATGACGTGCAGGCAGTCCTTGAGCCGGCGCTCGTCGGGGACTTCCGGCAACAGATGGCTGCCGAGGATGCGCCACCATTCCGAGAAAAAGCCGGTGCCCGGCAGCACGCCACTTTCGGTGAAGAAGGTGACGAGCCGGCGGGTGGCGATGAAATGCACAACGTGGCTGCGAAAGGCGGCGAGCAAGGCCGGATCGGACTCGAGTTGGTCGAGCATGAACTGGTAACGTTCGGGCGATCCGCCGTCGCGCCGGTTTTGCGGGCGCAATTCGGCGACCAGCCGGCGCATTAGTTCCAGCGTATCGGCTTCGGGATCGCGAAAGCGGTTCAGCGCATCGACCAGCGGGTCGCCAACCTGGGGTGCCTGGCCAAACAGCCAGAGAAAGAAGGCCTGGATTTTTGTCATATTTTTTTGGCTCCGGGGTGCCTGTCGGGGTGTCGGACAGGCCCATGGTAACGGACATAAAGCCGCGTCACCATGGGCGACAAGTGGTTGAAATGTGACGATTCGTAATAGAATTGGATGGTTTCAAAATAATCCTCCATCCTAATTACTACATCGGGACTGCCAATATGAATATCATCAAAAAATCCCTGGTTCTGGCCCTGCTGGCCGGTATCGGTTTTACTGCTGTTGCCCAGGAACGTGTCTATCTGATCGACGGCCGTGACGTCGTTGCCAAGTCCGGTTTCGGCCTGTGCTGGCGCGATGGCTACTGGACCCCGGCCGCTGCTGCCGCCGACAAGGCCGGTTGCGAATGCGACAAGGATCTGCTGCCGAAGGAAGCCTGTGAGCCGAAGGCTGCCGCCAAGCCCGCCATGCCTGCTGCCACCGGCGTCAAGCCGTCCGGCGAGAAGATCACCGTCGCTGCTGACGCCCTGTTCGACTTCAACAAGGCTGTCCTGCGTCCGGCCGGCAAGGCCAAGCTTGACGAGCTGGTCTCCAAGGCCAAGGCCATCAAGCTTGAAGTGATCCTGGCCGTTGGCCACACCGACCGTATCGGTGGCGATGGCTACAACCAGAAGCTGTCCGAGAAGCGCGCTGCCGCCGTCAAGGAATACCTGGTTGCCAAGGGCATCGAAGCCAACCGTGTTTACACCGAAGGCAAGGGCGAGAAGCAGCCGGTTACCGGCGACAAGTGCAAGGGCAATGCCAAGACCAAGGCCCTGATCGACTGCCTGCAGCCGGATCGTCGCGTTGATATCGAAGTCATCGGCACCAAGTAATCGGCCGACGCTTCACGAACAGCCCTGCTTCGGCGGGGCTTTTTTTTGCATGAAGGATTGATGTTGCCGACACGCCGCCTTGCTACCGTTTTCATTTTTGGCCTTTTTTTCCAGTTGACCGTGGCGATGGCCGCTGATGCCGCCCGGCCGCGCATCGGCCTGGTTTTGGGCGGCGGCGGGGCGCGCGGGGCGGCGCACATCGGCGTGCTGGAGGTCTTGCAGAAGCAGCGCGTGCCGATCGATTGTGTGGCAGGGACGAGCATGGGGGCGCTCATCGCCGGCGCCTGGGCGGCCGGCATGTCGCCGGAAAAGATGCGCGAGGCGCTGGCCGCGGCGGACTGGGCGGACATTTTTGTCGACAACCCCGAATACGCCGAGATGAGCTATCGCAACAAGCTGGTCTCGCGGCGCTACCTGCCCGGCTCGGAGAGCGGGGTTTCGGCCAACGGCGTGGCCTACCAGGCAGGCGTCGTCTCCGGACAGAAGATCAAGTTGTTCTTCAACCAGCTCGTGCGGGCCAATCAGGGCGAACGCAATATCGAGGATCTGCCCTTGCCGCTGTCGATCATCGCCACCGACATCGGCACCGGCGAGCGCGTGGTTTTCCGCGATGGTGCGCTGACCACGGCGATGCGCGCCAGCATGTCGGTGCCCGGCCTGCTCGCCCCGGTCGATCATCAGGGCCGCAAGCTGGTCGATGGCGGCCTCGTCGACAACCTGCCGATTGCCGAAGTGCGCGAACGCTGTCAGGCCGACGTGGTGATCGCCGTCAATGTCGGCTCGCCGCTGCTCAAGGCCGAGGAGGTCGGCTCTTTGCTCACCGTGTCGACGCAGATGGTCGGCATCCTGACCGAGCAGAACGTCAGCCGTTCGCTGGCCACGCTCAAGCCAACCGACATCTACATCCAGCCCGAACTCAACGGCATCACGGCGGCCGATTTCACGAAGCATGCCGAGGCCGCCGCCAGCGGTCGTGCCGCGACTGAAGCCGCCGCCGCAAAACTGGCCCGGCTGTCGGCTAGCGAATCGGCCTATGCCACGTGGTGGCAGGGCATCGAAGTCAGCCGGCGGGCCTCGCCGCGCATCGACGACATCGAGATCGTCGGGCTCGACAAGGTCAATCCGGGGGCCATCGAGCGCTACCTCAGCGTGCAGTCGGGCGAAACCATCCGCCCCTCGGTTATCAACCGCGACCTGTTGCGCATGTATGGCGACGGCTATTACGAGAGCGTCGATTACACCGTCTTCAGCCAGCGCGAGCGCAACATCCTGCGCATCATGCCCATCGAAAAGCGCTGGGGGCCGGACTACGCGCGTTTCGCCGTCAATCTGCAGGCCGACAACAGCCAGGGGTCGAACTTCGGCCTGCGTGCCGCCTATCACCAGACCTGGCTCAACCGGCTGGGTGGCGAGATGATCTACCACGGCGAAATCGGCTCGACCAACCGCCTCGGCGTCAATTACTACCAGCCGCTCGACGCCCGCCAGCGCATCTTTTTCGAAGGCACGGCCGGCGTCGGCCAGACGCGGCTCAATGTCTACGAAAACGACAAGCGCATCGCCCAGTACCGCGACAGCGAAACCGGCTTCGGCGCCCACCTCGGCGCCAATGTCGGTCTGCTCGGCCCGGTTCGTCTGGGCTGGGTGCAGCGCCACCGCTATTTCGATCTCGACATCGGCGACCCCTCGCTGCCCAAGGCCGACAAGAGCTTTGCCGGCTGGCGGGCCAGCCTCGATTTCGACCAGTTCGACCGCATGCACTTCCCGACCCGCGGCTGGGCGGCGCAGCTGTCGTGGTTCGAGTCGCCCGCCAACAAATATGCACGAGCCGATGCCGACCTGCGCGGCGCCTACGCCTTCGGCGGTACCGTATTCAACGCCCGGCTGCGCTACACCGGCTCGCCGCGCGGCAACCTGCCGGTTTACGACGCCGGCACGCTGGGCGGCTTCCTCAACCTGACGGCTTTCGCCCCGAACCAGATCATCGGCGACGACATCCGCTACCTCGGCGTGCGCGGCGAGCAGATCATCGGCCGCCTGCCGCTCGGCCTGCGTGGCGACATGCGCATCGGCCTCGCCCTCGAAGCGGCCAAGGTCGGCTCGCGCTACTCGGAATCGAATCGGGTCGGCCTGCTCGACTCGACCGCCTTGTATGTCGGCGGCGAAACGCCGTTCGGGCCGGCCTATGTCGGCTTTGGCTACTCGACGAGCGGCGTCTCCAACCTCTTCCTGTTTGTCGGGACGCCCTGATTACACGGCAAATGGCATACTGAACGACTCATCTTCCGGGAGAAAAGCATGAAATCACGTTTTCTGATGTTCGCCTTGGCGGCTCTGCTCTGCGTCGGCCAGGCCCTGGCCCGGGTCAACGTCAACACCGCCACCGCCGAAGAGCTGCAGACCCTGAATGGCATCGGGCCGGTACGGGCCCAGTTGATCATCGACTATCGCCGCGAGAACGGGCCGTTCAAGACCCTCGACGATCTGCGGAAAATTCCCGAGCTACGCGGCGCGGTTGCCGAGGGCTTGAAAGGCCGGATTACCTACACCGGCCCAACCAAGATTTCGGGCGCCGAGCCCGATAACAAGAGCGAAAGCCGCAAAGCCGAACGCGCTTCTCCGGCCAGCCCATCGGTTCAGCCGGCGAAACCCAAAGCCTTGCCGCCGCCAAAGTCAGTTGCCAAACCGCTCGCCAAGCCAGCCGAGCAAGCAGCGCAGCCCGCCGCGCCGGCGCCGATGAACGTGGCCAAGCCCGCCAGCCCCGCATCCCCGGCCAGACCGGCGATGCCCGGCAAATCCGCCAGCGAGAACAAGCCGGTTACGGCCGCGCCGTCGGCAGAAGAGAAAGCACCCGCCGCGCTTGCCCCGGCTCGCCCCGCCATGCCCGGCAAGCCGGCCGCTCCGGCCTCGGTTCCGGCCAAACCAGCCGCTTCCGAAGCCAAGTCTGCCGCACCGGCCAAGCCGGCGTCACCTGTCGCCAAACCGGCCGGCCCGGCTATGCCCGGCGCGCCGGCCAAACCCGCCAGCCCGGCGCAGCCAGCTGCGTACTGATAACAGTGGAGAAATATCGAGGCCCGTTTGAGCGATAGCCTTTACCTCTGCGCGACGACCCGCCTCGCCCAAACCCTGCGCGGCGAGTTGCCGGCCGAGCAGGCCGTCTGGCGCACCCGGCAGGCGCTGACGCTCGGCCAGTGGTTTGCCACACTGGCCGACGAGGGGCTGCTCAGCGGCATCGCCGACCTGCCCGTCGGGCTCGACGCTTTCTCCGAACGTCTGCTCTGGGAAAAAGTCATTGCTGCCTCACTGACCGAAGCGGCGCCGCTCTTCGATATTCAGGGCATGGCCGCCTCGGCCGCCGAAGCGCAGGCGCTGGCTCGGGTCTGGAAAATCAGGGCGGACGGCAGCGAATTGTCTGACGAGGCGAAACTGTTCATCGGCTGGCAGGCGGAATTCGACAAACGCTGCCGGAGCAATGGCTGGATCGACCCGGCCGGTCTGCAAAGGCAGGTCATCGAACTGATCGCCGGCGGCCATTTCGCCCTGCCGGAAAGCATTGTCTTCGTTGGCTTCGACCGCTACACGCCACTCGAACGCGACCTCATGGTGGCGCTGACGGGGCGCGGAGTCACATTTCAAAATCAGCCAAAATTTCCGGTTGACCGTAGCAATCAGAAAATCGTCGCCTGTGCCGACGGCGATGCCGAGTGTGCCGCCGTGGTCGCCTGGGTGCAGGCACAGCGGGCCGAAAACCCGGCTGTCCGCCTCGGTATCGTGGCGCCCGATCTGGCCGGTGTGCGCGACCGGCTCGAATTCCTGCTCGACGATGCCCTGCATCCGGCGCTGATTCGTCCCGATGCGGCCGAAGTGCCGCGCGCTTTCAATTTCTCGCTCGGCCGGGCGCTGGCCGATCTGCCGCTCATTCGCGTTGCGCTGGATCTGCTGGCCCTGGGTAGCGGCCGGGCCAAGGTCGAGCAAAGTCGTTTGTCGGCCTTGTTGCTGGCCGGCGGCTGGTCGGCCGCCGACGGCGAGGCCGATGGCCGGGCCAGGCTCGATGCCGCCTTGCGCCGCGATCTGCCTTATTTCACGACCCTGCCGGCCTTGGTCCGCCTGGCCCGGCGACTGGCAGAAAGCGAAGCGCCGCTCTGTCCGCAAACGGTGGCTGCCCTCGATGCCTTTGCCGAAACCGCGACTGCAGCCAGCCGCAAGCTGCCCCCCGGGCAATGGGCCGCAGTCTTTCGCAACTGCCTCAAAGCCGCCGGCTGGCCCGGTGACCGGCCGTTGTCCAGCCACGAATTCCAGGCCCGCCGCGCTTTTGGCGAAGTGCTAGATGGTTTCGGTCGGCTCGACGGCCTGCTCGGGTCGCTGGCCTTTGCCGAGGCTGTCCGCCGCCTGTCGCAACTCTGTCGCCAACGCCTGTTCCAGCCCGAAACGCGCGGCCGGCCGGCGATCCAGGTGCTCGGCGTGCTCGAAAGCGCCGGCCTCGATTTCGATGCCCTGTGGGTCATGGGCATGAACGACGACCTGTGGCCGCCGCCGCCACGCCCCAATCCGCTCCTGCCGGCTGAATTGCTGCGGGCGGCAGGGGCAGCGCATGCCAGCGCAGAGGTCGAACTCGATTTCGCCCAGCGCGTCCATGCCCGGCTCTCCCTGTCGGCGCCGGAAGTGACTTTCTCGTTCGCGCAGGCCGACGGCAATCGCGTTTTGCGGCCGAGTCCGCTCATCGCCGGGATTCCGCTCGCCGCGGATGCTTCGGCCGAGGTCATGACGCTGGCCCGGCAGATGGCCGGCGAGTCGGCGTCAGCGCTTGAACTGATCGACGACGCCATGGCTCCGCCGGTCGGCGAAGGCGAAAAAGTTTCCGGCGGCAGTTGGGTCCTGCGCGCCCAAGCGATTTGCCCGGCCTGGGCCTACTTCCAGTACCGCCTCGGCGGCGAGGCTATGGACGAGCCGGTCGAAGGCCTCGACCCGGCCGCTCGCGGTACGCTCCTGCACGAAGCGCTGGAAGCTTTCTGGACAGCCGTAAAGTCATCCGACGCGCTGGCCGCCCTGAGTGAATCGAGCCGCCAGCAAACCATTGCCGAAGCCGTCACCAAGGCCCTGGATACCTTCGAGCTCGACCGCCGCATTACCTTGCCAGCCCGTTTCCGCGAACTCGAAGCGGCGCGTCTGGCGAAATTGGTGGATGTATGGCTGCAGGTCGAGGCCAAGCGAGGCCTGAGTTTTGACGTCATCGCCTGCGAAGCGCCGGCCGAAGTCGAGATCGAGGGCATCAAGGTCAAGATGATCGTCGACCGCATCGACCAGCTGGCCGACGGCCGGCAGGTCATCATCGACTACAAGACCGGCGCCGCCGTCGATACCAAAAACTGGGCCGAGCAGCGCATCACCGAGCCGCAATTGCCGATTTACGCCGCGCTGGTCAATGAAGACGTCGCCGCCGTCGTCTTCGCCAAGGTTCTGCTCGACAAGCCGGCCTTCGCCGGTGTCGCCGACGAAAAGGACATCCTGCCCGGCGTTCAGGGCATCGGCGACGACAAGCAGAAAATCTTCGATCCGGCCGAATTTCCGGACTGGATCGCCGTCATCACCCACTGGCGCGAACGGCTGCACGCCGTGGCCAAAGAGGTCAAGCAGGGCCGGGCCGGCGTTGTCTTTGCCGACGAAAAGAGCCTGCAATATTGCGAGGTCTTGCCGCTGCTCAGACTGCCGGAAAGGCGTCGTCTGCTGGCCGCGGCGCAGGCCGGTTAGCGAGGGCCGGGGTTCAATCTAATACGTTTGTTATAGATCAAGCCATCCGTGTCGGGATAGGCGAAAAATAAATCAAAGGGTTTTGCTTTGCTTCCCTTTTGTCTGGAGATTCCTGGACGTGTCATCTGATTTCATCCGCCTGTTGCAACGCCTGAAAGGGTGGCGACTATTCGCTGTGGCGACCGTTGCTGTCGTCGTGGTGGTGGAGTTGATCGTCTCGGCGATGGGGCTTCTGCTCAAGGGCGCGGTACCTTGGGATTACCTGCTGACGGGGTTTGTGGCGGCGGTCCTGGTGGCGCCGCCGGCGCTGGCCGTGGTCGGCTATCTGCTGGGCAAACTGGCCGAACAGCAGCGGGTTTCGCTGGCGCGAGATATGTCCAGCCTGGAAGGCCGTTTGATGACGGCGCTGCAGGCGGCCCGGATGGGCAGTTGGGAGCTGGATTTTGTCGATGGTTCCCTGCATTACGACCCGAGCTTGCTGACGATTCTCGGCATTCCGCGCGAGCCGCCGCCGACGACCTTGCAGAGCTGGCTGGCAACGGTTCACCCGGACGACCGGGCGGGGTTCGTGGCGGCTTATGAGGAAACGGCCAGGGTCGGCGGGGCGCCATTTTCGGTCGAGTACCGCGTTGCTCTCGAGGCTGGCGGTTGGGGCTGGATTCATTCCCGGGGAATGGTTGTCGAGCGCGACGCTGATGGGCGTCCGCTGCGTGGTGGTGGCATTTCAGTCAATATCAGCGAGCGCAAGCGGACAGAAGCCGAGCTCGATCAATATCGGCATCAGCTCGAAGATCTGGTGCAAAAACGGACGGCTGACCTGCGCGAAGTACACCGCAAATTGCTCGATACCCAGTTTGCCATGAACAGCGTCGGCATCGGCATCCGCTGGAGCGATCTCGAGACCAAGCGCCTGATCGACGTCAATAGTTTCGCTGCCGAGATGCTCGGCTACTCGGTCGAGGAAATGCTCCAACTGCGGGTTGAGGATATTTATCCACAACAGGCCATGGACGAGGCCGAACAGGCGGTATTGGCGATCCGGAAGAAAGGATGGTTCAAGATCGAGACGCAGAACCGGGCGAAGAGCGGTGCGCTGATTCCGGTCGAGGTAACCCTGCATTACATCCCGGCCGACGATGGCCTGCCGCCCCGGCTTATCGCTTTCGTGCGCGATATCAGCGAGCGCAAGAAGGTCGAGGCGGCACTGATTTCAGCCAAGGAAGCGGCCGAGGCAGCCAATGTGGCGAAGAGCGCCTTCCTCGCCAACATGTCGCATGAAATCCGTACGCCGCTCGCCGCCATCACCGGCATGGCCCACCTCATCCGGCGCGCCGGGTTGCCGCCGGAGCAACTGGCCCGGCTGGAAAGAATCGACGCTGCCGGGCATCACCTGCTGCAAATCATCAATGCGGTGCTCGAACTGTCGAAGATCGAAGCCGGCAAGTTCGCCATGGTGGAAAGCCCGGTCAGCCCCGCCGGGATCGCCCGCAATGTCGTTTCGATGCAGCAGGCGCAAGCGATGGCGAAGAATCTGCGACTGTTCGCCGAGGTCCAGGAACTGCCGTTTCCATTGCTCGGTGACGCCACCCGGCTGCAACAGGCGCTGCTCAATTACGTGGCCAATGCCGTCAAATTCACCGACCGGGGCGAGGTCATCGTGCGTGTCCTGACCGACGAAGAAACGGATGATGATGCCGTCGTCCGTTTCGAGGTCGAGGATACCGGCATCGGCGTCGATCCCGACGCGGCTGGTCGCCTGTTTACCGCCTTCGAGCAGGCGGACAACTCGATGACCCGCAAGTATGGCGGTACCGGCCTCGGCCTGGCCATTACCCGCAAGCTGGCCGAGTTGATGGGCGGGACGGCCGGCATGAGTAGTTCGCCGGGCATGGGCAGCATCTTCTGGTTTACCGTGCGCCTCAAAAAGGGCGGGCCGGGCGTCGTCGAGTCGCTGGCTAGTCCGGTGGAATCCGCCGAGACGGTTCTCAACCGGGCGTTCCACGGCCGACGCATCCTGCTGGTTGAGGACGAACCGGTCAACCGCGAGGTGGCGACGGCATTGCTCGAAAGTGTCGGGCTGGCCGTCGATACCGCCGTCGATGGCCGGGAGGCCGTGCAAAAAGTCGCGCCGGGGATTTACGACCTGATCCTCATGGATATCCAGATGCCGGGCATGGATGGCCTCGAGGCAACGCGGCAGATACGCGCCATGCCCGGCCTTGGCGACCTGCCGATCGTGGCGGTGACGGCCAACATCTTTGCCGAGGACAAGGCCAATTGCCTGGCCGCCGGGATGAACGATTTTCTCGCCAAGCCCAGCCCGCCCGGCCTGCTCTTCGCAACCGTCCTCAAGGCGCTGCAGCGGCGAAAAGCGTGATTTCCCGCGGGTGGCGGGGCCGTAAAAGCCACCGATCGCTTGAGGCAAAGCGCTGCCCGGCGTAGGATTTGCCGCCGCCGGGCAACATTCGTTTGCCGCGACACCCTCCTCGGAAAGCTCCCTGCCTGTGACTGCTGCGGTCGACCGCCTCGAAGAAGACAAAACTGCCCGGCTGCGCGCCCTCGACGTCGCCTCGTTCATCGTCGAAGCCCCGGCCGGGGCCGGCAAGACGGAGTTGCTGACCCAGCGCTACCTGCGCCTGCTGGCTGTTGTCGAACATCCCGAAGAAGTGCTGGCGCTGACCTTCACCAACAAGGCGGCGACCGAAATGCGCGACCGCATTTTGGGCAGCCTGGAGCGGGCAGCGAGCGGTGAAATGCCGGCCGAGCCGCACAAGCAACTGACCTTCGGCCTGGCGCAGAAGGTGCTCACCCACGACGCGGCGCAAGGCTGGCACCTGCTCGGCCACCCCGGTCGGCTGCGCATCACGACGCTCGACGCGCTATGCGCCAGCCTGGCGCGGCAGATGCCCTACCTGAGCCGCTTCGGCGCCCAGCCCGGCGTCGCCGAGGATGCCGAGGCCCACTACGCGACGGCGGCGCGGCGGACGCTGGAAATGGTCGAAGCCGGCGGCGCCGATGCCGACATCGTGGCCGAGGCGCTGGCTTTCATGGACAACAACGCCGGGCGTCTGGAAAAGCTCTTGGTTTCGATGCTCGGTCGGCGCGACCAGTGGCTGCAGCACGCCTCGCGCATCGAAAGCGGGGCGATGAAGGCCGAGGTCGAGGCCGGCTTTGCGGCACTCATCGAGCGCGATCTGGCGGTCGTCGGCGAACTGCTCGACGGCCGGCTGCAAAGCCTGCTCATGCCGCTGGCCCGCTTCGCTGCGGCCAATGTGCCGGGCGTTCTCGATTTCATTTTTGACTGGAATTTCCGGTTGACCGTGGGAATCGCCGATTTGCCGCGCTGGCAGGCGGTGGCGGCCCTGCTCATGACCGGCACCGGGACAATTCGCAAGACGGTCGATAAACGCATCGGTTTCCCGGCCGACAAGGAATTCGCCGACCAGAAAAAAGCCATGCTCGAACTGCTCGCCGAGCTGCGCGGCGTTGCCGGGCTTGAAGAAGCGCTGGCCATGCTCGTCAAGCTGCCGCGGCCGGAACTGAGCGACGGCGAATGGGCGACCGTCGAGTGTTTTTCACGTTTGCTCCGGCTGGCGGCCGGGCAGTTGTGGCTGGCTTTTCAGGAAGCCGGCGAGGTCGATTTCATCGAAATCGCTGCCCGCGCCGGGATGGCGCTCGGCGACGACGAGGCGCCGACCGATCTGGCTCAGGCGCTCGATTACCGCATCCGCCACCTGCTGGTCGACGAGTTTCAGGACACCAGCCCGACCCAGGTCGAACTCATCGAAAAGCTGACGCGCGGCTGGATGCCCGATGACTGCCGGACGCTGTTCGTTGTCGGCGACCCGATGCAGTCGATCTACCGCTTCCGCAAGGCCGACGTTGGCCTGTTTCTGCGCGTCCGCGAGCGAGGCATCGGCGACATCAAGCTCGGCCACCTGCGCCTGTTCCGCAACAACCGTTCGTATCCGGGCATCGTCGATTGGGTGAACACGGCCTTCCCGAGCATCTTCCCGGCGGATGACAGCCCCGAAGCCGGCGCCGTGCGCTACGCCGAATCGGCGGCGACCCGGCCGGCGCGTGCCGACAGCGGGGTCGAGGTGCATCCCGTCATCGAACGCGACGGCTCCGATGCCCTTGGCGAAGAAGCCTGCCACGTTCTCGCCATCATCCAGCAGGCCCGCCGCGAGGCGCCGGACGAGCGCATCGCCGTCCTCGTTCGCGCCCGCAGCCACCTCGACGCGCTTGTCGCTGAAATTCGTCGCAGTGCACCGGAGTTACGTTTTCAAGCCGTCGACATCGAAGGGCTGGACGGCCGCCAGCATGTGCAGGATCTGCTCACGCTGTTTTGCGCCCTGCATCATCGGGCCGACCGCGTCCATTGGCTGGCCCTGCTGCGCGCCCCGTGGTGCGGCCTCAAGCTGGCCGACCTCCATGCGCTGGCCGCCGACGACCGGAAGTCGACGATCTGGCAGCTCATGCAGGACGACGCCCGTCTCGCCCGCCTGTCCGAAGACGGCCGGCAACGCCTGTTGCACGTCCGGGAAGTCCTGCAACTGGCCTTCGCCGGCCGCGCCCGTCAGCATCCGCGGCGCTGGCTCGAAGGCGTCTGGCTCATGCTTGGCGGGCCGCGCTGCCTCGAAGCACCCGAGGCGCTCAACGATGTCGACGCCTTCTTCAAGCTCGTCGACAAGCTCGTGGCCAGCCGCAACCTGAGCGCCGAAACGCTGGCCGCCCACGCCGCCGAACTCTACGCCCCCTCCGACCCGCTCGGCGACGCCGTGCAGATGATGACCGTGCATAAATCGAAAGGCCTCGAATTCGACACCGTGATCCTGCCCGGCCTCGACCGTGGCACTGGCGGCAACGACAGCAGCCTGCTGCTCTGGGATGAAGTGGCCGGGGCCGATGGCGACGAACATCTGCTCGTCGCGCCGATGAAGCAGAAGGGCGCCGGCAATGGCGAGCCGACCGCCTACGACTACCTCAAGAAGCTCGAAGCCGAACGCGCCGCGCACGAGGACGAACGCCTGCTCTACGTCGCCGCCACGCGGGCCATTCGCAAGCTGCATCTGCTCGGTGTGGTCGTGGCTGATGAAAAGAAGGACGACGGCCTCAAGGCGCCAGCCGCCGGCACGTTGCTCAATCTGCTCTGGCCGGGTGTCGCGCAGAAAGTCTTTGCCGAAGCGCTCGGTGCTGGCGAAACCGTCCCGCCGGCTAGCCTTGGCATCGATCCGGCCACCTTCATCCCCCCGCTCGTTCGCCTACGTAAAGCCGTCCTGCCGGCCAGCCTCGGCGCCTTGCCCGAAGGCCTGCGCCCGGCCGATAACCCGCTCGAACTCGACGAAACCGAAAGCGGCCTGTCACTGGAAGCTTCGGTCGGCACGCTGGTTCACCGCTACCTCGAACTGATGGCGAAAAACGGGCTGGAAAACTGGTCGACCGCAAGAGTCGCCACGCTCCAGCCAGCCTGCCAGCGCTGGCTGCGCAACCTGGGCCATGGCGAGAGCGAAGCCGACAGCGGCGCCGCCGAGGTGGTGGCGGCGCTGGCTGCCACGCTGGCTTCCGACGCCGGTCGCTGGGTGCTCGCCGAGCATCCCGAGGCAGCCGCCGAGCAGGCGTGGAGCAGCGCGGATGGCGAGCTCACGGTCAACCACGTGATCGACCGCATTTTCGTCGCCGACGGCTGTCGCTGGATCATTGACTACAAGACCGTGCGCCTGCCCGAGGCCGAATTGCCACAACGTGCCGAAAGCTATCGGCCGCAACTCGAGCGCTATGCCAGCCTGTTCGCCAACGCCGGGCTGCCGCTCAGGCTGGCCATTTTCTTCCCGATGCAGGGACGGCTGGTCGAACTCGCTACGGGCCGGTCCGCTCCCCCATGAATCATGCCGCTGGGGTAATGACGAGGCCCTGTCGCATATTCATTTCGACTATAATCGCCCTCCGCCCGAAATTATGCGATAACAATGTCTCGCGCTGCGCTTGCCTTCCTGTTGTGTTGCGCGCTACCGGTTGCTCCAGGAAGCGGCGCGCTGGCGGCTGACGAACCGGCGCTACGTGTGCTGGTTCTCGAAAATGCCCCGCCGATGTCCTTTCGCGATGAGTTTGGTCATTTGACCGGATTCAGCGTCGAGATCGCCCGGGCGGTGTGCAGCGAAATGCGCGTCAATTGCGCTTTCGATGTCGTCACGCAAAGCGCTTTGCTCCCCGCCATGAGTCAGGGCAAGGCCGACATCGCCGCCGTCGGCCTCATCGAAACAGCGGAGCGGCGCGCCAGGATGTTGTTTGCCAAGCCCTATTACCGCTCGATGTCGCTGTGGCTGGCCCTCCCTGGGGTCACCCCCGGGCAGGCCGGGGTCAAAGTGGCCGTCGTCGGCGGTTCGGCCCAGGATGCCTATGGCCGCAAGCAGGGCTGGGACATGCATGCGGTCACTACCCATGGCGAACTCGGCGAGCCGCTGCTTTCCGGCAAGGCTCAGGCCGTACTCGTGCCGATGATCACGGCCATCAACCTGCAGAAAACCGAGGCATTCAGAAAACTGGGGCTGACGACGACGGTGATTCAGGCGCCAGAACTGAGCGGCGACGCGTCATTTGGCATTTCTCCCTTCCGCCCGGAGTTGCTGAAAGAAATTAATGCCGCGCTTGACCGCATCAAGCGCAATGGGACGTATGATCGGATCAATTCCCGGTTTCTGCCCTTTCGGGTGAGTTGATGCCAGCTAGTTCCCCGCTTCCGATTTGCCATCAGGCTGCACGAGGCTTGCCTTGATCGTGGCGTTCAAGTCGATCCAGGCCGGTCGTGCCTTCGCCCTGCTGGCGGCACTTTTTCTTGTCGCCTTCGGGATCGCTGTCGTCCAGCTGTCGCTCGATCAGCAACGCGTCATCGACGCTACCAGCCGTCTGCAGGATCAAACGGTGCCGGAAATCATCCGTTTCCAGCGCCTGGCCCGCAATCTCGAGCAACTCCGCCAGGAGGGCGAGCGCATCTTTGCCGTCAGTTCGCATACCTCGCGCCAGCAATCGATGTTCGTCGTGACGCTGATCGCCAGTCATCCGAGCATTCTCGAACATCCCGGTGCCGCCCTGCTGGCGCGGGAAACCGAACAGTTTCTCGGCGACGTCGTGCGGCAGGCGGCGAGCGACGACCACCGAACGGCTACCCGCTACGACGAGTGGCAACGCCTTGCCGCGCGCCTCGGCATGCAGGTCGACGATGTCTCGGTCCAGGGCATCAATCTCGCCAACAACGACCTTCAGGTCGCGACGGGCGCGATGAAGCTGGCGCGCTACAAACTGATGATTGCCTTGCTTCTGGTCGGCGTCTTCCTGCTCGTCTTCATGGTTCTTGTCCGTCGCCACCTGATTTACCCCTTGCAGCGCATTAACCACGCGCTATCGACGCTCAGTGCCGATCGCCCGGCGCCCGAGTTCAAACAGTCGACCATGCTCGAAATTCAGGCCGTCGAGGAATCCATCAGCGAACACCATGCCCTGCTCATCCAGAATGAAGAAACCCGGCTGGCGCTGGAGAAACTGGCCAACAAGGACGGCCTGACCGGGCTGACCAACCGCCGCCATTTCATGCAGTCGGCCGAAGTCGAATTGCAGCGTGCCCAGCGTTATCGCCGGCCGGTGACAGTGGCCATGGCCGACCTCGACTTCTTCAAGAAACTCAACGACACCTACGGTCACGCTGCCGGCGATGCCATGCTGCGCGCCTTTGCCGATCTGGTTCAGGACACTCTGCGCCAGTCCGATCTGGTTTGTCGCTATGGTGGCGAGGAATTTGCCTTCCTTTTCCCGGAAATCGGGCCGGCCGAAACGGAAAAGCTGGCCGAACGTCTGCGCACGCGTTGTGATGCCATGGAAGTGCCGCTGCCCGATGGCCGTTCGGTCAAGGCCACAGTCAGCATCGGGCTGGCCGATGCCAGCGAATGTCCCATCGAAATTGCCCTCAAGCGTGCCGACGAGGCGCTCTACGAAGCCAAGCGCCTCGGCCGCAACCGGGTCGTGTTGTCCGGCCCTTTGCCGGAACCGGCAGTCGACAGTGAACCGGATACGCGTACGGCCAGCCTGTTTTGAGCATGTCTGTCGTCGCCAGAACTTGTCGCGCTCTCGTTTTCCTGTTTGTCATCGTCGGCCTGCCGGCGTTCTCGCTTGAGCCGCCGACTGGCGGGCTGGAAGACGACGACGTCGAGGTCGACTATCGCGACGGTACTTATTTCGCCAGCCTGGCCTTCCAGGTTGCCGCCTCGCCGGCCGTTGTCATCGATGTGCTGACCGATTTCGACCACATGGTCGGCATCGTCCCCAATCTGGAAAGCAGCCAGATCGTCTCGCGCCAGGGCAAGGTTTTCGTCATCAAGCAGCGCGGCAAAGCGAATTTTGGCCCGTTTTCCTTCCCCTTCGAGTCACTGCGCCAGATCGAGCTGCTTCCTGACGGGCGAATACTCGGCCGGGCAATAGGCGGTTCGACCAAACACATGCGTAGCGAACTCCGGGTGCAGGCGCAGGGGCGTGGGGCGCGTGTCGACTACCAGATCGAGGTCGTGCCGGATCGCTGGCTGCCGTCCAGCCTTGGCGTACCGTTCATGCGCCATGAAATGGCCGAGCAGTTCACGGCCCTGATCCACGAAATGGAGCGCCGTCAGGCTCTCGTCAAAGGCCGCTGATTCAGCCCCAGAGCAGGCAGGCCCAGATGGCAGCGGCGTTGATCAGGCTGAGCAGCACGGCAGCGCTGCCCATGTCCTTGGCCCGTTTGGCCAGTTCGCTCTTCTCGGGTGATGCCTTGTCGACGACCGCTTCGACCGCCGAATTGAGGATTTCGACGATCAGGATGAGGATGACGCTGCCGATCATCAAGGCCCGTTCGACGCCGGTTTTGCCGAGGTAAAAGGCCAGTGGAAGGGCGATGGCGGTGAGCAGGATTTCCTGGCGAAAGGCGGCTTCATTGCGCCATGCAGCAGCGATGCCATCGCGCGAATAGCCGAGGGCGTTGATGAGCCGCCGCAGGCCTTTCTTGCCCTTGAGCTCGGCGGCGTCACTCATCGTTGAGCTCCGGCATTTCGATTTTGGCCGTTTTTTCCGGTTGACCGTGGAATCATCGTTTCAGGCTATTTCTTGTCGAGCAGCGGCTTGAGGAAGCGCCCGGTGTGGCTGGCCTTGCACTTGGCGACCTGTTCCGGCGTGCCGGAAACGAGGATGCGGCCGCCGCCGTCGCCGCCTTCCGGGCCGAGATCGACGATCCAGTCAGCAGTCTTTATGACGTCGAGGTTGTGCTCGATGACGACGATGGTGTTGCCGTTGGCGGCCAGCCGTTGCAGGACGCTGAGCAGCATTTCGATGTCCTGGAAATGCAGGCCAGTGGTCGGTTCGTCGAGGATGTAGAGGGTGCGGCCGGTGTCGCGTTTGGACAGTTCGAGCGCCAGTTTGACGCGCTGGGCTTCGCCGCCGGACAGCGTGGTGGCGCTCTGGCCAAGTGTGATGTAACTGAGGCCGACGTCGACGAGCGTTTGCAGCTTGCGGGCGATATTGGGCACCGGGTCGAAGAACTCGCGCGCCTGCTCGACGGTCATGCCGAGGATGTCGTAAATGTTCTTGCCCTTGTACTGGACTTCCAGCGTTTCGCGGTTGTAGCGCTTGCCGTGGCAGACGTCGCAAGGGACGTAGATGTCGGGCAGGAAGTGCATTTCGACCTTGATCATGCCGTCGCCCTGGCAGGCTTCGCAGCGGCCGCCCTTGACGTTGAAGCTGAAGCGGCCGGGGCCGTAGCCGCGGACGCGGGATTCGGGCACCTGGGCGAACAGCTCGCGGATCGGCGTCAGCAGGCCGGTATAGGTCGCCGGGTTGGAGCGCGGCGTGCGGCCGATGGGGGCCTGGTCGACGTTGATGACCTTGTCGAACAGCTCAAGGCCGATGATTTCCTTGTACGGCGCCGGTTCGGTCGTCGAGCCGTAGAGGTGGCGGGCGGCAGCGGCGTAGAGCGTGTCGTTGATGAGCGTCGATTTGCCCGAGCCGGAAACGCCGGTGATGCAGGTGAGCAGGCCACCGGGGATTTCGAGCGTGACGTCTTTCAGATTGTTGCCATAGGCGCCGACGACTTTGAGCTGCTTGTTCGGGTCCTGCGGTCGACGCGATTTTGGCGCCGAAATCGATTTGCGGCCGGACAGGTAGTCGCCGGTCATCGACAGCGGATTGGCCTGAACTTCGGCCGGTGTTCCCTGGGCGACGACGGCGCCGCCATGGACGCCGGCGCCGGGGCCGATATCGACAACGTAATCGGCGCTACGGATGGCGTCTTCGTCATGTTCGACAACCAAAACCGAGTTGCCCATGTCGCGCAGGTTCTTGAGCGTTTGCAGCAGGCGGTCGTTGTCGCGCTGGTGCAGGCCAATGGAGGGTTCGTCGAGGACGTACATGACGCCGGTCAGCCCGGAGCCGATCTGCGAGGCCAGCCGGATGCGCTGCGCCTCGCCGCCGGACAGCGTTTCGGCCGAGCGTTCGAGACACAGGTAATCGAGGCCGACGTTGATCAGGAAGGAAATCCGCGAGGTGATCTCTTTGAGAATCTTGTCGGCGACCTGCGCCTTGTTGCCGGCCAGGGTCAGGCAGTTGAAATAGTTGCGCGCCTCACCGAGTGGCAGGCGGCTGATTTCGTGCAGGGTTTTTTCGCCGACCCGGACATGCCGGGCTTCGACGCGTAGCCGGGTGCCGGCACAACTCGGGCAGGCCGAACTGCTGACGTATTTCGACAATTCCTCGCGCACGGCATTCGATTCGCTGCCGCGGTAACGCCGCTCGAGGTTGGGGATGATGCCCTCGAAGCTGTGGCTGCGGTCGAAGCGCGTGCCCTTCTCGTTGAGGTAGCGGAAATTGATTTCCGTCTTGCCGGAACCGTAGAGGATGAGCTGGCGCTGCGCCTCGGTCAGTTGCTCGAAAGGCGTGTCGACCGAGAAACCGTAGTGGTCGGCGATGGACTCGATGATCTGGAAATAGAACTGGTTCTTCTTGTCCCAGCCGCGGATGGCGCCATTGGCCAGCGAGGCAGCCGGGTTGGTGACGACGCGCTTGGGGTCGAAGAACTGGATGACGCCCAGCCCGTCGCACTTCGGGCAGGCGCCCATCGGGTTATTGAAGGAAAAGAGACGCGGTTCGAGTTCCTGCAAGGCATACGAGCAGACCGGGCAGGCGAATTTGGCGGAGAACATGTGTTCCTTGCCGTCGTCCATTTCGAGCGCAATGGCCCGGCCCTCGGCGTGGCGTAGCGCCGTCTCGAACGATTCGGCCAGGCGCTGGCGCATGTCGTCGCGCACTTTCAGGCGGTCGACGACGACATCGACAGTGTGCTTGTGCGTCTTGGCCAGCTTCGGCACGTCGTCGATTTCATAGACCGTGCCGTCAACACGAACGCGGGCGAAGCCCTGGGCGCGCAGTTCGGCGAAGAGGTCGAGCTGCTCGCCCTTGCGATTTGCGACGACCGGGGCAAGGATCATCAGTTTGGTTTCGGCCGGCAGGGCGAGGACCGAATCGACCATCTGCGACACCGTCTGCGCTTCGAGCGGCAGGTTGTGGTCCGGGCAATACGGCGTGCCGGCGCGGGCGAAGAGCAGGCGCAGGTAATCGTGGATTTCGGTGACCGTGCCTACCGTCGACCGCGGGTTGTGCGAAGTCGCCTTCTGCTCGATGGAAATGGCGGGCGACAGGCCCTCGATCAGGTCGACATCGGGCTTTTCCATCAATTGCAAAAACTGCCGGGCGTAGGCCGAGAGCGATTCGACGTAGCGACGCTGCCCTTCTGCGTACAGCGTGTCGAAGGCCAGCGAGGACTTGCCCGAGCCGGACAGCCCGGTGATCACGATGAGCTGGTTGCGCGGCAGATCGAGGTTGATGTTCTTTAAATTATGGGTGCGCGCGCCGCGAATGCGGATGAATTCCATCGCTGTTTTTTTCACTATTGGGGAAGGGGAAACTATACGCAAAAAAGCCGGGTTCGCCCCGGCTTCGTTCGTCTTCAAATGAAAATCGGCATTCGCCGCCTGTGCCAATCACACGGTCAACCGGAAAAAACGACGAATTTTGAAATCCGGCTGACACCGCATGGCGCAACAAGGCTTGCCGCTTCGATGACTTGCCATCAGAATATGCGCTAAACATTTTTATGGATTGTTCATGGCACGAAAAGCGTGTCCTCCGCTAGCGGGCGCCCTCAATCTGGCAACGAGTCTTCCCTGGCAGATCGGCGGGGTGCTGGCGCTGCTGACGTACTGGATCTTGCACGACCTTTCGGCGTGGATGACGCTTGGCAAGGGCGCCGACATGCTTCTGGCCGGATTGCCCCTGTACCTCATTCCCGGCTTGCTGGTGATCGTCGCACTGATTTCCTTCGTTCGGGGGCGTCAGCGTAGCGAGCCGTCAATTGACGCAGCGAGCAGCCCGACCGCAGATGCGCTGGCCCGAATGAGCATTCATGATTTCGAGAAACTGGTGGCCGAAGGCTTCCGGCGCGAAGGCTTTCTCGTCGTCGAGCGCACCGGCACCCAGCATATGGGCTGCATCGATCTCGAGCTGTTCATGGGACGCGATCGCTATCTGGTGCAGTGTCGCGACTGGAAGGCAACGGCTGTCGATGCTCAGGCCGTGCGCGAGTTGTACGCAGCGATCGGCGCAGAACGCGCGGTGGGCGGGTTTATCGTGAGCTCGGGTAAATTCACCGACGAAGCAAGGAAAATCGCTATTGGCCGGGCGATTCGTGTCGTGCCGGCCGACTCCTTGCGGCGGCTGATCAAGAAAGTGACGGCGTCGAGCACCGGCGAAGTCACCATTTCACCGATGTTTTCGCGGCGTCGCCACGACCCGGCTCCGCCGGCCTGCCCGAAGTGCGGCAAAGTGATGATGGCGCGGACAAAAAAAGAGAACGGAACCGTCGTCCAGGTGGACTGGGGCTGCACCAGTTTCCCGGCCTGTCAGGGTAGCCGGGAACTCTGAAGTCGGCGCTACCGGGCCTTGTCCGGGCCGCGCAAGAGTTTCAATTTTGGCCGTTTTTTCCGGTTGACCGTGGGAACTCTCGAGTCGCCATGGCGCTTCGCCAAACCTGCTAATATTGTTGTCTCGCTGCAATGCAACAATTAAAAACGACAATGTCCCCCCCCAACGACCGCATGAGCCCCGAAGAACGCCGCGCCGGCGCCTCCCTGGCTTCCATCTTTGCCCTGCGCATGCTCGGGCTTTTCCTCATCCTGCCGGTGTTTTCGGTCTATGCGAAAACGCTGCCCGGCGGCGACAACCTGGCCCTGGTCGGTTTTGCGCTCGGCGCCTACGGCCTGACGCAGGCTTTTTTCCAGATTCCCTACGGCATCGCTTCCGATATCTTCGGACGCAAGGTGGTCATCGTCGTCGGTCTGCTTATCTTCGCGCTGGGC
The DNA here is from genome assembly GCF_020510565.1 of Ferribacterium limneticum. Classification (NCBI taxonomy): domain Bacteria; kingdom Pseudomonadati; phylum Pseudomonadota; class Betaproteobacteria; order Rhodocyclales; family Azonexaceae; genus Ferribacterium; species Ferribacterium limneticum. The sequence goes on from NZ_CP075189.1 coordinate 479,745, forward strand.
AGCTTCGTCGCCGCCTGGGCGCCGGACATGACGTGGATCATCGTCGGCCGCGTGCTGCAGGGCATGGGCGCCATCTCGGCCGCGGTGACGGCGCTGGCCGCCGACCTGACACGCGAGGAGCACCGGACCAAGGTGATGGCCATGATCGGCTCGTCGATCGGCCTCGTCTTCGCGCTGTCGCTGGTCGGTTCGCCGATTCTCTACGGCTGGATCGGCATGGCCGGCCTGTTCATCATGACCGGTGTGCTGGCGCTGGCCGCCATCGTGCTGCTCCTCAAGGCAGTGCCGCCGGCCCCGGCACCGCTCGGCCATGAAAAATTGCCGTTGCGCCGCGTGGTAATGGATCCCGACCTGATCCGCCTCAACGTCGGCATTTTCGTGTTGCACATGGTGCAGATGGCCATGTTCGTCGTCCTGCCGCACGCCCTGGTCAATCATGGCGGACTGGAAGCTGCAGCGCACTGGAAGGTTTACCTGCCCGCCGTGCTGCTCTCGTTCGCCATCATGGTCCCGGCCATCATCGCCGCCGAGCGCAAGGACAAGATGCGGCCGATTTTCCTCGCCGCCATCGCGCTGCTCGTCGTCGTCCAGTCCGGCCTGCTTCTTTACAGTGCCAGCCTGTGGGCGCTGGCCCTGTGGCTGGTGCTTTTCTTCGTTGCCTTCAACGTGCTCGAAGCAACCTTGCCTTCGCTGGTTTCGCGCACGGCGCCACCGTCCGCCAAGGGCGCGGCACTCGGGGTATACAACACGACGCAGGCGCTCGGGCTATTCGTCGGAGGTGCAGCCGGCGGCTATATCGCGCAGAATTTCGGCGATAATGCTGTTTTTGCTGCTTGCACCGGGCTGGTTCTGGTCTGGCTGGTGGTGGCAAACTCGATGAATTTTCCGCAACGGCGCGTCACTGCCGCTGCGACACAAACTGCTTAGGGGACATTTCATGGCATCGGTTAACAAGGCAATCATCGTCGGCAATCTGGGCAAGGACCCGGAAGTTCGTTACACGGCGAGCGGCGAGGCGATGTGCAACATCACGGTCGCGACCAGCGAAAACTGGAAGGACAAGGCAACCGGCGAGAAGAAGGAACTGACCGAATGGCACCGCATTTCCTTCTTCGGCAAGCTGGCCGAAATCTGCGGTCAGTATCTGAAAAAAGGCTCGCAGGTTTATGTCGAAGGCAGCATCCGCACCCGTAAATGGACCGACAAGGAAGGCCAGGAGCGCTACACGACGGAAATTCGCGGTGACGAAATGAAAATGCTCGGCTCGCGCCAGGGCATGGGCGCCCCGGCTGGCGGTGGCGGCGGTTACGACAGCGAGCCGACCGATTACGCCCCGGCCCCGGCCAAGAACAAGCCGAAGCCATCCTTCGACGATCTCGGCGACGACATCCCATTCTGAGATATTGCTTGCGTTGCATCCTGTGATGCGGCGCAATTCCCTTTTTGCCCAGAGGTAAATCAGCATGGCCAGCGCCGTCACTTTCAAGATTCTTGAGGACATTGCCCGGGATCTTTCCAGCAATGAAATCACTTTTCCGACCTTCCTCGACATCACCTTCCAGGTGCGTGCGGCGCTCAAGGATCCGAATCTGAACGTCGAACAACTGGCCAAGCTGGTCGGTGCCGAGCCGCTGATGAGCGCCAAGATCATCCGCATGGCCAATTCGGTGGCGATGAACCCGAGCGGTCGCGAAGTCGCCGACGTCAAGAGCGCCATTGTCCGGGTCGGCATGGAGGCCGTGCGCACCGTGTCGTTTGCCGTGGCCATGGAGCAGTTGCTCAAGTCGAAACAGATGCAGCCGTTCGAGGAGATTTCCCATCGGCTGTGGGAGCACACCTCGCACGTTGCGGCGTTGTGCCGCGTACTGGCTCGCAAGCGTCGCATCAATGGTGACGAGGCGATGTTTGCCGGCCTGGTGCACGATCTCGGGGTTTTCTATCTGATGTCGCGCGCCGCCAATTTTCCTGAGCTGGCCAACGACAAGGTCGAGCTGCACGCTTTGCTGGTCGGCTGGCACGACAATATCGGTCACGCCCTGCTGTCGGCGATGGGCTTGCCGGAATCGGTCCTCGAAGCGGTCCGGGATCACGAAACTGACCGCGAAATCACGGCCATCGACAATCTCTCCAATGTCCTGTTCATCGCCAACAAGATCGCCAACCGGACATCGAGCTGGCGCGACAAGGAGCTCGATGGCGAGATCGATACGACGATTCTTGACACGCTTTTCGACGCCGATGCCTTGGCCGAAATCGTCGAGGAGTCGGAAGAGGAAGTGCATTCGCTGAAGGCGGCGCTCGGGGGCTAAGCCCCGGGGCTTGGGGCCAGCTCGGTCAGTCGCGCGCCGAATCAGCGGGGAGCTGGATTGATGAGTCATCACGAGGTGGAGTCTTCCGGCAAGCGTTTCGCTGCCCTGGCCCTGGCCGCCCTCGGCGTCGTCTATGGCGACATCGGGACCAGCCCGCTCTATGCGGTGAAGGAAGTCTTCGCCGGCAACCACCCGATCCCGGTCACCGTCAGCAATATTTACGGCAGCCTGTCGCTCTTCTTCTGGGCGCTCATCGTCGTCGTCTCGATCAAGTATGTGAGCTTCATCATGCGTGCCGACAACCGCGGCGAAGGCGGCATCATGGCGCTCATCGCTCTGGCCCTGCACACGGCGCAGAACAAGCCGAAACAGACTCGGCTGATCATGATTTTCGGCGTCCTCGGGGCGGCGATGTTCTACGGCGACGGCATGGTGACGCCGGCCATTTCCGTGCTTTCCGCCGTCGAGGGGCTGGAGGTCATTACCCCGGCTTTCAAGTCTTTCGTCATCCCGATCACGATGATCGTTCTGTTCGTGTTGTTCTTCGTCCAGCGGAGCGGTACGGCCAAGGTCGGCGCTTTTTTCGGGCCGGTCATGATGCTGTGGTTCACCGTCCTGGCGCTGCTCGGGCTGCACAACATCGTCGCGCATCCGGGCATCCTGCTGGCGATCAACCCGGTCTATGGCATTGAATTCCTGCTCGAAAACAAGGCCATGTCGCTGATCGCCATGGGCAATGTCGTGCTTGCCGTGACCGGGGCCGAGGCGCTCTACGCCGACATGGGCCACTTCGGCCGCAAACCGATCTCCCGCGCCTGGTTCGCCTTCGTGCTGCCGGCGCTGGTCCTCAACTATTTTGGTCAGGGCGCCCTGATCCTGGCCGAGCCGGAAGCTGCCAAGAACCCGTTCTTCCTGTCGGCGCCGGAGTGGGCGCTGATTCCGCTCGTTGCACTGGCCACCATGGCGACGGTGATCGCCTCGCAGGCCGTCATTTCCGGTGCCTTTTCGGTGACGCGCCAGGCCATGCAGCTTGGCTTCGTGCCGCGTATGGAGGTGCAGCATACTTCGGACAAGGAGCAAGGCCAGATCTACCTGCCGGCGGTCAACTGGGGCCTGATGGTCGCCGTGATGATCCTTGTCCTCGGTTTCAAATCGTCGAACAACCTCGCCGCGGCCTACGGCATCGCCGTGACCGGCGACATGGTGATCACTTCCATCCTCGCCACCGTGGTCGTCGCCAAGGTCTGGAAATGGGGCTGGGTCAAGGCCGGCCTGCTCTTCGCCTGCTTCCTCGCCGTCGAGCTCGTTTTCCTGGCCGCCAACATCCTCAAGATTCCCGATGGCGGCTGGTTCCCGCTGCTCGCCGGGATGGCCATCTTTATCGTCATGATGACCTGGAAGCGCGGCCGTCAGTTGCTCTCCGCACGCCTGCAAGGCGAACGTCTGGAACTGTCGATGTTCCTCGATTCGCTGGCCTCCTCGATGCCGACCCGTGTTGCCGGCACGTCGGTCTTCCTCAACGCCGACCCCAAGGGCGTGCCGCACGCGCTGCTCCACAACCTGATGCACAACAAGGTGCTGCATGAACGCGTCGTGCTGCTCTCGGTCCAGTTCTTCGATGTCCCTTACGTGCCGGACATCGATCGCGTTGAAGTACACCAGCTCAAGGAAAATTTCTGGAGTGTGGTCATTCACTACGGTTTCATGGACGACCCCAATGTGCCCGGAGCACTCGATCGTTGCGCCGTCTTCGGCCTGGATTTCAGTCCGCTGGAGACGTCCTACTTCATCGGTCGCGAAACGCTGATACCGCGACTTGGCTCGGAAATGGCGTTCTGGCGGGAGAAGATTTTCGTCGCCATGTTCCGCAATGCGGGGTCGGCGACGGCCTTCTTCAAGATTCCGAGTAATCGGGTTGTTGAGCTTGGGACGCAGGTGGTTTTGTAGGCGTTTAACTGGCTTGGGGTTCCGTTCAATCGGCTTGGGTTTCCGCCTTGCTGGCGGGCATACTTTCTTCTTGCTTCGCCAAGAAGAAAGTAGCCAAAGAAGAAGGCGACCCTGGGTCGGTGCCGGCTGCGCCGGTTCCCTGCGCTACTCGGAAAGCCGGGCGGCTGCGGAACTCGGGGCTTCGCCCCTCAGACAGTCCTCGCCGACTGCCCCCGGCCTTCCTGCGTTGCTCGGCACCTCCCAAGGGGCCCGGTAAGGCGTCCACGCTCAAACTGTGGATTTTATTTTTGGGCATTTTTTCCGGTTGACCGTAGCAATGCCATTTCAGGCGAAACAGGTTGAGCCAGGACGTTTTCGGGTCCCCATGAGAGGCGCTGAGCAACGCAGGTGGGCCGGGGGCAGTCGGCTTGCGTTGTTTGAGCCGAAGGCGAGTTTAGCAAGCCGCCCGGCCTGCCGAGTAGCGGAAGGAACCCCGAAGGGGCGCCGACCCTGGGGTCGCCTTTTCTTTGGCTACTTTCTTTTGGCGAAGCAAAAGAAAGTACGCCCGCCAGCAAGGCGGAACCCCAAGCTTATTACGCTGCCGGCCGCAACTTGTGCCGCCACCCCGGGAACAACTGATCCGCATCCTGCGGAAACGATTCAAACGCCCGAGCAAACTCGTAATGATCCCGCGCCCATTCCACAGGATCCGCCCCGGCCTTCCAGCAATCGTAAGCCTGCCGCAACGAGCGCGCCCCAGCCGCCGGCGAGTCAATGTGCCCATAAGCACCACCACCAGCCGTGTTGATCACATTCCCGTGACCCAGATTCTCGAAGAAGCCGGGAAGACGCAGGGCGTTCATGCCGCCGGAGATGATCGGCGTCGTCGGCTTCATGCCGTACCACTCCTGGTGATAAACCGGCCCCTGATAGCTGTCGCGCTCGATGATGTAGGCGCAGGCGCGGTCGTCCTTGTCGCCTTCCATCTTGCCGTAGCCCATGGTCCCGACGTGGATGCCGGAAGCGCCTTGCAGACGGCTCATTTTGGCCAGAACGTAAGCCGTGTAGCCGCGCTTCGACGATGGCGAAGTGATGGCGCCGTGGCCGGCGCGGTGGTAGTGGAGGTACTGGTTCGGGTATTGCCGGCGGGCGGTGGTGATCATGCCCGGGCCGCCAACGTAGCCATCGACCAGGAAGGCCAGTTTGTCGGCATCCGGGCCGAAGGCTTCGAGGGCAAAGTCGGCGCGGGCACACATCTCGAAATGGTCGTCGGCGGTGATGTTCATTGAGAACAGCTTTGCTTCACCAGTTTCGTCCATGGCCCGCTTCATTGAATCATAGACCAGCGGGATGACTTTTTTTAGCGGCGCGAAGACCTGGTTGCCTTGTGGCTCGTCGTTCTTGATGAAATCACCGCCGAGCCAGAACTCGTAGGCGGCGCGGGCGAAGGGTTCCGGGCGCAGGCCGAGCTTGGGTTTGATGATGGTGCCGGCGATATAGCCGCCATCCTTGACCGGCCGGCCGAGCATGCGCCAGAGATCGGAAATGTCCTTGGCCGGGCCGTCGAACAGTTCGATGGCGCGCCGCGGCACGTAGAAATCGACCATCTTGGCGTGCTCGATGTCGCCCATGCCCTGGTTGTTGCCGATGGTCAGGGTCAGGAAGGAGGCCATCATCATCCGGCCGTCGGTCATGTTGCGGTCGAAGAGGTCGAGCGGGTAGGCGATGCGCGTGTCCTCGGTCGCCTCGTCGATGTAATAAACCAGCGCGTCGACGCCCTTGGTGAATTCGTCGGTGGTGCTGACTTCGACGTTGGTGCCGGTCGACGACTCGGCGGCGAAGTGGGCGGCGGCTTCGAGGTAGCCGTGGCCGGCCTTGGGCTTCATCTTGTAGGCGCAGAGGATGTGCTTGCCCCCGGCGATCAGTTCGGCTTCGGTCAGGCTGAGGTCGGCATAGCGTTTTGACTGGTCCATCGTCTTGTCTCCTGGGTTATTCGTCGGGGAAAAACTATGGATTGAATGCTAGGCGCGGCCATTGATAAATAATAGTCACGTGTTTTTATTGAACACATAAGCAATTGCTGAATCGTTGGCATGCGTCTGGAGATTCTGATTTTGGGCAAAAAACCCCGTTGACCGTGGCAGGTGCAAGGAAAGCGGGAGGACCTGCGGAGTGGCGTAAAATGGCGGGTTAGCCAAGGCACGAATGCGCCTGCCCGACCACTGACAAAGAGACTATGAAAGATTATTACGGATTGCTCGGCGTCTCGCCCGATGCGACCACCGAGCTGATCAAGACGGCCTACCGCAAGAAGGCGGCGCAGTTTCACCCTGACCGCAACCCGGCGCCCGATGCGGCGGCCAAGTTCCGGGAGGTGCAGGAGGCTTACGAAGTGCTGGCGGATGTCGATCGCCGCAAGGTTTATGACGAGACGCGACGCTCCAGCCTGATCGATGACCCCCTGGCCGTAGCGCGCGAAATCTGGTCCAGCCATTTAGGAAAAATGCAGCAGTGAAAAAATCTTATTACTTTGCCGAACTGTCATCGTCGTACGACGCCGAAATCCAGGATCTGCTCAACGATTCGGAAGGCAAGTCGGCGCTGAAACACCGGCTCAAGGAAAAGCGTCAGGAACTGGCGTCCATCCTGCCGATGATCGAATTCGCCCCGGAGATGGTCGTGCCGGTCTTCTACGACGCGTTTTCCTTCGCCAATCCGAAAGCGATGGCGGCGGTGGTCGACTGCGAGCCGGATGATGGCGATTTCCCTGGCTGGGATCATGTTTCCCCGCTCGTCACGGTGGCCGATTGGGCCGCCCCGTATCTCGCCGCCGTGCTGGCCGAGCGGGCTGGTGAGGAGTTCATGGTGACGGCTGCCAGCCTCGAATTCATCCGCAAATTCGACCACAGCGCACCACCAGCTGCGGCCGAAGATGACGACGAGGATGCAGACCGCGAGCGCAGCGACGACGATGACGGTCGCGGCGACGATGACGGCGAGCGCGACCTGGCCGAAGCCGGCGATGACTGGCTGGGCGAGCAGGGCTTCGACTCGATCAAGTCCTGATCAAGCCCGCAAAAAAACGATCTATCTGATAAGGCAAGACATGACGCATCCCGTTGTACTCAAGACATCCCAGCTCATTCTGGCCGGCGACCTCAAGGGCGCCGAAACGGCGCTGGCCAACATCGCCGACAGCGAGGGCGACGACGCCCTGGTCGAGGTCATGAACGATATCGCGCCGAAGGATTTGCTGGCCGTCATGCGCGGCTTCGACGGCTCCAAGCAGTCGGTCGTCAACATGCTCGTCACGCCCGAGCAGTTCGCCCGCGCCGTCATCCTTGAAACGCGCTACCGCGACCAGACGCACGCCGCCCTGCACGGCATGATGAACGCCGTGCTCTACCGCGACGAAGAGATGACTGCCGAGTACCTTGAGGCGATCGGCGAGATCGAGGGCGGTTACGAAGTGCTGGCCAATTATTTCGCCGAGCGCGACGACGAGTTCCTCGCCTTCGCCATCTCCGGCGTCTTCTCCGAGGACTTCGACGCCGAGCACGGTCATGAATCGAAGTCGATCTCGTGGCTCAACGAAAAGATCGAAGAGCTTGACGAAGCCCTGCACGAAGGCAACTCCATCGCCGGCTCGCGCCCCAAGGTGCCGCGTTCGCAAATCGCCGACCACGACTGGCAGGAAACCGCCTGGGTGCTGCGCTACGAGCTGTCGGACATTTTCGAGCAGATCGTCATCACCCTGCGCGACCGCCTGCAGCACCGCGTCGAAGCGCTTGAAGAAGGCGAAGCCGAAGACATCAAGCCGAAATCCGCCCCGGCCGCGGCAGTGGATGACGAGGAATCGGCGCTCTAAGGATGGCGGCAATGAACAATTCAGTCACGCTCGTCGATGACCGCCCGTTCTTCGAGAAAGCCGTCCGCTTCGGGCTCGAGCACGGCATCCTGACGCGCGAAACGATGGCCCGCATCGAAGCCGATGCGCCCAAGGGTATCGTCCAGATCGCCGACCATTTCGGCACCGCCTACCTGCGCACCGATCTCGAAAGTGCCGTGACGCGCATGGCCAACCTGATCAGCCTCTATCTCGAAGATTTCTCGAATGGCGACCTACGTGCCGCCGCCATGTCCTTGCGTGACAACACGCTGCTCTCGCACTCGCGCGGCGGCTCGGAAATGCTCAAGCGCCTGCACGCGATGCCCGGCGAAACCAGCCTGCACGCCCGCAAGGTCGACGCGCAGGGGCAGAAGATCTTCGTCAACGAGCGCAGCTTTGCCTTCCCGCTCAGCGTCGCCAGCTATCGGGCGCAGGTTGAGCAGTGCCAGGCCAACCAGATGCGCATCGATTTCGCCCGCTGGCTGGCCCGGCAACTGAACACCCGGCCGGAAGAATGCGAAGACTACAGCGCCGAGGAAGTCATCCGCTCGGCCATGCTGCTCCTCTACGTCGGCGCCAAAACGCTGGAAATGCCCTCGAAGCGCGAGTTCGTCAATCTCATCGAGGCGCTGCGCAAGAAGACCTTCAAGCACAAGCCGGCCACCGTCGATGCCTTCCTGCGTGAGGCGCCGCATGCCTTCCAGGAAATGACCCGACAGGCCATGCAGGACTTTATCGATGACGCCCTGCCGCGCCTCAAGTCGCCGGAAAAGTCGCCCGACGAAATTCTCCACGCCGAAGCCCAGGGCGCCTTTTTTGTCCGCGACCTGCCGGAAGAAGACGTCGTCGCCTACGACCGGCTCGTCGCCAAGGAATGGGTGCGCATCACCAAAGGCGACGCCGACGACCCGGCCGTGCTGGCGACCATTTTCCTTAACGTCGCCACCGGCCATCCGCCGAAAGCCGCCGCCCTGCTCAAGGAGGCGAAGAGCATCATCGCCGCTTTCCGCACCCAGGGTTTCGACAACAAGGCGGTGCTTGCCTTTATCGAAGAACACGCCCCGTTCGAGCAGCGCGAAGACCTCAAACTGATGTGGTCGCAGGATTTGCAGCCGGACGCCGAAATCCATCTGGCCGACAACGACCCGCAGATGCCGGACAGCCACATGGACCGTGCCTTGCAGTATTTCCGCCAGAACTGCGTGGCGAACTGGAAGGGCAACCGCTAGGGAGGTTGCCACGGTCACCCCGGTTTACTACGTGAAACGTAAAAAACGGCCGAAAATGAAATGGCTTGGCGAGCGCCAAAAACCATTCCGTCGCGCTTGCCATACGGCTGACCCACAAACTCCTTAAAATACCCAGCCATGAAATCACCGTTGCTCTCGCTGTGCCGTTCCTTCTCGCTGGCCATCCTCGCCAGCCTGAGCCTGAGCGGCTGCCTGGCGACCAAAGCGCCACGTTCCTACCAGTCCGAAGCCTTCTCCAGCGAGACGCCGTTCCAGTACTACAGCAGCCGGGACGCCGAAGCCGCCTGCGAAATCGGCAAGCGCGCCCTGCTCAGTCAGGGCTATCAAATCAACGAAGAAAAGCCGCAAAGCGTACGCGGCGAGAAATTTTTCCGGCCGCGGCCCGATGAAGCCAACCGCCTGAGCATCACCCTCGTCTGCCTGCCAAGCAGCCTCGGCGCAGTCATCTACGCCAGCGCCCTGGAAACCCAGTTCGAGATGAAATCCAAGGGCAGCAGCGCCGGCGTCAGCGTTTCAGCGCTCGGTTCGGTGTCGCTGCCGTGGGCCATCGACAAGGACACCCTGGTCAAGGTCGGCGAAGAAACCGTCATCGCCCACGATTTCTACCAGCGGCTGTTCGAGCTGATCAAGTCGCTCGACAGCTAACTCCTCTCCCTCCCCTTCAAGGGGAGGGTCGGGGTGGGGATGGGTAAAGAAGCAGCGGCAAGTCTTCCTCAACTACACCCATCCCCCTCCCTGCCTCCCCCTCGAAGGGGGAGGAGCCTGGTGCCTATTCCCGCTCCGAATAAGTCGGCAACGTAATCCGGAAAGTCATGCCGAGCAGGCGAGCGGCGAGGACGATGGCCATGCCGACCCACGCCGCGATCACCGACGAAACGCCAAAATATTGCAGCCCGACCAGCGCCAGCGCGCCGGCCCAGGCGGCCGAAGCGTAGAGCTCGCCGCGCACGAAAACGAGCGGCACTTCGTTGCACAGCACATCGCGCAGCACGCCGCCGACCACCCCGGTAATGACCCCGAGCAGGCTGGCGACCAGCCACGGCGCGTGCCATTCCAGCGCTACCTGCGTGCCGACGATGGTGAATAGCGCCAGCCCGATGGCATCGGGAATCAGGAACGGCCGCGGTGACAGCTTGAGGCCGCGCACGGCAAAGAAAATGATCAGCGTCGTCGCGAAGGCAACGAGCAGATAAGTCTGATCGCTGATCCAGAACACCGGGCGGTCGAGCAGCACGTCGCGCACCGTACCGCCGCCCAGCGCGGTGGCGCTGCCGACCATGACGGCGCCGACGAGGTCCATGTTCTTGCGGCCGGCATCAAGCACGCCAGTCAGCGCATTGACGGCGACGGCGGCGAGGCCGATCCAGTAAAGCAGGTTTTCCATGTGATGATTGAAGTAGCAGGGAGCGGGCAGTGTAGCGGTTTGCGCGGCGCCGGGCACGGGGCGCGTGACAGTCGAAAATTATTACAGGCGCCACCGCCCGGGTGGGTTATAACTGCCTGTCATTGCCGATGGACTCCACCGCATTTCTCTCTCGCGCCCATGCACATTCTCTCCAAAACAGATCACCAGCTGATCTTCCACCCCCTCGATTTCACCCTGACCGTGCTGCGCAATTTCGGCCGCAACCAGGGGCTGATGCTCGCCGGCGCGGTCGCCTATTACGCGCTGCTCTCGCTGCTGCCACTCATCACGCTGTCGGTGCTCGGCCTGTCGCGCTGGGTCGATCAGGCCGAGTTGCTGGCCACCGTCCAGCGTTATCTCGAATGGCTGGTGCCGAGCCAAGCCGCCGCCGTGTTGTCCGACGTTTCCGGCTTTCTCGACAACGGCGTGTCGATCGGCGTGTTCTTGCTGGCCACCATGCTGTTCTTCAGTTCGCTGACTTTTTCCATTCTGCAGAGTGCGATGGCCAAGATTTTTGCCCATCGCCACGTCACCAAAAAACGCCATGCCCTGGTCGTTGCGCTGCTGCCATACAGCCTGGTCTTGCTGGCCGGCGTCGCGCTGTTCGCCATCACCGTGCTGTCGGTCGCCATTCAGAGTCTGTCGCAAGACTATCTCTACGTCTTCGGCGCCGAGTTGCCCCTCCAGCGCCTGTCCGGCCCAGCATTCTACGGACTGGGACTGGCCACCGAAGTCCTCATCCTGTCCTTTTTCTACATTGTCTTGCCGGTCGGGCGCACCCGAGTCCGTCACGCCCTGCTCGGCGCGGCGGTCATCGCGGCGATCTGGGAAGTCATCCGCCACGTCCTGGTCTGGTATTTCGCCACCCTGTCAAAAGCCAGTGTCGTCTACGGCTCGCTGACCACCGCCGTCGTCGTGCTGTTCAGCATCGAACTGGCCGCGACCTTGCTGCTCCTTGGGGCGCAGGTTATTTCGGAGTACGAACAGCTTGAAAGCCGGATGGGGGGTGCGGGAATCAGTGGCTGAGCAGTTCCACGGTCAACCGGAAAAAACGGCCGAAACTCAAATCCTGCCCGGCTGCTCAGGCAAGACCAAAAACCGTGCATCGAATGCCATTTGCAATCCCGATAAAATATTCATACTGTCCGGTTTGTCGCCGGAGGATTTTGAAAAATATGCCAGAAAGCGCTCAAAACTATTCATGCACAACCACTGGGCAGACACAAAACCGTGTTCTGTTCCCGATAATTCCTAGTTGGGCCTATAGCTATGCCAAATAACATTAATGCAGCATCGCGCTTGGTTACACTCCTCAAGAACATTCCAGGGCATCCCGACAATATCCAGACGCTCGAAGTATGGGCAGCTCTCTTTGGCATCAACGAACCGAACAAAAACAAGAAGTCAGCAGCCGTAGCCGAACTACTTGCAGCCATGTATCGCGAGTTGGAATTAATACGCGAGCAAATGCAAAAGGCCAACTTCAGCGAAAGCCTTTACTCCTCTTCAGTCACTCGAATTGAGGATGCACTTTCCACAATGCTGCTTCCCGCCACATGGAATCAGGTTCGCCAATACCTTACGCCAGAGACATTCGTCGCACTTTCCTTCTGTGGTGAAATTTTGCCAGACGAAGAGACGCAAATTGAACCAGCAGAGCTCACCGAAATTCACGCGCTTATCGATGAGCTTCAAGTATCTCTCTCAGATTCGCAGTTACCGCCAAGGCTTAACAAGCTTGTAGAACATCACATAGATTTAATCAGACGAGCTCTTGCCGAATATCCTATCTCTGGCGCCAAGACGCTTCGAGAAGCCGCACGTACAGCGCTTGGGGAGCTAATTGAAGAAAAGGAAATAGTTGCTACCAATCGCGAAGCTCCTGAAATCAATAAGCTCGGTTCTGTATGGAAGAAGGTCAACGAAGCCGCTGATACTGCGTTGAAAGCGGAAAAGCTCTCCCAACTTGGTCAAAAAGCATGGGCCATGTTAGAGAATGTTTTTTGAGATTCAGCAAGGTTAAAGGGCGCAGGCTCGATTTAATTTTCCGGTTAACCAGGCTTGTTACGGTCAACCGGAAAAAACAGCCAAATTTGAAATCCGCTCTCCGGTGGCTGGAGCTGAGTTTCCCGCCGTTCCGATTTATTGCGCTGCCGAGCTTTCGGTTTTCTCGATTTCCGTCAGCGTCAAATAGCCGTCCTGGGTGTTGACGACCTTGTAGATGGCGTCGGGCTTGGCCTGGGCTTTTTTGAGCACGGACTGCCATTCGAGTTCGGCCAGACGCAGGCCGTCGATCTTCTTGTGTAGCGTGGCCACGCTGTCGGCCAGTTCGGTCTTGAGGTCTTCATTGAATTGCTCGACCTTTTTGGCGGTGGGGTTCATGGCGATCAGCACGGTGTTGGCGAGCGTCAGCACGAGGGCTACGCCGACTAGGATTACTGTCAGCTTGTCGAATGATCGCGCCTTGACGGGTTGTTCCTGGCTGTCTTTGGTTTCTTTTTCGCTCATGGTCTCGTTCCCGGGTTGCTTGGTGTATCAGCTACTACGGCTGATGTGGGGGCGAACTTGAGTTTTGCGTGGCGGGGCGGGTTTTGCGCTTGCTACGGTCAACCGGAAAAAACGGCGAAATTTGAAATTGTCGGGGCAGCGATGGTGTCGAGGTCGACCTCCCGCAGGTCCGTCAGCACCCGCCAGGCGCTGCTGAAGTCTTCGCCCGCGGTGTAGTCGTTGGGCGTGACGAGGCAGCGCAGGCCGGCGGCGTGGGCGGCTCGCAGGCCGTTGGCTGAGTCTTCGATGGCCAGGCAGTTTTCGGCCGGCAGGGCGAGGCGGTCGAGCACCCAGGTGTAGATGTCGGGGGCCGGCTTTTTGTTGGGCACGATGTCGCCGGCGCCGATGACCTCGAACCAGCCCGGTGCGTCCGGCCCGAGCGTGGCGTGGAGCAGGGCGGTGACGTTTTCCGGGGTGGTCGTGGTGGCGATGGCGAGGCGCAGACCGCGCTGGCGGGCGTGGTGGATGAGCGCCGCGACGCCGGGGCGGAGCGGCAGGCTGGCCGATTCGACGAGGCGCAGGTAGTGGCGCGTCTTGGCGGCGTGCAGGTCGCGGATGAGCGCTTCAAATTCGGGCCGGGCGGCGATGTCGGGGGCGTGGCGGGCGGCGTAGTGGCGGATGCGTTCCTTGCCGCCGGTGATGGCGAGCAGTTCGCCGTACAGCCTTTCTTCCCAGTGCCAGTCCAGCCCGAGATCGGCGAAGGCGTGGTTGAAGGCCGGACGATGGCCGTCGCGCTCGGTGTCGGCGAGCGTGCCGTCGACGTCGAAGATCAGGGCTTGAAGTGGGTGCATGCGGCGGACGATAGCCCGGTGCATTCCCGGCATCCAGTCAGGATTTCTGAAGTGGCCGGTAAGCCCTGCGTTGATAAGCTATGACTTACTCAGGTGATAAGAAACTCTGACTGTTACTTAATTAATAAGTCACTTATCTTTGTTGCCAATGCGGTAACACAAGAATGATTGGAGACACCATGCAATTCGGCCGTACGACCCTCTCGAAGTTTGTTATTGAAAACACCCGTTCCAGCCACGGCGAACTCGGCGCGCTGCTCATCGACGTCGCCGCCGCCGTCAAGACCATCTCGGCGATGGTCGCCAAAGGCGCGCTGGCCGGACACCACGGCGCACTGGAGAGTACCAATATCCAGGGCGAGGTGCAGAAGAAGCTTGATGTGCTGACCAACGAAGCCATCCTGCGTCACTGCGAGTGGGGCGGCCAGCTGGCCGGCATGGCTTCCGAGGAAATGGACGACCCGTACCCGATCCCGGCCGAATACCCGCGTGGCCGCTACCTGCTGGTTTTCGATCCGCTCGACGGCTCGTCGAACAGCGACGTCAATGTCTCGGTAGGAACCATTTTCTCCATTTTTGCCCGGTCGACCGCGGGGGATGCCCAGCTCGGCGATTACCTGCGCCCCGGTTGCGAACAGGTCGCTGCCGGCTACGCCATCTACGGCCCGTCGACGATGATGGTGCTGACGCTCGGCAACGGCACGCACGGCTTCACGCTGGATCGCGAAAGCGGCAACTTCATCCTGACCCACGCCAATATCCGCGTCCCGGAAGACACCCGCGAATTCGCCATCAACACCTCGAACGAACGCTTCTGGGAACCGCCGGTGCAGCGCTACGTCAGCGAGTGCAAGGCCGGCAAGACGGGCGTTCGCGGCGAGGATTTCAATACTCGCTGGATCGCCTCGATGGTCGCCGAAGTGCATCGCATCCTGATCCGCGGCGGCATCTTCATGTACCCGAAGGACAGCAAGGATCCGAGCAAGCCCGGTCGTCTGCGCCTGCTCTACGAAGCCAACCCGATGGCCATGCTGATCGAGCAGGCCGGCGGCGCGGCGAGTACCGGCCGCCAACGCATCCTCGACGTGGCGCCGGACAGCCTGCACCAGCGCGTGCCGGTCATCCTCGGCTCGAAGAACGAGGTCGAGCGGCTCGAGCGCTACCACCAGGAATACGACACCGGGGCTGATCGGCCGTTTGTTTCGCCATTGTTCTCCGAGCGTTCGCTGTTCCGCGATCAGGCTTAAAGCCACTGGATTCCCGCTTGCGCGGGAATGACGAACTAGGCGAAGCGCACAGAATTCACATCTGCAGGGAGAAACAAATGTCCGTCAAACACCCCATCATCGCCATCACCGGTTCGTCCGGCGCCGGCACCAGCACGGTGATGCAGAGCTTCCAGCACATCTTCCGTCGGGAGTGTCTCAACGCCCAGATCGTCGAGGGCGATTCCTTCCATCGCTACGACCGCATGGCCATGCGCGCCGAAATGAAGGCGCAGGAAGAGGCCGGCAATCGCAACTTCAGCCACTTCGGCCCCGGCGCCAATCTGCTTGAAGAGCTGCAGGATTTGTTCATCGCCTACGGCCAGAGCGGTACCGGCAAGTTCCGCAAATACCTGCACGACGCCGGCGAGGCCGAGCCTTTCGGGCAGCAGCCGGGCACCTTCACGCCGTGGCAGGAGATCACCGCGGCCACCGACCTGATGTTCTACGAAGGTCTGCACGGCGCCTACGCCGATGACAGGATCGATATCGCCAAGCAGGTCGATCTCTGCGTCGGCGTCGTGCCGACCATCAACCTCGAGTGGATCCAGAAACTGCACCGCGACCAGAAAATGCGCGGCTATTCGCAGGAGGCGGTCACCGACACCATCCTGCGCCGCATGCCGGATTACGTCAGCCACCTCTGCCCGCAGTTCTCGCGCACCCACGTCAATTTCCAGCGCGTGCCGATCGTCGATACCTCCAACCCCTTCATCGCCCGTGATATTCCGACGGCCGACGAAAGCATGGTGGTGATCCGTTTCGCCAACCCGAAGGGCATCGATTTCCAGTACCTGATCAACATCCTGCACGGCGCCATGATGACCCGCCCGAACACGCTGGTCGTCCCCGGCGGCAAGATGGGCCTGGCCATGCAGATGATCTTCACGCCGATGGTTTTGCGGTTGATGGACCACAAGCGGCGCGCCTGATAGTTCGTCGTTCCCGCGGAAGCGGGAACCCAGGAATGCAAGGAACTGGATTCCCGCTTCTGCGGGAATGACAAGCAGCAACCGAATATAAAAAACGGAGACAAACATGGACCGCAACCAGACCGAAACCACCTTCCGCCGCGAACTGGCCAACGCCGTCCGCTTTCTCGCCATTGACGCCGTCAATCAGGCCAAATCCGGCCACCCCGGCGCGCCGATGGGCATGGCCGACATCGCCGAAGTGCTGTGGCGTGACCATCTCAAACACAACCCCGCCAACCCGCAGTGGGCGGACCGCGACCGCTTCGTGCTGTCGAACGGCCACGGCTCGATGCTGCTCTACGCGCTGTTGCACCTGACCGGTTACGACCTGAGCATTGATGACCTGAAGAGCTTCCGCCAGTTCGGCAGCCGCACCGCCGGCCACCCGGAAGTCGGCCACACGCCGGGCGTCGAGACGACCACCGGCCCGCTCGGCCAGGGCCTGACCAACGCCGTCGGCATGGCGCTGGCCGAAAAACTGCTGGCCCAACGCTACAACCGGCCGGGGCTGGATATCGTCGATCACCGGACCTGGGTTTTCGTCGGCGACGGCTGCCTGATGGAAGGCATCAGTCACGAAGCCTGCTCGCTGGCCGGCGTCTGGGGCCTCGACAAGCTGACCTGCTTCTACGACGACAACGGGATTTCCATCGACGGCCACGTCAAGGGCTGGTTCCGCGACGACACCCCGGCCCGCTTCCGCGCCTACGGCTGGCATGTTGTCGGGCCGATTGACGGCCATGACTCGGCGGCTCTCTCGGCGGCCGTTGCCGAAGCCAAAACGGTCACCGGCCAGCCGACGCTGATCGTCTGCCGCACGCAGATCGGCTGGGGTTCGCCGAACAAGGCCGGTTCGCACGACGTGCATGGCGCACCGCTCGGTGCCGACGAAACAGCCGCCACCCGCGCCGCGCTCGGCTGGTCGCATGCGCCATTCGAAGTCCCGGACAGCCTGCGTGCCGCGTGGAACGCCCGGGCCACCGGTGCCGCTGCCGAAGCCGGCTGGCACAACAAGTTCGCCGCCTACCGCGCCAAATACCCGGAACTCGCCGCCGAGTTCGAGCGCACGCAATCCCACGGTCTACCGGAAAAATGGCCCGAAATTAAAAGCGAACTGCTCGCCGCTGCCGGCCGCAAGGAAGCAGCCACCGCCACCCGCAAGTCGTCGCAGAATTGCCTCGACCTGCTGGTCGACCGCGTGCCCGAACTGCTCGGCGGCTCGGCCGACCTGACCGGCTCCAACCTGACCGCCGGCAAGGGCAGCATCGCCCTGCACGAGGCTGGCGAGCGCCAGGCCAACTACGTGTCCTACGGCGTCCGCGAATTCGGCATGACGGCGATCATGAACGGCGTCGCCCTGCACGGCGGGCTGATCCCCTACGGCGGCACCTTCGCGGTGTTCTCCGACTACGCCCGCAACGCCATCCGGATGAGTGCGCTGATGAAGCAGCGCGTCGTCCATGTCCTGACCCACGATTCCATCGGCCTCGGCGAGGACGGCCCGACCCACCAGCCGGTCGAACACGCCAGCAGCCTGCGAATCATTCCCGGCCTCGACCTCTGGCGCCCCTGCGACGAGCTGGAAACAGCCATCGCCTGGGCCGCAGCGCTCGAGCGCCAAAACGGACCTTCCGCCCTCTTTTTGTCGCGTCAAAATCTGCCGCAATACGGCGGCGCGGCGAGCCGGGCGGAAGGTGCCAGCCGTGGCGGCTACGTGCTCTCCGAAGCCGACGGCCAGCTCCAGGCGGTGATCATCGCCACCGGCTCGGAAGTCGCCATTGCCATGCAGGCACAGGCCATCCTGAAAGCCGGCGGGGTCGCCGTGCGCGTCGTCTCGATGCCCTGCACGCGGTGCTTCGACCAGCAGTCGCCGACGTGGAAAAAGCTCGTCCTGCCGCCGGACGTCTGCCGCGTCGCCATCGAAGCCGGGCAGACCGATTTCTGGCACAAGTACGTCGGCCTCGATGGCGACGTCCTTGGCATCGACGAATTCGGCGCCTCGGCCCCGGCCCCGGTGCTCTACGACCACTACGGTCTGACCGCCGACAACCTGGCGCAAACGGTGTTGCGCACCATTGTCAGCGCCGGGGGTAGTGATGGCGACTTCTGATGCCTGATCCGATGCCCGCCTAGCCCGGCCAACCCCAATTCAAGCCGTCCCGAACGCCTGTTATCGCGGGCGTAACGGGCTTGCTCGTTCAAGAATTCTTAATCATCAGGAGACAACACCATGCCAATACGGGTGGCAATCAACGGCTTCGGCCGGATCGGGCGCATGGCTTTCCGGGCCATCGCCAAGGAGGCGGAGTTCGCCGACATCGAGGTGGTCGCCATCAACGATCTGCTCGAACCGGACTACCTGGCCTACATGCTCAAGTACGACTCGGTGCACGGCAACTTCGACGGCGAAGTGGCGGTCGACGGCAACGACCTGCTGGTCAACGGCCGCCGCATCCGCCTGAGCGCCGAGCGCCATCCAGAGCAGCTGGCCTGGGGCGAGGTCAAGGCCGATGTCGTCATCGAGGCGACCGGCCATTTCCTCAACCACGAAGGCTGTGCCCGGCATATCCAGGCTGGTGCCCGCAAGGTCGTCCAGTCGGCACCGGCCAAGGACAGCACACCGATGTTCGTCTATGGCGTCAATCACCATACCTACGCTGGCGAGGACATCGTTTCGGCCGCTTCCTGCACGACCAACGGCCTGGCCCCGGTGGCCAAAGTGCTCAATGACAATTTCGGCATCAAGCGTGGCCTGATGAGCACGGTGCATGCCGCCACCGCCACGCAAAAAACCGTCGACGGCCCTTCCGGCAAGGACTGGCGCGGCGGGCGCGGCATTCTTGAGAACATCATCCCGTCCTCGACCGGCGCCGCCAAGGCCGTCGGCAAGGTGATTCCGGCCCTCAACAAGAAACTGACCGGCATGGCATTCCGCGTGCCGACCTCCGATGTCTCGGTGGTCGACCTGACCGTCGAGCTGGAATGTCCCGCCAGCTACGAGGAAATCTGTGCCGCCATGAAGGCCGCTTCGGAATCCGGTCCGCTCAAGGGCGTCCTCGGCTATACCGGCGACAGCGTCGTGTCGACCGATTTCCGCGGCTGCCGTCTGCCCTCGATCTTCGACGCCGGCGCCGGCATCGCGCTCGACCCGACCTTCGTCAAGGTCGTCGCCTGGTACGACAACGAGTACGGCTATACCTGCAACCTGCTGCGCCTCGTGCGCCATATCTCGCACTGAAAGGACACGCCATGGCCCTCATTTCCCTGCGCCAACTGCTCGACCACGCCGCCGAGCACAGCTACGGTCTCCCCGCCTTCAACGTCAATAACATGGAGCAGATCCAGGCCATCATGCAGGCGGCCGAAGCCTGCGACAGCCCTGTCATCCTGCAGGCTTCAGCCGGCGCCCGCAAATACGCCGGTGAGCCTTTCCTGCGCAAGCTGGTCGAAGCCGCCATCGAGCAATACCCGGACATCCCCGTCTGCCTGCACCAGGACCATGGCACCTCGCCGGCCGTCTGCCTGCAGTCGATGCGCAGCGGCTTTTCGAGCGTGATGATGGACGGTTCGCTGGGCCCGGACGGCAAGACGCCGGCCCCCTACGCCTACAACGTCCTGGTGACCAGCAAGGTGGTCGAGATGGCCCACGCCATCGGCGTTTCGGTCGAGGGCGAACTAGGCTGCCTCGGCTCGCTGGAAACCGGCGAAGCGGGCGAGGAGGACGGCATCGGCGCCGCCGGCAAGCTCGATCATTCGCAGATGCTGACCGACCCCGAAGAGGCTGCCGACTTCGTCGACAAGACCGGCGTCGACGCCCTGGCCATCGCCATCGGCACCAGCCACGGCGCCTACAAATTCACCCGGCCGCCGACCGGCGAAATCCTCGCCATCGACCGCATCAAGGCCATCCACGCCCGCATCCCGAACACCCATCTGGTCATGCACGGCTCAAGCAGCGTCCCGCAGGAATGGCTGGCGGTCATTCGCCAGTACGGCGGCGCGATGAAGGAAACCTACGGCGTGCCGGTCGAGGAAATCGTCGAAGGCATCCGCCACGGCGTGCGCAAGGTCAATATCGATACCGATATCCGCCTCGCCATGACCGGCGCCATGCGCAAGGCGATGGCCGAAAAGCCCGAGGAATTCGATCCACGTGCCTTCTTGAAAGCTGCTGTGGTGGCGGCGCGCGACATCTGCAAATTGCGTTTCGACGCCTTTGGCTGCGCCGGTCAGGCCAGCCGCATCAAACCCGTGTCACTGGACAAAATGGCTGTCGCCTACCGCTGACCAAACCGAGCATCACTCTGCTGTACCTTGCGTTTGCGGCCCCGAAGTCTGGGGCCGCCTTTTTTCGGAGGCACCATGAGCCAACCTGATTTCGTCATCGCCCCAAGCATCCTCTCCGCCAACTTCGCCAAGCTCGGCGAAGAAGTGAGCAACGTCATCGCCTCCGGCGCCGACTGGATTCACTTCGACGTGATGGACAACCACTACGTCCCCAACCTGACCATTGGCCCGCTGGTTTGCGCCGCCATCCGGCCGTGCACCGCAGCACCCATCGATGTCCACCTGATGGTCAAACCCGTCGACCGCATCATCCCCGACTTCGCCAAGGCCGGCGCCAACATCATCACCTTCCACCCGGAAGCCTCCGACCACGTCGACCGCAGCCTGTCGCTGATCCGCGATAGCGGCTGCCAGGGCGGCTTGGTCTTCAACCCGGCCACGCCGCTTGACCACATGGATTACGTCCTCGACAAGATCGACGTCATCCTGCTCATGAGTGTCAACCCCGGCTTCGGCGGCCAGAAATTCATCCCCGGCACGCTGGCCAAGGCCAGATTGGCGCGCGCCAAACTCGATGCTTATGAACAGGAAACCGGCCGGCGCATCCGCCTCGAAATCGACGGCGGCGTAAACACCGCCAACATCGCCGAAATCGCCCGCGCCGGCGTCGACGCCTTCGTCGCCGGTTCAGCCGTCTATGGGGCAGGAAAGGATAGCGACCCGCATCGCTACGAGTCGATCATCAGCGACCTGCGGATGGCCTTGCTGGGAGCGCGTCCGGCGTGATTGCTACGGTCAACCGGGAAAAATGGCCAATAAGCGAAAGATGTTTGAGGATATAACGTTGACACCGCACCCTTTGGATTGCTTGAGGTGTTTGTTGTCAGAGCGAATTTGCTTCAGCCCTTGTGTCAGGTTTGGCCAGGAATTCCGGGGAGGGCGCCTTGGCTTCCTGGTGTGCTTATTAAAGGTTTGTATCAGAAAGCCTTAATAAGCGATGGCTTGTTAAAGTTTTCCGCTACTTCGTGACGAGGATGCACTGTGGGGCCAGCGCCGCGAACTGGCCGTCGTCTGGCGTAGAGCTTATTTACGGTGCGACAGCCATTTGAGAATCATGGCAAATAGCGCATCGGGATCGACCGGTTTGGCGATGAAGTCATTCATGCCGGCTTCCATGCAGCGCTGTTTGTCCTCGAAGAAGGCATTGGCGGTCATGGCGGCGATCGGGGTGTCGGCGCCGTGCGCCAATTGCCTGATCCGGCGGGTCGCTTCGAGGCCGTCCATGCGCGGCATCTGCATGTCCATGAGGATCAGGTCGCACGGGGTTTCGCCGGCGCGCTGGACAGCTTCTTCGCCGTCAACGGCGACGATGATGTGCAGGCCGCTCTCTTCGAGCAGGGCGAGCATGACTTCGCGGTTGATCGGTTCGTCCTCGACGAGCAGGATGCGTCGACCGCTGTATTGCTCGCGCAGCACGGTTTCGGCCGTGCTGGCATCGATCTTTTCCGGCGAGTGGTCGGCGCCGGCTGTTTTGTTGAGGCGAGCGGTAAACCAGAAGGTGCTTCCAACGCTCGGGGTGCTGACCACGCCGGCGCTGCCACCCATCAGTTCAGCCAGCTTTTTGGTAATGGCCAGGCCCAGTCCGGTGCCGCCGTACTGCCGCGTGGTCGAGTTGTCGGCCTGTTCGAAATCGCTGAACAGTCGGGGAATGACATCGGCGGCAATGCCCGGGCCGGTATCTTCGACTTCGAAGCGGAGCAGGACCGTGCTGCCGGTTTCCTCTTCAGCCCGAACGCGCAGGGCGATGTGGCCGGCTTCGGTGAATTTGACGGCATTGGTGGCGTAATTGAGCAGGGCCTGCTGCAGCCGCGTGGGGTCGCCGCGCAGGTGGGAGGAGGGCGCCTGGACCTCCTGGATGATCTTGAGATGCTTGGCGTCTGCCCGCTCGTTGAGCATCGAGGCGACGTTGCCAAGCAGGGCGCCGAGATGGATGTCAGTTTCTTCCAGGGTCAGCTTGCCGGCTTCGATTTTGGATAGATCGAGAATCGCGTTGATGATCTCCAGCAGGTGTTTACCGGCATTCTCGATCTTGTCGACGGAGGTTTCTTGCTGCGGCAGCAAGCCGGATTTGCGCAGGATGTGGGTCATGCCGGTGATGGCATTGAGCGGTGTGCGAATTTCGTGGCTCATGTTGGCCAGGAAGGCGCTCTTCGCCACATTGGCGCTCTCGGCCGCTTCCTTGGCCGTACTCAGTTGCTCGGTCCGTTCGGTCACCAGTTTTTCCAGATGCTGGCGGTAGTTCTCGAGTTCGGTGACGTCCTTGACGGCGCCGTAGAGGTGATGCCTGCCGGGCGCCGCATCTTCGACCCGGGCGAAGTTGCGCAGATAGCGGATCGAGCCATCGCGATGAAGGATGCGCAGAACGGTGTCGCTCGATTGCCCCGGTTGCAGCCCGGTGACGGAGCGGTCAAATATCGGGAAATCTTCGGGCAGGACGAAGGGGCGCCAGCATCCCATGCGCCGCAGTTCATCCGTTGAATAGCCGAAGACCTGCTCGGCCTGGCCGCCCACCCATTCGATTCTGAACAGCCCGTCGTCGCTGCGCTGGCACGAATAGATCAGGTCGCTGGTCAGGGATGAAATGTGTCGGAAGCGGTTTTCGCTTTCCTGGAGCGCAAGCTGGGTCTGCCGGCGTTCGGTCACGTCGGTACAAAATCCCATGACCCGGTTTTCGGGCAGGGTGATGGTCCGCAAGGTGGCGTCGAACAGGCTGCCATCCTTGCGCCGCAAGGTGATGTCCGTGTCGTACAGTCTCGCCTGTTTGATGACTTCGTACTGCTCCAGGTGTTGTGGCTGCTCTTCCGGTGGCGCAATGTCGCGAATCGACATGGTCAGCAACTCGTCCCGGCTGTAGCCGACCAGTTGGCAGGCGGCAGGATTGACGTCGAGATAGTGCCCCTCGGCGTTGGCCACGAAAATGCCTTCGGGCGCCGCTTCAACGTAGTTCCGGAAGCGCGACTCGGCGGCCAGCAAGGCTGCGGTGTCGGTCATTTTTTGCCGCCAGAAACGGAGCAGCAACCAGGCGGCGACCAAGCTCAGGACAAAAAACACCGCCAGAAACAGCATGACGTTGCGCTTCTCTTCATTCCAGATGTCAAAGTAATCTTGGGGCGCCATGCCGACGTTCAGGACGAATGGCAGGCCGCTGACCCGATGGAGGGCATAGGTTCGTTCAAAGCCATCCGGGGCCTTGCGGGTATGAAAGTTCCCTTGATCGACCCCGGATTCAAACAGGGCAAGGAATTCTTTGGAAACCGTCTTGTCACCAATCTCCCCGCCGGCACCATCAACCGCCGGGAAGCGCGTGACCAGGGCGTGATCGACGTGGCGCAGCACGGCCGAGCCGTGCGGTCCGAGCCGGGGTTTGCCCAGTTGCTCAAAGAAGTGGCTGACCGGCACCGCAGCATTGACAACGCCGGCAAACCTGCCGTCGGGGCTGTGATAGGGACGACTGAAACCGACGACCCAGATCTTTGAGACCTTGCCGATCACCGGCTTGGTGACGACCATCCGTTGGCCGGGGGCGGCCTGTTGTTCGGCAAAAACGGGGCGGTCGGCATAGCTTTCCGGGAGCGATTTGTTCACCCCTTTGCCCCACAGCACCCGTCCCTCTCGGTCCGTGGCCCTGAATCCCTCGACTTCCGGCAGGCGGTCTTTTTGGGCTTTCAGAATGCGATTGACCTCCGCGTCATCCAGGCCGCCTTGTGTCATCTGGTGTTCCAGCGCGTCGACAATGCTGAGCAAGGCCAGATCGATCCGCCGCCCTGAGTCGCCAAGGTTATGGGCGAGCAGCGCCGCCAGATTGGACGTCGTTTCGCGTACCTGCTCGACCGTTCGTTCCTGGCTGTAGATCAGGCTCTGGAGGCCAATCAGCACAATGACCAGATTGGTCAAAAACACCCCGACCACCAGCCAGACCACAAATTTCTTGCTGGGGGCCGATAGGGGAGTGTCGTCGGGCTGGCTGGCGTTCATCATCGATTCTTGATTGGCTAACTCGCTCATTATGCCGGCCAGATTTGCTCTGGCTTGATTTCTGGAAAGGCGCCTTGGGGGGAGGGCTATGCCATCGCGCTGTATTTGAATGCTTTGTCGCGAGTTGTCGGTCGATATCCTACCTTGATTCTCGGGGAAATTGGCGGACAGGGCGATCTCTCCCGGGCGTGCTTGTCGGCAGAAAAAGCCGCCCGAAGGTGGCTTCCACGGTCAACCGGAAAAAACGGCCAAAAATGAAATCGGCTCAGGCGTCGCCAAAATGGCCACGCCCCGGTTTTCTCCCGAACTTTGCGCCGATTCGCAGTCTAAAGAACGCCGAGAGCATTTCTCCCCCCGGTCCTGTCAGCGCTGCACTCCTTCGAATATTCACGGAGACCCACCATGCCGAAATGGATCAACCTGCTGTTTCTGTCCTTCTTTACCGCCGTCGCCGGCGAAGCATTTTTCTTCACCTTCATCGACCCGAAGCTGCTCTACCTGTTCGGCGAGCCGGTGTACTGGAGCCCGATGGTCGTCTACTCGCTCGGCTTCTTCATGTTCTGGGCCCTGACCGGCCTGACCGCAGCGCTGGTCGCCTTGATGCTGAAACCGGGCGCGGAGGTGAACCGGGAAGGGACGCATCGGCCCCATGTGGCCTGACGCTCGCCGAATCCTCTAGGGTGTATCGGCGTAGCGCCGGCGGATGTCCTCGACTTGCGGAATCAAGTCGAGGAACAGCTCGAGCAAATCCGGATCAAAAATGCTGCCGGATTGGGCGCGCATGAAGTCGACTGCTTCGACCGTACTCCAGGCGTGTTTATAAGGCCGCTCGCTGGTCAGTGCGTCGAACACATCGGCGATCGTCACGATGCGTCCTTCGAGCGGAATTCCATCGCCGGCGAGCCCGTGCGGATAGCCGCTGCCATCCCATTTTTCGTGGTGGGTCAGGGCGACGATCCGGGCCATTTGCAGGAGTTCGGATGGATGGTCACCGATGATCTCGGCGCCGATGAGCGGGTGCGTTTTCATCAAGGCCCACTCCTCGGGGTCAAGCGGGCCGGGCTTGATGAGGACGCGGTCGGGAATGCCGATTTTTCCGATATCGTGCATCGGCGCCGCATTGAGCAACAGGTTGGCCTGGCGCTCGGAAACGCCGGCGGCACGGGCCAGCAGGCGCGATGATTTGCTCATGCGAATGACGTGCATGCCGGTCTCGTTATCCCGGTATTCGGCCGCCCGGCCTAGCCGGCGGACGATCTCGATACGCGTCTCGTCCAGTTCGCGGGTGCGCTCCTGGACCAGGCGCTCCAGACTATGGCTGCGGTTATGGCGTTCAATATGGAGCTGGACGCGCAGCCTGACGATGGAGGCATGGCAGGGCTTGTGGAGAAAATCGACGGCGCCCAGTTCGAGCCCTCTGGTTTCATCCTGGACTTCGGTCAGCGCGGTCACGAAAATGACCGGAATCTCCCGCGTGACGATGTCCGCCTTGAGTCGCCGGCAGACCTCGTAGCCATCCATTCCCGGCATCATGACATCGAGCAGGATCAGGTCGAACTGCTGCTGCCGGACTATCTCGAGCGCATCGGCCCCGCTCGTGGCAAACAGCACGCGATAGTTATCGCGCAGCATGCCAGCCAGTGTTGAAATGTTTTCGGGAATGTCATCGACGACGAGTATGGTGCCCATCAGGTTTCGTTCCATCGCCTCACTCATCTCAGTTGCCTTGGCTGGGCGCCGACAATATTTCCTGCAGCTTCGCCAGTTTGCTTGCCGCCAACGGGTAGTCATAGCGGTCGATGGCCTGGCGGACACCATCCCAGGCAGTTCGACTGGCCGAATTGGCAAAGTAGGGCGAAATCTTTTCCGCCAGGTCGTCAGCCGCCGTATCGTGCAGTTTGAGCAGTTCAGCCAGTCTGGCCAGCAAGGCTGTCGTCCTTTCGCTATCGACCGCTGAAGCTTCCGATAAACCATTGCCGGCGTCAATCAGCCGATCAATCTCGGCCAGTCCGCTCGTTACCTGGTGCAGTAGCTCAAGAAGTTGCGGTAAATGCGTATCGCATTTGGCTGTGTCGTGGGCGGCCGCCGCAACTTCCAGGGCTGCGGCGGATTCGCCAAGGTCGGTGGCGCCGACGGTGTGGGCGACACCTTTGAGCGAATGGGCCAGTCGCGAGGCCGTCAGACAGTCACCGGCCGCCTGTGCCGCCCTGAACTGCGGCGCAAAACTTTGCCCCTGCGTATCGCGGAACTGCTTGAGAACCCGGAGCAGCAGCGGTAGCCGGCCACCGACATGGGCCAGTCCGATCGCGACGTTGATACCGGGAAATACCGGCAGGGAATTTTCTGCCGCAGGAAGGCTTTTGGGTTTTATTTCATTCGTCGCGGCGGCAGGCATGTCCGGGAAACATTGCGCCATTTGTTCGTAGAGAACATCCATGCGGACCGGTTTGGGGACGTGCGAATTCATGCCGGCTGCCCGGCAAGCCTCCTTGTCCTCAACCATCGCATTGGCGGTCAGGGCAATGATCTTGATTTTCTGCCAGGCCGGGTTTTCACGAAGTTTACGGGTGGCCGTAAAGCCATCCATCACCGGCATCTGGCAATCCATCAGGATCAGGTCCGGCACTTTGCGCGACACCGCCTCGAGTGCTTCAGCGCCATTCGAGGCCAGGCGTAGGGTGATGCCGACATCGGCCAGCAAGGCGCAGATGACTTCCTGATTCACCTCGATGTCCTCGACCAGCAGGATGTCCAGATGGCGGAATCTTGACCATTGCCGGCCCGCCGCCTTGCGCCGGTCAGGGGTGGGCGCCTCCTGGGCGGCTACCCCCAAACAGCGCGCCAGTTCAACATAGACATGGCGAGCACTGACCGGTTTGGCGAGCAGGCTGTCGATTTCGTGGCTGATCTCCTGCAGTTCTTCCTGATGACTGTAGGCGGTCACGAGGATCATCGGCGGTGCTGAATTCAGCGATGAGAGCGCTGTACGCAAGCGGCGAATGGTCTCGATCCCGTCTACCCCGGGCATCCGCCAGTCGACCAGGCAGGCCAGATAGCGGGCGCTGTCGTCCGCCGCCAGGGCCAGCGCGGCTTCGGCGCAATCGACAGCCCGCACTTTCAGGCCAAGTCTTCCAATGATCTGCTCGAGGAGTTGCCGGGCAATCGGACTGTCGTCGACCACCATCACCGGGCGGTCAGCGTATTCGGCCAGCCGCGTTGCCAAGGCGGCGACCCCGGAGCGGCGGTCGAGCCCCAGGTTGGAAAATCTGGTCGTGAAATGGAAAGTGCTGCCTTCGCCGGGGGCGCTGACGACCCATATCCGCCCTCCCATCCTTTCCACGAGGTGGCGCGAAATGGCCAGGCCCAGCCCCGTGCCGCCGTAGCGGCGCGTTGTCGAGACATCGGCCTGGGTAAACGGCTGGAAGAGTTTTTCAACCTGCTCCGGTGACATGCCAATGCCTTCATCGCGAACCGCAAAGTGCAGTTCGGCCCAGTCGGTATCGAGGCGTGTTGTTTCAACCGTGACGACGACATTGCCGCCCACCGAAAACTTCAAGGCATTGGTGACCAGATTGGTGAGGACCTGCCCGAGCCGCAACGCATCGCCCCCCAGCAGATGCGAGTCATTGTCGATGTCGTAACTCAGTTCAATGCCCTGATTCTCGGCACGCAGCGCGGTGACGGCAGAAAGCTGGTCGAAAACGGTTTCCAGGACGAATGGCAGGTTTTCCATCTGCAGCATGCCGGCCTCGATCTTCGAGAAGTCGAGAATGTCGTCGATGATGTGAAGCAGGGCGTCCGAAGCCGCCTTGATCTTGGCCAGATAGTTCCGCTGGCGGTCATTCAAGGCGGTTTCGAGGCACAGGTCGGCCATGCCGATGATGGCGTTCATCGGCGTGCGAATCTCGTGGCTCATGTTGGCCAGGAAGGAGCTCTTGGCCTGCGTGGCGGCCTCCGCCTCATCGGCCCGATGGGCCAGTTCGGCTTCCATCTGACGCTGGGGCTTGATATCCCGCGAGAATCCGACGGTCCCGATGACGGTCATGTCGGCATCGAGAATCGGGGCCCGGAAGGTCTCGTAGCAGGTGTCCGGGTGATCGGGCAGGGCGTCTTCGATCGTCTTCCGGGTGCGGGTGGCGATCACTTCCAGATCTTCGGCGCGATAGCGCTCCGCCGCCGCCCGGGGCCAGACATCGAAATCGGATTTGCCCAGCAAGGCCTCCCTGCTCAGGCCGGCCACCTGGGCATAGGCCTTGTTCACTGCCATGAAATTTCCCGCCACATCCTTGAGCCAGGCCATGTGCGGAATCGTGTCGATCATCGCCTGCAAGGATTGGGTCTGGTAGCGTACTTCCCGGGTCCTGGCCTCGACCAGTTCCTCGAGGTGCTGGCGGTGGTGTTGCAGCTCCTCGGCATTGCGTTTGAACTCGGTAACGTCCTGCTGCACCGCGACGTAATGGGTGATCGAGCCATCGCTCTGGCGAATCGGCGCAATGATCGAAAGTTCGATGTATTCGCTGCCGTCCTTGCGCCGGTTGCAGAGTTCTCCCCGCCAACTGGCGCCACGCCTGAGCGTCTGCCAAAGATCGGCATAAACCTCGGGAGGCGTTTGGCCGGAGCGCAGCAAGCTGGGTTTCTGGCCAAGCGCCTCGTCACGGCTGTAGCCGGTTCTTTCGACGAAGGCGTCGTTCACATACTCGATTTCAGCATCGAGATTGGTGATGATGATGCTTTCCGGGCTCTGCTCGACGGCGAGCGAGAGCTTGCGCAGCATCAAGTCCTTTTCCCGGAGCGGCCGCAGATCGAGATAGCTGACGATAAAGCCCGCCAGCTTGCCCTCGCCTTCCTTGATCGCCCCCACATTGGCAACGAAGGGAATGCGTCGACCATCCCGGGTCAGCCGTTCGACTTCTGCGCTCCAGGTTCCCGTTTGCAGAATCCTCTCAATGGCCTCGGCATGAACCTGTTTCTCGGTTTCCGTTGGCGGCACCAGGGTGCTAACCGGTTTGCCGATAAGATCGTCCAACTCATAACCGAACACCTGGGTGAAGGCCGGGTTGATATAGGTGACGCGGGTATCGGCATCGGCGATCAACAGCGGTTGTGCGGACTGACGCACGGCCTCGCTAAAGAGATAGCGCTGGTACTCGGCAGCCTTGCGTTCGGTAATGTCAAAGAAGGAGGCGAGAAATCCGCCGTTGGAGACGATGCCGGAAATGACCGCTGAGCGAACGTCTCCACTCTTGCTTCTGATTTCATATTCGGCAGCCGGAATGTCGGTGCCTTCATTGTGGGCATTGTTGACCGCCGCACCCCATTTCGAGCGAACCCAGGCGGCATAGGCGGGGTCCGGATAAGCCTGCTGCCACCAGGCATCCAGCGTCGGCACGTCGCTGATGGTATAGCCGAACAGTTGGCTGAAGTGCTCGTTGAGATCGAGCACGGTGCCCTCGGCATCGACCAGGGCCATGGGTACCGGGGCGTGTTGAAACAAGGTGCGGAAACGCTGCTCGCTGAGTTCCAGTAATTTTTCCGCCTGCTTGCGCCCGGTGATGTCCTGGACCGTGCCGTGCAGGTTGATGACTTTGCCGTCGGCATCGCGCAGGGCCTTGCCACGGGCGGTGATCCAGCGGTGACTGCCGTCGGGACGCACGACTTCAGCGTCGCATTCGTAGGTATCTCCCTCGGCCAAGCCTTTCTCGACGCTGCTTGAGAGATGGTTCCAGCTCTCCGGGGTAAAGTACATCTGGACCTCGGGGTAGCTTGCCGGCGGCAAGCTGCGGTCACGGCCGTAGATCAGATAAATTTCGTCCGACCACCAGTGGGCATCCGTTTGCAGATCCCATTTCCAGTTGCCTATCCTGGCCAGATCCTGTGCTTCCCTGAGCGCTGACTCGCTTTCCTGCAGCGTTGCCTCGGCCTGCGCGCGGGCTGTGACATCCCTTGAAATCCCGAACAGGCCGACGATTTTCCCCGAGCTGTCAAAGACCGGTCCTTTGGTCACCTCGAAGACGAGGCTCCTGCCTTCATGCGTCGTCAGGCATTCCTCATGGGTTTGCGTGCGGCCCGCAGCGAGGATCGCCTGATCGGTTTCGACAATTGTCCGGGCCGAGCTGTCCGGGAAAAGGAAGTGGTCGTCGCGGCCGATGATTTCCTTGATCGACTTGCCAACGAATGCCGCGGCCGCGCCATTGACCAGTTGGTATCGCCCGTGCAGATCCTTGACGAAAACCGCATCCGAGGTTCCGGAAACCACCGCGCCCAGCAGGCGACGATCAACTTCGCCCGTCGCCAGTGAGCGGCGCAAGGCTTCGCCGAGCAGGCTGACGGCAACGCCGTTGACGATCAGGAAGCTCCATTGAAACAGATACTGCTCGCTTTCGATGGCCAGACTGCCGATCGGCGGGATCGCCTGGTAGTTGACGCATAGCGCGGCAAGCACGGTCGCCAGCAGGCCAGGCCCGGTGCCGCCAAGCAGTGCACTGAGGATAATCGGAAGCATGAACAGGATCATCATCGGCCGGTCGCCGAGGGTGGCCACCATGTTGTGACGCAGCACCAGCATGGCCAGTGTGACCACAATTGCAAACCCGTAGGTCAGCCAGCGCGGCCGCTGGCCGGGTGTTACCCCGGTGGCGAAAGTCTCGAGCAGCGAGTCGGTACCGGCTGCCCGCGCTGCCGGCACGGCGCGCAAGGCGAAGAAAAATACGGTCGCGGTGACAACGACAAACAGAATGCCCTTGGCAGTAGAAAGCCAAACGATCGACTCGATGTCGGCAAATAACGAGAGCAACTGGTCAGAGAGAAAAATCCAGGCACTGGCGAGAACTGCGTAAGCCGCGGTGGTGAACAGGATGAATCTGTCTCGAGCCGTATTGTCCATTGGTCAGCCTGTGGAAAAACCCCTGATTTGCGCATGTTAGCAAGCAAATGAAAAAAATACGCCAACCCGGATTTGCCGGATAAGGCGGTGCCACGAGCCTTATTCCCAATGGTTTAGACGCCTGTCATTAAAGCCGGTTTTTGTCGATCGCTTGTCTATTGAGTTGAGGACACGCCGCTTGGTTCCTGAGTCCTTTGTCTGGCCGAGCGAAGACACTTTCCGGACGCAAAAAAGCCGCCCGCAGGCGGCTTTCACGGTCAACCGGAAATTTCGGCTTATTTCACAATCTGGTTGAGCTCGCCCTTGGCGTAACGCTCGGCCATCTTTTCCAGCGGCATGGCCTTGATCTGGCTGGCGCGGCCGGCGCAGCCGAAGGCTTCGAAGCGGGCCAGGCAGATTTTCTTGGCTGCTTCGCGGGCCGGCTTGAGGTAGTCGCGCGGGTCGAACTTGGACGGGTTTTCGAACAGGTAGCGGCGGATAGCGCCGGTCATGGCGAGGCGGATGTCGGTGTCGATGTTGACCTTGCGTACGCCGTGGGCGATGCCCTTGACGATTTCCTCGACCGGCACGCCGTAGGTTTCCTTCATGTCGCCGCCGAATTCGCGGATTTCGGCGAGCAGTTCCTGCGGCACGCTGGACGAGCCGTGCATGACGAGGTGGGTGTTCGGGATGCGGGCGTGGATTTCCTTGATGCGGTCGATGGCGAGGATGTCGCCGGTCGGCTTCTTGGTGAATTTGTAGGCGCCGTGGCTGGTGCCGATGGCGATGGCCAGGGCGTCGCAGTTGGTTTGCTTGACGAAGTCGGCGGCCTGGTCGACGTCGGTGAGCAGCTGTTCGCGGGTCATGTGGCCGTCGGCGCCGTGGCCGTCTTCCTTGTCGCCCTTCATGGTTTCGAGCGAGCCGAGGACGCCGAGTTCGGCCTCGACGGAAACGCCGATGGCGTGCGACAGCTTGACCACTTCCTTGGAGACGGCAACGTTGTAGTCGTAGGAGGCGACGGTCTTGCCGTCGGCTTCGAGCGAGCCGTCCATCATCACCGAGGTGAAGCCGGAGCGGATGGCGCCCATGCAGACGGCCGGGCTTTGGCCGTGGTCCTGGTGCATGACGATGGGCAGGTGCGGGTAGGCTTCAAGGGCAGCGAGAATCTGGTGGCGCAGGAAGGGTTCGCCGGCGTATTTGCGGGCGCCAGCGGAGGCCTGCATGATGACCGGAGCGTCGATCTGGCTGGCTGCTTCGCAGATGGCCCAGACCTGTTCCATGTTGTTAACGTTGAAGGCGGGCAGACCGTAGCCGTTTTCGGCGGCGTGGTCGAGCAATTGGCGCATGGAGACGAGCGGCATGGGAACTCCTGTTCGATTTCGTGTTTAGTTGATCTGGGTATTTTAAAGGATTTGATGTTCGCCGACGCGGACGATCTTGAGTGTATTGGTGCCGCCGGTGGTGCCGATGGGCTCGCCGATGGTCAGGGCGATGAGGTCGCCTTTTTCTACGACACCACGATCGATCAGGAGTTGCTCGGCTTCGGCCAAGAGCAGGTCGCGGTCGGTGTGCTGCTGCTTCATCGGCAGCGGGCTGACGCCGCGGTAGAGGACCATACGGCCGACCGATTCGGCATCGGGCGTCAGCGCATAGATCGGTACGCCGCAGTTGAGGCGGCTCATCCACAGGGCGGTCGAGCCGGACTGGGTGAGGGCGGCGATGGCTTTGACCTTGAGGTGATGCGCCGTCCAGATGGCAGCCATGGCAATCGACTGGTCGATGCGCGTGAACACGCGGTCGAGGAATTCGCGGTCGAGCGTGACTTCGGCCGAACGTTCGGCTTCGACGCAGATACGCGCCATCGATTCGACGACTTCGACCGGGTACTTGCCGGCCGCCGTTTCGGCCGACAGCATGACGGCGTCGGTGCCGTCGAGCACGGCATTGGCGACGTCGGAAACTTCGGCCCGGGTCGGCACCGGCGAGGTGATCATCGATTCCATCATCTGCGTCGCGGTGATGGTCAGCTTGTTCTTGTCGCGCGCCATGCGGATCATTTTTTTCTGCAGGGCGGGGACCGTGGCGTCGCCGACTTCAACGGCCAGATCGCCGCGGGCGACCATAATGCCGTCCGAGGCATCGAGGATTTCGGCCAGATTGGTGATCGCTTCGACGCGTTCGATCTTGGCGATGAGAACGGCGGAACTGCCGGCAGCGCGCAGCAGTTGGCGCGCCATGTACATGTCGGCGGCGCTTTTGGGGAAGGAAACGGCAACGAAATCGACGCCGATCTGCGCCGCCGTCTTGATGTCGTCCATGTCCTTGGCGGTCAGCGCCGGCGCGGTCAGGCCGCCGCCCTGGCGGTTGATGCCCTTGTTGTTCGACAGCTCGCCGCCGACCAGAACGCGGGTGTGGATTTCCTGGCCACGGACGCCGGTGACTTCGAGTTTGAGCCGGCCATCGTCGAGGAGCAGGATGTCGCCGAGCACGACGTCCTTGGGCAGATCCTTGTAATCGAGGCCGACGCGTTCCTGGTTGCCGAGCTTGCATTGCGCGTCGAGGATGAAGGCTTCGCCGACGACGAGGGTGATCTTGTTGTTTTCGAACTTGCCGACGCGAATCTTCGGCCCCTGCAGGTCGCCGAGGATGCCGATGGTCCGGCCGTACTTGGCGGCTGCAGCACGAATGCCATCAGCGCGCGCTTTGTGGTCGTCGGCCGTGCCGTGTGAGAAATTCATCCGGACGACATCGATACCGGCCTTGACCATGCTTTCCAGCACTTCCGGCGAGGAGGAGGCGGGGCCCAGCGTGGCAACGATCTTGGTGTGGCGTGACATGTCTTCTCCATCCCTTTTGTTATTTGAATTTTGGTGCTTTTTTCCGGTTGACCGTAGCAATGCTACGGTCAACACCTTGCAGCATTATTTCGCAGCGCGTTCTTCCAGAACCTGAATCGCCGGCAGGGTCTTGCCTTCGAGGAATTCGAGGAAGGCGCCGCCGCCGGTCGAGATGTAGCCGACGTCGTCATGGATATGGAACTTGGCGATGGCAGCCAGCGTATCGCCGCCGCCGGCAATCGAGAAAGCCTCGGAGTGGGCGATGGCCGAGGCCATCATCTTGGTGCCACCGGCGAACTGCGGCAGTTCGAAGACGCCGACCGGGCCGTTCCAGACGATGGTGCCGGCGTTGGCGATGATTTGCGAAAGCGCGGCGGCAGTCTTCGGGCCGACGTCGAGAATGCGGTCGTGCACCGCAACGTCATCGACCGAAATCTTGTTGGCGCGGGCCAGGGCCGAGACTTCGTCGGCGACGACGACGTCGGTCGGCAACGGCACTTCGGCGCCGCGTTCCTTCATGATGTCCATGATGGCGTGGGCTTCCTTGACCAGGTCGGCCTCGGCCAGCGAGTCGCCGATGCGCTTGCCGGAGGCGAGCAGGAAGGTGTTGGCGATGCCGCCGCCGACGATCAGCTGGTCGACCTTGCTGGCCAGCGACTTGAGGATGGTCAGCTTGGACGACACCTTGGAGCCGCCGACGATGGCGACGAGCGGGCGCTTCGGGTTGGTCAGGGCCTTGGTCAGGGCGTCGATTTCGGCGCCCATGAGCATGCCGGCGCAGGCTACCGGAGCGTATTTGGCGATGCCGTGGGTGGTCGCTTCGGCGCGGTGGGCGGTGCCGAAGGCGTCGTTGACATAAACGTCGCAGAGCTTGGCCATCTTCTGGGCCAGCTCGTCGTTGTTCTTCTTCTCGCCCTTGTTGACGCGGCAGTTTTCGAGCAGGACGACTTCGCCCGGCTTGACTTCAAAACCGCCATCGACCCAATCCTGGATCAGGCGCACGGAGGTGTGCAGCATCTGGCCGAGGCGCACGGCGACCGGCATCAGGCTGTCTTCGTGGGTCAGCTCGCCTTCGGTCGGACGGCCGAGGTGGGAGGTGACCATGACAGCGGCGCCCTTGTCCAGGCAGTACTTGATCGACGGCAGCGAGGCGCGGATGCGGGTGTCCTCGGTGATGTTGCCGGCTTCGTCCTGCGGCACGTTGAGGTCGGCGCGGATGAAAACGCGCTTGCCGGCTACATCGAGGTCGGTGAGTTTGATGACGTTCATGGAGATCTCCTGATTTGGCTTAAGTAATGGATTCTTGCGTCCAGTGTTGTGACCAGTAGTCGGCCACTTCGAGCATGCGGTTGGCGAAGCCCCATTCGTTGTCGAACCAGACGAAGAGGTTCACCAGATGGGTGCCGGCGGTGCGTGTCTGGCTGCCGTCGACAATGGCCGAATGGGGGTCGTGATTGAAATCGATCGAGGCGTGCGCCGCTTCGGAATAGGCGACCAGCTTCTTGAGCGGGCCACGCGCCGCGTCGGCGAGCAGGGCGTTGATGCTGTGCGCCGAAACCGGGCGCTGGGTGCTGATCGTCAGGTCGATGGCCGAGACGTTGAGGGTCGGCACGCGGATGGCCTTGGCCTGCACCTTGCCGGTCAGTTGCGGCAACAGGCGCTCGATGCCGCGGGCCAGCCCGGTCGACACCGGGATGATCGACTGCATGGCCGAGCGTGTCCGGCGCAGGTCGTCATGGTGATAGCCGTCGATCAGCGGCTGGTCGTTCATGACCGAGTGCAGCGTGGTGAGCAAGGCCTGGTCGACGCCGACTTCGCGGTCGAGCAGGTCGAGGATCGGGACGATGGCGTTGGTCGTGCACGAGGCGGCCGAGACCAGACGTTCTGCCCCGGTCAGCGTGTGCTGGTTGATGCCGGCGACGATGGTCGCATCGACATCGTCGCCGCTGGCGCCGGGGTGCGAAAGGAGCAGGCGCGGGCAGCCGGCGTTGATGAATTTGGCCAAATTTTCCCGTTGACCGTAGGAACCGGAACATTCGACGACGAGGTCGATACCGCGCCAATCAACGGCCTCCGGCGTGCGGGCGTGGCTGACGCGGATGGCCCGGCCGTCGATCAGCAGTTGCCCATCGGCCACGTCGACGCTGCCGGGAAAGCGGCCGTGCGTCGAATCGAAACGTGTCAGGTAGGCCATGCTCTCCAGATTGGCCGGCTCATTGATGGCGACTACCTGGAGATCGTGGGCGACGCTGGACTCCTGGAGCGCGCGCAGAAAGCAGCGACCGATACGGCCATAACCGTTGATGGCAAGACGCAGTGGCATGAAGTGTCGGTCGCGTTCCGTGAAAGATTATTTCGGCAGCTCGCCGGTATTCTCAGGGTTGTACTCGATATAAACCAGATCGAGCGGGGCGTTGCCCTTGCAGATGCGGAACGGGTACATCGAGACGGTGGCGTTGAAGTCGAGCTTGCCCAAGCCCTTGAAGTGGGCTTCGGCTCGGCCGCGATCATCGCCGAAATAGAAGGGGATGTTCTGCTTGCCGGTACACCAGCTTGACTCGCTGGTCGGCTTGCCGAGGATGGCAATGACTTCTTCGTATTTCATGCCGATCTTCAGTTTGCCGAAAGGCGAGTCAGCCGGCGGATTGCCGACGATCACGGCTTCAGCGGCCTCTTCTTTCTTGGCCGGTTCATCGGCCGCGAAGGCGGTCGTGGTCAAGAACAACGCGGCGATGGCAGCCAGGAAGGTAATACGGTGCGTTTGGTGCATCTTGATTCCTCCAGAAGTCTTGCGGTCGGGGGTGAAACAAAAGGGGCCTTGCGGCCCCTTTTCGTGAAACAAACAGCTTACTTGGCGGCCATCCAGGCGCGGGCGGCGTCGAGCATGCGGCAGGAGTAACCCCACTCGTTGTCGTACCAGGCCAGAACCTTGACCAGCGTGCTGCCGTCTTCGCCTTGAATCACACGCGTCTGCGTCGCATCGAAGGTCGAAGAAACGGTAGTGTGGTTGAAGTCGGACGAGACCAGCGGCTCGTTATTGACGTCCATCACGCCCTTGAGCGGGCCGTTGGCGGCGGCGGTCATCAAGGCGTTGATTTCTTCCTTGGTGGTGTTGCGGCCGGCCGTGAAGGTCAGGTCGACCAGCGAGACGTTGATGGTCGGTACGCGCAGCGCGAAGCCGTCGACCTTGCCCTTGAGTTCCGGCAGCACCAGGCCGACGGCCTTGGCGGCGCCGGTCTTGGTCGGGATGATGTTGGCGGCAGCGGCGCGGGCGCGGCGCAGGTCCTTGTGACGGACGTCGACGGTGACCTGGTCGTTGGTGTAGGCGTGGATGGTGGTCATCAGGCCCTGCTTGATACCGATGCTATCAGACAGGATCTTGGCGACCGGAGCCAGGCAGTTAGTCGTGCACGAAGCGTTGGAAACAACGGTCATGTCCGACTTGAAGAGGCCTTCATTGACGCCATAGACGATGGTGGCATCGACGTCGTCACCGCCCGGGGCGGAGATCAGCACGCGCTTGGCGCCCTGTTCGAGCAGCGGCTGGGCCTTGGCCTTGGAGGTGTAGGCGCCGGTGCACTCGAGAACGATATCAACGCCGTGGTCGGCCCAGTTGATGTCCTTCGGGTTCTTGGTCGAGTAGAAGGCGATTTTCTTGCCATCGATGATGATGCAGTTTTCACCTTCGGTTTCGACGCTGGTGCGGAAACGGCCATGCGTGGTGTCGTACTTGAGCAGGTGCGAGTTGGTCGCCAGATCGCCAGCAGCATTGATGGCGACGACGTCGAATTCATTTTGCAAACCCTGCTCGTAAATGGCGCGCAGCGTGCAGCGACCGATACGACCAAAACCGTTGATTGCAACCTTGATAGCCATGAATCTAACTCCCTCTTTATAAAATCAGGACAACAGCGCCTTGGCCGTCTTGACGACGTTGGCCACCGTGAAACCGAACATGTCGAACAACTGGCCGGCCGGTGCCGACTCGCCGAAGCGGTCGATGCCGATCACGGCGCCATGCAGGCCGACGTACTTGCGCCAGAAGTCCGGGTGAGCGGCTTCGATGGCGATGCGTTTTTTGCAGCCGCCGAGCACGGAGGCCTTGTATTCGGCGCTCTGGCGGTCGAAAACGTTGGTGCAGGGCATCGAGACGACACGCGTCTTGATGCCTTCGCCGGCCAGCGCGGCCTGGGCGTCGAGCGCCAGCTTGATTTCGGAGCCGGTGGCGATGAAGGTGAGCTGCGCTTCGCCGTCGGCTTCGGAAAGCACGTAGCCGCCCTTGGCAATATCGGCGTCGGCAACCTTTTGCGTCACGGTTGGCAGGTTCTGGCGCGACAGGGCGAGCAAACTCGGGCCATTTTTCCGGTCGACCGCAGAAGTCCAGGCGATGGCCGTTTCGGTCGCATCGGCCGGGCGCCAGACGTCGAGATTCGGGATGATGCGCAGGCTGGGGATGTGCTCGACCGGCTGGTGCGTCGGGCCGTCTTCGCCGAGGCCGATGGAGTCATGGGTATAAACCATGATCTGGCGCTGCTTCATGAGCGCCGCCATGCGGATGCCGTTGCGGGCGTAATCGGAGAAAACCAGGAAGGTCGCGGTGTAGGGCACCAGGCCGCCATGCAGCGCGATACCGTTGGCAATGGCGGTCATGCCGAATTCACGGACGCCGTAGTAGCAGTAATTGCCGCCTTCGGTGCGGGTGACGCCCTTGCTGCCCTTGACGAAGGTCAGGTTGGAACCAGCCAGGTCGGCCGAGCCGCCGAAGATTTCCGGCACGGCTGGGACCAGCGCAGCGATGGCGTTCTGCGAAGCCTTGCGGGTGGCGATGTTCTCGGCCTTGTCGCGACAGGTGGCGATGTACGCGGCTTTGGTGGCTTCCCAGTTGGCCGGCAGTTCGCCCTTGATGACGCGGCGCTCGAACTCGGCGGCTTCGGCCGGGAAGGCGGCGCGGTATGCGGCGAAACGGGTATTCCAGTCGCCTTCGGTAGCAGCACCGGCAGCCTTGCGATCCCAGGCGGCGTAGATGTCGGCCGGGATTTCGAAGGGGCCGTGCGTCCAGCCGATGTATTCGCGGGCGGCAGCGATTTCGTCCTTGCCGAGCGGCGCGCCGTGGCAGTCGTGCGAGCCCTGCTTGTTGGGCGAACCGGCACCGATGGTGGTCTTGCAGCAGATCAGGCTCGGCTTGTCGGTCACCGCCTGGGCAGCGACCAGGGCGCGCTCGATGGCATCGGAATCATGGCCATTAACATCGGCAATGACATGCCAGCCATAGGCTGCGAAACGCTTCGGGGTGTCGTCGGTGAACCAGCCTTCAACGTGGCCATCGATGGAAATGCCGTTGTCGTCCCAGAAGGCGATCAGCTTGCCGAGGCCGAGCGTGCCGGCCAGCGAGCAGGCTTCGTGCGAAACGCCTTCCATCAGGCAACCGTCGCCGAGGAAGGTATAGGTATGGTGATTGACGATTTCGTGGCCGGGCTTGTTGAATTCGGCGGCCAGGACCTTCTCCGCCAGCGCGAAGCCGACGGCGTTGGAAATGCCTTGGCCGAGCGGGCCGGTCGTCGTTTCGATGCCGGCGGTGTAGCCGTATTCCGGATGGCCCGGCGTCCTGGCGTGCAACTGGCGGAAATTCTTGAGGTCGTCGATGGAAAGATCGTAGCCGGTTAGGTGCAGTAGCGAATAGATCAGCATCGAGCCGTGGCCGTTCGACAGCACGAAGCGGTCGCGGTCAGGCCAGTGCGGGTTGGCAGGGTTGTGCCGCAGATGACGGCGCCAGAGGACTTCGGCGATTTCCGCCATGCCCATCGGGGCACCCGGATGGCCGGAATTGGCCTGCTGGACTGCGTCCATGGCCAGTGCGCGGATGGCGCCGGTCAGGGGAGAAAACTTGGGGAGATTGCTGACGCTCATGATCCGAAAATCCAGCCTGCTTAAAAGCTGAAATTATCCGGGAAAACCCTCTTTTTGGGTAGGGCAGATGGCCAATAAGGCAGGCTTTTAGGCCTGCCTTTGATCAGTTTTACTGAATCTTGGGATCAAAATTAATCATCATCAGTATGCCCTGGCCGCCACCAAAGCTGCCGCCGGTATAGGCAACACTACCCTGACCGGCATAGACCGCTTCGTAGCGATGGCTGTCTCCGCCAAAGTAGAAGGGAATCCAGGCCTTGGCCGTGACGTAGGCGCGAATGTTCGAGGTCACACCCAGGATGCGCTCGACTTCGGACTGATGCATGCCAATCTGCAACTTTGCCCACTTGCTGCCTGGGGGAATGGTGCCGTAAATCTCACCGTCGAAAGTGCCGTCCTTTGATTTCACGACACATGGGTTACAGGCCTTGTCAGTGGGGCTGCCGGTGACCGGCGTAGCGGCCGGCTCCGGTTTTGCCGGCTCGGCTGCCTTGGGGCTTGCCGTGGTCTTTGGCTTGGCCGGCTCGCAATCGACCGGTGGTGCTTCGGCTTGCTTGGTGTTCTTTTTGGCCGTCTTCTTGGTGCTTTTTTTCTTGGTCGCCGGCTCCGGCGCACATTCCGGCTTGGCGGCGACCGGGGCGGGCGCTGGTGCCGCTGCGGCCTGAGGTGGGGGCGCCGCCTCTTCCGGTTTGGGTTCGTTGCTCTTGCAGCCGGCCAGAATGGTGCCGGCTACCAGGAGTAGTGCAACGCTCATTTTTTTCATCGCTTTGTCCTGTGACAGTGTCGAATGGGTGAATGTAGCAGGTCAGCCGCCGTGATAGCCAGTGACGCGGTCGACTTCGTTTTTC
The DNA here is from genome assembly GCF_020510565.1 of Ferribacterium limneticum. Taxonomy (NCBI): domain Bacteria; kingdom Pseudomonadati; phylum Pseudomonadota; class Betaproteobacteria; order Rhodocyclales; family Azonexaceae; genus Ferribacterium; species Ferribacterium limneticum. The sequence continues at coordinate 520,877 of NZ_CP075189.1, forward strand.
GACCCGAGGATGACCGGCACGCGTTGATGCAGTTTCTCCGGCTGGATGTCGAGAATGCGCTGGCGGCCGGTGGTTGCGGCACCGCCGGCCTGCTCGATCAGCATGGCCATCGGGTTGGCTTCGTACATCAGGCGCAGCTTGCCACCCTGGCCCTTGAGCTTGCTGTCCACCGGGTACATGAAGATGCCGCCGCGCGTCATGATGCGATGCACGTCGGCGACCATCGAGGCGACCCAGCGCATGTTGTAATCCTTGCCGAGCGGACCTTCCTTGCCGGCCTGCATCTCTGTCACATAGCGCATGACCGGGGCTTCCCAGAAACGCTGGTTGGCCATGTTGATGGCGAATTCCTTTGTGTCGGCGGGAATCTGCACGTTTTCCTGGGTCAGGATGAACTGACCCAGCTCACGGTCGAGAGTGAACACGACGACACCGTCACCGACGGTCAGGACGAGCAGGGTGGTCGGTCCGTAAACCGCGTAGCCGGCCGCAACCTGTGCCGTTCCTGGTTGCAGGAAGGCGGCTTCGGCCGCTTCGGGGGTCGATAGGTCGGCGCCTTCGGGACATTTGAGAACCGAGAAAATAGTGCCGATTGAGACATTGACGTCGATATTCGACGAGCCGTCGAGCGGGTCGAAGGTCAGCAGGTATTCGCCTTGCGGATAGCGGTTGGGGACCAGGTGCGGCAGGTCCATTTCTTCGGAAGCCATGGCGGCGAGGTGGCCGCCCCATTCGTTGGCGTCGAGCAGGATGTCGTTGGACAGGACATCGAGCTTTTTCTGGGCTTCGCCCTGCACGTTGTCACTGCCCGCTTCGCCGAGTACGCCGCCGAGGCCGCCCTTGCCGATGGCAACGGAAATGACGTGGCAGGCCCGCGAAACGATTTCAATCAGGAACTTGAGGTCGCCGGTGATGACGCCCTTGTTGCGTTGCTCTTCGGTGAGATAACGTGCCAGCGTGCGCTGTGCCATGAGAACCCCTGCTTTAATGACAAAGGCGCAATTTTACTCTGCCGGACACCTTGCGTGCAGGAAGGTAAAGGCCGCGGCGCTATACAAGGGCTTGCTCAGCAGAAAGCCCTGGACCTCGTCGCAGCCATTGGTGCGCAGCAGTTCAAGCTGGTCTTCGGTTTCGACGCCTTCGGCAATGACTTTGAGGCCCAGCGAATGGGCCAGGGCGATGGTGCCGAAAGCGATGGCACGGTCGTTGAGATCGGTTTCGATGTCGGCGACGAAGGAGCGGTCAATTTTCAGGTGGTCGATCGGGAAAAGCTTGAGGTAGGCCAGTGAGGAGTAGCCCGTGCCGAAGTCGTCGATGGCCAGCGTGACGCCCATGCGGCCGAGGCGTTCGAGAATCAGGATGGCTTCCTGCGGGTTTTCCATCACCGAGCTCTCGGTGATCTCGAGTTCAAGCAGTTCGGCCGGCAGACCGGACAGGGTCAGCGCATTGGCGACAGTTTCGCAGAAATCGCGACGGCGTAGCTGGCGTGCCGAAACGTTGACCGCCATGCGCAGGGGTTTCAGTCCGGCGTCGATCCAGCGTTTCATTTCGCGGCAGGCGGTAGCCAGTACCCACTCGCCAATCTCGACGATGATGCCGGTTTCTTCGGCGACCGGGATGAAGCGGGCCGGCGAAATCATGCCGTCGGTGGGATGGTGCCAGCGGAGCAGGGCTTCGACGCCGATCGGTTCCCGATCACCGGCGAGGAACTGTGGCTGGAAGCACAGTGCCAGTTCGTTGCGGGCGATGGCGTGGCGCAACTTGTGTTCGATGTTCAGGCGTTCCGAGGTGATCTGGTTCATCTCGGTGGCGAAGAACTGGAAGTTGTTTCGGCCCGCCGCCTTGGCGTGGTACATCGCCGTGTCGGCATTTTTGAGGATGGTGTCGCCATCCGGCCCGTCATCGGGGAAGAGGCTGATGCCGATCGACGGGCTGGTGTGCAGTTCGTGCCCGTTGGCTTCGATGGCTGAGGACAGTGCGCCGATGGCCTTGCCGGCAACGACGGCGGCGTCGGCCGCCGACGAGATGCCGGGCAGGATGATGACGAATTCGTCACCGCCCAGGCGGGCGACGAAATCGGTTTCGCGGACGACAGCGGACAGGCGGCAGGCCACTTCACGTAACAATTCGTCACCAACCTGGTGACCGAGCGTGTCGTTGATGATCTTGAAACGATCGAGATCGAGAAACATCATGGCGATCTTCCAGCCATGGCGCCGGGCTTCGGGCAGCAGCTGGGCGAGGCGCATGAGCAGGGCCATGCGATTGGGCAGACCGGTCAGCGCGTCATGTTGGGCGATATGCCGCATGCGTTCTTCGGACTGCTTGCGCTCCGTGATGTCGGCCAGAATCCAGACGTAGTGCGCCGGCAAACCGCTTTGCGGGTCGTCGACGCGGTTGACCCGGGTTCCGGCCGGGAAGCTGTCGCCATTTTTCCGGGTGACTTCAAGCTCGCCTTGCCACGATGCGCGCAAGACCAGATCCCGCTCAAAGGCATCCTGCGTGTGCTCCTCATCCAGCGTAATCAGCCCATAGACGGTCTGCCCTAGCAGTTCGAAGGCTTCGTAGCCGGTCATCAGGGTGGTGGCCGGATTGATTGACAGGATACGGTGAGCCTCGTCGGTGAAAATGATGCCGGCCGGCGTGTGGGTATAAACCTTTTGCGCCAGTTGTTCGCGTTCGGCGCTGGCCCGCTGCTCGGAAATATCGGTATAAGTGGTGATGAACCCGGCAGACTCGGCGCCGATGAATAGCGGCTCGTTCTGGATCAGATAGGAGCGCCCGTTGGGGCGGGTTTCTTCGAGACGCTGAGCTTCGAATTTGCCGATGCGTGCCGTGATGCGTTCGACCAGTTGTTCGCTATCGCCTTGCCCGTAATCGCCACGCGCGACCGGAATGCGGATCACGTCGGAGAAATGAATGCCCTCATGAACGGCGTCGGGTGGCAGTTCGAGCGCATCGATAAATCCCTGATTCCAGACGCGCAGGCGCAACTGCTCGTCGAATACGCTGATGCCCTGCGGCATGCTCGATACGACAGACTGCAGATAGGCCAATTGACGTCGCATGTCGACGGTTGTTGGCGAGGAAGCGTCCGGTAAATTCAACGAGGGTGGGGGGGTGAAAAACGATGGCGAATCATAGCTTAGCCTTCATGGTATGAACATCGATGCAGGTAAATTTTACATTTTTATGGCTGATTGTTATATTTGCCATTTTATCGAGCAGCCAATTGACGCGGCCTGTTCGCGCGGCCCGTCGCCGCTACGGGCGATTTCGCACATCGCTTCGTAGAGTTCGCGCCGGGCATCGGCGGGAGCGGGGTTTCTGCCGGAGGCATCGAGGCGGCCGCGGTATTGCAGTTCGAGGCTGGCGTTGTAGCCGAAGAAGTCCGGCGTGCAGATGGCACCATAGGCCTTGGCGACAAGCTGCGTTTCGTCGTACAGATAGGGAAATGGAAAGGCCAGTTCGGTCGCCCAGCGCGCCATCGATTCCGGTGAATCTTCCGGGTAGACCGTGACATCGTTGCTCATGATCGCGACGCAGCCGATGCCGTGTTTGGCAAGGTCGCGGCAATCGCGGATCAGGCGGTCGATGATCGCCTTGACGTAGGGGCAGTGGTTGCAGATGAACATGACCAGAAGGCCGTTCGGGCCACGACAGCTTGAAAGCGTGTGGCGTTTGCCATCGACGCCGGGCAGATCGAAATCGATGGCCGGTCGGCCAAAATCGCAGACGGGTGGGTTCAAAGCGACCATGTTTTTCCACTCCAAAACGCATTTCGCCCATAATAGCACCGATGAATTTACCCCGTTTTTACTGCCGAGAAGCCCTTTCGCCAGGGGCTCACGTTGAATTGCCGGAGCCCGTGGCGCGCCACGCGGTGAGAGTGTTGCGCCTGCCGCCCGGGGCGTCGATGATTCTTTTCGACGGGCGTGGCGGCCAGTATCCGGCGCAGATCGAGCGCATCGAACGGGACAGGGTCATGGCGGTACTCGGTGCCTGGGAGGATGTCGAGTGCGAGTCGCCGCTGGCGATTACGCTGGTCCAGGCGCTGCAGGCCGGCGACAAGATGGATTTCACCATTCAGAAAGCGGTGGAACTGGGCGTTCGCAGCATCGTCCCGGTCGAAAGTCGGCGCAGCGTATTGCGGCTGGCCGGTGAGCGGGCTGGCAAGCGCGTGGCGCACTGGCAAGGGGTGGTTGCCTCGGCTTGCGAACAATGCGGCCGTAACCAGGTGCCCCTGGTGGCTCCGCTGGAAAAGCTCGAAAACTGGCTGGCCAGGCCGGCCAATGGCGTCATGCGCCTGATGCTGGCGCCGGAGGCAGAGCAGACGCTGGCCTCGATCCGGCCGGTCGGTGAGGTGCAACTGCTGATCGGGGCCGAAGGGGGGCTTGATCCGCAGGAAATGATCGCGGCTGAAACGGCGGGCTTTCAGGCGGTGCGCATGGGGCCGCGCATTCTGCGGACGGAAACGGCCGGCCTGGCTGCCTTGGCAGCGATGCAGGTACTTTGGGGTGACTTCAGGGGGGAATAAAAAATGTTCGAGTCTGCAGAACTGGGCCACAAGATCGACAAGGAAACCTTCAAAAAGGAAGTGCCGCTGCTGCGTGCCGCCTTGCTTGATGCGCAGTACGACATGCTGGAGAAAAAGGAGTTTCCGGTCGTCATCCTGATCAGCGGGGTGGACGGCAGCGGCAAGGGCGAAACGATCAACCTGCTTTATTCCTGGATGGACCCGCGCCACATTTCGACGCTGGCCTTCTCGGCGCCCTCCGATGAAGAACGGGCCCGGCCCTACATGTGGCGCTACTGGCGTGCCCTGCCGCCCAAGGGCAAGGTTGGCATTTTTGCCGGCTCCTGGTATTCGCAGCCGATTACCGACCGGATCACCGGCCAGATGCGCCGTTCCGAGATGGATGAGCGGCTCGACGACATCAATCGTTTCGAGGCCATGCTGGTCAATGAAGGGGCGCTGGTCCTCAAATTCTGGTTCCATCTGTCCAAGGATGGCCAGAAGACGCGGCTCAAGGCGCTGGAGAAGAATCCGAACACGGCCTGGCGCGTCACCAAGGAAAGCTACGATCGCCTGAAGACCTACAACAAGCTGCAAGAAGTGGCTGGTCATGTGCTGCGCGTCAGCAATACGGCGCATGCTCCGTGGATCATCGTTGAAGGCACCGATGACGAATATCGCTCGCTGACCGTCGGCCGCATCGTGCTCGATGCCATGAAGCGCCGTTTGCAGCAGGAAGGGCGCCAGCAGGTGCCGGTGGCGCCGCCGATTGTTCATGCCATCGACCAGAAAAATGTGCTCAGCGAGCTGAACCTGACGCAGAAGCTGGCCAAGAAGGATTACGAGAGCCAACTGGCCAAGTACCAGTCGCGTCTTTCCGAATTGGTGCGCGATCCGCGCTTCGTTGGCAAGCGTTCGCTGGTCCTGGTTTTCGAAGGTTCGGATGCGGCCGGCAAGGGCGGCACCATTCGCCGCATCGGTGCTTCGATGGATGCCCGGCAGTACCAGATCGTGCCGATTGCGGCGCCGACCGAGGAAGAGCGGGCACAGCCGTATCTGTGGCGTTTCTGGCGGCACCTGCCACGCACCGGGCGGGCAGCGATTTTCGACCGTTCGTGGTACGGCCGTGTGCTGGTCGAGCGGGTCGAGGGATTTTGTACGGAAGCCGACTGGCTGCGCGCCTACGCCGAGATCAATGATTTCGAGCACCAGATGGTCGATTCCGGTGCCATCGTCGTCAAGTTCTGGCTGCAGATCAGCGCCGATGAGCAGTTGCGCCGCTTCAAGGAACGTCAGGACACCGAGTTCAAGCGTTTCAAGATCACCGACGAAGACTGGCGCAACCGCGAAAAGTGGGACGATTACGTGTCTGCCGTTTGCGACATGGTCGACCGCACGTCAACCGGGCTGGCGCCCTGGACGTTGGTTGAGGCCAACGACAAGAACTTCGCCCGGGTTAAAGTGTTGAAAACCTTGTGCGAGCGCCTTGAAACGGCACTGAAAGACGACGACGGAAAATATTCGGACAAATGAGCGATACCCCTTACGACGAGCACTTCGTCTCCTGGTTCCGGGCGGTCACGCCTTACATCAACGCCTTTCGCGGCAAGACCTTCGTCATTGCCTTCGGTGGCAAGGCGGTGGCCAGCGAGTTCGCCAAGACGCTGGCCTACGACGTCAATCTGCTGGTCAGCCTGGGCATTCGGCTGGTCCTGGTGCATGGGGCGCGACCGCAGATCGAGGAAGAGTTGCGCGAGAAGAACCTGGAGTCGGTTTATCACCGTGGCTACCGGGTGACCGATGCTGAGGCGCTCGATTGCGTGCTCGATGCGGTGGGCAGCGTTTATCTCGAAATCGAGGCGATGCTGTCGCAGGGTCTGCCGAATACGCCGATGGCCAACAGCCGGATTCGCGTCATCGGCGGCAATTTCATCACCGGCCAGCCGATTGGCGTGCTCGACGGCATTGACATGCAGTACGCCGGCAAAGTGCGCAAGGTCGATAGCGAGGGCATCAACGCCCAGCTCGGCCTCGGCAACATCGTGCTGCTCAACTGCGAGGGGCCGTCGCCGACCGGTGAGATTTTCAATTTGCAGATGGAAGAAGCGGCCGAAGCGGTAGCTATCGCCATCCGGGCTGACAAGCTGGTTTATCTGACTGACAGCCGCGGCGTCACCGACAAGGGGGGCGAATTGCTCGATGCGATGACCGCCGACGAGGCTTTCCAATTGCTGCGCGACGCCGACTGGCTGTCCGCCGACATCAAGCGCTACCTGCCGTGTGCCGTGCGGGCCAGCCGGACGGGCGTCGGCCGCGTGCACCTGATCGGTTTCGAGCAGGATGGCGCGCTGTTGCGCGAGCTATTCACGCACGATGGCGTCGGCACCGTGGTCACCCGCGAATCGCTGGAAAATATCCGCGAAGCCAAGCCGGACGACATCGCTGCGCTGATTGCCCTGATCGAACCTATGGAGCAGGAAGGCATCCTCGTCCATCGGCCGCGCGAACTGCTCGAACGGGAACTCGACCATTTCTCGATCATGTTGCACGACGGCATCATCGTCGGCTGCGCCGCGCTCTACCAGCATTCCGAAACGGAGGCCGAGCTGGCCTGTCTGGCCGTCAGCCACGAACACCGCGAATGGGGCTATGGCGAGCAGTTGATGATCCGCATCGAACAGCGCGCCCGCAAGGCCGGCATCAAGCGTTTGTTCGTGCTGACCACGCGCACCGAGCACTGGTTCGTCGAGCGTGGCTTCAAGCTCGGCACGGTCGATGACCTGCCGGCCAACAAGCGCGATATGTACAACTATCAGCGGCGTTCCAAGGTGCTGTTCAAGACCTTATAATTCCCCGCATCAACCCCCACGGAGTTTCACATGGCACGTACCGTTAATTGCATCAAGCTCGGCCGTGAGGCCGAAGGCCTCGATCAGCCGCCCTATCCGGGTGCGCTCGGCCAGCGAGTTTTTGAAAATGTTTCGAAGGAAGCCTGGCAGCAGTGGATCAAGATGCAGACCATGCTCATCAACGAGAATCGTCTCAACCTGGTCGATGCCAAGCATCGCAAGTATCTGGCCGAGCAGCTGGAAAAGCATTTCTTCGGCGAAGGCGCCGACCAGATTCAGGGCTACGTGCCACCGAAGTCCTGAGCCACGGTTGGTTCATGAAAAATCCCGCTGCGGCGGGATTTTTGTTTTTCAGGCGATCTTGCTCAGTGCGTAGAAAATCAGCATGCCGCCGCCCATGGCCGAGATGGCGAGAATGGCGCTGGTCCGCTTGAGGCCGCTGGCCTGTTCTTCGATGAATTGCTCCAGCCCGTCGAACAGTTCGGGAAAGGCGGCGATGTCGCTATGGTTCTGCTTGTCCATGGATTCTCCTTGAGCAGCCGATTTTCGGCTTGGCTGACCCCGCAACTATCGCCAGCCAATATTGCAGGGGCATGACGGATTTTTTGTATCTCGGTTGCGGGCAGGTGAATGCCACGGTCAACCGGAGAAAACGGCCAAAAATGAAATCCGGCTAGAACTTCCGAACCAGCAAATGTCGTCCGTCGATGGCGCTGTTGCGCACTTCGGTGAAGCCCAGATCGCGGAAGCGCTTGGTCTTGGCGGCTGAAACCAGGATGCGCCCGGATTTGAAGTTCTCCTCCAGCCAGTCAAGGCGCGCCTTGATCAGGGCGCGGCCGATGCCCTTGCCGCGGCGTTCCGGCGTGACCGCCGAGAGGTAGAGGATATGCGTGCTGGACGCCCAGTCGGCGGCCTTGACGCCACCGACGGCGATGATTTCGCCGGCATCCATGGCGACGAAAAAGCGTCGGTAAAACGCCGAATCATCGCCGCGCAGTTCCTTCGCCACGCGCTCGGCGCTGTAGCGCTCGGGGTCGGCGAAGGCGTTGAAGATCAACGTCACGCTCGCTTCGAGGAGGGCTGGGCTGCTGGTGTCCAGCGTATCGATGCGGATCTTTCCCATCGTTCGCTTCAGGGGGCGAAGGGCTGAACTTGGCGCAGGTGCAGGCCGAACTCGGCGGCGCGGCGGGCGGTCTCGCGATTGATCTCGGATTGTTTCTGGCCGAAGGCATCGCGCTCGCGGCGGCTGCTCGCTGCTGCCTCGATGCTGCGCAGGCAGCGCCAGCGATAGCCCTGGCCGGTCGGGAACAGGCGCATCTGGCTCTTGTCGTGATGGACGCGGCAGCAGTAGCAGAACAGGGTTTCAGTCATCACAAGCTCCGGTGGTCGAAGATGAGACCAGCATGTCTCCCTCATGTTTCGGGAAGATGACCGAAATCGATTGCCTGGCCTGTCACAGCGCTGCAACACGGCATACCTACACTGAATGCCAAGTTTGCCATGAAAGACAAAAATGATTGTTCTGATCGATGATGAAGCCGCCGAACTTCGGCGGATCATGGCCGAGGGACTCCTGTATCCGGTCTTTCAGCCGATTCTCGATTTCCGCGTACGGGCCATTCTCGGCTACGAGGCGTTGATTCGCGGGCCGGAGGACAGTCCCCTGCATCGCCCGGATCAGCTGTTCAGCGTCGCGGCGCGCAACGACCTGACGCTGGACCTTGAACACGCCTGTCGCGAGGCCAGCCTGCGCGCCTTCGCTGCCCAGCGTCTGCCCGGTCGCCTGTTTCTCAACGTGACGCCGGGCTGCCTGCTCGATGAGCGCCTGATGAACGGCCATACCCGCGAACTGCTCAACGAACTGGCCATCGCGCCGAATCGCATCGTCATCGAACTGACCGAGAACCAGAAGATCACCGACATGCCGGGCATCCTGGAGGCGCTGCAGCACTATCGCGGACGCGGCTTCCAGTTCGCCATCGACGATCTCGGCGAAGGTTTCGCCAACCTGCGCATGTGGTCCGAGTTGCGCCCCGAGTTCGTCAAGATCGACAAGCATTTCATCAACGGCATCGCCGATGACCGGATCAAGTTTCATTTTGCCCGCGCCATGCAGGATCTGGCCGAGATCTGCAACGCCCTGCTCGTCGCCGAAGGGGTCGAGCGCACCGAAGACTTCATCTGCGTCCGCGACATGGGGATCGCCTGCGGTCAGGGCTATTTCATCGCCCGGCCGGAGACTCATCCGATCCGCCAGTTGGCCGGACAGACGGTGACCGCGCTCGACCAGCAATCGCTCTTGCTGTCGCCGCTGACCGGTGGCCCGGGCAAACTGCCGACAGCGCGCAATCTGGCTCGGCTGATCGAGCCGGTGCCGATGAACGCCAGCAACGTCACCGTCATCGCCCGTTTTGAAGCCGACCCCGATCTCGACGTGCTGCCTGTCGTCCAAGGCACCCAGCCGGTCGGCATGATCAACCGGCACAGCATGATCGACCGTTTCGCCCGGCCGTTCCGCAAGGAACTGTTCGGCCGCAAGAGTTGCGAGCTGTTCATGGATCACGCCCCGCTCGTCGTCGATCAATACGCGACGATCCAGGAGCTGGCGATGATGTTGTCGGTAGCGCCCAAGCACTACCTGTTCGACGGTTTCATCGTCACCGCCCAGGGCAAGTACATCGGCGTCGGCAGCAGCCACGACCTCATGGCGACGATCACCGAAATGCAGATTAGCGCCGCCCGCTACGCCAACCCGCTGACCCAGTTGCCGGGCAACGTGCCGATCAACGAGCACGTCGACCGCATGCTCGAGTCCGGCCATCCGTTCATCGCGGCCTATATCGACATCGACAATTTCAAGCCCTACAACGATGCCTTCGGCTACCGGCGCGGCGACGACGTGATCCACACCCTGGCCCGTCTGATCTGCGAGGCGACCGATCCGCAGATCGATTTCGTCGGCCATATCGGCGGCGACGATTTCTTCGTCATTTTCCGCAGCGAGGACTGGGAACTGCGCTGCTGGCAGATCATCAGCACCTTCGCCCAGGCCATGGGCAACATGCTCGGCGTCGAGGAACGTTTGCGCGGCGGCTACATGGCGGAAAACCGGCGCGGCGAACTGAGCTTCCAGGCCTTGCCGACGCTCTCTATTGGTGCCGTGAAAGTGGGGCCGGGCGATTGCGAGTCACATCGCGAAGTGGCGGCTGCAGCCTCGGCTGCCAAGAAGCAGGCCAAGAAAAGAGCCAAGAATCCGGCCAATGAGCCCTTGGGTGGCAGCCTGTTTGTCGAACGCCGGCGCATTGGCAGTACCGATGCGCTACAACCGGTCGGGCGCTTTCTGAACTGATTGCTACGGTCGACCGGAAAAAAGGCCAAAATCCTCAAGTCAGTGCAGACTCAATGGTTTTGTCGGGATTTCTTCAGCCATTTCAGGAGCATGGCATAGAGGATGTCAGGCAATACCGGCTTGGCGACGAAATCGTCCATGCCGGCCTGCAGGCACTGCTCTCTATCCTCGGCAAAGGCATTCGCCGTCATGGCCAGGATCGGCATGTCCTTGAGCGCCGGGTTGCGGCGGATTCGTTGCGTTGCCTCCAGGCCGCCCATCCTCGGCATTTGCATGTCCATCAGGATCAGGTCGTAGGTGCCATGTCCGAGCATTTCCAGCGCCTGCACCCCGTTGTCGGCGATATCAACGGCCAGGCCCGTCTCGGCCAGAATCTCCAGCGCCACTTCCTGGTTGATGGCATCGTCCTCGACGAGCAGGATTCGCCTGCCCTGAAAGTCACGGGCCAGCGTCGTTTCCGGCGCTTCCATCAGCATTGACGGGCGGCCAACGGTCGACCGGGAGGCTGCCTTGGCCAGCCGGGCGGTGAACCAGAAGGTGCTGCCCTGGCCGGGGATGCTGCTCACGCCGACCTCGCCGCCCATCAGCTCGGTCAGGTGCCTGGTGATGGAAAGCCCCAGCCCGGTGCCGCCATATTCCCGCGTGGTTGAACTGTCGACCTGCTCGAAGGCGGTAAACAGGCGATCGAGATGATCCGGAGCAATACCGATGCCGCTGTCCGTCACGTCGAAACGCAGCATGACGCTGTCGCTGGTTTCATCCTGGAGGAGGGTACGGATGATGACCGTACCTCGCTCGGTGAATTTGACGGCATTGTTGGCGTAGTTGAGCAGGGCCTGGGTCAGCCGGGTCGGGTCGCCACGCAGCTTGCGCGGGAGAGGGCCGCTGTCCATGATCAGTTGCAGGCCCTTGGCGCTCAGTCGGGGAGACAGGATGGAGGCAACGTTGCCGAGGATGTTGTCGACGATGACATCGGTCTGTTCGAGGATCAGCCGGCCGGCTTCAATCTTGGAAAGATCGAGAATGTCGTTGATGACATTGAGCAGGTGTTCGCCCGCCGCATGGATCTTGTCGAGCTGGCTGCATTGCTGCGGCGTCGCACCATTCCGCCGGATCAGGAAAGTCATGCCGAGAATGGCATTCATCGGTGTCCGGATCTCGTGGCTCATGTTGGCCAGGAAGGCGCTCTTGGCAACGGTTGCCGCCTCGGCCTCGACGGCGCGTTTTTTCAGTTCGGCATTGAGGGTTTCGATAACCTCGGTCCGGTTTTTGACCAGTTGCTCCAGGTGGTGCCGATGCTGATCGAGTTCCCGGGCAATTTTTTTCTTCTCGGTAATGTTTTCCTTGATCCCGACATAGTGCGTAATTTGCCCGTCGGCGCGCCGGATCGGCGAAAAGATGACGTCCTCCGTGATGAGCTCGCCGCTCTTGCACTTGTTGTTCATTTCGCACTGCCATGGCTTGCCTTCCGACAAGGCTTTCCACAGCGCGATATAGGTTTCTTCGGAGGTATGGCCGGATTGCATGAGCCGTTGGTTCTGGCCGATCAGTTCGTCGCGACGATAGCCACTGGAGCGCTCGAAGGCTTCGTTGACGTATTCGATCCGTGCGTCGAGGTCGGTAATGACGATGCTCAGCGTGCTTTGTTCCAGAGCCTGCGAGAGCTTGAGCAGCTGTTCTTCGGCCCGCTTGCGATCGGTGATGTCCTCGATGATTGACCAGACGTATTGCTGACCGTCGTTGCCGGTAATCACCATGCCGTTGAGGCGCAAGGGAACCAGGCTGCCGTCCTTGCGGCGGTATTCCTTTTCAAACGGGTCGTAACGGCCGGTATCCTGCAGCGAGGCCCGCTGTCGTGCCGCGTCGGTCTCATACCTCTTCGGGGTCAGGCTCCGGGCGTCGAGCGACTTCAATTCCTCGGCCGGATAACCGCAAATCTGCTGGAACGCGTTGTTGAATTCGACGAAGTTACCCTTCAGGTCGGTCAAGGCGATACCCAGCGGCGACAACTCGAAAAGACCGCGCAGTTTGGCTTCGCTTTCGCGCAGCGAGCTTTCGGCCTGCAGGCGCTCGGCCTGCAAGGCGGCGACCCCCAAACCGGTGAGGACCGTCGTCGCCATGTAACCCCACAGCAGAAACAGGCTGATGTGTTCGTCGGGCAAATAGAAGGTGCCATGGCCGGTTGCGGTAGCCCAGGCGGCGACCACTGAAAATCCCAGTCCGGCCGTCGCGGCGAAGGTGTTGCCGAAGCGCAGGGCGGCCCAGGCGAACAGCGGCAGGGTCAGGAAGGCCAGCGGCAGGGTACGGCCGAGTGCGGCAAAGTCGTGGATGAAGGCCAGCCAGGCGACCGGGCCGGCAACCAGAATCCAGAGCAGCAGTTCCTGGCGGAATTGACCGAGCTGCTCGATGTTTTTGCGGTTGATCGTCAGCAGCAAGGGGGCGGCCAGGAGGACCCCGACGCTATCACCCATCCACCACGTCAGCCAGGCGAACCCGGCCGCTTCGAGCGGCAACATGCCGGCCAGATAAAGATTGGCGACGCCGCCCGTGGCTGACACCAGCATGCCCAGGCCGGCCGCGGCGATGAAGGTGCCGATATCTCTCTGCCGGTCGAAGGACGCATGGAAACCGGCGCGCTTGAGCCAGCTGGCCGCGAGCAGCGGGCCCAGGGTGTTGCCGACGGCGATGCCGGCAGCCAGAGGCCAGGCGGAACCGATGCTCAGATTGACGAACAGGGCGCCGAGGTAAATGCCCGGCCAGACCGGGGTTCCCCAGCGAAACAGGGCAGCGACGGCGATCCCCGTCGGTAGCCAGAGCAGCGTGATATGGCTGCCGGTAAAGGGAATTTGCAGCCCCAGCCAGCCGGTGGCGACGTAGGCGAGGAACGGAAGAAGGAGTCTGATCTGCATTGGACTTCGCGGGTTCGGATGATTTCTGGCTGACCGAATCGGGGAGGTCATGGTTTATCGGCAATTGAAACCGGGTGAAACAATTCCGCAATGATAAATCAGATTTGTGCTTTTATATTACAAAAGTAATAGCTCTAGTAAAAAACCTGCCCGAGGTCGAGCGTCGCCCGTTGGCCGATGCTGCCGCGATGCGTGTCCAGCCAAAATTGAGCATGTTCGCGGCCGCTGTCGCGCAGGCTCTCGAAAAAGGGCAGGTTGACGGCCAGCTTGCTGCCGGGCGGCAGTTCGCCGAGCAGGGCGTCGGCTGTGATGGCATGGAATCTCAGCTGTTCGATACGGCGTTCGAGCCGGCCGACCGGCAACCATTTTGATAGCCACGAGGCGCTGACTTCCTCGCGCAGGTGGGCGAACATCCGCATTTCGCGCAGGAAGGTCGCGTTGAACGACAGCTCGAGCAGGCGCTGCCGGATGTCCGCGGCCGAAGCGGGCGTTTCGCTGTAACGCAGCGGCGTGAGCAGGACGAGCAGGATGTCCGGCGAGGCGCACTGGTAAGCCAGCGGAAAAACCGCCGGGTTGGCGCTGTAACCGCCATCCCAGTACGGTTCGCCATCGATGATGATGGACCGGTGAATGGTCGGCAGGCAGGCCGAGGCGAGCAGGGTGTCGACCGACAGCTCATGGTTGCGGAACAGGCGCAGCTTGCCGGAGTTGGCGTGGGTCGCGGCGATGAACAGCTTGACCGGGGCATCGTGGCGCAGGCGGGCGAAGTCGAACTGTTCGCCGAGGATGTCGCGCAAGGGGTTGAGGTCGAAGGGGTTGAGCTGCTCGGGACTCAGGTGGTTGGTCCATTGCAGCATCAGCTTCAGGGCCGGGCTCACCTCGCCGCCGGCATCGCCGGACTTGGCGAAGGGCGAGCTGGCGGCGACGCTGGTCCAGAAGCGGGCCAGCGTTTCCCGGGCACCGTCGCGGCCGCCGGTCATCAGACCGTGCGCCAGGCACAGCGCATTCATCGCCCCGGCGCTGGTCCCGCTGACGCCTTCGAAGGTGAAGGCCGAGTCTTCAAGCAGCGCGTCGAGTACGCCCCAGGTGAATGCCCCGTGGGCGCCGCCGCCCTGCAGGGCGAGGTTGAGCGGGCTGGTCTTGCTGATTTTTGCGTGCATGCTACGGTCAACCCGAAAAAAAGCCCAAAAATGAAAACGTCTGCCGAGCCTATGGCCGCTCGGCGACGGCCTCGACAATGGGCGCTGGCGTCACCGAGGTCGGCTGCTGGAAAGGATTGCCCTGAACCAGCACGATGGCGGCAGTCGGCGCCGCGGCCAGGGCAAACAGTATCACTGCGACCATCGCCGCCCGTGGCTTGTCGACATGCACGACGGACACCGAGAGCAGGGTCAGGAAGCCGAGAAAGGCCATGCCCAGCCACTTGAGCGGATTGACGTGGGTCTGGCTGAGGCCGATGCGCAGGTCGCGCTCGTCGCGGATTTCAATGGCCTTGCGCAGCATCAGCGCCTGGACGTTTTCGCCGGCCGCGGTGGCGACTTTCGGGCTGGCCAGCAGGGTGAGCAGGGCGTCGGCCAAGGCGGTGACTTCGGGGCTCGACTGGCGCGCCGCCAGCATCGGCCATTCGCCGGCGCTGCCCCGGCCGTAGCGCGACACGGCGCCACGCACCTCGCCGCGCAGCGGCTCAGCCAGTTGTCCGGAGAGCACGGCAATGCTGCGCAGCGAATCGGCTTCCTTGAACACCGCATTCATCGCCCGGTCGTGGGCGCTCCACGTGTCGTTGGCAAGAAAGGCCAGGGTCAGGCCGAAGAGCACGCCGATGATGTTGATGAAGGGCGGTGCGACGCCCTGCAGCGAAGCGATCCAGCCGGCCCAGCGCGGCCGGTGCAGGGCCCACTGCACGGCGGCGACGGCGGCAAAGGTGCCAACGACGGCCAGGAAGGCGTAACCGTAATGGTCGTAAATGTGCCAGTTGCTGGTGGGCATGCGCGGAGCGTCCGTTTTCTGTAACAGCCGGAGAGTCTGGGCGATGGCAGCGCCCGGCGTCAATCGTTGCGCCAGAAACCGGAGAAAAAAAGCCCGGCAGGGCCGGGCTGAATGGAGAGAATGCTTTTTTTCTTATGACGTCAGGCGGCAGCCTTTTTGCTCGATGCGGCACGGCGGCGCGGAGCCGGTGCGCTGGGCGCCATGATTTCAGCCGTTTGATGGATTTCGTTTTCCGCCAGCGTCACGGTGTCAATGGCTGCCTCACTGATCCCGTGCAAGGTCTGCTCGGCGCTTTGCAAGGTGCTTTTCAGCGCCTGCAGGGCAAATTCGGCTTCCCACGGGCTGGTTTTGGTGGCGCGATTGATCGTCGCGATAACCATTTCATCCAGCATGCGTACCTGCGATTCGGCATTGCGGATCATCGCCTTGTGCGTCTCGCCGATGATGGCCAGCGCGCCATCCAGCAAGCGGCTGGTGCGGGCGGCACTGTCCAGCCAGACGGTGGTCGGGAACTGGGTCATCGTCTCGAGCTGGCCGTGGCTGACTTGCGCGAATTGCCGGCTGCCATGATGGACGGCTTCGCGGCTGTTGCTGGAAATCAGCTCGGAAAAACGCTGGCCGGCATCGATGCAGGCTGCCGACAGATCGAGCAGATTGTTCAGCGCGTGCTCGCGGCTCCGGGCGATTTCATGAGAGGACAAATACATGGGCGCTCCCGACGGTGTTTGACCGTCGGAGAATAGCGCCCCGATGTGACAAAAAAATGAATCAGCGAGCGATCAGCGAATGGTTTTTACACCTTCGGCAGTGCCGAGCAGCAGCAGATTGGCCGGGCGTACGGCGAACAGGCCGTTGGTGACGACACCGGTGATCTGGTTGATCTGGGCTTCGAGGCCCTTGGGGTCGGTGATGGCCAGGCCTTTGACGTCGAGGATCAGGTTGCCGTTGTCGGTCACGAAGCCTTCGCGCAGCACCGGGGTGGCGCCGAGCTTGACCAGTTCGCGGGCAACATGGGCGCGTGACATCGGGATGACCTCGACCGGCAGCGGGAACTTGCCCATGACCTCGACCAGCTTCGAGCCGTCGCAGATGCAGACGAATTCGCGGGCCACGGCGGCGACGATCTTCTCGCGCGTCAGGGCGCCGCCGCCGCCTTTGATCATGTTGAGGCCGGCGTCGATTTCGTCGGCGCCATCGACGTAAACCGGGATGTCGTCCACGTCATTGAGGTCGAACACCGTGATGCCATGCCCTTCGAGGCGCTTGCGCGTGGCTTCCGAACTGGCCACGGCGCCTTTGTATTTGTCTTTCAACGGGGCCAGGGCGTCGATGAAAAAGTTGGCCGTCGAGCCGGTGCCGACGCCGATGATGCTGCCGGCCGGTGCCGTTTGCGCCACGTAGTCGGCGGCGGCTTGGGCGACGGCCTGTTTGAGTTCGTCCTGGGTCATGCTGTGCTCCTGAATTGGCTTGGCCGCATTTTAACCCGTCGATTTGGTCCGAAACTGTCATGAAAGCTTAACCTTGGCGTGCTTTCATAATGGCTAAACTAGCCATACTGTTTTTTAGGGAGAGCAAGATGAGCGAAAAAGCCAAGAAGGCTCCGGCCGCCAAGCCTGTTGCCGCGCCAAAACCGCCGAAGAAGCTGGTCCCGCGCACGGCGCCCAAGGCCGAGGTGAAGCCGGTTGCTGCCGTTGCCGCGGCCGTTGTGGCACCGGCCGCCAAGACTGCTGCGCCAAAGCCGGCCCCTGTCGTCGCCGAGAAGCCAGCCCCGGTTGCCAAGCCGGCACCAGTTGCGGCCAAACCAGCGCCGGCCGCCAGCAAGGCAAAGGCAGTGCGCAAGCCGACCGAGGTCGAAGAAACCGTCGCCAAGCATCAGAAGGTGCTGGCCGATGCCCTGGTCAAGGCGCAGGCGATCAAATACGATCAGCCCAAGGTCATGAAGCAGGAAGTGGCGAAACCCGCCAAGCCGGCCAAGGCCAAAAAAGTGAAGCTGATCCGTGACAGCTACGCCATGCCGGACACCGAGTACGCCCAGATCGGCGTGCTCAAGAAGCGCTTGAGCGGGCTCGGCAACGAGGTCAAGAAAAGCGAACTATTGCGCGGCGGCATCGCTGTGCTGGCTGCATTGAACGACGCCGAGCTCAAAGCGGTGATGGGGCGCGTCGAGCGCATCAAGACCGGGCGTCCGGCCAAGTAGGTCAAACGTAATAGATTTTTCGAATGTTACAGCCTGTCATCTGGTTGTAACACTCGACCGGTAACCTGAGCGCTGTTGCCCACCAACACCGTTCAGGAGTTACCCAATGTTCAAATATTCCAAGCTCGTTTCCGCCATGGCTGTCGCCGGTGTCGCCCTCTTTGGCGCCCAGGCTGCCCAGGCACAAATCGTCAAGATCGACGGTTCTTCGACTGTTTATCCGATTACCGAAGCCGTTGCCGAAGATTTCCAGAAAGCCAAGAAGAACACCATCAAGGTGACCGTGGGTATTTCCGGCACGGGCGGTGGCTTCAAGAAGTTCTGCCGTGACGAAACCGACATTTCGAATGCTTCGCGTCCGATCACCGCCAAGGAAATGGCTGACTGCAAGGCTGCCGGCGTCGAATACGTCGAAATGCCGGTCGCCTACGATGCGCTGACCGTCGTCATCCATCCGAAGAACACCTTCCTCAAGCAGGCTACGGTCGAAGAGCTGAAGATGCTGTGGGAGCCGGCTGCCCAGGGCAAGATCATGAAGTGGAACCAGGTTAATCCGGCCTGGCCTGATGCGCCGGTCAAGCTGTTCGGCGCCGGTGCCGATTCCGGCACCTTCGAGTACTTCACCGAAGCCATCGTCGGTAAGGCCAAGTCCTCGCGCGGCGACTACACCGCTTCCGAAGACGACAACGTGCTGGTCCAGGGTGTCTCGCGCGACGTCAATGGCATCGGCTACTTCGGTTACGCCTACTATGCTGAAAACATGAGCCGCCTGAAGGGTCTGCCAATCGTCAATCCGAAGACCGGCAAGGCCGTCGAGCCGTCCGGCGCCAACGTCGAGAACGGCACCTACGTGCCGCTGTCCCGCCCGATCTTCGTCTATGTCAAGCAGAAGTCCCTGGAAAAGCCGGAAGTCCGCGAATTCGTCGAGTTCTACATGAAAAACGCCGACAAGCTGGTGCGTGAAGTCAAGTACGTGCCGCTGCCGAAGGCTGCTTACGAAGGCAACATCAAGCACGCCAAGGACAAGAAGATTGGCACCGTGTTTGGCGGCAAGAACGAAGTCGGCATCACTGTCGAAGAAATCATGAAACGCGAAGCGAAGATGTAAACTGCGGACGGGCGCCACGGCGTCCGTCGCCGAAAGACCGGCCCGAAAGGGCTGGTCTTTTATCCAACAGGATGCTTCCAGTGAATCACGCCATGTCTGCAAATAATGCTTCCGACCTGCATCAGGTCAGCGACCGCCTGGCCCACAACGCCATGCGCAATGTCAGCGAGCGCCTCATCGAAGGGCTGCTCTTCGCTGCTGCCGCTGTTTCGGTACTGACCACGGTCGGTATCGTCTATGTACTCGTTTCCGAGTCATTCCATTTTTTCCAGAACGTCAGCATCGTCGACTTTCTGACCGATACCCAATGGACGCCGCTGTTCGACGACGCCCACTACGGCATCATGGTGCTTATCTCCGGCACCCTCGTTTCCTCGGGCGTTGCCCTGCTCGTCGCCATTCCGATGGGCACCATCATCGCCATCTACCTGTCCGAATTCGCCAACAGCAAGGTCCGCGAGGTCGCCAAGCCGGTGCTTGAATTGCTCGGCGGTATCCCGACCATTGTTTTCGGCTACTTTGCCCTGCTCATCGTCACCCCGCTGCTGCAAAAGGTTTTCCCGGACCTGCCAGGTTTCTCGCTGCTCTCGGCTGGCCTGGTGATGGGCATCATGATCGTTCCCTACATTGCCTCGCTGTCCGAGGATGCCATGCGCGCCGTGCCGATGAGCATGCGCGAAGGCTCATATGCGATGGGCGCGACCAAGCTCTACACCGCCATCCACGTGGTCGTTCCGGCCGCCGTTTCCGGTCTGGCCGCTTCCTACATCCTGGGTATCTCCCGGGCAGTTGGCGAAACGATGATTCTGGCGGTGGCTGCCGGCATGCAGCCGAACCTGACCTGGAACCCGATGGAGCCAGCGGCGACCATTACTTCCTACATCGTGCAGGTGGCCCTGGGCGATCTGCCGCATGGCTCGATCGGCTACCAGACCATCTTCGCTGCCGGCCTGACCCTGCTGCTCATCACGCTGGCCTTCAACATTGCCGGCCAGTGGCTGCGCCGTCGCTATCGTGAGGCTTACTGACATGCAACCGATGACTACCGAACAAATCCGCGTGCTGATTGCCCGCGGCAAACTCAAGGACACCGTCTTTCAGGCCCTTGGCATCATCTGTCTGGCGATCGGCCTGCTGGTTATCTTCCTGCTCGTCGGCGACATGCTGCTGCGTGGTCTGGATCGCCTGAATCTCGACTTCTTTACCGAGTTCGCCTCGCGTCGTGCTTCCCAATCCGGCATCCTGTCGGCCTGGGTCGGCACCATCCTGGTCATGTTCGTCACGGCGCTGGCTGCCGTGCCGCTCGGCGTCGCTGCCGGCATCTACCTCGAGGAATATGCCAAGCGCAACTGGGTGACCGACATCATCGAGATCAACATCACCAATCTGGCTGCCGTGCCGTCCATCGTTTATGGCCTGCTGTCGCTCGGCATCTTTGTCTATGCCTTCGGTCTCGGCCAGAGCATCCTGTCGGCCGGCCTGACGCTGGCGCTGCTCATTCTGCCCATCGTCATCGTGTCCACCCGCGAAGCGATCCGCGCCATTCCGGCGATGATCCGCGAAGGCTCGATGGCCGTCGGCGCGACGCGCTGGCAGACCTGCCGCTACCACATCATCCCGTATGCCATGCCCGGCATCCTGACCGGCGTCATCATCGGCCTGGCCCGCGCCATCGGCGAAACGGCGCCGATCATCACCATCGGCGCGCTGACCTTCATCGCCTTCCTGCCACCCGTGCCCTTCACCGCGACCGGCGCGGATGGCGTTTCGGCCGGCCTGTTCGACTGGGTGATGTCGCCCTTCACGGTGATGCCGATCCAGATTTTCAACTGGACCTCGCGCCCCGATCCGGCCTTTGAAGTCAACGCCGCCGCCGCCGGCTTCGTGCTCATGGGCATGGTGCTGTCGATGAACGCCATCGCCATCTACCTGCGCTACAAGATGCGCAAGAACATCAAGTGGTAATTCCCACGGTCAACCGGGAAAAACAGCCAAAAATGAAATCCGAAATGGAGTCTCCGATGCAGATTCACGACAATCCGGTCCTCAAGGCCGAGGCCCGCAACCTGAATTTTTTCTACAGCGAAAAGCAGGCGCTCAAGGGCATCAACATGCCGATCTACGACAAGAAGGTCACCGCCCTGATCGGCCCGTCCGGTTGTGGCAAATCGACCTACCTGCGCAGCTTCAACCGCATGCACGACCTCTACCCGGGCAACCGCTACGAGGGCGAGATCCGCTTCTTCCCGGACAACACCAACCTGCTGTCGCCGGAAGTCGATCCGATCGAAGTCCGCATGCGCATCGGCATGGTCTTCCAGAAGCCGAATCCCTTCCCCAAGACGATTTACGAGAACGTCGCCTACGGCCTGCGCGTGCGCGGTGAAAACAACAAGCGCGCTCTCGACGACAAGGTCGAACATGCCCTGAAGGGCGCGGCGATCTGGGAGGAAGTCAAGGATCGCCTGCAGGACCTGGCGCCCAACCTCTCCGGCGGCCAGCAACAGCGCCTGTGCATCGCTCGCGCCCTGGCCACCGATCCCGAACTGCTGCTCTTCGATGAGCCGACCTCGGCGCTCGACCCGATCGCCACCGGCGCCATCGAGGAACTGGTGCACGAGCTCAAGAAGCGCGTCACCATCCTCATCGTCACCCACAACATGCAGCAGGCAGCCCGCGTTTCCGACTACACCGCCTACATGTACCTCGGCGAGATGATCGAGTTCGGCAAGACCGACGAAATCTTCATCAAGCCGCAGGACAAGCGCACCGAGGATTACATTACCGGTCGGATGGGTTAACAGGGGAATATGACATGAACGAAAGCCAACACCTTTCCAGCCAGTTCGACGACGACCTCAGCCGCCTGCGCACCCATGTGCTGCAGATGGGCGGTCTGGTCGAAACCCAGGTTTCCGCCGCTATCGAGGCCTATTCGACCGGCGAGATCGCCAGCGTCAAGACCATTGTCGAGACCGACCGCCGGGTCAACGAACTCGAAAAGGCCATCGACGACGACTGCGCCCACATCATCGCCAAGCGCCAGCCGACCGCCTCCGACCTGCGTCTGGTGCTCGGCATCAGCAAGATCGTCACCGACCTGGAACGGGCTGGCGACGAGGCCAAGAAAATTGCCAAGGGCGTTCGTCGAATCTATGAGGGCGGCCATCTGCCTGGTCAGTACGGCGTCGGCATCCGCCATCTGGCTGAAGCGGCGCTGGTCATGATTCGCAAGGCACTCGACGCCTTCGCCCGCCTCGACACGCCGCAGGCCGCCGATGTCATTCGCGCCGATACCGATGTCGATGCCGAATTCAAGTCGATCATCCGTCAGCTGATCACGCACATGATGGAAGATCCACGCACCATCACCACCTCGATCGAGATCATCTCGATCGCCCGCGCCATCGAGCGCATCGGCGACCACGCCAAGAACATCTCGGAGCAAGTGGTCTATGTCGTCGAAGGGCGCGACATCCGTCACACCAAGGAGAAGGTCCTGTGACTCCGACGATCCTGGTCGTTGAAGACGAGCCGGCGATCCAGGAACTTGTCACCATCAACCTCAAGCACGCCGGCTTTCTCGTCGTCCGCGCCGGTAGCGCCGAGGAGGCCGAATCGGCCATCCGCGCCGCGCTGCCCGACCTGGTGATTCTCGACTGGATGCTGCCCGGCCAGTCCGGTGTTGCGCTGGCCAAGAAGATCCGGGCCGATGAGCGGACCCGCGAATTGCCGATCATCATGCTGACCGCCCGCGTCCATGAAGAAGACAAGGTGCAAGGCCTCGAAGCCGGCGCTGACGACTACATCACCAAGCCCTTCTCGCCGAAGGAAATGGTCGCTCGCGTGCGCGCCGTGCTGCGTCGTCGGGCCCCGCATCTGGCCGGCGAGGCAGTTGAAATCGGCAGCCTGGCGCTCAACCCGGCGACCCATCGCGTGCTGGCCGGCGGCCAGCCGATCGAACTCGGCCCGACTGAATTCCGTCTGCTCTTTTTCTTCATGACCCACGCCGAGCGCGTCTACACCCGCGCCCAACTGCTCGACGAAGTGTGGGGCGACCACGTCTTTATCGAAGAGCGCACGGTCGACGTGCATATCCGTCGCCTGCGCGCGGCCTTGGAAGGCTCCGGCAACCACGAACGCGTCGAAACCGTACGCGGCACCGGCTACCGCTTCCGGGGAGCCTGAAAGGCGTGTCAGCCCAGGTAATTCGGGCCGTACTGCTGGCCCTGCTGTCGATCTTCATCGCCTTGCCGGTTGGTTATTTCGTCGCGCATTGGGCCGGTTGGTCGGTATTCTGCGCCGGCCTCGGTCTGCAGATGATCTTCCATTTTCGCAACTTCGCCCGGCTCGATCGCTGGTCGCACCGCCCGGTTGTTGACGCCGGTCTCGAAGGTGAAGGTGCCTGGGATGGTATTTTCGGCCGCCTTTACCGGCACGAAAAAGATCTGCGCACCCAGATTTCCGATCGTGACGACCAGATCGAGCGTCTTTTCGCCGCGTTGCAGGCGCTGACCGACGGCGTCGTCGCCCTCGACCTCAATCAGCAGATCGTTTATTGCAACACCACGGCCGAAGATCAACTCGGGCTGGTCTCGGAGTCCGATCGTGGCCAACCCATCGTCAATCTGGTGCGCCAGCCGGAGTTCGTCGCCTACCTTGACGCCGGCGACTTCGAACGGCCGCTGACCCTGCGTTCCGATCGCGGGACGGATCGCGTCCTGTCCATCCACGTCGTTCCCTATGCAGGCGACCGACGTCTCATGCAGATCAAGGATGTCACGCAGAGCGACCGCCTCGACCGGATGCGCCGCGACTTCGTCGCCAACGTCTCGCACGAGCTGCGCACGCCGCTCACCGTGCTCGCCGGCTTCCTCGAAACGCTGCAGGAAATCGATCTCGATCGTGACGAGCAACATCGCTATCTCGACATGATGGCCGAGCAGTCGAAGCGCATGGAATCCATCGTCCAGGATCTGCTGACCCTGTCGTCCATCGAGTCGGCGCCGCCACCGAGCAATGATGTGGTCGACATGGGCAGCCTTATCGACAAGCTGCGCCGCGATGGCGAGGCGCTGTCAGGCGGTCGGCACACTATCGTGGCCGAAACCGACGGGCTGTGTGACCTGCGTGGTTCCGAGCCGGAACTGGTCAGCGCCTTCGGCAATCTTGTCGCCAATGCCGTACGCTACACGCCGGCCGGCGGCACGGTGCGCATCGAATGGAAAGTCACGGCGCAGGGGGCGGAATTCGCCGTCGAGGACACGGGGATCGGTATCGAGGCCAAACATATACCGCGCCTGACCGAGCGTTTTTACCGCGTCGACCGCGGCCGCTCGCGCGATGCCGGTGGCACCGGTCTGGGCCTGGCCATCGTCAAGCACTCGCTCAACCGGCACCAGGCCCTGCTTGATATCAGGAGTTTGCCGGGGGTCGGCAGCCGCTTTGCGGCGAAGTTCCCGGCCAGCCGCATCGCACGCGTTCAGGGCTAGTGACGAGGGCTGATCACCGATCAGCCCTCGAGGTGTTTCAGAACCTGGGTTCTAGCGGAAAAACCGGCCGAGCAGTCCGCTCAGGAAACCTGGGCTGGGTTGTTTCTCGATCGTCGCGACGGCCGCCGGTCCGTGGTCGACCCCGGTCATCTGCTTGACCGCATCGGCGTAGTCGCGGTCCTCGTTGGAGATATGGTTGATCAGCCATTTCGACAACATCATGTGCAGTTCATCGACGATATCCTCGCCCTTGGCGGCGCGCATGGTGATATCGGTGACGCGACGAATGAACAGCTCATGGACTTTCTTGTGCGGCTTGAGAAACTTGTAGCCGGCCTCTTCGAGCATTTCTTCCTCGAAGCCGAAGTGCGACTGCGTGTAGTCGATGAGCTGCTCGATGATCTCGTTCACCATCTTCTTGTCGAGCTTCATCTTGGCGATTTCGAGATCGTTGATGTACTCGACGATGCGCTGGTGCTGGGCATCGATGACTTCAATCCCGGTTTCGAGCTTTTTATCCCAGATAATCGGCATGACTGTTCTCCTGACATTTTTGCAATGTCAGGAGTAAATAGCAGTTTTGGGGTGTTTCAGTTGACGTGCGTCAACAGTGCGACAGTGGGGGCGTGACTTACTTCACGGTTTCCTTTTGATTTTGGCCGAAATTTCCGGTTGACCGTGGAAGTGTGTCGTGACCCCCTTTTTCAGCCCTTGATCGGCCCTACCTTGCTGGCCGCCAGCTTGGCGTTGCCCCGGGCCTCATCGGTCGTGCCGGCATTGGCCACGGCGACGCCCATGCGGCGTTTCGTGAAGGCTTCCGGCTTGCCGAACAGGCGCAGGTCGGTGCGCGGCACGGCCAGCGCTTCTTCCAGTCCGGAGAAGGCAATGCCCTTTTCGTCCATGCCGCCGTAAATGACTGCCGAGGCGCCCGGTTCGCGCAGCGCGGTGTCCACCGGCAGGCCGAGGATGGCGCGGGCGTGCAGTTCGAATTCCGAGAAGCGCTGCGAACACAGGGTGACCAGCCCGGTATCGTGCGGCCGTGGGCTGACTTCCGAGAACCACACCATGTCGTCCTTGACGAACAGCTCGACGCCGAACAGGCCGCGCCCGCCGAGGTTGCCGGTGACGGCGCCGGCGATTTCCTGCGCCCGGGCCAGCGCCGCCGGGGTCATCGCCTGCGGTTGCCAGGATTCAACATAATCGCCGGCGACCTGAATGTGGCCAATCGGTTCGCAGAAGTGGGTTGCCACTTCGCCGGCCGCGTTGCGGGCGCGGACAGTGAGCAGGGTGATTTCGTAATCGAAGTCGATGAAGCCCTCGACGATGACGCGACCCTGATTGACCCGGCCGCCGCTCGCCGCGTAGTCCCAGGCTTTCTGCACATCGTCCGGGCCGCGCAACAGCGACTGGCCCTTGCCGGAAGACGACATGGTCGGCTTGACGATGCACGGGTAGCCAATCCCGCCGTCAATCGCCGCCTGCAGTTCGGCCAGCGAATCGGCAAATTTGTAGGGTGAGGTGGGCAGGCCGAGTTCCTCGGCGGCCAGTCGGCGGATGCCTTCGCGGTTCATCGTGAGTTTGGCGGCGCGCGCCGTCGGGATCACTTCGGCCAGCCCGGCCGCTTCGATCTCGACCAGCATGTCGGTGGCGATGGCCTCGATTTCCGGCACGATCAGGTGCGGTTTTTCCAGCTCGACCAGTTGGCGCAGCGCCGCGCCATCGGTCATCGAAATGACGTGGGCGCGATGGGCGACCTGATGGCCCGGCGCGTTCTCATAGCGGTCGACAGCGATCACTTCAACCCCCAGGCGCTGCAGCGCGATGATCACTTCCTTGCCGAGTTCGCCGGCACCGAGCAGCATGACGCGGGTGGCGGAAGGGGAGAGCGGGGTGCCGATTTGCATGGGGTTTCCTCTGTTGAGCGGATTTCGATTTTGGCCGAATTTAGGCGTCGACCGTGGCATCGTCAAGCCAAGTTTCAGCCGCACCGGGATGGGGCGCCGCGCTTTATAATGCCGCGATGCAATTTCGATCCCTGCCGCTCTCCATCGAGCGCTTCCTGCTCTCGCCGTTCAGCCTGCTGCTGGCGCTCTTCCTGGCCTTCTTTCTCAATTCGTACAGCCTGCCGCTGACCGATGTCGACGAGGGTGCCTTCTCCGAAGCGACGCGCGAAATGATGGCGCGCGGCAACCTGGTTTCGCCAACGCTCAACGACGCGCCGCGCCACGACAAACCCATTTTGATCTACTGGGCGCAGGCCGCCTCGGTCGCCGTGCTCGGCGTCAGCGAAATCGGCTTCCGTCTGCCCTCCATCGTCTTCGCGCTGCTCTGGGTCTTCGCGCTGTTCCGCTTCTGCGTCCGCCACGGCAACCAGATGACGGCGCAGATTGCCTCGCTGGTCATGGCGCTGACGCTGGTCGTCGGCTTCATCGCCAAGGCGGCGATTGCCGATGCGCTGCTCAATTTGCTCATCGCCCTGGCCATGTTCGGCATCTACGACTATTTCGTCGCCTGCCGGGACGGCAAGCCGGCCGCCCAAACGCGCCGCCTGCTGTTCGGCGTCTATGTCGCGCTCGGCCTCGGTTTTCTCGCCAAGGGACCGGTCGCCGTATTCTTTCCGCTGCTCATCAGCGGGCTGTTTTTCGTCTCGGCCGGCGCCTGGCGCGACTGGCTCAAAGCCGTCTTCTTCTGGCCCGGCTGGCTACTGTTCCTGGCCATCGTCGTGCCGTGGCACGTCGCGGTCTATCTCGACCAGGGCGACGCCTTCTTCCGCGGCTTCTACCTCAAGCACAACATCAACCGTTACGCCGACACCTTCGAAGGCCACGGCGGACGCTGGTGGTACTACTTCGCGGTGCTGCCCTTCATCCTGCTGCCGTTCACCGGCTGGCTCTTCGCCATTGCCGGCAAGCTGGCCGGGGCGCTGCGCCAGAGCGACAGCGATGCCCTGTTCGAACGCTTCCTGATCATCTGGTTCGGCGTCGTCTTCGCCTTCTTCTCGTTCTCCGGCACACAGTTGCCGCATTACCTGCTCTACGGCTGCACGCCGGTCTTCATCCTGCTCGCCCGCCATCGGCTCGATTTCGAACGACGCTGGCTGGCCTTCGTGCCGATGATCCTCTTCGCGCTGCTCCTCGCCGTTTTGCCGGAAGTGCTCGCCTTCGCCGCCGGCAAGGCCAGCCGGCCGTTCGAGAAATTCCTGCTCGACGGCCTGACCATCGCCTTCGCCGACGAGGCGCGCTGGTTGTTGCCGCTGCTGCTTGTTGCCGTCGTCGGCCTCGCCTTCTGGCGTCGCCTGCCGGTCTGGCAGGGGCTGGTTCTCGCCGGCCTGCTGCAGGCAGCGACGCTCGCCCTGGTCATCGCGCCGCGCGCCATCGAAGTGACACAAGGTCCGGTGCGCGAAGCGGCCATGTTCGTCAAACAGAGCGGCGAAACCAATGTCGTTGCCTGGCGCATCATCATGCCGAGCTTCAGCGTCTATCGTCAGGCGGCAACGCCGACGCGGGTGCCCGAACTTGGCCAACTGGTTTTCACGCGTACCGACCGCAAGCATGAAGTCCAGGCCCTGCTCGCGCCGGGGCTAACCCTGCGCGACGTCTATCAACGCAGCTTCGTCACGCTGGCTCGTGTCGAGCGTGAGGACAAGCAATGAAGGATCAG
This sequence comes from Ferribacterium limneticum, assembly GCF_020510565.1. Taxonomy (NCBI): domain Bacteria; kingdom Pseudomonadati; phylum Pseudomonadota; class Betaproteobacteria; order Rhodocyclales; family Azonexaceae; genus Ferribacterium; species Ferribacterium limneticum. The sequence continues at coordinate 548,943 of NZ_CP075189.1, forward strand.
GGCTTGCACGTCCGGAACCCGATTTTCGACGCCTCCATCCTCGGCCTGTGCCTGCTTTTCGCACTGGGCTTGGTCGCCATCGGTCAGACCGGCGACTGGTACGCCGGCTTCATTCCCGCCCAGGCGGCCAGCCAGGTTTTGCCACCGTGGCTCTGGGAAAGCCTGACGACGCTTGGCGATGGCCGCGTCCAGCTGGCGCTGATGCTGCCTTTCTGCCTGCGCTACCCGCGCGTTTTCTGGGCGCTGGTCGTCGGTGCGCTGCTCGCTGGCGCGATGAGCCGCGGCTTCAAGGTCTGGTTCGACCTGCCGCGCCCGGCCGCCGTGCTCGACGCCAGCCAGATCACCATCATTGGTGCCCGCCTGACGGCACACAGCTTTCCATCGGGCCACACCGTCTCGGCCTTTTCCTTCGTCGTCGCCTGGCTCGCCCTGCTCGGCTGGTGGCGCGCTCTGCCCATCGTCGTCATCGCCGCGCTGGCCGCGTTTTCGCGCATCGCCGTCGGCGCCCACTGGCCGGTCGATGTGCTGGCCGGCGGGATGATCGGCCTGGCCGGCGGCTGGCTGGGCCTGCGCCTGACCCGCAGCTTCCGCTGGGGCTTGGGCGTGCGCGCCCACTGGATACTGGTTGGCATCGCCGTCATCGGCGTGGCGACGCTGCCTTTCGATGGTCAGGGTTACCCGGATACGCGTCCGTGGCGCATCGTTGCCTGCCTGTGGGGGCTGGGCGGTTTCGTGCTGTTCTATTTGCTGCCCCTGCTGCGCGGAGGCTGGAAGGTGGCGAGCCGGCCACTGGAAGGGCTTGTCGCGGAAGATCAGGCGGGCTGATTCACGGTTTTCGGAGTGCGATCCCGGGTATCCTCGTGGGGCGGGATTACTATGCTGATTGCAAAAACGGTCAATAATTTGTACTGTCCGTTTTATCTTCCGAATCAGAAATCATGCCCCCGCCCATTCTCAAATACGTCGATATCGCGCGCCTGGTCGGAGCCGGATTAAAGTGTCCGTCGTGCAATGGCACGGACTGCCGGGATTCAAGATGGCATTCGAAGGCGGAAAAGCTGGGCGCGGCGGATTTTCGTCCCTATCGCTGCAACGATTGCTCACATCGCTTTCTGGCCCGCAACAATGCTGCCCTGGAGCGGATACTGATCAACGCTACGGCCGTTGTCATGCTGTGCTTCGGGATTTTTGTAGTTGTCGATTTTTGGCTGGAAAGCGTCGACGAGTCGAAGCGCGCGCCTGTCGGGCTGGCCGCAGCGGCACTCCCGGCCGAAAGCGCGGCCGGCGCGCCGAATCGACTGCTGACCGCTGGCCTGCCTGCCGATGCCAACGATGACCCGGCAATCCGCGCCAGAAAACAGCAGGAAGCGGCCGACAACGGCGATGCCGGTGCGATGCTGCAGATCGGCCGCGACCTGGCGACCGGCAACAATGGCCAGAAGGATCTCGGGCAGGCGGCCAAATGGGTGCAGTTGGCCGCAGCGACGGGTAACCCGGACGCGATGCTTGAGCTCGGGCGGTTTTATCGCGATGGCGTGGGGGTGACGCAGGATTCGGCTCGCGCCTACGTCTGGCTCAGTCAGGCTGCTGCGGCAAAGAATACGGACGCCGTGCTCGAGCGCGAGGCGCTGGTGCGGACGATGGGCGAAGAGCCGCTGAGGGCGGCAAAAGAATTGTCCTTGCCGAGCCAGCCGGTGGCCGCCCTCATCCGCCCGAAATAGCACATTTCGGGAAGTATCGCGGCCGCTGGCCGAGCGAAGAGCGGTGAATGGGCGCGGCCGGCGATTGCCACGGTCAACCGGAAAAAATCCCCAAAAATGAAATGGCCGGGCAGGGCCGGCGATTTTCCGTCGGTTGCGCGCCATCTCTCCGGAAGTCGTCGGCGCTGCAATAAAAGCTTAACGCAGCGGTAACTTTGGGGTCACGGGCCGGCCGTATCGTGCGGCCATGCTCAAGGTCAGAAGCGTTTTTCTCTCCGACATCCACCTTGGCACGCGGGCGTGCCAGGCGGACAGACTCCTCGATTTCCTGCGCGAACATCCGGCCGACCAGACTTTCCTGATTGGCGACATTGTCGATTTCTGGGCGATGAGCCGCAGCATCAACTGGACGCAGGCGCAGAACACCGTCGTTCAGAAGCTGCTGCGTCGGGCGCGGCATGGCGACCGCGTCGTCTTCATTCCGGGCAATCACGACGAAGTCCTGCGCGATTACTGCGGCATCGTTTTCGGCGAGGTCGAGGTGATCGACGAACTGGTGCACGAAACGGCTGACGGCCGTCGTTTCCTGCTCATCCACGGCGACCAGTTCGACCAGGTGACGCGTCACCATCGTTGGGTCGCAGTGCTCGGCGACAAGGCCTACGAACTGCTCGTCCGCATCAACACGCTGCTCTCGTGGGGGCGGCGCAAGCTCGGCATTTCCGGCTACTGGTCGCTGGCCGGCTACGCCAAGCGCAAGGTCAAGACGGCGCTGACCTTCATTTTCGATTTCGAGACATCGGCCATCCACCACGCCAAGGAGCGCGGCCTGGACGGCGTCATCTGCGGCCACATCCACTGGGCGACGATCCGCGAGATCGACGGCCTGACTTACGTGAATTGCGGCGACTGGGTCGATTCCTGCACGGCCATCGTCGAACACTTCGACGGCCGGCTCGAGCTGGTCACCTGGGGCGAACAAAAGCCGGTAGCCATGCTGGCCGCCCCGGTTGCCGAAACTGTAGAGGCCTGAGATGCGTGTTTTGATGGTTTCCGACGTGTATTTCCCTCGCGTCAATGGCGTTTCGACCTCCATCGAGACCTTCCGCCGCACCCTGTCGGCGCATGGTGTCGAGGTCAAGCTGGTCGTTCCGCGCTACGGCAACGAGATTGATGAGCCGGGCATCGTCCGCGTTGCCGGCCGACCGGTGCCAGGCGACCGCGAAGACCGGCTGGTCGGCTGGCGGGCGATGCACCGGGCCGTGCTCGAAGCGGCGCAGGACTGCGACCTGATCCACGTCCAGACGCCGTTCATCGCCCACTACGCCGGCCTGAAAGCCGGGCGCAGGCTGGGCCTGCCGGTGGTGGCGACCTATCACACGCTGTTCGAGGAATACCTGCAGCACTACGCCAAGCCGATCCCGCCAAGCTGGCTGCGTGGTCAGGCGCGGGCCTTGTCACGGCGGCAATGCAACCAGCTCGATGCCGTGATCGTGCCATCGACGGCCATGCGCCAGCGCCTTGAAAGCTATGGCGTCACCTCGCCGATGCACGTCCTGCCCACCGGCATCCCGATGGCGCAATTCGCCGGTGGCAGCGGCATGCGCTTTCGCCGGAAATTCGGCATCGGCGAATCGCGGCCGATGGCCTTGTTCGTCGGCCGCGTGGCGCATGAAAAGAATATCGGCTTCCTCCTCGAAGCCCTCGTCCAGGCTCGCCAGATCCGCCCCGACGCGCTGCTCGTGATTGCCGGCGAAGGCCCGGCCATGGCCGACCTCAAGGTGCAGACCGCGGCCTTGGGCCTGCAGGATGCCGTCCAGTTCATCGGCTACCTCGACCGCCAGCAGGCGCTGCCCGATTGCTACGCGGCGGCCAACGTTTTCGTCTTCGCCTCGCGCACCGAAACCCAGGGCCTCGTGCTGCTCGAAGCGATGGCGGCCGGCGTGCCGGTCATTGCGCTGTCCGAAATGGGGACGACCGATATTCTCGCGCCGGCCCGTGGCGCCTTCTCGCCGCCGAACGATCCGCGCGCCTTCGGCGAAGTGCTCGGCCAGTTCCTCAAGCATCCCGAGGCTTGGCGCCATCTCAACGATGAGGCGCCGATTTACGCGCGGGAATGGACCGATGTGGCGATGGCCGAGCGGCTGGCACGCCTTTACGGCGAACTGAGCAATTGCGAAATTGGCCAGAAATTCCGGTTGACCGTAGCAATCTGATCGCCGGCACCATGAACGACCATTCCGACGCCTGCTGCGTCCGCTGCGCCTACTTCCGGCCGAGCGACGCGCTCACCGGCCTGTGCCACCGCTACCCGCCAGTCTTCGCCGGCGACAGTTCGCCGCGCGAAGCGCATCACTGGCGCCATCCGGTCGTCGGGCCGCACGGCTGGTGCGGCGAACACCGGCTGGCACCCGGTGCTCAGATGTCCTCGAGCGGCGCCACCAGCTGATTGACCTTGCGCAGGCGCTCAGCCATGACGCGCATGACCTGGGTGGCGAAAAACGGCGTTTGCTGAACGAGAAACTGGAAGCGTTTTTCGTCGACTTCGACGAACTCGCAAGCCGTCACGGCGACCACGCTGGCCGAGCGCGGCCCGGGTGAAACGATGCCCATCTCGCCAACGATGCTGCCATGCTCGAGGCTTTCGACGACCCGGTTGTTGACGATGACTTCGGCCGTCCCCGCGGTCAGGACGTACATCATGTGGCCGTCCTCATTTTCTGAAAACAGGGCGGCGCCGGGCGCGACCTTGATGATGGTGGGGTTGTGGGTAAATAGCTCGAAAAAAACCATGGTTATATTTCCGGATGAACGAGACTAGGCCTTTTAGCATAGGCGGACTTCCGCTTCATTGCGGAAATATTACAGATTCGCTGCGCTTGACCTAAAACAAGCTTGGCGAGATCAGGCGCAGGCCGACCGAGAACCAGTGCTGGTCGCTGATGGCGCCGAACTGGCTGCCGTAGGTGGTGTCGATTTGGACATGGCCGGGGACGATCCAGTAACGGACGCCCATCTGGAAAAACGGGTTGCCCTTGTCCTGGCCGTAGCTTTCGCCAATCAGGTAGCTGCGGGCGGTGAGCTGAACTTCGCTGCCGACGCCCCAGGTCAGGCGGTTTTCATGATGCTCGCGTTCGCGGGTGTAGCCGAGGTTGGTGTGGATGACGACACGGTCATCAGCCAGCGAAAAGCTGACCGGCACGTAGAAATACGGGTTGCCGGTGTGGGCGCTGCCCGGCTGCGTGGCGTAACCGGCGGCGAAGCCGATGCCGTAGCCGTTGGTCTCCAGCGGTTTGAGCAGGGTCTTGCCCTGAATGGCCAGGGCACCGCTTTCCTGGTGGCCGTCGGCATAGGCCAGCGCACCGCCGAAAGTCAGCTCGAAATTGCCGCCCGGGTTGCAGGCTGGCAAGGCCCAGAATTCGTGCTGGCTGCCGTGCAGGTGCACCCAAGATTCGACCTGGCAGGCTCCGGCATCGGTCAGCCGCGCATCGTCGGTGATCATCGGGCGGGCGGCGTGGGCTGCCGGCGTGGCGGCGAACAGGACGAGCAGGGCGGAAAGGTGGCGCATGGGCAAATGGTCGAGAGGGTAGAGCCGAATTGTGACACTCCGATGACTCATCCTGTCATCAAAGCTTAGCGCTACCTGATTAACGTGAGCGCTTTCGCGGAGATTTCATGCAGGAACCCTCGTCGAACGAACTCGGCCTCGATCCGGCCAACGAATCGCCCTTCAAGGGCAAGACCGGACTGCGCCGGGTGTGGAATGCCCTGACCTATTCGCTGGCCGGCCTCAAGGCAGCCTACCTGTGCGAAGACGCTTTCCGTCAGGAAGTCATCCTCGCCGCACTGCTCATTCCGGCGGCTTTTCTGCTGCCGGTGCCGTGGATGGGCCGCGGCCTGATGATCGCCAGCGTGCTCCTCGTCCTGGTCGTCGAGTTGCTCAATTCGGCCATCGAAGCCGTGGTCGACCGCGTCAGCCTGGAAAACCATCGCCTCGCCAAGCGCGCCAAGGACATCGGCAGCGCCGCGGTTCTCGTTTCGCTGATCCTCGTCATGTTCGTCTGGGCCTGCGTGCTCATGGAGATCGCCTGATGTCACTGGTCATTGCCTTCGTCACTGAAACCTTTCCGCCCGAGGTCAATGGCGTCGCGATGACCGTCGGCCGCTTGGTCGGCGGCCTGCGCGAGCGTGGTCACCGGGTCAGCGTCATCCGTCCGAAACAGGGCAAGGCCGATGCCGGCAGCGAACATGAAATGGCCTTGCCCGGCTTCCCGTTGCCTGGCTATCCCGGCCTGCGCTTCGGGCTGCCGGCCGGACGGCGGCTGGCCCGGCAATGGCGCCAGCACCGCCCCGATCTGGTCCATGTCGTGACCGAAGGGCCGCTCGGCTGGTCGGCCGTCAGCGTCGCGCGCAAGATGGGCATCCCGGTTACCTCCGGCTTTCATACCAATTTCGACCGCTACAGCGTGCATTACGGCATGGGCTGGATGCGCCCGGCCGTCGCCGCCTACCTGCGCACCCTGCACCGGCGGACGCTGGCGACCATGGTGCCGACAGCTGCGCTGGCTGCCGATCTGGCCGGCGAGGGGCTGACCGGCGTGCGCGTAGTCGGCCGCGGCGTCGATACGCAGCTTTACGATCCGGCCCGGCGCAGCCACGCCTTGCGCCAGAGTTGGGGCGTCGAAGGTGACGGGCCGGCCTGCCTTTACGTCGGCCGGGTGGCGGCCGAGAAGAATCTGGCCCTGGTCAAAAAGACCTTCGCCGCCATCCAGGTCTGGCATCCCAAGGCCAAGATGGTCTGGGTCGGCGACGGCCCGTCGGCCAAACAACTGGCCGCCGACCACCCCGATCACCATTTCGCCGGCATGCGCATCGGCGAAGACCTCGCCGCGCATTACGCCAGCGCCGACCTCTTTCTCTTTCCCAGCCTGACCGAAACCTACGGCAACGTCGTCGCCGAGGCGATGGCCAGCGGCCTGCCGGTCATCGCCTACCGCAGCGCTGCTGCCGCCGAATTGATCGCCCAGCAGCAAAACGGCATGGTCGCCTCGCCCGGCGACGAACGTGGCTACGTCGATGGCGCGCTGTGGATGCTCGAGGAAAATGAGCGTCTCGGCGAAATGGCCGAAGCGGCCCGGCAGACGATGCTGCCGCGCAGTTGGGCCGGCGTCGTCGAAACCTTCGAAAGCGTCGCTCGCGAGGCGATGGCGACTCAGCCCTGAAGCATGTGCAGTTCAACCACGGCCGGATCATCGCCGTGGTCGATCAGGATGCGTTTGACGCGATCCTGCCAGAGCTCGCCGAACAGCCGTTTTTCCGCCGGAGTGGCGGAGCCATGGACGACGGCGGGTAACAGCTCGCCGAGACGCGGGTCAGCCGATATCAAATTTGGCCGAAAATTCCCGTTGACCGTAGCATTCGTGTCGAGCCGGGTAAACGTCATGCCGACGCTGCCGGCAACGCCGAATTTGAGCAATCCGCGCCGGACATGCAACCCACCCAAGCCCTTGAAACCGCCATCGCCGGCCGCGCCGGTGAGCAGCGTGGCGACGCTGGCGATGACCCCGGCGACGCCCGTATCAACGCTTTCTTGCAGGCTTACGGCTATGTTGCCGCGAACCGGAATCTCGTCGCCATAAAGCGCCCGCAAGGCACGAACGCTGGTCAGCCAGGCGCCGGCCACCGTCGGGCAGGAATGCCCGGCCAGTTTGACGCCATCGGCAAAACTGTATTCGATCAGCCCGCCCTCCGCCGCGCCGAGCAGTTCGGCCAGCGGGTCGCGCAGCGTGATGGTGGGAATGCGGGAAAAGAATTCGGGAAAGGCCATGGTGATCTCCTTGAGCCGGCAGTATGCGCAGCCAAGGGGAGCGTGGCCTTGATGTCGATTATTTTTGGCCGGGCTACGTTGCCGCTTGCGGTGCTGTGCCGGGCTGCTAGGATGAACAAACTATCGCCTATTTTTGATTGATTGGAGTGTTCCGGGATGAATGTGTCGGGCCTGTCGTCCATCGCAAGCCTCTATGCTTCGGCGCTGAGCCGCGGCCAGCGTGCTACCGATGCGTCGGGTGTGGCGAAGGCCGGGAGCGAAGGCGGCCAGCAGGGTTTGACGCCGGAGGAACTCAAGCAGGTCGCAGAACTCAAGTCGCGTGATCGTGAAGTCCGGCAGCATGAGCAGGCGCATATGGCTGCGGGGGGCGGCCTGGTTACCTCCGGTGCGAGTTATAGCTACCAAAAAGGCCCGGATGGTGTGAACTATGCGATCGGTGGCGAGGTTGGCATATCGACTTCGCCTGGGCGAACGCCGGAAGAAACCATTCAGCGGGCCCGCCAGATCAAGGCGGCAGCGTTGGCGCCCGCCGATCCGTCGGGGCAGGACCGGGCGGTAGCGGCCCAGGCAGCGCAAATGGAGCAGGGTGCCCGGCTGGAGCAGGCGCAGGCTGCAAACGCGGCGCGCCAGGAAACATCAGGCAGCCGTTCGGAGGCATTGGCCCGGACGTACGGCATGACTGAAAGCGGCAATGCGGCCGGTTTCAGCGCCTACGCCTGAAAAAACGAATTGGCTGTTTTTCAAGGGGTGACTGCGGCAATGGCCGCTCACCGGGCGCGTCAGGTCAGGCGCGCTGGATCAGCTCGATCTTGTAGCCATCCGGATCTTCGACGAAGGCGATGATCGTCGAGCCATGCTTCATCGGCCCGGCCTCGCGCACGACCTTGCCGCCGCGTGCCTTGATTGCCGCGCAGGCCGCCGCTGCATCGGGCACGGCCAATGCGACGTGGCCGTAGCCGGTGCCGAGCTCATAGCTTGGCGTGTCCCAGTTGTGGGTCAGTTCGAGGACGGCTTCGCTCGCTTCGTCGCCGTAGCCGACAAAGGCCAGCGTGAAGCGGCCTTCCGGGTAGTCGGTGCGGCGCAGGAGCTGCATGCCGAGGATTTCGGTGTAGAAGGCGATCGATTTGTCGAGATCGCCGACGCGGATCATGGTGTGCAGAATGCGCATGCGTTTTCCTTAAAAGTGGGGGATTTGCCGGGCCAGCTGGCGCAGTTCAAGCCGGCGCGCCTTCCAGTCCGGGCAAAGTTGCTCAACCACAGACCAGAAGCGCGGGCTGTGGTTCATTTCCTTGAGGTGCGCCAGTTCGTGGCAGACGACGTAATCGACGATGGCCAGCGGCATGAGGACGAGGCGCCAGTTCAGCGCGATGCCGCCGCGGTGGCTGCAACTGCCCCAGCGCGTGCGGGCCGACGACAGGCGCAGCGGTGGCGGGGCGACGCCGAGGCGTGGGGCGTGGATGGTCAGGCGCTCGGCGAAGACGGTGCGGGCTTTCTCGCGCAGGGCTTTTTCGAGCAAGTCGCCGGCCGTGTGAGTGGCGTCGGGGCGCAGGTAAAGCGTACCGGGGCCGAACTGCCAGCGGCTACGGCCGACATCGGTGAAGGCGACGGTCAGCGGCTCACCGAGCGTGGAAATCACGGTGCCGTCGGTGATCTCCTGCTTGCCTTGGGCCGGGCGATCGCGCCAGGCGGCCAGTTTGTCGAGCACCCACTGGCCGTGCTCGTGGATCAGGTTTTCGATATCGCCGATGCGCGCCCGGGTCGGGGCGCCGACGCGCAGGCCACGGTGGTCGATGGCCAGGCCGATGGTCCGGCGCTGGCTGCGCCGCAGCTGGTAGGCGACAGCCTGGCCGGCAATGACGATGCTGCGCGCCGGTTCAGGTGGCGTTGTGCGAGGCATCCGCGTAGCGGTGCGGCGAGATGCGGTGCATCTCGTCTTCGATCCAGGCTTCGGCCCGCTGATTGACTTCGGCCTCGGTCATGCCGGTGGCGTCGAAAGCCGGGCCGATGCTCATCGTGACGGTGCCCGGCGTTTTCAGGAAAGCCTGACGCGGCCACAGTTCGCCGGCGTCGTGGGCGACCGGCACGACCTTGCAGCCGACACGGGTGGCAAGGTAGGCACCGCCCGGCTTGTAGCGTTTTTTCTGGCCCGGCGCGACGCGCGTGCCTTCCGGGAAGAGGATGACGTAGAAGCCCTGCTTGAGGCGTTCGCGGCCCTGAACGACGACCTGGTCGAGTGCATCCTTGCCGGCAGCGCGGTCGATTGAAATCATCTTCATGGCGCCCAGCCCCCAGCCAACCAGCGGCACCCGGAGCAATTCCTTCTTGAGAACGAAGACGCAGTAGGCGCCGGTCGGGACGAGATCCTGGATGGTCATCGTTTCCCAGGCCGACTGGTGTTTGGAAAGAATGACGCAAGGCTCCTTCGGCATGTTTTCCAGGCCGATGACCTTGGGCCGAATGCCGAGGATGTTCTCGACGCCGAACTGGATGCCGAGGCGCCACAGCTTGCCGAAGCGATAGCCCCACAGCCCGCGCAAGGCGAGGGCGGCGATGATAACGAGCGGCGCCGTGAGGATCGACCAGACGAGGGCGTAGGCCATGAACAGCGTTGAGCGCACCGCCCTCATGGCGTGGTTTCCTTGAGGATGGCGTCGACCGCAGCCGACAGGTCCTTGTATTCCAGCGTGCCTTCCGGCAATTCGTTGTCGGCCTTGGTTTTCTCGCCCTTGCCGGTCATCACCAGCATCGGCTGGCAGCCGGCGGCAGCGCAAGCCTGCAAATCGCGCAGCGAATCGCCGATGGCCGGGACGCCATTGAGATCGATATTGAGCGTTTCGGAAATACGCTTGAACATGCCGGGCTTTGGCTTGCGGCAGTCGCATTTTGAATCGGCCGCATGCGGGCAATAGAAAATGGCGTCAATCCGCCCGCCTAGCGCGACGACGGCCTTGTGCATCTTGGTGTGGATCTGGTTGAGCGTTTCCATGTCGAACAAGCCGCGCCCGACGCCCGACTGGTTGGTCGCCACGACCACCTTGTAGCCGCACTGGGTGAGGCGGGCAATCGCTTCCAGACTGCCCGGGATCGGCTTCCATTCGGCCGGCGTCTTGATGAACTGGGCGGAATCGAAGTTGATAACCCCGTCGCGGTCGAGGATGACGAGTTTGGTCGGCATGGCGTTCTCCCGGCTCTCAGGCAGACAGCTTGGAAATGTCGGCGACCTTGTTCATCGCCACGTGCAGCTTGGCGAGCAGGCCGAGACGGTTGGCGCGCAGGGCCGGATCGTCGGCGTTGACCATGACGCCGTCGAAGAAGGCATCGACCGGGGCGCGCAGCGCGGCCAGCGCCTGCAGCGATTCGGCGTAGTCGCCGGTGACGAAGGCGGCATCGGCCTGCGGCACGACATCGACGAGGGCATCGTGCAGGGCGATTTCCGGCGCTTCCTTGAGCAGGGCGTTGTCGACCGTCGGTTCGACAGTACCTTCTGCTTTCTTGAGGATATTGCCGACGCGCTTGTTGGCAGCCGCGAGTGCAGCCGCTTCCGGTAGCGCAGAGAAGGCACGCACGGCAGCCAGACGCTTGGGAATATCGCCCAGCCGTTGTGGCCGCTGCGACACCACAGCATCGACTTCCTGCGCCGAGTAACCCTGCTCGCGCAGGCTACCGGCAAGGCGGTCATAGATGAAGTCTGCTAGTTGGGCTGGGTTGCTCTTGAATCCATCGATATTCATGAACGCAAACTCGGCCTGGTACAGCAGATGGTCCAATCCAATAGGAAGATTGTTCTCGGACAACATCCGAATTACCCCCAACGCATGGCGGCGTAGCGCGAACGGGTCGCGGTCGCCGGTCGGGATCTGCCCGATGCCGAACATGCCGACCAGCGTTTCCAGCTTATCCGCTAGTGCAGCGATGGTACCAACCACACCGCGCGGCAAGCTGTCGCCGGCAAAACGGGGCTTGTAGTGGTCTTCGATAGCATCGGCGATCTCGGCGCTGAGGCCGTCATGCAGCGCGTAGTAGCGGCCCATGATGCCCTGCAGCTCCGGGAATTCGCCGACCATGTCGGTCAGGAGGTCGGCCTTTGCTAGCAACGAGGCGGTTCGGGAGGCTTTCCACGTCTTGCTGAGTTCCGGATGGTTCTCTTCGATTTGCGGGCCTTGAGGCAACAAATCGTAATGTTTCTCTGCACGTGCTAGCAACGAGGTGATGGCATCGACAATTGTTGTGACCCGGTTGACGCGGTCGCCCTGTGTGCCCAGCTTGTTGTGATAGACGACCTTGGACAGCCCGATGACGCGGCTTTCCAGCGACTTCTTGCGATCCTGATCGAAGAAGAACTTGGCATCCGCTAACCGTGGACGCACGACGCGCTCGTTGCCGCCGATCACGGCCGAAGCGTCTTCCGGGCTGATGTTGCTGACGACGAGGAACTTGTTGGTCAGCTTGCCGGCCGCGTCGAGCAGCGGGAAGTATTTCTGGTTGGCCTTCATGGTCAGAATCAGGCATTCCTGCGGCACGGCGAGGAATTCTTCTTCGAACTGGCCGATCAGCACGTTCGGGCGTTCGACCAGTGCGGTGACTTCATCGAGCAGGGCATCGTCGTCAATCGGCTTGCCACCGGCCTTGGCCGCTGCAGCTTCAAGCTGGCGGGCGATTTCGGCGCGACGTTCGGCGAAGGAGGCGATGACGGCACCGTCGGTCGCCAGTTTCGTGGCGTATTCGTCGGCATGGGCGAAGACGACCGGATCGACGACGGCTTCAAAACGGTGACCATGAGTTTCACGACCCGAGTTGAGGCCGAGAATGGCCAGCGGCACGATATCGCTGCCGTGCAATGCCACGAGGCCATGCGCCGGGCGGACGAAATTGACGCTGCTCCAGCCGTCCTGCAACTGATAGGTCATGACCTTGGGGATGGGCAGCGCGGCGAGGGCGGCTTCGAGGGCCTTTTGCAGACCTTCGGACAGCGTCGCGCCCTTGGCCAGGCTTTCATAGAACAGGACGTCAGCCTTGCCGTCATTCTCGCGGCGCAGGTTGGGCACGCAGGAAGCGTCGGCGCCGAGGGCGGCGAGTTTCTTGAGCAGGGCCGGGGTGGCGTTGCCGGCGGCGTCGAGGCCAACGGCAACCGGCATGAGTTTCTGGACCACTGGCTTGTCGGCGGCAACGGCAGCGACCTCGGTGACGTGGGCAGCCAGGCGGCGCGGCGAGGCGTAGGCGGTGACGGCTGCGGTCGACGCGGCCAAACCAGTAGTTTTCAACGAGGTTGCCAGCGTGGCAGCAAACACTTCGCCCAGCTTCTTGAGTGCCTTGGGCGGCAGTTCTTCAACAAACAGTTCAACGAGCAGGTTTTTCGACGACATATCAGGCAGCTTTCTTTGCGTTCTGTTCTTCCAGCTTGGCCAGCACTTCGGCGGCCCATTCCTTCGGCGCCATCGGGAAGCCAAGGCGGGCGCGGGAATCGAGGTAGGCTTGCGCCACGGCGCGGGCGAGGTTGCGGATGCGGCCGATGTAGGCTGCGCGTTCGGTGACCGAGATGGCGCCGCGGGCGTCAAGCAGGTTGAAGGTGTGGGCGGCCTTGAGCACCTGCTCGTAGGCGGGCAGGGCGAGCTGGTTGCCCATCAGGTGCACCGCGGTTTCTTCATGCTTGCCGAAGGCGTGGAAGAGGAATTCGACGTTGCTGTGCTCGAAGTTGTAGGCCGACTGCTCGACTTCGTTCTGGTGATAGACGTCGCCGTAGGTCAGGCCTTCCGTCCAGGTCAGGTCGAAGACGTTTTCGACGCCTTGCAGGTACATGGCGAGGCGTTCGATGCCGTAGGTGATTTCGCCGGTGATCGGCTTGCAGTCGATGCCGCCGACCTGCTGGAAGTAGGTGAATTGGGTCACTTCCATGCCGTTCATCCAGACTTCCCAACCGAGACCCCAGGCGCCGAGTGTCGGGTTTTCCCAGTCATCCTCGACGAAACGCACGTCGTTCTTCTTGAGGTCGAAACCGAGGGCTTCGAGCGAGCCGAGGTAGAGTTCAAGGATGTTGTCCGGGGCCGGCTTGAGGACGACCTGGAACTGGTAGTAATGCTGCATCCGGTTCGGGTTCTCGCCGTAACGACCATCTTTGGGACGGCGCGACGGCTGCACGTAGGCGGCTTTCCATGGCTCGGGGCCGATGGCGCGCAGGAAGGTGGCGGTGTGGCTGGTGCCGGCGCCGACTTCCATGTCGTAGGGCTGGAGCAGGGCGCAGCCCTTGTCGCTCCAATATTGCTGCAGGCGCAGGATGATTTCCTGAAACGTCGGTTTTTTGGTGGTGCTCATCGGATGCAATCGGTGATGTTCTGAGACGCACGATTTTACTTGCTTTTGCCATGGATGGCGCGGAACGAAGCCGGTGCCATACTGTCTGCCACATCTCTGGATGAATAACAGGAACGATGATGGCGGAAACGATGACCACGCAAAAAACGACTCTGGCCGGTGGCTGCTTTTGGTGCCTCGAAGCGGCTTTCGAACAACTTGACGGCGTTGTCTCTGTTCTGCCCGGCTACATGGGCGGGCAGGATCCGCGGCCGAGCTACGAGGCGGTGTGCCGGGGCGACAGCGGCCACGCCGAAGTCGTGCAGATCGAGTTCGACCCGGCGAAGATCGACTTCGAGACGCTGCTGACGGCCTTCTTCACGATCCACGATCCGACCGCGCTGAATCGTCAGGGGCACGACGTCGGCACGCAATACCGCTCGGCCATCTTCTTCCACGATGTCGGCCAGCAGGCCGTGGCCGAGGCGATGATCGCCCGCCTCAATGGCGAGGGCATTTGGGGCGCGCCTATCGTCACCGAGGTGACGCCGGCCTCGACTTTCTTCGTTGCCGAGGAATATCACCACCAGTATTTTCGCCGCAATCCTTACCAGGGTTATTGCATGGCCGTGGTGGCGCCCAAGGCGCTCAAGTTGCGCCAGGTTTTCGCCGAGCGGATCAAGGCCGGCTAGGCGATTCCACGGTCAACCGGAAAAATTGGCCAAAATTGAAATGTCGTATTTCGGCCTGTTTTTGACTGGACGCCGAGGCAGCGTTTCAAGCGCTTTTGTTGCGGCGATGCAACACTGAATCCCCTGTGTGGCGAGTGATGGATTGACAATAACCATATAAATCAATACACTGGAATCAATGCTGCGGTGCAGCATCGGTTTCCGTGGCAATTCGCCTGTCTGGCTGCGGTATCCAGCGACCCCTCTCTTGGGCTCTGGCCGATGTCGTACCCCCTGTAACCGTTCGCTGTCGAGGAAGCTTCTTGGCAGTGGCAACAGTGAAGGAGGTCGCATGTTTACCTCAACAGTTTTTCCCTCATCGATGCTTCGCCTGTCGGCGCTCGCGTCTTCAATGTTTCAGAAGTTCCTGATGCTGGCCGGCGTGTTGTTCGTACTTGTCCTGGTCGGCGTCCAAAGTGGCAACCCCACCATGCTCGGCGGCTTGAAGTTCCTGCTGCCGGCCGGTGAAGAAGTGGCGCTGGACGACGAGCTGGCGGTCGAGGATATCGACCCCGCTACCGAGACCCTCAGTGCCCAAATGCGCGGTGCCATGGACTACGTCTCCCGGCGCTATCGCGTCGCACCGGATGCGCTGGAGCCCATTTTCGCCACGGCCCAGTCGGCCGGTCGGCAATTGCATCTCGATCCGCTGCTCATCATTGCCGTCATCGGTATCGAGTCGCGTTTCAATCCGTTCTCCGAAAGCGTCGTCGGCGCCAAGGGCCTCATGCAGGTGATGCCGCGTTTCCATCAGGACAAGTTGCCGGAAGACGCCGATCAGGCCGCCTTTCTCAATCCGGTGATCAATGTCCAGGTCGGCGCCAAGGTGCTCAAGGAGTCGATCCGCCGCAACGGCGGGCTGGAAAACGGCCTGCAGCAATTTGCCGGGGCGACCAGCGATCCGGAGCGGCGCTACGCCACCAAGGTGCTGGCCGAAAAGCTGCGCCTCGAACAGGCCGTCCAGAAGTTCCGGACGACCTGATCACGGCTTAGTCCGGCGGGTTGATGAAGTCCATCAACTCGCGGACGAAGCGCTCGCGCTGCCACTGGTGCGGCGAATGGTCGGTGCCTTCGTAGATGCGCAATACCGCGTTCGGAATATTGTCGGCGACGAAGTGCGCGGTCGACGAGTGGTAGAAATTGCTCTCGCCGCCATAGACGAGCAAGGTCGGTAGCGGGATGTTGGCCAGCACGTCGCGATAATCGGCGGCGGTCAGGCTCAGCCAGCAGTTGATCAGCGGTTCCGGGTTCTGGGCCTGCAGCGCGGCGCGCGAGCGTTGCCAGCCTGAGGCGTTCTGCAGGTACTTCTCCTCGGCCCGCTTGTTGAGGCCGTGCGCCGTCAATTTGAGCACGCCCTCGGCGAAGTCGTCGCGTAGCCAGTCGACCAGTTCATCGTTACGGTGAACCGGAAAATCGCCGTAAATTCCATGTTCCCAGTCGTCGGCCGTCAGCAGCTTGGGCGATTGGTCGATCAGGCACAGCTTGCCGAGGCCGTGCGTGCCGTGGTCGCGCAGGTATTGCCAGAGTGTCAGTGCGCCCATCGAGTGGCCGACGGCGGTGGCATCGTGCAGGCCGTAATGGTCGATCAGGTTGCGCAGATCGCGCGCCATGCGCTCGACCGTCGCCGAACCGGCATGGGCCAGCGTATGACCGCCGTGACCGCGGGCATCCCAGCGAAAGACGCGGTGCCTCGCATTCAGCTCGGCCATGAACGGGAACCATTCCTGCGCGCTGGAAGTCCAGCCATGGAGCAGGATCAGCGGCGAACCCTCGCCGGAAATTTTGACGTGAATCTTCTCGCCATCGTCGGCCACGAAATGCGTCATCGGCTCACTCTTCGAAATCGTCAGGCCGCCAGTATAATCGCCGCCATCAATACGCAGGAGTATGGAAATGTTCGACTGGAGAGACTACGGCAACGGCATCATCGCCTTCGACGCCGGCTACGTGCGCCCGATCCTGGCTGCCATCCACATGATCGTCGACGACGGCCGCGTCGCCTTCATCGACACCGGCAGCAACGACTCGCTGCCCAACGTGCTCGAAGCGCTGACCAAGGTCGGCCTGGGCCGCGAGGCCGTCGATTACGTCATCCTCACCCACATCCACCTCGACCACGCCGGCGGCGCCGGCTCGCTCATGCGCGAATTCCCCAATGCCAAGCTGGTTGTCCACCCGCGCGGCTCGCGCCACATGGCCGAGCCGTCCAAGCTCGTCGCCGGCGTCACCGCCGTCTATGGCAAGGAATACGTCGAGAACGTTTACGGCGACATCCTGCCCATCCAGGCCGACCGCATCATCGATGCCCACGAAGGCCTGACCATTCGGCTCGGTAGTCGTGAACTGCTCATGATCGACACTCCGGGCCACGCCAAACACCACATCTGCATCGTCGACGAGAAGGCCAAGGCCATCTTTACCGGTGACATGTTCGGCCTCTCGTACCGCGAATTCGACGTCGACGGCCGCCAGTTCATCCAGCCGACGACCAGCCCGACCCAGTTCGACCACGCCGAAATGCGTGCCTCGATCGACCGCCTGATGAGCTACAAGCCGCAAGCGATGTACCTGACCCACTACGCCCAGGTTGGCGACCTGCCGGCCCAGGTCGCCAACCTGCAGCGCCGCCTCGACGCCCACGTCGCCATCGCCGAAGCCCACGCCAAGGACGGCGAATCCCGCCATGCCGCGACCAAACAGGAGCTCACCGCCTACCTGCTGGCCGAGTTGCGCGCCCACGGCTGTATGCTGCCCGAAGAGACCATCCTCGACATTCTGGCGACTGATATCGAACTCAACGTGCAGGGACTGACCTGGTGGCTGGACCACCGCGGCTGATTTGCGGCTTGCCGGGCCTTAACCGAGGCTCGGCGCCGGCTGGCTGCGCAATGCCACGGTCAACCGGAAAAATCGCCGAAATTTGAAATTCTCGCCTCACGGCCAACCCGGAGGCGATCCCGCTCGAGGTGGTCTCAGACCACCGACCACTCGGCGTCTTCGCTCGACGGGGCGTGCAGTTCGGCCCTCGCCCTGGCGGTGCCGGGCGATCCGCGCGAGGGCAGGGCTTTGATGCCCGATCCGCTGCTCGGCGCACCGTGGCTGAGCTTGAAGGTCGAAACCTGCTGCTTCAGTTGTTGCGCCTGTTCTTCCAGCGATTCGGCAGCGGCGGCAGCTTCTTCGACCAAGGCGGCATTTTGCTGGGTGACTTCGTCCATCTGGGCGACCGCCTGGTTGACCTGTTCGATGCCGATGGTCTGTTCGACCGAGGCGGCGCTGATGCCAGCGACGAGGGTGGACAGGCGCGAGATGGCGGCCATGATTTCGGTCATGCTCTGGCCGGCTTTTTCGGCCTGCTTGGTGCCGTGTTCGACCTTGCCGGCTGAATCCCGGATCAGCCCGGAAATTTCCTTGGCGGCTTGCGCCGTACGATGCGACAGGGCGCGGACTTCGGTGGCGACGACGGCAAAGCCCTTGCCTTGCTCGCCGGCGCGGGCAGCTTCGACCGCGGCGTTGAGGGCGAGGATATTGGTCTGGAAGGCGATGCCTTCGATAACGCTGATGATGTCGCCGATTTTGCGCGAACTGTCGCGGATTTCGAGCATGGTGGCGGCCGAAGCGCTGACGATCTCGCCGCCGCGCTGGGCGATTTCGGCGGCCGACTGGCCGAGGCGGTTGGCCTGTTTGGCGCTGTCGGTGTTCTGCTGGGCCGTGGCGGTAAATTCTTCGATGCTCGCCGCCGTTTCTTCCAGGCTGGAGGCTTGTTCTTCGGTGCGCACTGAGAGGTCGCTGTTGCCGGCGGAAATCTCGTGGGCGGCGGTTGATATCGTATCGACAGCGCCGACGACGTTGCCGATCAGCCCCTGCAGGTTGTCCACCGTGGCGTTGAGGCCTTCGGCCGTTTCGCCAAACAGGCCGGGATAGTGCTTTTCGATCCGCCGCGTCAGGTCGCCTTCGGCCAGCGCTTGCGACACCGATGAAATGTCGGAAAGCGCCTGTTCGGCCGTGGCGCTCAGGCTGTTGAGCAGGTCGATCAGCGTCTTCGCATAGCCCTGCTTGCGCGTGGTGTCGATCTGCTGGGCAAAATCCCCCTGCGCTGCGGCATCGACGATGGCGCGCACTTCATCGACCACCTGCACCAGGGCACTCACCGTGGCATTGACGGCGCTGGCCGTCTGCCCGAAAGCCCCGGGGTAAACCGCGTCCACTTTTTGCGAAAGATCGCCGGCGGCCAGCGCCGAGGCGACGCGCGAAACGTCTTGCAGGCTGGTGTCGGTAACGACCATCAACTGGTTGAGGGCGGCGGCGATCTCCTGGCCGAAACCTTGTTTTCCGGCCAGGGGAATCCGTTTGCCGAGATTGCCCTTTTCCGCCGCATGGACCATTTGCCGGATTTCATCGACCAGGCCGCCCAGGCTGTCCTGCATCGACTTCATGGCTGCCAGCATGCTCGCCGAATCGCCCGGCTGAACGACGACCGTGCCACCCAGGTCGCCGCGGGCGATGCGGTTGGCCACGTCGACGGCTTCGGACGGCTCGCCGCCGATCCGCCGATTCAGCGACGCGGCCAGCGATTTCATGCCGAGCACGACCAGCGCACAGCCCAGAATGCCGGCGATGATCGCCAGAATGCTGCTGTTCCGGCTGGTCTCCAGCAGTTGCTGCATGGACGTTTCGGCAAACTGGCCGGCCACGCTGACGGTCTCCTCAACGCCAGCCCGGTGGGCTTCGTAGTATTGGCGCATCTGCTTGAGCGACGCGTCCATTGCCGCCTGCTCCTGCGCGGCCACCGCCGGCATGAAGTTCTTGTCGAGTTCGGCCCAGAACAGGTCGGCCTGGCGGCGCTGTTCGCCGAGCAACTTCCCTCTTACGCCGGCGTCGAGATCGCTCTCGCTCCAGAATTTGTTGCGAAGGTCGTAATCTTTCTTCAACTGAGCAATTTTTTCGATCAGTTTCGGACGCTGCTCAACCGTCGCGCTGGCGATGTCGTAGGCGACCAGCTGGGCTTCGATGACATAAAGCGGCGGCGGCAGGATGTCGGCGACGACGTCCTTGCCCTGTCCCATCAAGGAGGCGGCTGAGGACACCTTTTGCAAGGCGGCAATGCCGACGCCGCCGATGATCAGCAGCACCACGAAGACCATCAAGGATATGAAGCGCAGAAATTTGCCCAACGGCAGATTTTCAAGGAATTGCATGCTCATTCAGCCTGGGTGAAGGGGTGGGAAGAAAGCAGTAAATCGCCAGCGAGCGGGAGTTCTGCGCCCAATTATAGAGTGAATCTTTTCGCTCAATGTTTGCGCAATGGCCCGCGAATTACACCGATTCCACGGTCAACCGGAAAAAAACGGCCAATTTTGAAATTTTTGCCGCGCTGTCCGGCGCGATCAGGCGGTGCGCCGGCGCTTTCCGGTCAGGCCGAGGAGGGCCAAGGCCGCCATCAGCCCGAGCGCCAGCCCGTTTCCGAAGCGGGCAAAGGGCGTCATGCCCTCGTAGGCGCGGACGTTGCCGTGCAGCACGCCGGTCGTGAAGGCGGGCAGGGTGGCGGTGAGGCGTCCCTGAGCGTCGATGATCGCGGTCATCCCGGTATTGGTGGCGCGCAGCATCGGCCGGCCGGTTTCGGCGGCGCGCATCCGGGAAATTTGCAAATGCTGCGGCTGAGCGAGCGAATGGCCGAACCACGCGGTGTTCGACAGGTTGGCCAGGATGCCGGCCTGCGGCAGGGCGCGGATGATCTCTTCGCCGAAGACGTCTTCGTAGCAGATGTTGGCCGCCACGTGCTGGCCGGCGACGGCGAGCGGTGTCTGGACTTCCGGCCCGCGCGTGAAGGACGACATGGGGATGTTGGCATAGGCCATGAACCACGCGAAGCCGGCCGGGATGAATTCGCCGAAGGGGACCAGATGGTTCTTGCTGTAAACCTGCAGCGGCGAGGTGCCGACGCTGACGGCGCTGTTGTAATAGCCGCGGTCGTCGCCGGTCAGCGTGCCGAAGATGATGTCGCCGTTCTGGCGTTTGGCCAGCGCCTTGAGTTCGTCGAGGTATTCGCCGGGAATCTGGTCGATGAAGACCGGGATGGCCGTTTCCGGCAGTACGGTCAGTTGCGCCGGGTTCTGCGTGATCAGTTCGCGGTACAGGTCGAGCGTGCGAAAGAAGGCTTCCGGCCGGAATTTCATTTCCTGCGGCACGTTGCCCTGGACCAGCGCGACGCTGATCGGCTCGCCAACTGGTGTCGTCCACGCCACCTGCTGCAGGCCGAAACCGATCATGGCGAGCAGCGCCGCAAACGGCGCGCCGACCCGCCAGCGGACGAGCAGCGCGCCGCTCAGCGCGACGAGCAGCGACAGGCCATGCACGCCGAGCAGCGGCGCGAAGCCGGCCAGCGGGCTGGGTGCGGCTTGCGAGTAGCCGACAGTGAGCCAAGGGAAACCCGTGAATATCCAGCCTTTGAGCCAGTCTGCCGCCGCAATCAGCGCGGCGAAGAGCAGGGCTTGCCGCCAGAATGCCGCCGGTTGCCAGCGTTTGAAGACGTAGCCGGCGACCATCGGAAACAGCGCCATCACGGTGCAGAACAGGAAGGCAGCCGGCCCGGCCAGCCACCACGGCATGCCGCCAAAGACCGAGAGGCTGACGAAGACCCAGGAAACGCCGGTCAGGAAAAAGCCCATGCCGAAAGCCAGGCCGGTGAGCAGGCCCTGACGCGGGCTGTCAGCCTCGCGCAGCAGCACGAACAGGCCAAGCCAGACGAGCGGCGCCAGCCAGAACAACCCGAAGGGCGCGAAGCAGCCGACGCCGACGACGCCGATGGTCGTGGCGATCAGGTAGCGCATTGCCCTGTTTTTAGCCAGCAGCGTTTTCAGCACCGGCTTGGGGGGGTGCGGGCGGGGTGACGAGCAGGGTGTACAGCCGGCGGCTGTCGGCGCGCAGAACCTGGAAGCGGATGCCGTCGATGTCCATCACCTCGTTGCGCTTGGGCACGCAACCCAGGTGGTGCAGGACGAGGCCGCCGACGGTGTCGAATTCCTCGTTGGAGAAGGCAGTCTTGAAGGCTTCGTTGAAGTCCTCGACTTCGGTGTGCGCCTTGACGCGGTAGCGGCCGGAGGCGTCGAGGCGGATATTGTCGTGCGCTTCGTCGAAGTCGTATTCGTCCTCGATGTCGCCAACGATCTGTTCGAGCACGTCTTCAATGGTGACCAAGCCGGCGACGCCGCCGTATTCGTTAACGACGATGGCCATGTGGTTGCGCGAGACGCGGAATTCGCGGAGCAGCACATTGAGGCGCTTCGATTCCGGGATGAAGGCGGCCGGGCGCAGCCAGTCGCGCAAATTGAATTCCGGTTCGATCTGCAGGCGCAACAAATCCTTGGCAAGCAGCACGCCAAGCACCTTGTCGCGGTCGCCATCGACCACCGGGAAGCGCGAATGGGCGGTTTCGATGACGATGGGGATGATCTCGTTGAGCGGGTCGTCGATGTCGATGACGTCCATCTGGGCGCGTGGCACCATGACGTCGGTAACGCGGGTGTCGGCGGCGGCCAGCGCGCCTTCGATGATGGTCAGCGCGTCGGCGTCCATCAGTTTGCGCTCGTGGGCGCTGTGCAGAATTTCCAGTAGCTGCTCGCGGTCTTCAGGTTCGCGCAGCAGCAGGGAAGTCAGTCGTTCAAT
Source organism: Ferribacterium limneticum (assembly GCF_020510565.1). Taxonomy (NCBI): domain Bacteria; kingdom Pseudomonadati; phylum Pseudomonadota; class Betaproteobacteria; order Rhodocyclales; family Azonexaceae; genus Ferribacterium; species Ferribacterium limneticum. Next base: position 571,151 of record NZ_CP075189.1, read on the forward strand.
GAAACTCGGTTTACTGTCACTGTCCATGATGTTTAAACCGCATACGGGTCTGGATAACCCAGCGCGGCGAGAATCTCCCTTTCTTCGTCTTCCATGGCCTGGGCATCATCGTCGTTTTCGTGATCCCAACCCTGTAAATGCAGCATACCATGCACCGTCAGGTGGGCGTAATGCGCGGTCAGCGGCTTGTTCTGCTCGGCCGCCTCACGCGCCACGACACTCGGGCAGATGACCAGATCGCCCGTCACCAGCGGTTCCGTGTCATACGGAAAGGACAGCACGTTGGTTGCGTAATCCTTGCCTCGGTACTCGTTGTTCAAGGTCCGGCCTTCGTCGGCGTCGACCAGACGGATCGTCACTTCGCCGCCGCCAACCAGCCCGGCACGCGCCCATTTGACGAAATCCGCCCGCAAGGGTAAGCCCTCACGGTTACAGGCATATTGCACCGACAGGTTAAGGCGTTTGCTTGGTGTTGGATTCATAGGCTTCGACGATGCGCGCGACTAGCGGATGGCGCACGACGTCTTCCTTCTTGAAATGGGTGAAAGCCAGGCCACGCACGCCCTTGAGGATGCTGATGGCTTCGTTGAGGCCGCTCTTGTGGCCCTTGGGCAGGTCGATCTGGGTGATGTCGCCAGTGACTACGGCCTTGGCGCCGATGCCGATGCGGGTCAGGAACATCTTCATCTGCTCGGGCGTCGTGTTCTGCGCCTCGTCGAGGATGATGAAAGCGTGGTTGAGCGTGCGGCCGCGCATGAAGGCGAGCGGCGCGATCTCGATGGCGCGCTTTTCGTAGAGCTTGCTGACGCGGTCGGCGCCCATCAGGTCGTAGAGCGCGTCGTAGAGCGGGCGCAGATACGGGTCGATCTTCTGCGTCAGGTCGCCGGGCAGGAAGCCGAGGCGTTCGCCGGCTTCGACCGCCGGCCGGGTCAGGATGATGCGTTCGACCAGATCGCGCTCGAAGGCATCGACGGCGGAAGCGACGGCAAGATAGGTCTTGCCCGTGCCGGCCGGGCCGATGCCGAAGGTGATGTCGTGTTCCTGGATGTGCTTGAGGTACTCGACCTGGCGCGGCGTGCGGCCGTGCAGTTCGGTCTTGCGGGTGATCAGTTGCGGACCGTCGACCGGGCCTTCGGCGCGGCGCGAAATGCGGCGCACCGGCGCATTGAGCAGTTCGATCAGGCCGAGCTGGATTTCGTCGACGGTCAGCGCCTGGCGCGCCATGCCGTAGAAATGCTGGAGCGCTTCCACGGTCAACCGGGATTTTTCGCCAAAAACGGAAAAGCGTTCATTGCGCCGACGGATGACGACATCGAAGGCCGTTTCGATCTGCCGGATGTTCTCGTCGAGCGGGCCGCACAGGTTGGCAAGCAGGACGTTTTCGACCGGCGCCAGGGCGATTTCCACCGGCTTGGTCTTGGGAGCAGGCTTGGCCCGCGCCGCCGGCTTATCAGTCTTCGCGGATGACAATTTCGCCTCTCAGCGTGTGCGACAGCGACGAGGTGATGCGGACATCGACGAAGGTGTTGATCAGCCGCGGATTGCCAGCGAAATTGACGATGCGGTTGTTGTCGGTACGCCCGGCCAGTTCATGCACGTCCTTCTTCGACGTGCCTTCGACCAGCACGCGCTGGATGCTGCCGACCATCGTCTGGCTGATCGCCTGCGCCTGTTCGTCGATACGCTTCTGCAAACGCAACAGGCGGGCCGATTTGACCTCGGCCGGTGTCGAATCATCGAGTTCCAGCGCCGGGGTGCCCGGACGCGGGCTGTAAACAAACGAGAACGAGCTGTCAAAACCGACCTCGTCGATCAGCTTCATCGTCCTCTCGAAATCCTCGTCCGTCTCGCCGGGGAAGCCGACGATGAAGTCAGAGGACAGCGAAATGTCCGGCCGTGCCGCGCGCAGTTTGCGGATGATCGACTTGTATTCGAGCGTCGTGTAGCCGCGCTTCATGGCCGCCAGCACACGGTCAGAACCGGCCTGAACGGGCAGATGCAGGTGCGACACGAGTTTCGGCACGGTGGCGTAGGTGTCGAACAGGCGCTGCGTCATTTCGCGCGGATGCGAGGTCGTGTAACGAATGCGCTCGATGCCCGGCACTTCGGCGATGTACTCGATCAACAGCGCCAGATCGGCCTTCTCGTCGGTCTCGGCCATGTCACCGCGATAGGCGTTCACATTCTGGCCAAGCAACGTCACTTCGCCGACGCCATTGGCAGCCAGTCCGGCCACTTCGGTCAGCACATCTTCAAACGGCCGGGAAACCTCGCCGCCGCGCGTGTAAGGCACAATGCAGAAGGTGCAGAACTTCGAGCAGCCTTCCATGATCGAGACGAACGCCGAGGCGCCCTTCACTTCAGCCGGCGGCATCGAATCGAACTTCTCGATTTCCGGGAAGGAAATATCGACCGCCGCCTTGCCCTTGGCCTTCCGCTCAGCCATCAACTGCGGCAAACGGTGCAAGGTCTGCGGCCCGAAGACGATATCGACGTAAGGTGCCCGCGCCACAATTGCATCGCCCTCCTGGCTGGCAACGCAACCGCCAACGCCGATCACCAGGTTCGGATTCAGCTTCTTCAGGTGACGAACCCGGCCGAGGTCGTGGAAAACCTTCTCCTGCGCCTTCTCGCGCACCGAACAGGTGTTGAACAGGATGATGTCGGCTTCTTCAACGTTGTCGGTCCTGACAATCGGCTCGGAGGCATTGAGCACGTCGGCCATCTTGTCCGAATCGTACTCATTCATCTGGCACCCGAAGGTGCGGATGAATAATTTCTTGGGCATGGGTAACACTTCACAAATCAGTGGGTGCCGCTTAGGTCGTCGCGCAGCACAAAAGTTCGCCATTATAACCGACCGGAAATTTGGTTGACCCGCCAACCCCCGGCAAACTATAATCCGCGCCCTCAAGCGTGGTGATGTAGCTCAGTTGGTTAGAGCGGTGGATTCATAACCCACAGGTCGGCAGTTCAATTCTGCCCATCACCACCAAAAATATCTCCAAAGTAGTCCGATAGAGGCCGGAAACCCAAGTAAATACAAGGGTTCCGGCCTTTTTCATGTCCGATACTCTCCAAAGGCATCCATTGTGATCCGGGTAAAAAACGGGTAAAAACACGGGTAATAGATTCTGTTCGTGATTTTTGTTACCCGTTTTTTCTCGGAGATCGTTGTGGCACAAGTAAAGTCAAGATTGACGGCTGTCGAGGTTCGGCAGGCAAAACCAGCCGAAACGGGTAAAGCGCGTATTTTTCCCGACGGTGGCGGGCTACGGCTTGTCGTCAAACCCAACGGTAGCAAATACTGGCAGTTCCGCTTTACACTGGACGGCAAGGAATCATCGGTACAACTCGGTAGTTATCCCGATGTGGATCTGGCGACAGCGCGAGATCTTGCCAACGAAGAGCGTCGGCGAGTGAAATCCGGTGCCGATCCAGTCTTGGAGCGAAAGCTCGATAAGCTTGGAAAGGCAGCCGAAGCCGCCATTACCTTCAAGGCCGTTGCAGAGGAACTGCTTTCTATCAAAAAGCGGAACGGCATTTCAGCTAGCTATTACAACAAAATCGAAGGCGCGCTGAAGGCCAATCTCTATACCTGTCTCGGTGACGTACCGATCGGACGGATTGAGCCGGCGCTACTCAAGAATGAACTGAAACCCATCGAAGCTCGCGGTAGCCTCGATATGCTGCGCTTTATCTTGCAGATAGCGGGCGAAGTCTTCGATTTGGCCAAAGCTGATGGACGATTCAAAGGCGATAACCCAGCCCAAGCGCTGCGTAAGAACGTCTTCGCCAAACACAAGAAAGGCCAAATGAAGGCCTTGCCTTGGAATGAGATGCCTGGGTTTCTCCATCGTCTGGATGGGTTCCATGGTGAATTTGCAACTGCCTGTTGCATCCGCCTCATCCTCTGGACGGCAACGCGCCCTGGTGAGGCTAGGGATGCACGCTGGTCAGAGTTTGACTTGAATAAGGCATGCTGGACCATTCCCGCAGAACGCATGAAGCTTCGCCAGGAGCATCGCATTCCCTTGCCTCTGCAAGCTGTCACCATGCTCAAGGAACTCAAGCTGCTAACTGCTAGCAAGGAGTATCTGTTCCCCAGTAAGCGAGGCTCGAAAGCAACGACTATCAGCGACATAGCTATCCTCAAGGCTATTCGGAGAACTGTTGGGCATGAGATTGTCGATGCGCATGGATTCAGGGCTGTGTTTCGCACTCATGCCGGAGAGTCTTTGCTTTGGAATGAAGCTGTACTTGAAGCTGCACTCGCACATGGGAAGAAGAACGCAGTAGTCGGTGCCTATGATCGTGCAACGCACTATGAAGAGCGCAAGAAGCTGATGCAGTGGTATGCCGATGAGCAGGACCGCCTTAAGAAGGGCATCGGCGGTATTCCTGCTTCAAAGGTTGCCTGATCTAACGGCAAGGCGAAAGAACGAGAAAATTCCCTTGAATAGCTTACGCGGCCATCAGTATTATCAGCGGTTTGCCACGACGAAGCAGTTTGTGTAAATCGCCGGTTTTAAGCTTGGCGAACTGATCTGGTTTCAGCAAATAACGGACGACACGAGTCCGGAAGTTTTCCCTGCGAGCATGATCATTGATGTTGATCGGGCCTATCCCACATACGCCCCATCTCTCGAATTCATGAATTTTGTCGTTCACGTTCCAATAGTCACCGGTGTTTTTGGTAATGGTTCCGCTCCAGTATGCCCCGACTCGGCGTCCAATCGTGATGTGATTAGGTAAGTCAGGCTTTGATCCGTCGTACACGAGTATCAGGTGGATATGAATCCGACCCAAGAGCCCGAGTTCAATTTTCGCCATAAAGCAGAGTTTGTGACGGAAAATTTTGTTGCATCGATAGTATTCAACCAGACGACTCAGATCTTCGCAGGCCCGCTCAAGCGTAATCGAGTCTGCCAACGTTGGGAGATAGAAGAGTTCGAGCCTTGATACGACAATATCATCCGTGACTTGGAAGACAGAATCCATGTATTCAACAAAGTTATCGGAAATCCTGGCTAGATCTCGAATCCTAGTGCTTCGTTTGGCAGCGTATCCGCACGTACGGTAGATTTCCTTGCATTCACGGCACAATTCGTTGAAGACCACTGCATTTGGTAGGTTATTGAACTCCAAGCACGGTAGCACTGGCGCCTTGTAAACGCCCCAATCAAAGGTTTTTCCGATAATGCCGAGTTTTGAACAGGCTTGGCGAAATGTGTCGATGTATTCGCTGTACAGGTATTTGTCAGAGAGAGTGCCGATCATGGCGATCGACTGAGCTACGGACCTGAAATGCTTCTGTGCCAGTGTCGATTGATGGTAGCCCTTCTCAAAGTTTTCACTCATCTTGGGTATAAAAGGCACCTCTTTGCTTGCCAGTGCATCCGCAACGAAGGATTCGAGCTTGCTCAGTGCTCTGGCGTACTGCCTTTGCAGGTTGCGACGCTCTTTCAAGCGAGGATCATTAAATAGCGTGTCCGATAGGTTTGAATAAACCGTTCTGGAAAAATTCTCGTCATCCAGCAAGTATCTGCTCATTTTAGCCTCCGGATTTATAGCAACGGCAAGGCCGTAAGGTGCGTGGTTGGAATGTGACTCGCTTGATGCTGCACGCCTGCAACACACCCATTCAAGCCCTGAATACTAGTTTCCGTATTCATCGAAGATGCCAGTTTTATAGTGCCGAAATGCTCCATTTCAGGTGGCGTATCCAGCCGGAAGTGCAGCTCGCGGTGGAGCATCAATGCGATGCTGTCCAGCAGCTGGCTCTTTACGTAGATCAGCAGCCCGGTACTGCCCCAGGTTCTGGGCTGATCTTGCATTGCCAAAAGCGGAAAAGTATGCCCTCTGGATTTTGCTGATTGTGACCAAAGCTTTTGAAGTTCCTGTACAACCTGGTCTCGTGCCGAGGAGGGATGCATGCCATCGATAAGGAAGACAAAATGGAAACGCCATCCAGTCTCAGAGAGGTGCTCGCGAAACCACAGGCCAGCCACCGCAGATGGTAATCCCCCGTCGTAGAGAGCTTCTAGGAAGCGCTGAAAACGCTTGTTCGCCTCCTTCAACGGAAGCTCGGGCCATTCTCGTTCAAAGGTCAGTTCGACGCGTTCGCAGCGCAACTGGCTTCGTCCGTCCATCGAGCGCTCAATGAGGCGCATGGCCTTGGCATTTGCCTGTTTAATTCGTCGTTTCTGGGCGTTAAGCCGATCCTTGAAAACGGTATTTTTCTTGCGTTCGTAGACTCGCTGACCAAAAGCATTCGCGAGTTCGGCTTCGCGATAGCCATCAATACCAACGACGGCCATGGGATTGCCAGAGAACATCGCTCGGTGGATGTTCAGCTCAACGGCTACCTCGTGCAGTAAGTCAGACACCTCGCCGAATCGATAGGCAAGAGGAGGATTTGGTTTGGGAGCTGCAATCAAGTGGTAAAAACGATGCCCGGCCGCATGCTCCTTGGAAATCCAGGTCCGAGAGCGATCTCGGTCCAGTTGGAAGGCCACGCCATTGCTTGCGTCCAGGCTCTCGATGTATTGCTGCTCGCGAATGATGTTTTCCAAGAGGCCGTGCGTCGCAAAGTCACGGCTGACGTCGTGCTCGATATGTCCGTGTCGGTTGAATTGATAGGTTGTCGTGCTTGCTATAGCGCTGACCACATCTCGGGTGCTGTATTTTTTCATGGTATTCGAATAGTTAATCAGGTTGGTAGGTGACCAACCTGGTTGTGTTTGTTCATCGATGTTGTTGATTCAAAAGGTTGTTATTATTTTTGTTTCAGAAACACTATATAGTCGGCTTCTGTGTCGTAGCACCAGAAGTCTCCTTGTTCCGAATCGTTTTTTCGCTAACCACCGGCATTCCGAGTGTTTTTGATTGTGGTGGGATTTCGAACTTATCCCGGTTGTCATGCGGATTGCGAGAAGACGAGGATTCGCTCGGCGTGAGGCTTTTCTGTGCCCGTAACTCCAGCCAGGCCTCAATAGAACTTATGCGCCACGCCTTGGCTCCACGCGGCGAGCTAGAGAGCGCGATGGGGCGTGGAAAATCGGGGTCGTAGTACAGCGATTTTGGGTTCATCTTGTCGTACAGCGTCGACTCGCCGTAATTGAGCATCTTGCTGAGTTCGCGCATGCGGATGAGTAAAGTGTTCATGATTTTTCCATCGAATTTAGCCGCAGGTTTGTCACTGCGTGCCGAGGTCGCAAAAATTAGAATACGCATCGCGAACATCGACAGCCCAAGGCTCTAGACGAGCATGAGCAGCACGATGAAAAGCGCGAGTGCGAAACTAAGAATAAAAAACGTTATTTGCGCCGATCAGGTAGGCCCAAAGGGCTTACGACCAGACCAAGGACAGAGCCTTGATTGTGCGAGGCGGGATTTTGCGACCCATTATTTGCCGTTGCAGGCTTGATGTTGTCCCGGCTTCTTTTGCCAGCACTTGTAATACCTCGCCGACAAATCTATCAGGGGATTTTGTAGCTTGCAAGCGATTTTTTGCTTCCTTCGTCTCGTTTCCTACTGAATCAGTTCGGCTATCTTCCTGCTGGGGCAGTGGTAAGCAGTGCACTCTTATATATGCAATGACTCACTACTGAGGATGCCCGTCAGTTTTCCAGATTCTTGGCGAGTGCCTTGTAAGCCAGATGGATTGGCCCTACTGGAGCAAGTCCGTATAGGTCAATCAGCGGAAAAATCCGCGGTTTTGCGCGGTTTCCTCCTCGCTTTCTGGATTCCAAAATATTTGAATTACATATCACCAGATGGAGTGCGCAATGGCTTCGCCGATTGCGAAATATTTCATCAATCATCTGGAGATTAGGTATGAACACTCGTTGTCTGCATTGCAATTCGAGACGTGTGGTGACCCGTGACGCTGCTAAGCATGCAGGCAGTGTCGTAGGTGGTGCTGCTGGCGCTGCTAGTGGATGGGCTAGTGCTCTTTCTGGCGCAGAGGCAGGCGTAATCGTTGGCCTGATTGCCGGATTTCCTGGAACCGTCATTGGTGGTCTTGCTGGCGCTGTCGTCGGCAGCATGGTCGGTTGTGTTACTGGCAGCCTGGCTGGTGCTCGTTTGGGCGCGATCATCGATCGGCGTGTTCTGCGCAATTATCGGTGTCTCGACTGTAGCCATACATTTAGCTTCACCGTTTTTTAGTCAGTTTTTCCTGTTTTTGACTGCCCGCTGTTTGTTCTCAGCAGCTTTGTCACGTCCACTTTTCCTGAAAGGAAATCCCATGGCACACCTCGTTTCTCAAATGGCCTACGTCGGCGCCGAACCCTGGCATGGTCTCGGCAATCATCTTCCTGCAAAACAATCCATCGAAGTCTGGCAGCGTGAGGCAGGCATGGACTGGCAGATCAAGGAAAGCCCAGTCCGCTTCATGGCTGACAGCATCGGCAGTCTGGGCAGCATTCATTCCTTCGAAGATCAGAAAGTGCTCTATCGGTCTGACACCAAGGAAGCGCTGTCGGTCGTTTCTCAGCGGTATCAAGTAGTGCAGCCCCGCGAGGTGCTGGAGTTCTACCGTGATCTCACCGACGTTTCCGGCTACGAGCTGGAAACGGCCGGTGTACTTAAAGGGGGCAAGAAATTCTGGGCCTTGGCCAAGACCGGTCAATCGACAGCGCTCAAGGGCAACGATCAAGTCAATGGCTATTTGTTGTTGGCCACCTCTTGTGACGGTAGTTTGGCAACCACTGCTACCCCGACCACCATCCGCGTCGTCTGCAACAACACCCTGACCATTGCGGTCAACGGTGCCACGCAAGCGATCAAGGTGCCACACAGCACTCGTTTCGATCCGCAAGCGGTCAAGCAGCAACTCGGCATCTGTGTTTCCCAATTCGATGGCTTTATGTATCGCATGCGCACCCTGGCCGAACGCAAGGTGAAATCACACGAGGCCATGAATTACTTTCTTCGTGTGCTTTGCGATGTCCAACCAGGCAATGTCGAATCGGCTGGCTTGGCCAACGAACGAGCCTTGAAACGCGTCCAGGCGCTCTATGACGGACAAGGCAAAGGAGCTGAGCTAGATGCAGCCAAGTGCAGCGCGTGGGGGTTACTCAACGCCGTGACGGAATATGTGGATCACGAACGCCGTGCCCGCAGCACGGAGTACCGCATGGATTCCGCGTGGTTTGGGCAAGGCGCTGTTATCAAACAGCGAGCCCTCGATACCGCTCTGCAACTCGTCTCCTGAATCACTGTTTCACCCTTTTATCCCCAGCAAATGCCCAGTTCAGCTTATGGCTGACTGGGTATTTTGCATTTCAGGAAGGAAATCAACATGCAATCTCAAGCCGTACCCAATGCCAGTCCGATCAAGAATCGTCCGGCACTCAAGCTGGTCAATACCAAGGAACTTCCCCGTGAAGACTGGCTAGCCGTTCGCAAGCAAGGGATAGGTAGTTCTGACGCAGCGTCAGCCTGCGGGCTTAATCCCTATCAGTCGCCACTCGAATTGTGGCTCATTAAAACGGGCCGTGATGGTGGATTGCCCAAGGCCGATCCGCACGATGAGGAAAGCCCAATGTATTGGGGGAACATCTTGGAGCCCATCGTTGCAGCCCACTATACCAAGCGCACCGGCAATCGGGTACGGCGCATCAATGCCGTGTTGCAGCACCCTGATCCGGCTCTGCCGTGGATGCTGGCCAATATCGACCGAGAAGTCACGGGCGCACCAGATGTCCAGATCCTAGAATGCAAAACCGCCGGTATCAATGGCGTTCGTCTCTGGAAGGATGGCGTCCCTGAGTATGTCCAGTTGCAGGTCCATCACCAGTTGGCAGTCACAGGCAAACAAGCTGCTGATGTAGCAGTGTTGTTGGGTGGACAGCATCTGGAAATCCATCGTATTGAACGTGACGAATCCCTGATTGCTCGCCTGATCGAACTGGAGCGGCAGTTCTGGCACTTCGTTGAAACCGATACGCCACCACCGGCCGATGGCTCCGACTCGGCTGATACCGCATTGCGCTGCCTATATCCCGAAGACAAAGGCCAAACCTTGGACTTCAAGGATGAACGGAACCTGTCGGCCTGCTTTGCCGACCTGGTAGCCGTACGTCAGTCGATTGCCGAGCAGGAAAAGCTTGAAGCCCAGCTCAAGCAGACCTTGCAGCAAGTCATGGGGGATGCCAGTCGGGCTGATTTCGACACCGGCAGCGTTACCTGGAAGAAGTCCAAAGACATCGTGGTTATGGATATGACGCGACTGCTCAAGGACCTACCCGATCTGCAACAGCGCTACGCCGCTACGAAACCAGGCAGTCGGCGCTTTCTCATCGTTTGATTCAAATCACCGAATGCTCACGCCGACCTTGGTCAGCGTAAGCAATCGGTGATTTTTACAGGAGCCACAAATTATGTTGAAGGGTCTTGCTATCACTCCGCCAATCCTAGGTCGGATTTCCATCGGGAAGGTCGTCGAAAAAGCTGGCAAGCGTCTGCCGGAAAAGGACGACCAATTCACCATCACTAGCCAGGTGCAAAACAAGGATGGCTGGCTGGTCCATCCTCACGATGAAGGCCTGCGCAAGGAGCAGGGCGGAAAAATACGCAGCATTCCGATCCGGCTGCTGTTCAACGATCCGGTTCTGAATTTCCGGGCTGAGTACAGCTTGTTCGACCGTAATACGGGCAGGCCTTTGTGCGTTGGCAACGGAGAAACCTCCAAACGTCAGTCCGAGGATGGCATCAAGTCGCTACCCTGTCCGTCCCCGGATGGCTGTTCGTTGGCGAAAAATGGTGGTTGCAAACCCTATGGCCGCTTGAACGTTGCGCTGGCTGACGACGATCCACTGGGAAGTTTCGTGTTCCGGACGACAGGGTTCAACAGCATCCGTACGCTGGCGGCGCGCTTGCAGTACTTTCAGGCCATTTCGGGTGATCGGCTGTCCTGCTTGCCGCTGGAACTGAGGTTGCGCGGCAAATCGACGCGGCAGAGCCATGGCACGCCGATCTACTACGTGGACATCACCGTGCGCAGTGGCCTGTCTGTCGAGGAAGCACTGGGGGAGGCAAAACGGCTGGACGAGGCCAGACAGATGGCTGGTTTCAACCAGGCGGCTCTGGATGACGTAGCCCGACAAGGTCTAGGCAACGGTGCTTTCGAGGACAGCGAGGAAGATAGCGGCGCGGTCGTCGAGGAATTCTTTTCCGAAGTCCAGGAGAGCGCTACGGCAGAACGATCACTGACTTCCCGTCAGGCCGATTCAAGGACGCCAGCCACAAGCTTGAACCAGAAGCTCGAAGCCAAAGCACTTGCCTTGGTCGAACAGGCGTAACGAGATCAGAGCCCCGCTTCAATGAACAGATCGGACGGCTTGCATTGAACTGCCTTTGCGATCCGCAAAATGTTCAGGAACGTGACGTTACGTTCGCCCCGTTCGATCTTCCCCATATGCGAACGATCAATCTCGGCATAGTCGGCTAAGGCCTCTTGAGAAAGGGCGAGCGCCATACGCCGTGCGCGTATGACCACGCCTAATTTTACGAGGTCTTGGTTCGAATCGAGTTTTGCTGAAACCCTTGCCATGCCAAGAATCGTGACGTTATGATGCTTTCACGACCACGGCATTTACGACCCATTTATTAGGGAATAACGTGTGTTGAACCAATCACCATTAGAAACCCTGGCTTCGTATGCCATTGCATTTGTTGCTGGTGCTTGCTCGGTAGTATTTGTATCCGCTTACGGGCGGTGGATGAAACAGCAAGGCCAATTATCAGCTTGATTTCAACGTAGATCCTGAAATGGCAACGTGCCGAGGCAAGTTAAGCCTTTCTGGCATTGAAGCACGAAGGGAGCTCAATTTTATGGAGCAGGAAATGAAGAAGGTCTTTATCACTCTCGCCATTGCTGTCTCATTGACTGGCTGTGGTGATCCGAAAATAGACGGTTCAGATAAACAGTCATTTGAGAAGTCTGTGCAAGCAATACTGGAAAGTTTGCCGAAAGAGAAGCGAGATGGCTTCAGGGCTGACCTCGGGATTGCAAACCTACTGGCAATGAAAGGGTTGAGTACTGGCGATAGCGTTGCAGAAATCAATATGCAGGTTCTCAAAAGCCTGGATGGAAAGTCTGCCACCGAAATACATCAGATAGCGAATGCGGAGCGAAAGGTAAAGAATGATCGTGCCATCGCTGACATGAACGACCAGCTAGTGAGCAGGCAGAAGCTTCTGGATGATGCCGTTGCTCAGGATTTGGAATTCAAAAAGGTATCTGTTGGTCGTGAGAGCTACCAAGTAATTGGTGTCTCAAAGCCGGAGGATCGGCAGAAATATTTTGACCACAAGATCAAAATTACGGTGACAAATAACTCGGGCTGCAACATTGAGAGTGGTCAGTTGCAGCTGACGTTTGAGCGCTCACCTGAGAATGCCAATGCTGTTGATAGTCAGCGGGTCAGCTTTGAAACTGACGCCCCTATTGGTCTAGGAAAGTCGAGTGCTGTTGAGTCAGTTATCGGACGATTTGAAGATCCAAGCCCAACTTACTTCGGCAAATTGGTCGCTGTTGCACCATTGCATTATCACTGTACGGAGGTCAACGGCCAGTCTGCTGGTCTTTCACCGTTGACTGAAGAAACGAAGACGTCCTATACAGACGGTGTTGAGTCAGCAAAAAAGCAGTTGGACGAATTGAAGAGCATGAAGTTTGAATGATCCACTGTTGTAGCTCATGTTTTGTTAAGCGATCACTAATGAAATGCATGAAGAGGCTTTGAGCCTCTTCATGCATTGTGGGTCGTATTTTTTCTTGATGATTTTTTTGGCAACAAGTGGCAGCGAGACAGTCGAAGCTTCCTTCTATCGCTCCTATAGCAGCTATTGAGGAGCTGAGCCAATCGATTTAGACATTACCGTATGAGCTTCTATCAGAAGAGATTTACAACGCTGGCATGGCTATTTTGAGTTTCATTTCCAAGTAAATTATCTAGCAACCGTGGCTGAACGCCCATCTTGCGAGCCACAGCGGAAAGTGGGACGCCAAGTTGTTCATTCATCACCTGCAGGCCATCGGATACAACCTCTGGCGTTTCGAGCGGCATCATTGAGTCTTCGTCCTCTGTTACCGCCTCTCCATGGCGATTCAGAGTGATGTAGCCCGCTCGAACTTGATCATCACTAAAAATCCCCAATTGCCGACCTCGGTAAAGTAGTGCTGCCTTTGAAACGCCCCAGCGCAACTTCAGTTCACTCAGTCCATCCCAGTTCAATCGTGAACGGCGCAATGCCAGATGACTCTCTGCCAGAAAAGAGGCACGAGGAAGGAGAAAGGCGCTTGCAAAGCGATTGGCCTGGGTTTCTGTCAGTCGGTCACCCGTCAGGACGCCGCAATGAAGTGCAAAATGGCCAAGTTCATGAGCAATACCAAAACGCGCACGGCATGCTGATCTCCCCGCACCATTTAGGGCGATTACAGGACGACGAGTCGCGAACGAGACTGCGTCCACTTCATTAGCCAGGCCATTTACGCGCATCACTACTGCACCTGCATTTTCAGCGACTCGCGTAACGTTGCTGATCGGCCCCATGCCTAATCCCCAATTTACTCGGCAGCGTTCTGCTCCTCGTTCAATCGCCTCTTCAGAGGATGGGTCAGCCTCAGCAATGCTGTGCTCTGGAAGATTCAGATATTCATCTAGGACACACACAAGGCGCTTCAGCATTTCGCCACGCGCACGAGCATATTGGCGTAGTGCAACTTTCGTTGTCAGCTGCTTTCGGAAGTGACATTGTTCTTCCGTGAGGGGCATCGGGTCCACGTTCCGCAGGAACTCAGGCAAGACTCCTAGTGATTCGACCAAGGCTTGCTCAAACGCAGCAGAGACAGGCTCTGCTCCTGTCTCTACGCGACTTAAGTATTGCTTCGACTTGCCCAGCAAATCGCCCAACTCGTTGAGCGAATAACCGTTAAAGAGACGGGCAAGTCGAATATTTGATCCGAGGATCGGAGTCATGCTCCAGCAGATGCTGCTGCATCATCATCCTGGTCACGCCGCTTCGGCGTAATAACCGGCTTTTGAATCTCGACCGGCGCTGGCATGGTTTTCTTGGCATCACCAAGCTTGCGCAGAATACCGCCCGAACGCCAGCGGCAGGCTTCCTGTCCAGAGGCAGAGAATCCCAGAAGCAGGACGTGTGGCTCTTCAATTTCGCCAAAACCTTGGTCGATGACGAAAACGAATCGCGCAGCCTCGCCTGGGGCTGCTTCTTCAATCAGGCTCATTTGGAAGGGATGAACTTCCAATACAGCACGCTTTTTCGGTGCATCCGCATTGTCGTTACTGAAGCGACAGGGGATTCCGTTTACAGAGAAGACAATATCCAGGCCATTGTTTTCAACGCGAAGCCACGAATGGCGACGAGACACATATTCGTTGCTGATCCGCTGTTTCTGGCGGCCAAAGCGAGTCGTGCCAATGGTGTACGGTGTGTCCGTATCACGCACGAGATCATCTTCTGTCGCATACCACTCTTCAAGGAACCAGCTGGCGACAAGGGTCAAGTATTCCTCTTTGAGGGCCGAAGGCAGGTTAGATCTAGAACGTTGCATTGTGCAATCTCCGAAAAACGTCAACGTATTATGTGCATTTTTTATATTTCGTCAACAAGGAAAAAATATTTAAATTGTTTTTGGAGCTACGTGCCTTGATTGTTTCGCCCGTCAACCTCGACTGAAGGTGATGTGCTCTAGATCTCAGACCAAAATATAGTGGTGATTTTGGTCTCATTCACCCCTAAATCCTGAAGGAGTGAGATTCTTTCTTCCAAGTCATCTTCTGGGAGAACAGCCAATTGCCATTGAGCGTCGGTAAGTTTTCCTCCTGCGAGAAGTGCAGCGAAGTACGGTGCGTCGACTGGCATAAGTGAGTGCCCAAGTACTGACACAATTTGAATCTCTGCCTGCTGCTCAAAAAACGAACGGTAGTCTTGAATCAACCGTGTCGAAGGCTTAAATGTGTTTGCGAAATACTCATCGAGGATATCGTGCGCTTCCATTAGCCGAGTATCTATGTCTTCAATGTCGTTTCTATCGTTAAGAGATCGTCGTTCCATGGGGTTCCAGGCATGCCCCAAGATGAGATCACTGTCATGGATGTCAGATCTCCCATGTATGTGCAGAATGCGATCGTCAGCGACTCCGTAAAGGATCTGGAGAGTAGAGGTGTAGTTGAAAGATAAGAAGTTGGCTGCTGAATTGATCGTTTTCAGGCACTGAGGTGCTGTCATCGGCGTTGGGATGGAGAGTTGTCGTATCCACGCGGCAAATTGTTTCCGGAGCTCACTCGAAAGCATTTGGACAGTGCGTTCGACCTCATACTGGAAATCATTGTGACCCGAGTCGCTCCAATCATCCGCTCCATAGGAGGACATGAAATGCCCCAGATCATCAATGATGCGGTCTACGTCGATTCCTGCAAGCGAAGACTCTAGATCACTCCAATCCTTCCCGGCTGGTAGGTAGTCTTCAACCGTATGGAGCAAATCTCGGTCGTGTTCTTCTAAATATGATTTGAATTCCCTGTATCTAGAGGGAATCCCGTGCCACAGATCGAAGCCGTTGCCGATAATGTATAAGTGGCGATTTTTCACAGTGACCTTCGGTTTTTTCGAAGATATTGCCGGAGTTCATCAGCATCCCAGTCGGTTAGTCCGGTACGAATGGAAACGTCGAGTACATGCCGATTGCCAAATCCGCCGCTAGAACCATCTATCACCACGCTGCGTATCCCTGGATTGGCTTTTTCCCAGCTTTCAATTTCTTTAGCGCGGTTCCCGTAAGGATCTGAAGGGTCAAGAATCGGTGTCACTCCAACATGCCGCCCTCCTAGTGGAGTGAGCAATTGTGCTATTTCATACGCCGAGTGATCGTGACGAATTTCAGAAGTGACGACAATGTCGCAAAGCGTATCTCGAAGTGCGTCGGCTATGCAGCGTAGCCGATCTATAAAGCCGCGCTCTTTAGGCTGTAGCGCGCTATCTAGATCAAGGAATAGTACAAATCCATTTAGCGGTAAGTTTGGCGAAGGATGGCCTTCTCGCAAGGCGACAATAGCAGTTTCACGACGTACAGCCTCTTCGGCATCCAACAGCCGCTGCTTGGCCTCTTCCTCAGCTTCACTCTTTTGTCTCTCCGCTGCCTGCTCTGCTTCCCACTTTATAGTGGCTGCACGTGCCGCAGCTTGGACCTTTCGGAATTCGGCAGCACGTTCCGCAGCTAACTTGGCTTCTGCTGCTTGAATCTTGGCCGCAAGTTCCTGTTTTTCCGCGAACTGCGCCGCTGTTTCGACCTCTCTCCGCTTACGTTCATCCCGCCATGCCTGTACCTCCTGCGCACGTCTTGCGGCATCTGCTGATCGTTTTGCTTCAGCATCGCGCCGAGCCTTTCGAATTGGCTCCTTGTCTTGGTAATCGGCTTCAGCAATTGACTCTGCTCGCGGACTGAAGGCCCATTGTTTCCCGTTGCTCTGGTTCAGCACCAGCTCTCGCAGCTCATCCCATGACGTCGCAGTTCGTGGCACCAGAATTTCTATGGCCGCGGTCTGCCGTGTTCGGATTCGATTCAGTTTCTTTGCGTCAATTCTGTGGGTTACGGCGACCTCAATGTACAAGCGCCGATCACCCTTGATCCCGATTAAGTCTGGGCGTAAATCACCTTCCCATTGCTCAACCAATACCTGGTCAAACTCTGCCATTTGCGGAGATTCGGGTACCGTTGCCAGGCCCGCACCAAAGCGTTCGATCCAGCTGCGATAGTTGCTTACTAAGGTTGTGTATCGATAAGGCGGTGCAACAAACCCTTCTGATTCCCATTTTAATTCTGACTGACAATCATCGGGGTATCGAATGACGTCGCAAGTGGGAAGTAGCAGGCGCTTCTCCTGTTCGATGATTGTTTTAACTGCGAGATGCAACGCAGACTCAAGCGCTCCTGCGCAACTAGTGCCAGCGGCATGACCGAAGTACCAAATTTTCAGTCGGCGATCACCTTGGTAGGCGACAAGAGGGGCTTTGCAGCAAGGACACGTGCATTTGCAGGCCAGTCCTCTAGGAACATCAAGGATGGAGGCAGCTTGTCCATCTGGGCCAAGAGCAAACGGAATGCGATGATTTAGGTACGCGGACGACATATCGGAATGCTAAGGCTTCCTTCCCAAGTATTAGAGTTGAATCACACGCGAGTTCCTGGTGGTCAAATATGCAGGTAAGTAATTACGTTTTAAGGGCGAGGGTAGGTATCTAAACTCTCATTCGCCGCCGAGAGCATCAGTTTTCCGATACAGCTTCTTCCTCTATCTTCAGTACGCGAACCTTCCGATCAGCGCGGCCCTCGACTACCATGATTCCGACCTCCCCAACCTCAAGGCCGAGGAGGGCAATTGCCAGCGGTGTATCTTCACCAATCGTTCCAGTGGCGGTCGAATGCCCCTCAACGATATGAATTGTGTGGCGCTCTTGTGGCTTGTCGATGAAGCAGTAGGTGACAACGTTGCCGACATCAACGAAGGCATCGTCAGCTTCCCTTTCATCTGGTTCCACGACCTCAACAATCGGTGGTTGGATTACTGGCGCCTCAACCTGGACATCGTCATACTCTTCTTCAAGCTCCGTTTCTTCGGAGAAGGCTGGAGCTTCAAGGCTGGAAAGGCGACGGCGCTCTTCAAGAAACTCGATCAGGCGCTTGGTTTCCTGTCTTGGGTTGTAGAACCAGTCGGCTGACCAAATGCGCCAGATACGGCCACGCCAGCCAAGGGACTCTAGGATCTCCTGACGGATGCGGTCACGATCACGAGCAGATGCTGAGCTATGATAAGTGGCTCCATCGCATTCGATACCAGCAATGAACTCGCCTGGCCTGTCAGGATTGCGAACGGCCATATCAATGAAGAAGTTGGCTACGCCGAGTTGAGGCTTGACCTCGTATCCCTGCGACGTTAGTACGTTGGCGACAGAGATTTCAAAGTCGCTATCAGGCTCTCGATCCAGGTAGTCGGTTGCTACCAGCACGCCACGCTTTGCGAAATCGAGGTAATCGCGCAGTGCTTTTGTGCCGGCAGGCGATTTCTCATCAATCACAATGTCCTCAGGCTGCATTGAGGAGAAGAGGACCAAGCGACGACGGGAGCGAGTGAACAGAACGTTTAGGCGACGCCAACCATCCGGCCTGCTTATCGGGCCGAAGTTTTGACGAACCTTGTCTGTGCCTGGTGCCTTTCCGTAGGTAGTGGAGATGAAGATAACGTCGCGCTCATCACCTTGGACGTTTTCAAGATTCTTCACGAAGAAAGGCAGTCCTTTCTCTTCCCAGTCAGCAAGGAAACGATCACCTTCGTCGAAGGACTTCAGTTTCTTCTCCAGCAAGTCCTGAATCAGATCTCGTTGCGTCTGATTGAGAGAAACAACACCCAACGATTCTTTAGGCGATTTTAGGATGTGCTCAACGACAGCATCGACAATCCGGGCGGCTTCCGGGATGTTGCGACGATCCTTGTAGGAGCCTTCTTTCACATAACGCCAGGACACACCAAGGTTCTTGCCGCGCACATAGGGCGACGGGAAGACAACCAGGCTGCTTTTGTAGAAGTGGAAGTTCGAGAAGGCAATAAGGGACTCATGTTGCGAGCGATAGTGCCAGCGCAGCGTGCGAACCGGGCTGAAGAGTTGTTGGCAGATATCGAGAATGCTTTCGGAGCCATCCAGCGCAGCAGGCGTCTCTTCACTTTCATCGTCGTCAGCACTATCTGCCATTCGGTCGAAGAAGGAGGTCGGCGGCAACTGCTTGGGGTCTCCCACAACGATTAGTTGCTTGCCACGCGCAACCGCACCCAGAGCGTCTTCAGGGCGTAGCTGGGATGCTTCGTCCATCACGACCAGATCGAAGTCTAGTGAGCCGGGTTCGAGGTACTGAGCAACAGACAACGGCCCCATCATGAAGCAAGGTTTCAGTGCTTGGAGTGCCCGACCGGCACGTTTAACCAACTGACGAATTGGGATATGTTTCTTCATCTTTCCAAGTTCACGCCGCAGCAAATACATCTCGGATTGGTCAGATGCCTTGATGCCGGTGGTGCCTGATGGAACGACTTTGTTCTTGTCTATTTCATGGGCAATACGCAGACCGTTGATCTTGATGATCTCCTTGTCGAGCGCCATGAAATCAGCCCGCAGCTTGTCGTGGGTTTGCCCTGAGAAGCCCGCGAGTTCGTTGTGTTGGCGATAAATTTCCTTTCCGATCGAAGCGTAGAAAACACGTTCGAAAGCGGTGGGAAGTGCTTCTGGAGGCAACTGTCCCTGTTCAAGTAACTGAACAAATCCAGACAGTCCACGATCATCGCAATTGCGTTTGGTGTCGAAGTATCTTGCCCAGGACAACACGTCATCAGCAGCATCAACTGCTGCCTTGATCCGTGCCTCAAAGTTGGCCGGGCGTTCGTCGTCTCCGGCAGCGGTTTGACGCAGCCATTCTGACCAGTCCAAACGACCAAACTGACTCAAGGTTTCTAGCGTGGTGCGTGCGGCGTGATACGCCTCTTGGCCAGCAGAAGCACGCTTTCTGAGGAAGGTAAGTGTTTGTGGGCCTTCGTTGATGATGGCGAACTTGATAAAACGGGGCAGGGCGCTGTTGGCAATTGCGCTCCCCCAGTTCCATGTTGAATCCAGCGCCTCAAGATCAGTGCTTTCAGAGTCCAGAACCAGGCCGAAATAACGTTGGATATCCGGATCGGTTAGCAGCAGTTCATCCTTAGAGTCGGCAGCGACCTTTGCTTCGATTGCCTTGATTACGCTCGATGCAGTGTGATCAACTTCGGCGAACGACTCAAGCTGTCCAAGCAGAGATTCAACACGCTCCTCCAGATTTCTCGCCAACTGGATATAGCCGTCCCAGCTCGTGGGTTTTACCTTCGAGAGGATTTCAGAGAAGGCTTCAACGGCATGATCAACAGCAATTTTCGAGTTCAAGAGTCGAATGGCTGTCTTAGGTGAGGTCGACTCATCAACGAAGCGATCCAGCAGCCCGGCCAGTGTGCCGAGTTGTGTTGAAAGGCTTTGCACGGCTTCAATCCGCTCCTGCCAGGGACGCGAACTCAATGCGGCAAGATCTGCGAACTCTGGTCCTGCGGCTTGAGCAATGCTATCGCCCCCGTGGATGAGCGTTTCCAGTTCCTGGTTGGCATTGGCCAGATCGCGTTTTGCTTCCAGTAGCTCCAATGTACGTTGGGGAGAGACAGATCCTCGTGCCTTGGTCTTGAAGAAGTTGAGAAGCGATTGAACGTGCTCAACTTGTTGCTTGAGACCTTCAAGGTAGCTGTTCCAACCCCCTGTTTTCAGGTGGTCACGCGGATTTGCTGATTGCGGGAGCAGGCTGGCAAGAGCCTCTTCAAGGCCATTCAGTGCTTGCGCCGAAGCCTCAATCGATTTGGTTCTGGCCGACAATTGACCAATTTTCCGATGATCCAGACCTGTGAGGTCAAACCGGTCAGCAAGTGAGCCGCAGGAGATCAAAGCTTCCTGGCTCTCGCGATACCATGCAGCCAGACGATCAATCTTCTCGAAGTCAGTATCGACCCCGTTAAATAGCTCGCCCAGCCAGTCCGAGTAATCTTTGTTTCCAAGGAATGTCTGGCGGTGCTCCTGCCATTCGGCAATTTTCAGACATTCCTTCATCAGCGTATCGGCGCTGTGCTTACTCTTGACCTGAGCAATGCTCTTGTAGAGCTTCTTGGCTTTGCGCCAGTCACCCTTGAAGATGTTGAAGAAGCTGTCGCCTTCACGGAAAATGCGGGCAGCCCACTTCAGTTCATCGGTGCCCGGCAGCGCATCAAGGAAGTAGGAGTCACCAAGCTCGCGTCGCCCCGATGCTTCACGGCCATGGTCATCCTTGGCTTTCTTCAGCACCTCAGGATGGCGCGTATGCTCGTATTGCTTTTTTCGATAGGAGAGCAGTTCTTCTGGGGCACGGCTTGCAACAGTAGAGACGCAAATTAACTCGGAAACAGAGGTGGTCGTGCCATCGAATGCTTGCCCAGTTTCTTGGGCGCACTTCGTCAGGGTTTCGTGTGCCTTCTCGATATCGTTGATGAGACCGCGCAAGGCACTCAGGTTTTGCTCGATGTCATCAATCGTGCGGTTGGCAAAGGGCGAAGTCACCCATTGTTTGGACTCTGCAATGGTGGCTTCGTCGGCCTCGGCAGTAGGGATCAGGTCAGCAAGGCCAATTGGGTTCGCCAAGTCTCTGACGGCTTCAACAGACCCATCAAACGGAATGTGCCACTTGGCCGCCTTTTCGGTCACGACGCCTAGTGCCTGATTCAATATTGCTGCTATATCGGCCAGTGCATGCTCACGGGAGCGCAGGTAAGAGAGTGGCGTTTCTGAGATCGGGTAGGCCGAAAGCTTGGTGATAGCCTGGGAGACTGCGTTGATCGCATTGGGGCCAACGGCTTCGAATTTTGGTTTGAGGTCTTCAACCTGTTCTGAGAAATCGTCGGTCTTGTCGCGCAGCTTCCTGAGCAGCAGCTTCAGTTCACTGATTTTCTGATCAAGTGCCTCTGGTTTCAAAATCTGATGAGCGCCAATCTTGGCGAAGGCAGTTTCTTCAGCAAGTTTTAGTTCAGCCTCACGTGGATTCGCTCCACTCAACAGCGTTTTGCGCTGAATGGCACGGGCGGTACGGATATCATTGATGAGCTTGATGATGGTGGCCAACGCTTGATGGCTGGGCTTGTCAGCAAGGGTATGGTCAAACAGGACTGGAAGTTGATCTGCAATCAGCTTTGCAGGAGGCTCAGGAAGGTTCTCTGCCGCATCTGCGATAGCGATGATCTCAACGATAGAGAGTTCGTCCCCATCCTTGCCCAGCGATTGAATGGCCTCTGCCGAAACGGTCAGGTTCTGAGCAAAGCCCAGCGCCTTGGATGCGATATCTCCAGCGTCTCGCTCATCGCCTGGCGTTAATTGGTTCGGCCAGAAGCCCCACCACGGGTGATGGCGACCAAAGCCACCCATGCTTCGATACTTTTCACCGACATCGTTGAGCACGGCACGACGTACTTCGTAGGCGCCATGGTCCATGTCCCAAGCACCTTTTATTGCCAAGCCATGCATTCGGTCGTCTAGGTCACCAAGTTCTTGCCGGGGACGCTCGGCTGCCCAGAACACCTCTGCTACAGTCAATCCAAGCTTGTTTGCCACCTGCAAGCCCATGATCTCAGCGTGCCGTTGCAGCGTTTTCTTCTGCTCGATGAGTACGGCTAGCTTCGCGGCAAGATGATTTTGCGGCGTGAATTTTTCATCAATTCGCGCCTGGATATCCTCAAGCAGCTTCTTTTTCTGCGTTTTGTGGCTGTGCAGTTCAAGGCAGAAGTGACCGAGATTGGCTCTATCCAAGCGATGGCGAACAACCTCAAGAGCTGCGAGCTTTTCCGAGACGAAAAGGACTTTCTTCCCGGCCTGAAGGGCTGCGGCAATGATGTTGGTAATGGTCTGGGATTTGCCTGTTCCAGGAGGCCCGTTGATCACCATGTTCTTCCCATCAAGAGCATCAATCAGCGCACTGTGCTGTGATGAGTCCGCGTCATAGATGATGGGGAGATCAGCCTTTGCGTGGCCATCGATCTCATAGTCTTCTGCCATCAGCGGATCGTTACCGTCACCGGAGCCACCTCCGCCTTCAAACAGATTTTTCAGTAGATCGTTTTTAAGCAGATCAGGCCATTTATTCGGATCGAGATCGGCCCAGATAGCCAACTTGCCGAAGGCCAGCATCGCAAGAGATAGCTGACGGCGAACACGCCATCTGGCTTTCTTGCTCACCGTATCCTGGATAGCCCTGAAATACTCCTCGGGACATTCATCTTCGCCAAGCTCTGGCAGGTTGAGCCTGAAATCCTGCTTCAGTTTCTCGCGCAGCGTGTAATTCTCGGCAACGTCTTCACCTGTGTAGGACAGGGAGTAGTTATAGACATGGGTATCAGGATCGATATTGCCTTTGGTCAGGCTGACGGGAACAGACAAAAGCGGTGCCAGCAGCGGCTTTTCTGACGCATCTGAGTCGTAAAACTCAAGGAAGCCGAACACGAGATAGAGCATGTTCGAGCCGGTTTCTTCGATGACCGTACGAGCTTCCGTCGAGATCTTGCGAGCCTGCTTTTCCAGATCTGCGGGGTAGAGCAGGGTCTGGATGATGGTTCCCTTGGGGCCGGGGTGTTTGTCCTGAATTGGCTCGGCCAGATCGAATGATGTGCTGATGCCCTCAAACTTGGCCTGCTCCTTGGCATCAGGCTTCGCTGTACCAACAGGGATGTACTTAGGGTCCGGTTCTGGGACTGGCAGCAGCAGTGCTTGCCGACCATCCAGAATCCGATCAAATAGCACGTCCATGTTCTTGACCGCTACGTACTGCATCGAGCGACCCTTGGGATGCTTGAAGTTGAGCAATCGATTGCGGGTAGAGAGATCCAGCAGCCGCGCACGAAGCTTCTGTAGCGCCATGGCGATGTTTAAGCCACCGCTGAAAATCTCCTGAGTGTCGCTGGCAACCGGGGTTGCTTCGTACTCAATGGAGTTGGAGTCAGAGTTCTTCATTGTTTTTCTCTCCCCGGAGCAAGAGATGCGCTCTCTACTCCGTACAGCGTTTCTTGGTTTCTCAGCCAAAGGTGATGTCGGCTGGAGTCGAGGGAATGGTTCGGCGAACAGTCCACGTTCCAACGGTTGAGCGCATACCCAACCAGTGCTGCTCGCATTTGAAGTCGTAAATGGCCATCGCGCATGCCGTAGTCGGCTTCGATGGCTTCAGGGAATGCAATCCCCGGATGCGGGGCGATCTCAAGATCAACAAGGCGTGCCCATTGAGCATCCGCCCCCAATTGTTCTGATTCGTCGGATTTCTCATCAAGCGACTTGGCTTTGGTGATCCGGGTCAGAACGAAATCTGAGAATCGGTTTCGGTTACGGTCGTAGGCACGGACATGCCAGCGTAGACCGTTGTCTGCCAGTGCGACAGGAACGATTACTCGTTTGCTCGGGCCCGAGGATAGGGAAAGATAGGTCACCTGAACCGGGCGCTTGTTCAGTATTGCTCGGGTCAAGATAGCTAAAACCTGAAAATCAGGGGCTATCAATTGACTCGGCCCTTCGCATGGAATCGCTTTGCGAATCCTGAGATCTAGTCCATCCCCAAAACCTTGGAGCAGCCAGGCCAAGATGCGCTCGGGCGAAAATTGGAACAGCGGTTTGAACTGGGCTAAAGGGACGTAAGCCTTCTGGCTGCTGTCATAGCTCAGATTCTGGGGGGCAAGAGCTCGGTATGAGTTAAGGTCTCGTGTCGCTGCGGCTGGTGCAATCCCGAATCGAGCTTCCAAGTCTGCACGCTGTAACTCACCGAAGAAATACAGCCGAAGTTCGAGATAGGCCAATCGCTCGCGCTGCGCTTGCGAGAACCGGGATTCCGAGCTTCCCTTGTGACTGGGTTCCATCGACAGCCATTCGCTATGAGTAGAACGAAATCATACCAGAATGAACAGTGCACAATAATCAAAATGATGATGTTGATCTATGCATGTTCTTAAGCCATATGGCTTGAACTTCAGTCCTAGGGGATGTTTAGTGAAATCGGCTGATCAAGCAAGTCAATCATTTCTGCTTATTCAATAACGGTAACGTTGTCGATTGAATCGATGGAGGCTTCAAGATTTTCCTCAATCACTTCTGCTGATACCTCTTTCACCAAGGCAGGATCAATCGACAGCTTCACCAACCCTTCAACATGAATATCGATTTCTGACTCGGCCTCGAAGTAGTGGTCGTTGTGGTCCGAAACGCTTGGCATTTTTTCCTCATCCATCAGGTAGAAATCGGATTTAAAAATGTAGTACGTGATGGAGACAGTCATATCGAACTTAAACGGAAGCCCAAATTCGCCGTTGCCGAAATAATGCAACTCGTCGTAGTCCAGCGCTAGATCGGTTGGATGCCAGTATGAGGTGATGGTCCCTTCGTTGTTGTCGTCTGGGATTGTTCGGGAATGGACCGTCCTTCCGTAGAGCTTTTGTCCGACATGGTGCTCCATCAAATAAGCAACCTCGCCACTTTCGCTCTCCTGATTCTTGAATGCAACGCGAAGTGCAGAAAGGTTATCTACCACATCGAGTTCTAGGATCTCATCCTGTATGTCAGGCAATTCGATGAACTCAGCGAGGCTTTTGTAGGCGCGAACGCCATCTAAGGCAGCTGATGCGTTGAAAACTTTTCCATCCTCAGCAATAACAACAAGTGGAACGTGATTACGAGCCAGTTGAGAGATGTTTTGGAAAATAAAGGCGTCAGGGATGTCCTCGCGTTCCTTGGCAACCGTCAATGGAGGCTTGCCCAAAAAATAGGCCTCCATTGCTGCCTGGGCATCTTTTTTGGTGAGTGGCAGCTTGCTACCTCCTATCGACTCAATCCATTTCGGCAAGGCGGCATTTACTTGAGCTAGAGTAGGCTCCTTGATAGCATCTAATTTGGTTTTGATTGTCTCAATTTGGCGCATTTGTTTTGGTGCCTGCTTCTTTCGCAAGAGCCCATCGATCCCTTTCGAAACTAGGTCAAACTCCTTTTTATAGACATCAATCTGCTGTGTCTGGAACTCGCGCTCAACGACATAAGGTAGATAGAGCTTTAACACTCCTTCCTTGCAAAGCCTTTCTAGTGCCTTGAAGGCCAAATCGTCGCGACCTGGACACTTTCGGTAGATGTTAGTGTCGATCAAAAGGTTATATTTCGGCATCGCATTCCTCTTTGTGCTTGTTGACTTGTCGGACTTTGTGGAGCGTCCTGAACGCGCTGCTAGTCAAGGGTTCATCAAATACTTTGAACAATTCGGAACCGATCAGCAGCTTCCTTAACGTCTTGAAGCTATATCGCCCTTGAATTGCTGACCTCATCGGGCAACTGCTGGATGGCCAGAGTACAGGCCTGCGCAAGGTTGGTCCAGCCGTCACTATGGTCGTACTTGGAGGCTAGCTTAGTCCGTTGGCCGAGGCATACCTGAGAGTGCTTCCGGAGCAAGCGGGCGAATCGCTGCCACAAATACACTGTCGTGCTGGATGCATTGGCTCCGCAGAATGTACGGCGTGGCTTCCTTGCTGGCCATTAACTTTCGCACTTGGGAACGAGATGTCGTCTTTCCAACGCGCGACGTAGACCAGCCATGCGTAAAGAGCACGTACTGTTTCCCTTGAGCCTGTGCTGCCTGCAAGCTCTCAAGCGCGACACGCCAAACCGTCTCCATATTTTCCCAGTAAGCACCGGTCTGCGTTTCGCCGGCCCAATGCAAATCGCGCTCCATTAAGTTGGGCAGCTCGCGGAAACGCACCCAGTCACCCGTCATGCGCTTGACCATCTCTTTGCCTCCTTTGCTCAAAGATAAAACTTTAGGACCATCGCGGAATGCCAAATTGTCGCAACATTACTTCAACAGACTCTTACAATCCATGTGTCTGCTCAGCAATAAATGGATGGTCATGAGTCAACTTGCTGGACGGGTATCAAGGCGGCAGGCGAGCATCGCTCGTTGGTACTCTGGGAAATTATAGACACTGCGAGGATACGAGAAGATTGAGAGCGCCTCTGATACACGACGCAGCTTTGGCTGCATCGATAACTAAGTTTGCGGCAATGTTTTTTTCTATATCCGGTGGTCGTTTTCAGGTGTATTTCGAGTGAGTGATTGCCCCAGCTCGTTTTAAAACGGGTAAAGCGACGGGTAACAATAAATTCACAACTATGTTTTTCCTATAAATGGCAAAGGCTGTAGTGATGCAGTTGTGTTCCGCCCATCCCACCAGTCATACGAAAAACCCGCCGATTCGTCGGCGGGTTTTTTTTGCCCCTGATTCTGGGCCGAATATTGCTAGTACTACCTCGTGGTTTCGTCTTGTTGGAAAGCGAGGTGCGTCATGCATGATTTTCCGAACTCATTTAATGCCAGTCCGAGCTTGACTGAAGAGGCCATGTTCTGGATGCGTTTGGCCGCATTTGCCGGCGTTTCGGAGTATGTGCTGTCGACGGGGGCTTCTTTGCTCGATGCCGAGGAGCTTTTGTTCGGCTATTGCCTGCCAGGCGATTTGCCGTCGCGCTTTGCCAGTCTTTCCGGCGGGGCGGCGAATCCGCGCATTCTGGTTTGATGTGGCTTGGGCTTGTCTGTCGTCTGTTGCCTTGTCGACAAAGGGCTAAGCATTGGTGCACGGTATTGGTGCGTGGTGCTTGAAAAGGAGCGTTGATCGGATTGCTCCGGTATCGCCTTCTGCTGCATGCTCTGCGTGCTGGATGGGAGTGAGAATGCTTGGGGAATAAGGTTGTCGCGTCTCCGGGATTATGGTGTATGACTTTCGACTAAAAGACAGCAGTGCGCAGAATCGTGATAATTATCACGTTCGTCAATATTGCTTCGTGCAGTATTGGCGTTGAAAAGGTTCTCCCTTTGCAAGTGTCATCTGTTACTTCCGTATGTTTCGGTGGTTTGGCGGGGGGCAAAGGCGTGTGCTGGTAGCTCAAAGACGACTACTTTGCGCTGACGGCGTGAAAAATTATTGACTACCTGGTTTGGTCTGAAAAATGCGCTACTTGGATTCACGTAAAAAAATATTGGTTACTGGTGGTGCTGGGTTTCTCGGTTCGCACCTGATCGACCGCCTGATCGCACGTGGGGACGAAGTGGTTTGCGCAGATAACCTTTTTACCGGCACCAAGCGCAATATCGACCATCTGCACGGCCATCCTCGTTTCGAATTCATACGCCACGACGTTACGTTTCCGCTCTATATCGAGGTTGATCAGATCTATAACCTGGCTTGCCCGGCGAGTCCGATTCATTATCAGCATGATCCGGTACAAACGACCAAGACCAGCGTACATGGCGCCATTAACATGCTGGGTCTGGCCAAGCGTCTGAAAGCCCGTATCTTTCAGGCGAGTACGAGCGAGGTGTACGGCGACCCTGTCGAGCACCCGCAGACCGAGAGTTACAGGGGGAACGTAAATCCAATCGGGCCGCGTAGTTGCTATGACGAAGGCAAGCGCTGCGCCGAAACCTTGTTCTTCGACTACCATCGACAACACCGACTCGATATCCGTGTTGCGCGCATTTTCAATACCTACGGTCCTCGCATGCATCCCAACGATGGTCGAGTGGTGAGTAATTTCATCGTCCAGGCACTGAGGGGAGAGGACATTACGCTGTGTGGCGATGGTCGGCAGACGCGCAGTTTTTGTTATGTGGATGACCTCATCGAGGGTTTTATCCGGTTTATGGACATGCCTTCCGGAGCGAACGGCGAGCCGGGCCTGCCTGGGCCGATCAACCTGGGAAGCCCGTGCGAATGCACTATCCGGCAACTCGCAGAAATCGTGATTGAATTGACGGGGGCCAGTGCAAAGATCATCTTCCTCCCCTTGCCGGTGGATGATCCCATGCAGCGCAAGCCGGATATTTCCCTGGCGCGCAAACATCTAAACGATTGGCAGCCTTCCGTTTGTCTCGAGGATGGCCTTCGTCGGACCATTGAATATTTCGACCAGCTGTTGAGTCACGGTAAATGAGTGCGCACAAGCTGATCGTCGTTACGCCGGTCTACGAAGATCGCGATGTTGCTGAGCGCCTTTTTCGTGAACTTCGGGCGTTGTACGGGGCGACGCTCTTTGTTTTGGCAGTGGATGATGGTTCGGTCAGGGAGCCGCTGACCGTGGAGGTTCTTGAGCGTGCCAAGGTTGATGGAGCGATCCTGCGGCTTGTGCGTAATGTTGGGCATCAGCGAGCAATCGCCATTGGCCTTGGG